>NZ_CM020866.1:0-68337 GCF_009866525.1 Spiroplasma poulsonii
ATGAACACAAAAGAATTATGAAGTGAGGTTAAAGACATCCTATCCCGTGATGAATCAGTTTCACCTGAAATTTACAATTATTACATTAGTGATACTAATTTATATACTGTATCTGACAATAATTGCTTAATTACAACAAAATCAGAAATTGCAATTGGGGTTTTTGAAGCAGGCTTAAATGATAAAATTAAAAATATTTTAAAAAAACTAACGGGGATCGAATATAACATTTCTTTTGAATTAGAAAAAAATATTAATAAACAAGCATCTGTCATTAACAATATTGATACTTTAAAAGAAAACAATAATAGTAACTATTATGAAAATTATACTTTTGAAAACTTTGTTCGTGGTGATTCTAATCGTGAAGCAATGCAAGCAGCATTGGCTGTTGCTTTAGATTTGGGAAAAAAATGAAATCCACTGTTTATTTATGGTGATTCTGGCTTAGGAAAAACCCATTTACTACATGCCATTGAAAATAAAGTAAATGAAATTTATAAAACAAATACCCGTGTTAAATATTTAAAAGCTAATGAGTTTGGAAAAATTGCAATGGATATCTTAAATCAGGGTCATGAAATCATTGAAGCTTTTAAAACATCATATGATATTTATGATTGTTTACTAATTGATGACATTCAATTATTAGCGAAACGAAATAAAACAAATGAATTATTTTTTCATATTTTTAATTCATATATTGAAAAAAACAAACAAATTGTTATTACTTCCGATAAATATCCTGATGATCTTGGTGGATTTGAAGCTAGAATTATTTCACGTTTTTCATATGGTTTAAGTATTGGTTTAGATTCACCCGATTTTGAAACTGCTCTTAAAATATTAGAACAAAAATTAAAATACCAAAATAACTTGGCATTATTTTCTGAAGAATCACTAGAATTTATTGCCTTAAATTTTAATAGTGATGTTCGAAAGTTAGAAGGGGCGGTTAAGCGTTTATTATTTTTAGCAGTTATGAATAAAAAACCAGATGAAATTATTACATTAGTTGACGTTGAAAAAGCCTTTAAAAATGTTCCTTTACAAAATAATGAGAAAATTACCCCTAAAAAAATTAAACAAATTGTTGCTGATAATTATAATATTACTGTTAAAGCAATGATGAGTAAATCACGAGTTAGTAATGTAATGCAAGCTCGCCAATTAGCAATGTATTTTTGTCGAACATTATTAGATGATCCTTTTACAAGAATCGGAACTGAGTTTGGTGGAAAAGACCATACGACAGTAATGAATAGTGTTAAAAAAGTTGAATCACAAATTGCAACAAACAAAGAATTTAAACATTTAATAAATACAATTCGTAAGAAAATTGAAGGAAAATAACACAATGTTTTCCACCGTTTTTTTCTAAGAAAAATATATATTATTCAAAATTTCATAAAGTTTTCCACATTTTCTACATTATAATAATAATAAATAAAAAACAATTTTAACAATAGTATATAATTTATATATGTTAAATGTTTAGTAAGGAGTAACAAAATGATTGTAAGCATTAAAAGAGATAAAATATTAGATGAATTATTAAAAGTAAGCCGAATAATTTCTCAAAAAACATTGATTCCATCATTATTAGGAATTTTAATTGAAGTTAAAAAAGATAAAATAACTTTTACGACTTCTGATGGTGATACATCGATAAAATCAGAAATATTGGTAGGAAATGATTTAGTTATTAAATCAATTGGAAATGTTTTAATAAAAAATAAATTTATTATTGAAGTTATTCGTAAAATTGAAGACGAATTTATTACCTTAGAAGCAGTAGAAGGTAGTTTAATTAAAATTAAAGCAGATAACTTTGATTCAATTTTAAATACTTTAAATGCAATTGATTATCCACATTTATCATTTGAGACGGAAGGAAAAGAGGTAATTTTTACTAGTGCGTTATTAAAAGAAATTATTTCACAAACAAGTTTTGCAATTGGAGAAAAAGAAAAAAAAATTGTTTTTAATGGTTTAAATATTAAAACTGATCAAAATAATAAGCAATTAGTGATTACAGCAACTGATTCATTCCGATTGTCATATAAAAAAATTAGTTATAGTAATAGTTATGATTTTGATGTTATTATTCCAGGAAAGTTTATTAATGAAATTGGACGATTAATTTCAGAAAATGACCAAGAAATTAGAATGAAAATTACAGATAAATCAGTTAGTGTTATTATTAATAATACAGTTGTCCAAACAAAAATTATTGAAGGAAAATATCCTGACACAAGTAAAGTTATTCCAGAAGATTTTAATACTTCATTAACAATTAATAATCGTGAATTAATCAAAATTATTGAACGAGCTAGTGTTTTATCAAATGAAGCAATGACAACAATTGTAACATTAAAAATTAAAGAACAAAAAGTTTTAGTCACTTCATTTACTCAAGAAATTGGAAATACCGAAGAGGAAATTAAAGAATTTAAAGTTGAAGGTTCAGATCAAACAATTGCTTTTAATTCAAAATATATTTTAGATGCTTTAAAAGCATTTAGAACAAAAAAAATTACTATTAAAATGATTGATGAAACAAAACCATTAATTATTACAGCAAATGAAGATGATTCATTACAACAATTAGTTTTACCAATTCGATTATATTAAAAATTAGAAAAAAGCAATTTAAATGATAGGAAATAAGATTAATAAAAGGTTAAGTTATATTAAAAATAAAAACTTAACCTTTTATTTTTTTTTATTTTATAAGTTTATACAGGGTAAAATTAGACACTAAAAATAAAAAAATATTTTTTTAATATATTTTAAAATATATTTGATAATTTAACCCTAAAATTAGGTAATAATGGTAAAATAAAATTGAACAGAAATGAGGAAAATTATATGAGTGATAATTATAATTCAGGTTCGATTCAAGTTTTAGAAGGTTTAGAGGCAGTTCGTAAACGTCCGGGAATGTATATTGGGGCCACTAATGTAAGAGGTTTACATCATTTAGTTTGAGAAATTATTGATAATTCTATTGATGAAGTATTAGCCAACTTTGCTAATAAAATTACAATTATAATCAATAAAGATGAATCAATTACAATTACGGATAATGGACGAGGAATTCCAATTGAAATTCACCCCAAAACAAAAGTTTCAACGGTAGAAACTGTTTTTACTGTGTTACATGCTGGAGGAAAATTTGATTCAAACACTTATAAAATTTCTGGGGGTTTACATGGAGTAGGAGCTAGTGTTGTTAATGCTTTAAGTAAATATTTAAAAATTGAGATTAAAAAAAATAATAAACAATATTTAATGGAGTTTCATATTGGTGGTCAAATTTTAACACCAATTAAAGAAGTTGGTCCAACTAATGAAACTGGAACCATAGTTACTTTTTTACCAGATGAAAAGATTTTTAAAGAGACAACAATTTTTAGTTTTTCAACAATTCAAAATCGAATTAAACAATTAGCTTTTTTAAATAAAGGGTTAGAGATATCATTAGTTGATTTACGAGAAGAAGATGAAGAAAAATCAGTTGTTTATCAATTTAATAATGGAATTAAAGATTATGTTTTAGAATTAAATAAAACAATCGGAGCACCATTAAATGATGTTTTTTATGTGGAAGGAATTGAAGATAATATTATTGTTGAATTTGGTTTACAATACAATGATAATTATTCTGAAAATATTTTTTCTTTTTGTAATAACATTAATACTCACGAGGGAGGAACGCACGAAGAGGGAATTAAATTAGCAATTGTGCGAGAATTAAATCATTATTTTAAAAATATTAATAAAAATAATAAGGGAAGTGAAGATAAATTTACTTGAGATGATGTAAAAGAAGGAATGACAATAATTATTTCAATTCGTCATCCTGATCCACAATATGAAGGTCAAACAAAAACAAAATTAGGAAATAGTGAAGTTAAAAAGATTGTGTCAAATATTGTTGGGAAAGGGTTAAATAGTTATTTATTGGAAAATCCCGAAGATGCTAAAAATATTATTGAAAAGATAAATTTATCTTTAAAAGCAAGAATTGCGGCACAACGAGCAAAAGAAACAACTCGTCGAAAAACAGTAATGGATAGTTTTTCTTTACCAGGAAAATTAGCTGATTGTGAAACAAAAGATTCTAATATTGCTGAACTTTATATTGTTGAAGGAGATTCAGCGGGAGGAAGTGCAAAGTCTGGCCGAAATCGAAGATTTCAAGCAATTCTACCATTAAGAGGAAAAATATTAAATGTTGAAAAAGCAAAGCAAATAAAAGTTTTTGAAAATAATGAAATTAATTCTATTATTACAGCATTAGGGGCTGGTATTAAAGATAATTTTAATGAAAAAAAACTACGTTATCAAAAAGTAATTATTATGACTGATGCTGATGTTGATGGCGCTCATATTCGAATTTTATTATTAACATTCTTTTATCGCTATATGAAAGATTTAATTGAAAATGGGAATATTTATATTGCACAACCACCATTATATAAAATTCAAAATGGGAATAATATTCGTTATGCTTATAGTGATAATGAATTAGAAACTTATAAAGAAGAATTATTAGCAAAAAATATTAAAAATTATACGATTCAACGTTACAAAGGATTAGGGGAAATGAATCCCGAACAATTATGAGAAACAACAATGGATCCAGAACGACGATTATTATTAAAAGTGTCTGTTAATAATGCATTTGAAGCAAACTTAATTTGTAATGAATTAATGGGAGAAAATGTTGAACCACGTAAAAAATTTATTCGTGAGAATGCAAAATATGTTAAGAATTTAGATGTCTAAGAGGAGGTGAACAAATTGAATTTAGATAATGATACATATGATTATGATGGTAAAATTCGTGATATTGATATTGCTGATGAAATGAAAAATGGTTTTTTAGATTATGCAATGTCAGTTATTGTTTCACGTGCAATTCCTGATGTTCGTGATGGTCTAAAACCAGTTCATCGGCGAATTATCTATGCCATGTGAGATTTAAATATGACGTATGATAAACAACATAAAAAATCAGCACGAATTGTTGGGGAAGTAATTGGGAAATATCATCCTCATGGTGATACTGCTGTATATGAAGCAATGGTGCGAATGGCACAAGATTTTTCTTATCGTTATCCTTTAATTGATGGTCATGGTAATTTTGGATCAATGGATGGTGATGCACCAGCGGCAATGCGGTATACTGAAGCAAGAATGAGTAAAATTGCTGGTGAACTAATTAAAGATATTGAAAAAGAAACAACCATTTTTATTGATAATTATGATGGTAGTGAACAAGAACCAACTTTTTTACCAGGTTACTTTCCAAATTTACTAGTTAATGGGGCAAGTGGAATTGCTGTTGGAATGGCAACTAATATTCCTCCCCATAATTTAAATGAAGTAATTGACGGTGTTATTGCATTGACAAAAAATGGCGATATTACAACTGTTGAATTAATGAAAATTATTAAAGGACCAGATTTTCCAACAGGAGCCTTAATTACTGCCGGAAATAGTTTAATTAAAGCTTATGAAACAGGGAATGGGACAATTACAATTCGTTCAAAAATTGATATTGAAGAAAATAATAATAAACGTCGTATTATTGTTTCTGAAATTCCATATCAGGTTAATAAAGCAAAATTGTTAGAACGAATTGCTGAATTAGTCCGTGACAAAATTATTAATGGAATTTCTGATCTTCGTGATGAATCAAACATGGAAGGGGTTCGTGTTGTTTTAGAGTTAAAACGGGATGCTCAAGAAAATGTTATTTTAAATAAATTATATAAATTAACACCATTACAAACTAATTTTTCGTTAAATATTTTGGCTTTATATAAAAACCAACCAAAAGTAATGGGGTTAAAACAAATTTTAAAATATTTTGTTGAACACCAAATTGACATTATTGTTAAACGAAGTCAGTTTGAATTACATAAAAATCAGAATCGATTAATAATTTTAGAAGGATTAAAAATTGCGCTTGATCACATTGACGAAGTGATTACCATCATTAAAAAATCACAAACAACACAGATTGCTTTAGAAGCTTTAATTGATAAATTTAAATTAGTTACTGAACAAGCACGAGCAATTTTAGAAATGCGTTTACAACGTTTAACCGGTTTGGAAATTGAAAAAATTAATAACGAAATTAGTGAAATTAAACTAGCAATTATAGCGTTAGAAGAAATTATTAATAATAGTGAAAAGCAAATTGAAATTATGATTAATGAGTTAGTTGAAATTAAGAAAAAATATGGGGATGAACGTCGTAGCCAAATTATTAAAGAAGAATTAACTGAAATTGATCCGGAAGAATTAATTCGTCGTGAAGATATTTTAATTATGTTAACCCAGGATGGCTATGTTAAACGTGTTGCTGATGATACTTTTAAATTACAAAATCGTGGTGGAAAAGGAATTACTGGTTTAGCAAACATGGAAGATAGTTTGAAAAAAATTGTTGGTGCCAATAGTATTGATTCTTTATTGATTTTTTCAAATTTTGGAAAAGTTTATAAACTACGTGCTTATCAAATTGAAACCTACTCGCGACATGCACGAGGATTACCAATTATTAATTTAATTGCAATTGATAAAACGGAGAATATTCAAACAATTCTAGCCTTAGATGAAAAAATTATAGAGCAAGATAATTTATTTTTTGTGACAAAAAAAGGATTAATTAAAAAAACAAAGTTAAGTGAATTTAATCAAATTCGTCAAACAGGGAAAGTTGCAATTGAATTAAAGGAAAAAGATGAATTAGTAAGTGTTATTATTACAAAGGGAACTGATGATGTTATTATTGGAAACAACATCGGGAAGGTCATTCGTTTTAATGAAAAAGAAATCAGAGCAATGAGTCGGCAATCTGTTGGTGTTAAGGGAATTTCTAACGATGAAACAGGAGTCACAATTGGGGTAAGTTCTGGACGATCCGCAAAATATGTGTTATCTGTGACAGAGAATGGTTATGCAAAAAAAACACCAATTGAAGACTACCGGTTAACGGGGAGAAATACAAAGGGTGTTAAGTCTATTAACTTAACAGAAAAAACAGGATACTTAAAATTTGCCCAAACAGTTGTTGGAGATGAAGATCTTTTAGTAGGAACAAAGAATGGAAATGTTATTCGCGTTTCATTAGAACAGGTTCCATTGTTTGGCCGAACAACGTCGGGTGTTAAAATTATCCGATTAGATCAAGATGATAAATTAGAAGTTATTGAAATTTTAAAAAAGAAAGACAATAGTGAGTAAGGAGAATACAAAAATGTTAGATCAAAAAAAAGTTGTTGAAAATCTTGACGAAGTAATCAAAAAATTAAGTCGCCGCCAAGATGATTTTTCGTATCTACAAGATGTTAAAAAATTATCAGAGCAACGCCGTGAACTTATTGTTAAATCAGAGAAATTAAAAGAACAACGAAATCTTGAGTCAAAAAAAGTTGGCACACTAGTTGCTGAAAAAAAAGACCATGAAGCAGCAAAAATTAAAGAAATAATTGTCACAATGAAAAAGGAAATGGATATAATTGATAATCAATTGAATCAAGTTGAAGAAAAAATTAGAGCAATCTTAGAAGTTACACCAAACATCCCAGATGATTCAGTTCCAACTGGGCAAGATGAGAACGATAATCTTGAAGTTCGAAAATGAGGAAAAGTTACACCAAACCCAAAGATAAAAGAACATTGAGAAGTAGCTTCAAAACTAGATATTATTGATTTTGAAAGAGGGACAAAATTATCGGGGTCACGCTTTGTTGTTTACAAAGGCATGGGGGCTAAATTAGAGCGAGCTTTAATGAATTTTATGTTAGATGAGCACGCAAAGCGAGGGTATATTGAAATTGAAACACCAATTTTAGTACAACCACAAATTATGTATGGAACAGGAAATTTACCAAAATTTAGAGAAGATACATATTACATTGAAAAAGATAATTTGTATTTAATTCCAACGGCGGAGGTACCGTTAACTAATTTGTATCGGGAAGAAATTTTAGCTGGAAAAGATTTGCCAATTTATCATACTGCTTACACTCCATGCTTTCGCCAAGAAGCAGGCTCAGCAGGACGTGATACAAAAGGAATTATTCGTTTACATCAATTCCGAAAAGTTGAGATGGTTAAATTTACTAAAGCAGAAAATTCGTTTGATGAATTAGAAAAAATGGTCTTAGATGTTGAAAAAATTTTACAATTATTAGAAATTCCATATCGAGTAATCTTATTATGTTCAGGTGATATGGGGTTTTCTTCGGCAAAAACATATGATATTGAGGTATGAATGCCAGGACAAAATAAATATCGTGAAATTTCATCATGTTCAAATTGTCTTGACTTTCAATCACGAAGAATGAAAATGCGTTATCGTGACGATAATAATGAAACAAACTTTGTTCATACGCTAAATGGCTCGGGATTAGCGGTTGATCGTTTAATTGTTGCAATTTTAGAAAATTATCAAAATGAAGATGGAACTATTAGTATTCCTAAAAGAATACAAAGTTATTTGCAAGGACAAACAGTTATCCCTTAAAATGTTTCACGTGAAACATTTTAAGGGGGTAAAAATCCAAACAATATAAATTTTTCACGTGAAACATTTGACTATTTTAATAAAAGCATAGTCAAACAAAAATTATATGTTATAATTACTTATGTCATTACAATAGTTACATTTGAAACTGGTCAGGACCGGAAGGTAGCAGCCATAAGACTAAGGACTATGTGTAATGACATTTTTTATGATAAGGGTGAGTTTATGAAAGAAAGCGAACTAATTTTTAATAAATTATATAAATTATCACAACGAGCATATAAGAAAAAACATGTTCCAATTTCTGCATTAGTTGTTGATCAAAAAGGTAAAATCATTGCGATTGGTTATAACAAAACAACAAAAAACTCAGTTACAACACATGCTGAGATTTATGCTTTAAATAATGCATGTCGCAAAAAAAGAACAAATAAAATTAGTGATTGTTTAATTTGAGTTACTGTTGAACCATGTATGATGTGTTTAGGAGCAATAATTAATTCAGGAATTAAAGTTATTAATTACTATTTATCAAATGAAAAATTTGGTTTTGTAAAATCAAATCATACTTTTGATTTATCAAAAATGAAAGTTCACCATGTTCGAAAAAATGCAGAAAATATAGTGTTTAAAGATTTAATGAAAAAATTCTTTGAACAATTAAGATAGAATATTTCAAATTAAAGGAGTAAAATAAAATTATAAATTATAAGTTATGGGGGTAAAAAAATGGATTATATTTCATTATATCGTAAATATCGACCAAATATTTTTGACAAAATTGTTGGTCAAGTTGAAATTAGAAAAGCTTTGAAAAATGCAATTAATAATAATAATTTTTCACATGCATATTTATTTTCTGGTCCACGTGGTACAGGAAAAACTTCAATTGCAAAAATATTTGCAAAAGCAATCAATTGTACTAATTTAAATGATGGTAGTCCTTGTAATACTTGTCCAAGTTGTAATGAAATTAATCGTGGTGGAGCAGTCGATGTTTTTGAAATTGATGCTGCTTCAAATAATGGTGTTGATGAAATCAGAGAAATCAGAAATAATGTTCAGTTGTTACCAACAATGGCAAAATATAAGGTTTACATTATTGATGAAATTCATATGTTAACTAATTCAGCTTTTAATGCGTTATTAAAAACATTAGAAGAACCGCCTCAACATGTTGTCTTTATTTTAGCAACAACAGAGAGTCACAAAATTCCAGCAACAATTATTTCACGTTGTCAACAATATAATTTTCGAAAAATACCTAAAGTTGAGTTAGAAAATAATATAATTGAAATTTTACAAAAAGAAGAAATTAAATATGATTTAGTTGCAATTAAAGAAATTGCAATTTTAGCGGATGGAAGTGCTCGTGATTCGTTAAGTATTTTAGAACAAGTAATTATGTTTTCTGATCGTAATATTACGTTAGAGAATGTTAATATTATTTTTGCAACAGTTTCAAAAAATATTAAATTAAAATTATTAAAAGATATTTTAGAATTCAAAACAGAAGCGGTCTTACTAACTAGTAAAAAAATTTATGAGGCTGGTTCTGATTTTGAAATTTTAACATTAAATTTATTAGACATTTTAAAAGAAGTGTTTGAATATAAACAAACTGGGAATCTTGTTTTTTTAAATTTATTATCTGAAAACCAAGCAAAAATATTTGCAGCAAAATTAACTGTAGAAGAATTATTAACATTACTTGATTTATTTACTGAAGCGTCGACAAAGATGCGTAGCAGTAGAACACAAGAAATGTATTTTGAATTAATCTTATTAAAAGCGTTATCAATGTTTGAAAGAAATGTTAAAAGTTTAGATGACCTGGAATTAAGTGATCTTACAATTGTTACTAAAACAGAAAAAAACAAAGATAACAAAGTAGATAATTCGGATATAATTACCAAAAATATAGAAATAATGGAAAATAATTCTGTTTATAATGAAGAAAATATTGAAGCAGTTTCAAATTTGCAACAAGTTGAAGAAAAAAATGCTGAACATCTTGAACTGGGTACTGAAAAAAAAATACCAAATTCAGAACCATTATTCCGTAATTTTTCATTATTTGATGATGAAGAATCAAATAATGTTTCTTTGTCACAACCATTGACAACAACATCAGAAAAAGTAACTGATGACGTTGTGTCCGAATTTGATGTTAGTAAAGGTTCTCAGCAGGAGAGCAGTTTTCCGACAGAATTAGAACAAACTCCACACGGGAAAGAGTTAGAAGGTATAACTGATCTGCAAAAGTATCGTGATGATATGAAGAATAAAATTAATATTTATGAACTTAGTAATATTAATTATTCAATTAATCAAATTTTTAATATTTTAATTAAGGCTAATAAAGAAGACCGCGAAAAGTTTGAGAGTAAGTTTATGGAATTAATTAACGAAAAAGGAAAAGTTGTTCAATTAGATAAGCTAATTAGTTTTTATGATGTTAAATATGCTGCCGCATCAGAACAAGGTTTAATTATTGTAACAAATACTAAACCAGAAGCAAATTGAATTAGTTTTGAAATGTGCGATTGAGAATTTCGCAATAAAATTTTCCATGCATTTGATTTTGATTTTATTATCATTGCTTTAAGCGAAAGTGAATGAAATAATGTTCGTGATGATTATGCCAAAATTCGACAAGCAAATAAGTTACCAGAAGTAATGTTAACGGATGTGGAAGAATTTTATCAAAATTTATTAGTTAAACAAATTGATAATTATGATGATCATAAAGAACTTCTTGAGACGGGAAAACAAATTTTTGATAATATTAAGATAATTGATTAATTTATAGGAGACTTAATTATGACTTATGAAGAATTGGTTATGGAATTAAATACTACTTTAGGTGTTGGCAAAAAAGTGGCAGAAAGAATTTTTAATAAGTTAATTATTAAGCCGGAATTATTTGACTCATTAGAGAATGTTTTTAAGGAAATAAAAGATAATTTTCATCAATGCCCAATATGCTCAACATTAATGCAAAATAATGTTTGTTTATTTTGCCAAAATGATTTACGGGATCAAACAAAACTTTGCGTGGTTAGCAATTTTTTTGATGTAATAAAAATTGAAGCAACAAAAGTTTTTAATGGTGTTTATCATGTTTTGAATGGCGAAATTAATGTTAAAAATGGTATTACACCGGATAAATTAACTTTTCCTGTCTTAGAATCTCGAATGAATGATAAAATTATAAAAGAGGTTATTATTGCTGTTGGTGCTACTTTTGAAGGTGAAGTAACAGCACAATACTTAAAAACAGTCTTACAACCTTTTAATGTGAAAATATCACGTTTAGCACGAGGAATTCCAATTGGCGGATCATTAGATTATGTTGATGAAGTAACTTTAAAACAAGCGTTAGAAGGTAGAAAAGATATTTAAGAACGGGGAGAGTGGGTAATAATGCTATTTATAACATTAGAAGGAATTGATGGTTCTGGAAAGACAACAATTTCAAAATTACTAAAAGAAAGACTACGTTCAAAAGGGTACCAAGTTGTTTTAACAAGAGAACCAGGGGGCAATGAAATTGCTGAACAAATTAGAGATGTTATATTAAGTAAGCATAATTTAGGAATGGATCCGTGAACGGAAGCTTTATTGTATATTGCTGCACGAAAACAACACGTTATGGAAGATATTTTACCAGCGTTAAAAGAAGGGGCGATTGTTATTTGCGATCGTTTTATGGATTCAACGTCAGCTTATCAGGGTTATGCTCGTGGTTTAGGAATTCGGACATTAGATGAAGTTCAATCAATTGTCTTAGGAACAACAAAACCAGACTTAACTTTATTTTTTGATATTGAACCAGCAATGGCAAATGAAAGAATGAAAATTAGAAATGAAAATGAAATGAATCGTTTAGACTTGGAGCAAGAATCATTTTATGAAAAAGTATATGAAGGGTATCAGGTATTAATTAGTGAACATTCTGAACGAATTAAAGTAGTTGATGCTCGCAAGTCAGTTAATGATGTTTTAGAACAAGTTTATTATTATGTTGATGAAATAATTCAAAAAATAAAGGATAAGGAAAATGAATAATTTATTTTCACAAAATGATGTAGAAAAAATTGCATTGTTTAAAAATTTAATTTTAAAAAATAATTTATCAAATCAACTTTTAATTTCTTGCAATAATAAAATCAAGTTAGAAACTTTTGCAACTGAAATTATTAAGTTTTTACTATGTCAGGAAAAAAAAGATTCTGATTGTCAATGTGAAACTTGTCAACGCATTAATAATAAAACTTATTATGATTTAAAAATTGGGGGAGATTTTGAAACAACAATTAAAAAAGAAACAATTCAAGAAATTATTCAAACTTTTAGTTATTCAGCATTAGAACAAACGGGAATTAAAGTATATGTTATTAATGGAGCAGATTTATTAACATTAGAAGCCGCTAATTCTTTATTGAAGTTTTTAGAAGAACCTAATAAAAATACATATGCTTTTTTATTAACAAGAAATAAAACAAAAGTCATTGATACAATCAAGTCACGTTGTTTAAATGTTATTTTAGAAAATACAACTAATGAATTAAATATTGATGAATTTAAAACAAAGTTTATTCAAACTTTTTTTAGAAATTTTGCAAGTACACCAGAAAATAATTTTATTCATATTCGAAAATTAAATGGTTATGATCATTTAGAGTCTCATCAACTTTTCTTAGAAATTGCTAATGTTTTGAAACGAAAAGAATGAAGTAAATATGAAATTACAAATCAGACTTTGATTAAAAAACTAAATGATAAAAATACCAAACTAATTGAAATTTCTTATACAATTGCTAATTTATTATTAGAGAATTTAAATAAGGAATTAGTTTTAGAAAAAGGAATGATTGATTTATATAACGAGGTGTAAAGTGAAGGTTTTAAATGATTTATTAGATTATGAGGGAATTAAAATTAATCAACGAACAGATATGTTTATTTTTTCCTTAGATACTGTTTTGTTGGCACGATTTGCAACCTTGAATGCTAAAACAAAAAACATTCTTGATATTGGAACCAATAATGCTGCGATTCCATTAATTTTATCAACATTAACTTCCGCAGCGATTACTGGGATTGAGTTACAACAAGAAGCGGTGCAGTTAGCAGAAGAAAATGTGCTATTAAATCAAAAAACCGCACAAATTAAAATTGTTCATGATGATATTAACGAGTATGTTAAGACAAATACTAATTTTAAATATGATTTGATTTTATGTAACCCACCATTTTTTAAAATTGGTGAATCAAAATTAAACGAAAAAAACAAATTGTTAGTTCCTGCTCGCCATGAAACAACTTTGACATTAGAAGATATTATTTTTGCAGCAAAAAAATTAATTGCTAATCGTGGTTATTTTGCAATAATTCATCGTACGACAAGATTATTTGAAATTACTGCATTATTAATTAAATATGGTTTTAATATTAAACGGTTGCAATTTATTCATCCCTTTCAAGAAAGCGAAGCCAACAATGTTTTAATTGAAGCCCGTTTTCAAGGCGGTGAGGGTCTTATTATTGAAAAACCAATTGTGGTTCATAATAATGATTATCAATATAGTGATACAGTTTTAAAATTATTTCGAAAATAGGTGATTAAAATGGATAACAAACTTTTAAATCGTAATGAAAAATATATTATTGGGGTCTCGGGTGGTCCAGATAGTATGTTTTTACTTGATAACATTTATCATAATCCTGAATTAGATATTAATAATTTTATTGTTTGTTTAGTCAACTATCAAAAACGAGCGGATAGTGATCATGATGAACAAATTGTTCTTGAATATTGCAAAAAACAAAATATTAAAATTTATGTCAAAAAAGTAACATCAGCAGATTATGACAAGTATCAAACAATTTCTCATAATTTTCAAAATGTTGCGCGTGATATTCGTTATGATTTCTTTTTACAGATTAGTAAAAAATATCACTGTCATGGTGTTTTAATTGCGCATAATTTAACTGATCATATTGAAACATATATTTTACAAAAACAACGGAACGGAATTGTTGAATATTATGGTTTAAACCAAATTAGTTATTATCATTCGCACTTATTGGGATCTGAACTTAAAATAATCCGAATGATGTTAAAGATAACTAGAGAAGAGATTATTGAATATCTTTTTCATAACCAAATTAACTATGCAATTGATTCAACCAATATTTTAGGAATTTATAACCGTAATATTATTCGAAATGAAATTCAACAAATTAATTTACAAGATATGTTATTAGAAATTAACCAAAAAAATAATGAGAATAAAAAATTAAAATTATTGGCAAAAGATTATTTAATTGATAATTTTGGACAAATTAATGTTATTAGTTTTAATGCTATCAATAATGTACAGTTACAAAAAATTATTATTTTTAATTATTTTAAAATAAATAAGCTTGTTCAGTTAATTAGTAATAAAAAAAGAAAATTTTTAGATGAAATAATTAAAGAACTAAAAAGTACAAAACCCAATATTATTATTAAAGTTAATAATGATTATTCTTTAGTTAAATCATATGATAATGTTGAAATTATTAATAATAATGTTTTGCAGCCAACAACTGTTAAAGTTACAGCAATAACAAATCTTCCAATTAAATGAAAAGAAAAAATAATTTTGCAAGGAACAAAAAATAGTTATAATTTTAAAATAGCGGCAAACCAATTTCCATTAACAATTACAAATGATGTTCTTTTTTTACAAAAAGTAATTGTTACAAAAACATCTTTGAACCGATGGTTTATTAAAAATAAAATTCCAATTCTAGCTCGGAAAAGTTATTTTATTTTAGATGCTCAAAATCAACTTGTTTTTGTTAACAATTTGGTTGATTTAAAGATTAATAAATTTATTAATAATACTTGACCGGAAAAACACAATTTATTTTTTTTTATGATAAAATAGTTTAGAATTGGGTCATTATTTTAAATGACTTAAAAAGATTAGTTTCAAAGTCTTATATAGAGAGGAAATGATTATGAATAAAAAAAGAATGTGATTTTCGATCATAAGTGCATTTATTTTTATTGGTTTGATTGTCTTAACAATTCTGTTATGAAAGGGAACAGATGAAACAAAAATTAGTGAAGGTAATATGACTACTATTGGTAATTCGAAACGGTATAACGATAAAGACATTGATGAAATTACCATTAAGGCGGAAGTTGGTCGTAATAGTGTTGTAATGTCTGGGGTTATTAAGTATGTTGAAAATGGTGTTTCAAAAACTGTTCGTTATAGTTCAGAATGAAGTCGCGAAGGATTTAACAATTATACTTATAAAGTGGGGCAAGATCAAAACACTTGAGATCAAAACTTTGGTCCTAAATTAAAAGGTGGTCTTGTTTCAATTGACCGTGAATTTGTACCAGTATGACAAACGGTATTAATTCAGTTAATTCCATGGGTATTGTTAATAGGAGTTGCTGTCTTTATGATTATGCGGTTGTCAAAAATGGGTGGCGGAATGGGCGGCGCAAATCCATTTTCAATGGGGAAAAATAAAGCTCGTCAAATTCAATCAACAGTTAAATTTTCAGATGTTGCTGGAATTAACGAAGAAAAAACAGAATTAGTTGAATTGGTTGATTACTTAAAAAATCCACAAAAATATTCAAGTATGGGTGCTCGCGCTCCCAAAGGAGTATTAATGGAAGGGCCACCGGGGACAGGGAAAACCTTGTTAGCAAAAGCTGTTGCTGGTGAAGCAGGCGTACCATTCTTTTCAATCTCAGGGTCTGAATTTGAAGAAATGTTTGTTGGGGTTGGTGCTTCAAGAATTCGTGAGATGTTTATTGCAGCAAAAAAAGCAGCACCATGTATTATCTTTATTGATGAAATTGATGCTGTTGGACGAAAAAGAACCGTTTCAATTGGGAGTGGGGCTAATGAACAAACATTAAACCAATTATTAGTTGAAATGGATGGATTTGGAACTAATACCGGAGTTATTGTGATGGCAGCAACTAACCGTGTTGATGTTTTGGATTCAGCATTATTAAGACCTGGTCGTTTTGACCGTCAAATTCAAATCTCATTGCCAGATATTAATGAACGTGAAGCAATCTTAAAATTACATGCCCGTAATAAAGCGGTTTCAACTGAAGTTGATTTTAGACGAATCGCTGAAAGAACACCTGGTTTCTCAGGGGCACAATTAGAAAATGTGTTAAACGAAGCAGCAATTTTATGTGTTCGTAAGAATTTAAAAATTATTACAATTAATATTATCGATGAAGCGATTGATCGTGTTGTTGGGGGACCAGCAAAAGAATCACGTAAATATTCAGTTATGGACAAGGACATTGTTTCATATCATGAAGCTGGACATGCTTTAATAGGATTAAGATTAGAAGCAGCTAGCAAAGTTCAAAAAGTAACAATTATTCCACGTGGTCAAGCTGGTGGATATACAATTATGACACCAAAAGAAGAAACAATGTTCCATAGTAAAGAAAATTTATATGCAACAATTACTGGTTATTTAGGTGGACGTGCGTCAGAAGAAATTATTTTTGGAAAAACTAAAATAACAACTGGTGCGCATGATGACTTAGAAAAAGCAACAAACATTGCACGTCATATGGTTACTGAATATGGAATGAGTTCGTTAGGATTAGTACAATTTGAATCACCAAAAGACGAATATACTGGGGCAACAAAACGTTATTCAGAAGATGTTGCTGCTAAAATTGATACGGAAGTTCGTAAAATTTTAGATGACTGTTATGTTACAGCCAAAGCGATAATTTCAGAAAATCGTGAGTTATTAGATTTAATTGCTGAAAGCTTAAAAATATTAGAGACAATTACTGCTGAGCAAATTGAATATATTAATAAATACAATAAAGTACCAGATGAAGTAGTTCATGAAAAAGAACGAGCAGCTAGACATAAAGAAAAAGAAGCAAAAGGTGAAATTTTAGAAGTTAAACCAAAAGAACGTAAAAAAGACCATCCTGAAGAAGAAAATAATAAGGATTCAGATGATAAAGAGTAGGAATAATCAAACCCTACTCTTTATTTTACTTTTAAAAATAGTTGTACTATAATTGCAGAGTGAACAGAATTATGAAGGAGTTTGATAAAATGAATAAAGATAGAGTAATTAAGGCGATTAGCAATTCTCACAATGTAAAAATGACGGTTGTGGATGCAACTGAATCGCTAAATAACATTATCAAATTACATGAAACCAATCCATTAGCAATAATTGCATTGTCAAGAGTTGTTTTGGCAACAATTTTAATTGGTAGCGATATGAAAAATGCAACTGATAAAATGACAGCTATTATTAATGGAAATGGTCCAATTGGAACAATGATGGCTGAATATACTGGCCATAAAGTTCGTGCTTTTTGTGGGAACCCACAATTTGATGTTGAACAAATTGATCGTAGTAAAAACGTAATTTCACAGGTAGTAGGAACTGATGGTTATTTGCGAGTAATGAAAGACTTGGGAATGAAAGATAGTTTTTCTGGTCAAATTGAATTGATTTCTGGTGAAATTAATTTGGATTTTACTTATTATTTAGCACAAAGCGAACAAATTAAATCGGTAATTGCTTGTTCAATTAAAATGAATGATGACAATACAATTGCTAAAGCAATTGGTTTTTATGCACAATTATTACCAGAACATAAGGATGAAGATATTGATTATTTAGAAGAAAAAGTTGGTAATTTAGAAAGTATTAGTCATAAGTTAATTGCTGAAAGTGATCTAACGAATGTTTTTAAATTAATTGATGAAAATGCAAAAGTATTAGAAACTGATTCTGTGGCATTTGAATGTAGTTGTTCATATGAAAAAGCCTTGGCATCAGCTAAATTATTAGGTGATGAACAATTGAATGAAATTTTAGAAAAAAATAGCGAAGTTGAAATTGTATGTGATTTTTGTCGTAAAAAATATACAATTAAAGTCGCTGACTTAAAAGGATTGTTAAAAGAATAACTTTAATAAATATAAATAAGTTGATAAAATTAAAATAATTTTGTTATTATATTATTATGATAAAAATTAATTGCAAAATGTAATGTGATATTTACCAGGGGAGGAAAAAACAAAATGGCTGAAATGGGAAAAACACCTAGTACAGAAGAAACAAAAGCTAAAGCAAAGCAGTCTAAAGTAAAAGAACCAAAGGAAAAGAAAGAAAAAATCGATTATACTGCAGTTAAAGAATTTAAACAAAAACTAAAAGAACAAAAGAAACAAACTAAATTATATTCAAAACAAATTTTAAAAGGGGAAGTAATTTCAACAATCAAAACAAAACCAGATACAAGTAAATATGTTATTGAATTAGTAGATGTTAAGAAATCATATATTACAGGAGAAGTTGAAACACCAGTTTTAAAAGGAATTGATTTAAAATTAGAAAAAGGAGACTTTATTGTTATCTTAGGTCCTTCTGGATCAGGGAAAACAACCTTGCTAAATATTATTTCAGGATTAGATAAAGTTTCAAGTGGTGATGTTTTTGTTATTGGTTATAATTTGTCTTTATTAAAAGATGTTGATTTAACCAAATTTAGAAGAGATAATATTGGATTTATTTTTCAACAATATAACTTATTAACTAATTTAACTGCAAAAGAAAACGCCGAAGTTGGTGAAAACCTAAGTAAAAATAAAAACAAAGATATGACAATTAAAGATATTTTTGAGACAATTGGAATGGAAGAACAAATGAACAAATATCCTCATCAAATGTCAGGTGGTCAACAACAACGGGTTTCAATTGCTAGAGCATTAGCCAAAAATCCTGACATTCTATTTGGTGATGAACCAACGGGAGCTTTAGATGAAGAAATGGGTCGAAAAGTACTTGAAATTTTAGTCGATGTTAATAAAAAATATAGAACAACAGTCATTATTGTTACCCATAACCCCAATATTGCTGATATTGCAAATACAGTTATTCATGTTCGTAATGGATTAATTGATCAAATTAAGAAAAATACTCATCCAAAAAAACCAAGTGAAATTGATTGGTCTTAATCTATGAAACGGACCGAATATCAAATTAGGTACCTCCTAAACCGCTTAACGGGCGGTTTTTTATTTGCAATCGTACGATAAAATAAGGATTTTTTCAGGTATTTTAAAAGTTAGATACTATTTTTCATTGTTGTCAAATTTTAATCTGGAATGGCAAGGGTTTTTTGGACAAATTTTATGTAGAGTAAAGATTTTTATATTCAATTGGTGTTAAATAATTTAATTTGCTGTGAATTCGTACATTATTGTATCAATTAACATAGTCAAATAATTCTAATTTAAATTGTTCAATATTTTTAAATTTTCTGTTTTTAATTAATTCTGTTTTTAAAATTTTATAGGTTGATTCAGAAACAGCATTATCATAAGGACAGCCTGGTTTACCATAAGATTTTGCAACATTGTTTTTAGCTAAAAGATTGTAAATGATATTGTTATTAAATTCGCTGCCTTGATCAGTATGAAATATTTTAATATTATCTAAAGAAAAACTAAGCTTTTTAAAAGTATTTTCAACTAATTTGGCATCTTTATGAGAACTAACATCATAACCAATAACTTCACGATTAAATAAATCAATTAGAAAGCACACATAATATCATTTGCTATTGATAGCAACTTGTGTTAAATCACTGACAACAACTTCATGTAGTTTATAATTATTAAATTCTTGATTTAACAAATTATGATATTTGTATATAGCGTTTTTGTTACTTTGATGTTTATATTTAAGTTTTGTATAATTGGAAATTAAGTTATATCTTTGCATTATTTTACTAATTTTTATTCGTGATAATAAAATATTTTGTTGTGCTAACATAACTTTAATTTTTCTTGTGCCATAATTTTTACGACTTTTTAAGAAAATACTGATAACAGCATTATCAATAGTATGGTTTGATTTAGGATTATTTGATTTCAATTGATAATAAAACGTTGATCTAGGAACTTTTAGTGTTTTGCATAAATTAGTAATTGCATATTTTTCTTTGTTGTTTTTAATAATTACTATTTTTTGCCTATTATCAGTGTGGCTTGCTTTAAAATATCATTTTCCATTCGTAATTGTTTAATTTCTTTTCTTAGATGAATTAGTTCATTTTCTTCTGGGCTTCGATTATCTTTTGCTTTAAATGAACCAGAATTATTGAATTCATAAATTCATTTTCAAACTGTTGATTTACCGACCTGATAGTCACTGGACAATTGTTTTGATGTTTTACCTGTTTTATAAAGACTAACAATTTGTTGTTTAAATTCATCGGTATAATGATTCTTTGCCATAATTACACCTCCATTTATTAATTTAATTATAATCCTTACTCCACATTATTGTTGTCCAATTTATCTTAACCCATCCAGTTATAAATTTTGAGATGCAAGTGTATATAATAATAAAACAAAAAATTATGGAAAATGACGATTCAAGTGTCTTTTACTAGAGGATTTAAAATTTGAAAAATATCAAAAAATTACACATGATTTAAAAGAATTAATATTAACTAATGTAGCTGATGAAAAAAGAATTAAAGATATTAATGATATGATTCCAGTTAAAAGTCTTTCATATTCTTCAATAGCTAGATTAATTAATAAATTGGATCTTAATTTAGAAAATGCAAGTAATAATTTTGGCAATAAAACATCATCAAAATATATTTATATTGTTCTAGATGATACTTTTTTCTCTTTAAAAGAGAAAAATAAGAAGAAGAAATTTCGAATTCGGACAGCATTTTTTCATCAAGGTCATATGCCAGAAGATGAAAGAGTTGGAAATTCAATTTTATTAAATAAAAGAGCTTATTGTAAATTATTAAGAACTGCTACAAATATTAATACATTAGAATATAGTGAAGAACTTTTCAAAGAAATGTCAAAATATTATAATATTACACCTGATACTCAATTTATTGTATGTGGAGATGGCGCTGATTGGATAAAAAATACTTCTCATTTTTTAAATGCAAAATATGTTTTAGATAAGTTTCATGCAATTAGAAGAATTGGAACAGTATTTAATTTAAAAAGTAAGTATGATAAATTACAGTTTAAAATTTGTAAAGGTCTTTTTAACAATGGAGAATATACAAAATTAATTACTCATTTAGAATACTTTAAAAATAAACCTAATTTAATTACTAAACAAAATAATTTATTAAATGTAATTAAATACTTAAAAAAACGTAAAGATGGAATTATTGCGTATAAACATGATTGATGTTTAAGCGCATGTGCGGAAGCATTAATATCGCATACAATAAAAGCACAATTAGGTCATGGGAATAAGATATATTCGTATGATTGATTTAGGAACATTTTAACCTTACGTGTAGCAAAAATTAATGGATTAAACTTAGTTAAAGAAATGTTTAATGAACAGCTTGAAAATAAAGACATTTCATTGTAAAATATAAAAATGGCTAAGTGAAATAATAATGTTAATAATTCATTATATGATCCTAAAAAGGGAGGGATTCCTGTAATGAATTATCGTACTACTAGTATTAGTAAAGTATTAAAAGAAATAATAGCAGTAAGATAGCAGTTAAAAAACCAGTAATCTTACAAAAAAAGAATATTTTAAAATATTCCCATTTTAGTATTCCCTTTTTTAAAGAAATGTGTTTTAATAAGTGTGTAAATAAGATACTTTTAAATTAAGCGGTTTAATGATTAACTATTTTTAAAAATAGTCTAAAATTATTGTTAAACTGGTACCTAAAATAATATTCGATCTATGAAACGCTAATAATAGCGTTTCATAGATTTTTTTATTATAATAATTATAAATCTTTAAAAATAAAAAGGAAAGGAGTAGTGTTCAATAATGCGGATTTATCAAGATTATGTTAGCGACAAGATGATATGAGACAATGATGTTAATTATTCTTCTATTGCTGGTAGTTATATTTTTTATATTGCTTCTTTTCTAATTATTACTGGTTTTACTTTATTAATTAATTCTAAGTTAGCCTTTAAATTTAATAATTAGACTTCTTGCGATACCCTTTTTTATTAAAATATTATTATAAAATATAATTTATGAGGACATAAAAATATGAACAATAATAAATTTAATACTCTTAATGATAGAGAATGGTTAAGATTAACAGGAATAAAAAAATCCACTTTTAATAAAATGTTAGATATTTTAAAAGTTGCTGAAATAGAAAAATTTAAAAAAGGTGGTAAAACTAATAAATTATCATTAGAAAATAGATTATTGATGACTTTATTATATTGACGAGAATATCAGACTTATTTTCATCTTGGTAAAAGTTTTGATATTAGTGAGGCTAATTGTTATCGTAATATTAAGTGAATTGAAGATATTTTAATTAAAAACTCTGATTTTCAACAACTTGCTGGTAAAAAAGCACTAATAAATGATTATTTTAATGATAAAACTATTATTATTGATGCTACCGAAACCCCAATCCAACGCCCAAAAAAAGACAAAAACAATCTTATTCTGGTAAAAAAAAACACACGATCAAAACACAAGTAATTATCGAACAAGAAACCAAAAAAATTATTGCAACAAGTTTTTCGCTCGGAAAAAAACATGATTATGCTTTATTTAAAGAATCAAAAATCCCAATTTTAAAAAATACCAAATTAATAGTTGATAGTGGTTATCAAGGAATACAAAAAAATCACAATAATGTTCTAATACCTACAAAGAAAACAAAGAAAAACCCTTTAAACAAAGAACAAAAGCAATATAATAGACTAGTTTCAAAAATGAGAATTATTATTGAAAATATTTTTGCTATTCTTAAAAAATTTAAAATTATTACAGAAAAATATCGTAATCGAAGAAAAAGATTTGGTTTAAGATTTAATTTAATTGCCTCAATTTATAATTTACAATTATTATATTTAACATAAAATATTTATTTAAAATTAAATAATTTAAATAATAAATTAATTTTTCGTTGTGGAAAAATATTAAATTTTTAAATAAAAAACATAATTAATTAAAATTATATTTTTCTATTAGTATCTTTTTTACAAATATTTGCAATTTTTTAACAAGTAATGCAAGAAGTCTATTATAGAAAACAAAATTTTAATCAAGTAAATTATTTTTTTAATATTATTTTTACAGTTGTTTTTTGCTTTCTTAATGCTAGTGTTTTCTTTGCCCGTATAAAATTTGAAAGTACAGCTCTTTTATTATATACATATTTTTGATATTTTTTTATTCCAACTTGAATTTTATGAATTACTGCCATTTTAACAAGAAACAATTTTTTCTTTTTAATTACAAAAACAATTTTATTAATTATTTTATTTTTAATTTTAACACCATGAACATTTTTAGTATCATTTAAAACTATTAATTATTTTTTAAATTTTATTTTATTTAATGTTTTAACTAATATTTTACGTAGTATATTAGTATTATGTTTTATGCTTGTTTTTTTATTAACAATAAAATTATGTTTTTTAAATTTACTACAAAAAGCAATTATTAAGTTTAGCACTAATAAAATGGAAAAAACTCTTTTTTTCTTACTAAAAATGCAACAAGCAACCACAAAAACGTTAGCAACAACATATGCAATGGATTTCTTTTTAATTTATCTTAATAAGTTAATTAATGATAAAAATAGTAAAGTTAATCTAACGGATGAATATAATATTAACGAAAATTGTGAATTGTTGTTACTAACACAAAACGATAATAGTATTAAGGAAACAAAAATTATTATTAATGGTTGAAAGTTAACACTACGAAATTAATTTTTCTTATTTTTTAAATAAAAATTTAAGAAAAGAGGAAAAAAATGAAGAAAGTTTTAAAAAGTTACATTAGAACCTATCTTAAACAATGAATTGAGTCATTGGGTTTAATTTTATTTGTAACAATTTTATCTTTAGCAGTAATTGGGATTTTAGCATCAACATTACAGTTATCAGGTAAAAATAAAAGTATTAATCAGGCAACAAATACTTGGAACTATAGTTTAATTAGTTCACCAAGTAAATTTGAAAATGAGTTTACTTATAGTTATTTTGTTGCTGAATCAACAGCCTATAATTTAGCACCAATTAAAGACCCAAATGGGTTAGGGATTTTATCACAAGTTGGTTATGATGCTTTAAAGAGTAAAGATAATGATCCAATTGGGAATGTTGAAAATCAATTGGCATGGGGAGAAGATTTAAAAAATATTCTAAATAATTACTTTAATTATCCCGAAACACCAACAGATCTTAGTTATGGGGGAAAAACATTATTAGCTAGTGAAGTTTTTAATGATGTTTTTAAAAATATTATTAAAAACTATTATAATGATGCATCTTACTATGTTAATAATAAGATTATGGAGACCTATCAAAATCAGTTTGCATTATCAGTTGATTTAGAATTTTATTATGAATCATATGGAACTCCAACTACAATCACACCAGATGGTTATTATTACATTACAAGTGGAACTAAAAAAATTAATCCCACTTTAGGAAAATGAGTTGATAACCCAGTTATGCTAAAAGGAGAAAATAAAACACAAGATAATGAAATTGTTGTTACTGATAAATTTGCAAAAGATAATAATTATCAGTTAAATGATAAAATTAATTTTTATAATTTAGGAACATTAGTTCCAGAATTAAAAGAACCAGTTATTAGTGGTTTTGGAACGAAAGTAGATACCTTATCACAATCTGATTACTTTTCAATGACGGGGGATCCTTCTAAATATGCTGCAGTTTTTATTAATGATAATATTTTAAATAAAATGTATCAAAATGTTTGACTAAACCAAAACAAACCAAAAGGTTTTAATTTTGGCATAAATCAAAAAGTTAATTTTTTGAACAATTCATCATTTACTACTTTACGCAATGTTTTTACCCAAAAAAATAATTTTGATAAATCAGTTTATTTAGCAAGTAGTGGTGTTCTAATTGCATATAATTCATTAGGACCAATTTCAAAGATCAGTTCAATGAAAGTAACAACAACAATTTATACCTTATTAGGAATTGGAATGATTGTTTTAGCATTTATTTTTATTAGTTTTGTTATGAAAAAAGAAATGAACAAAACAAGAAAACAATTAGGGATTTTTAAAGCACTAGGATATCGTACTAGTGAGTTGGTGTGAATTTTCACTGTTAAAACATTAATAACAATTATGGGTGGTTTAATTTTTGGATATTTACTTTCAATTCCATTGCAAATTTACATGTATGGACAATTTGAAACAATGGTAACGATTAGTTATGATAAGGTTTATGCAGGATGAGGATTTATGACAATAATTTTTATAGTTGTTCCTGTTTTCTTTACGATTGCTTCATATATTACAACATTTTTATATATTAGACTTCTTGCATTACTTGTTAAAAAATTGCAAATATTTGTAAAAAAGATACTAATAGAAAAATATAATTTTAATTAATTATGTTTTTTATTTAAAAATTTAATATTTTTCCACAACGAAAAATTAATTTATTATTTAAATTATTTAATTTTAAATAAATATTTTATGTTAAATATAATATTTGTAAATTATAAATTGAGGCAATTAAATTAAATCTTAAACCAAATCTTTTTCTTCGATTATGATATTTTTCTGTAATAATTTTAAATTTTTTAAGAATAGCAAAAATATTTTCAATAATAATTCTCATTTTTGAAACTAGTCTATTATATTGCTTTTGTTCTTTGTTTAAAGGGTTTTTCTTTGTTTTCTTTGTAGGTATTAGAACATTATTGTGATTTTTTTGTATTCCTTGATAACCACTATCAACTATTAATTTGGTATTTTTTAAAATTGGGATTTTTGATTCTTTAAATAAAGCATAACCATGTTTTTTTCCGAGCGAAAAACTTGTTGCAATAATTTTTTTGGTTTCTTGTTCGATAATTACTTGTGTTTTGATCGTGTGTTTTTTCTTTTTACCAGAATAAGATTGTTTTTGTCTTTTTTTGGGCGTTGGATTGGAGTTTCGGTAGCATCAATAATAATAGTTTTATCATTAAAATAATCATTTATTAGTGCTTTTTTACCAGCAAGTTGTTGAAAATCAGAGTTTTTAATTAAAATATCTTCAATTCACTTAATATTACGATAACAATTAGCCTCACTAATATCAAAACTTTTACCAAGATGAAAATAAGTCTGATATTCTCGTCAATATAATAAAGTCATCAATAATCTATTTTCTAATGATAATTTATTAGTTTTACCACCTTTTTTAAATTTTTCTATTTCAGCAACTTTAAAATATCTAACATTTTATTAAAAGTGGATTTTTTTATTCCTGTTAATCTTAACCATTCTCTATCATTAAGAGTATTAAATTTATTATTGTTCATATTTTTATGTCCTCATAAATTATATTTTATAATAATATTTTAATAAAAAAGGGTATCGCAAGAAGTCTATTAAAGAACCAATTCTATCATTAGTAAATAATGTTGCAAAAAGTAATAAGGCTGTTCGTGCTGGTTTAATATCACGGTTATTATCGAAACATGGCAAAGCATTTACTTGGCGTTTACAACTTGCTTTTACTTCTCGAAATAAAGGTAAATTTACTTTAACAATTATTTTATTTTTCTTTTCATCATTATTGTTAATCTTAATGTTAGGAGCAACAAATATTGCCAAATCAATTACCGGTGGGATGTTTAATGTGTTAAATAGTAAATTAGATCATACTTTAACATTTAATAATTTTCCCCGAATTAACGAGAATGGACAAGCAAACGGACAATTGACTATTAGCGATCAAGATTATCAACAATATGATTTTAAGTTTAAGTCTTATCATAATCTTAGTGATATTACAAAAACTAATCAGACTGCCACAACCTTTCATAACGCCTTTAATAAAATTGATCCAACTTCACCAATGGCAGGACAACAATATATTGCTTTACTACAAAAATATAAAGTTCAAGATCAAAGCGGGGATAATCAATATTTGTATCTAAAAGATTTAAAAACAATTTTCAGTCTAATGAGTACGAATAATACTTTTTATCAAAATAAATTTGATCCAAGTATTTATCCAAATTTAATGAGCTTAATGTTAAATGCAATTATGATGGATGATAATGCTAATTCAGTTGTAACTTTTAATGACTTCTGATATAACCCCAATCAAGAAACAACTTTCTATTCGCTTCCAGTTATTTTAGATAGTAATCTTGATGAACCAAGAATGACAATTAAAGGAATCAATAACAATGGTAATATTGGAGGATACTATAATAATGCATTGAATTGAGAAGGAATTTCGCAACAACAAATCGATAAAATTTTTAATCCAACAAATACACCAAATAAAATTAAAGGATTAATTTCTTATAAATTAGCACGGAATGCTAATTATAAAATTGGTGATACTTTCAAAGTAAAAACAGAGACACCAAATAAAACTAGTGTTGAAGTTGAGATTATTGGGATTATTAAAAATAATACGGTTACTGATGACATTTATACTAGCTATGATAATGTTATGCATAATTTGTTTGTTGCAAATACAATTGATCCAA
Organism: Spiroplasma poulsonii; assembly: GCF_009866525.1. Taxonomy (GTDB): domain Bacteria; phylum Bacillota_I; class Bacilli_A; order Mycoplasmatales; family Mycoplasmataceae; genus Spiroplasma; species Spiroplasma poulsonii. Next base: position 28,118 of record NZ_CM020866.1, read on the forward strand.
AACAACCAGAGACAAATATTTACAATGGCTTGTATTCACAACAAAAAATGTATGAGGGTAAAATTAATTTAAAAAACATGGCAGAATCAATTAAAAATTTAAAATTCATTGGGAATAATTTAGTAATTGCTGCTAGTCATAATCAATCAATTTGAGATGCCTTACTTAATATTGATACAAAAACAGTAACCGCAACTCTAATTAGTGGAATGGCAGGAACAGGATCAACAGGAAAAGATTTTGGAATGTTACCGTTAAACATTCTTCGAACTTCAGTTGATGATATGTTAACAAAAATGAACAGTTCAATGTTAATGTTTGAACTATTAGTTGTGTTAATTATTTTAATCTTGTTAGTAGTTGTTGTGATGGTTATTATTGATGAATTAATTCCAATTATTTTAACAATGAAAGCAATTGGATATAATAATGGCAAAATTAACTTTGTTGTTATGGGTAGTTATGTGATCGGGGTTATTATTACCTTTATTGTTGCTTGAGTTGTTTCAATCTTAATTTGGCAAGGCCTTGGGATTTTAATCTACAATCTCTTTAAAATTGTTTTAAATATTCCAATTGATATTAAAGGAACATTAATCGCTTTAGCTATTATTACTATCATTTTATTGACTTCATGATTTACTGCAATGAACTCAATTAAAAAACACCGTGTAACAGAAATTACTAATTAAAATTACTTTGTCATAATTAAAAAAACAATTAAAATAACTTTAATAATAGTATTATTAAAGTTATTTTAATGCTGTTTAAATTAATATTAAAAATAAAGGCAATTTATTGAATTTATAATCATTTTTTATTAATATTTACTTAATGACTATTAATTAAAGAAGGAACTAAAAAGATGAAAATAGGGAATATTGATATTAAAGGGCAAGTTTTCTTAGCACCAATGGCAGGAATTACCAATGAGGCATTTCGGATTATTTGCCATGAGTTAGGAGCAGGATTAGTTTATGCTGAGATGGTTAGTGATAAAGCAATTTTGCAACGAAATGAACGAACTTTGCAAATGATTAAGGTAAATAAATTAGAACACCCAATCTCAATGCAAATTTTTGGGACTGATGTTGAAACATTTGTTGAAGCAGCTAAATATGTTGATCAAAACAGTGATTGTGATATTATTGATATTAATATGGGTTGCCCAGCACCCAAAATTGCAATTAAATCACAAGCGGGTTCATTTTTATTAAAACATCCACAGCGTGTTTATGAAGTTGTTAAAGCAGTTGTTGAAAATGTTAGGAAACCAGTAACTGTTAAAATTCGTATTGGTTGAGATGAAGAAAATATCAATTGTGTGGAAATTGCAAAATATTGTGAACAAGCGGGAGCAAAAGCAATTGCAGTCCATGCTCGAACACGTAATCAGTTTTATTCAGGAAAATCTGATTGAAGTTGAATTAAAAAAGTAAAAAAGAATGTTAGTATTCCAGTGATTGGAAATGGTGATGTTTTTAGTTGTGAAGATGCTAAACGAATGTTAGATGAAACGGGTTGTGATGCCGTTATGCTTGCTCGTGGTGCACAGGGGAATCCTTGGATATTTAAACAAATTCAACATTTTCTTGATACCGGTGAAAAAATTGAACAACCATCGTTAGATGAATGACAAAGCATCATTTTCCGTCATGCGGAATTATTATTAAATTTAAAAGGAGAACGTGTTGCTGCTAGTGAAATGCGAAAGAATTTAGCATTTTATTTTAAAGGAAAACCAGAGGCAACAAGCTATAAAACACGAGCTACACAAATAAATACAATATTTGAGTTAAAAACGCTTGTTAATGAATATATTGACTATTATAATAATTATAATAATAATTTTGTTAAATAATAAAAGGAGAGTTAAAATGGAAAAACGCAGTTTTACAGAACAAGAACAAATTAGACGTGATAAATTAGAAAAGTTAATTAAAGATGGCCATAATCCTTTTATAATTGCAAAGTTTGAACGGACACATACTAGTAAAGAGGTTAATGAACAATTTAATAGTTTATCAAAAGAAGAATTAAATGCAATTGATAATAAAGCAATAGTAAAAATTGCTGGACGAATCAAAACATTTCGTGAAGCAGGGAAAGCTACTTTTGCAACCTTACAAGATCAAAATGGGATTTTTCAAATTTATGTTCGTAATGATGAAATTGGCGATGCAAAATACTATGAATTTGTTGACTTTGATTTAGGTGATATTATTGGTGTTAGCGGAGTAATGATGAAAACGAATACTGGTGAGTTAACAGTTCGTGTAAAAGAATTTGTTTTATTATCAAAAGCTTTACGTCCATTACCAGATAAGTATTATGGAATGACTGATATTGAGGAAAAATATCGTCGTCGTTATGTTGATTTAATTATGTCAGCTGAAACAAAAGATATTTTTATTAAACGAAGTAAAATAATTGCTTTAATGCGTGACTTTTTTAATAACAAAGGATATTTAGAAGTTGAAACCCCAGTTTTACAACCAATTCATGGTGGAGCTGCAGCAAAACCATTTACAACACATCATAATGCCTTAGATATGAATTTCTATTTACGTGTAGCAACTGAACTACCATTAAAACGATTAATTGTTGGTGGTTTTGAGGGGGTTTATGAAATTGGTCGTTTATTTAGAAACGAGGGGATGGATACTCGTCACAATCCAGAATTTACAACCGTTGAAATTTATATTGCATATCAAGATATGAGTTTTTTAATGCAATTAACAGAAGATACAATTTGTTATATTGCAAAAAACATTTTAAATAAAGATGAAACAGAATATGATGAGGTGACAATTTCATTTAAACAGCCATGAAAGCGCTGACATATGATTGATGCAATTAAAGAGATTATTGGTGTTGATTTTTGAAAACCAATGACTTTTGAAGAAGCAAAAAAAAATGCGAAAGAGAAAAATGTTGTTATTGAAAAATTTCATAATTCAGTTGGACATATTATTAATTTATTTTTTGAAGAATTTGTTGAAGATAAATTAATCCAACCAACATTTATTTATGGTCATCCTGTTGAAGTTTCACCATTAGCAAAAGCAAATGCCCAAGATCCACGTTTTACTGACCGTTTTGAATTGTTTATTAAAGGTCGTGAATATGCTAATGCTTATTCAGAATTAAATAATCCCGTTGAACAATATGATCGTTTTGTTAGTCAGTTAGCAGAACGTGATAACGGTAATGATGAAGCACAAGAGTTGGATATTGATTTTGTTGAAGCATTGGAATATGGAATGCCACCAACGGGTGGTTTAGGAATTGGGATTGATCGTTTAGTTATGTTATTAACAGGACAAGACTCAATTAAAGATGTCTTATTATTCCCTCATATGCGACCAAGAGGAAAATAGGTGATTATATATATGGCATACGATATCCAAATTGGATATAGTTCAATTTTAACATTACGAGAAACAGTAGAGGCAATTAGTTTAGTTAAGCGTGAATTGGTTCGTCGTTTTATTATTCAATTTAATCTTTTAAAAGTTGATGCGCCTTTAATTAGTAGCGAAGAAAAAGGTTTAAATGATGATTTTCAAATGACAGAGCGCCCAATTGATTTTGACATTTCACCAAGTAATTTAGTTGGTGAAATTTTGCAATCACACAATAAATGACGAAGAAGCGCAATTGTTCGTTATGAATTAAATGAAAATGAAGGAATTCTAACAACAGCAATGGTGCTTCGTCGTGATATTAAACAATCAAATAGCCAGGCCGTAACTTTTAGCGAAATTGGATTTGATTTATTATTGGATGAGGAAAAAATTACACTATTAAAAATTCAAGAAACAATTGATAAAGCGATTAATATTATTAGTGAAGTTGAAGATATTTTATTATTAAAATTTCCACAATTAAATAAAAAATTTGGAAAGAAATTAAATTGAACAAGTAATACTGAATTGCAAAAGGCGATGCGATTATTAAGCCACCATGAACGCTTAAACCGTTATACAAGAGAACATGGGGCGACAATTTTATATGGTTTAAAAAAAGTTATTACTAACAACATAATTGAAATTAGTGAATCACAAGATGTTTTTAATTGAGAATTATATGCAAAAATTTTTGTTTATGATTTTGTTTTAGAAAAAGCAATTTGTATTGGTTATTGTGCTGCTAGTGTTAATCGTGATGTTTTAAAAGAACAATTAGCTGTGTCAAAAGAAACAATTAAATTAAAAACAGAATATGATGCGAAAGTAGCAAAAGATGAATTGCCAGTAACATTATCATTTGGTCTTTATAAATCACAGTTAGATTTATTTTTATTAGAAAAACAACATATTGGTGAAGTAATTGCTTCCGTTTGGAGTGATGATTTTTTAAAATATGCTGAAAAAAATGGAATTGATATTTTATAAATGAAAAATTATACGGTAATTATTGTTGCAGCAGGGAATTCATCACGCTTTAAACAAAAAAATAATAAATTATTATATCAAATTAATGATAGTAATACCGTTATTGAAGAAACCTTAGCCTTGTTCTTAAGTGATCCTTTTTGTACGGAAATTATTGTTGGTGTTAATGATGAAATACTAAACTTTTTATTAAAGAAAAATTATCAAGATCAAAGGTTTCAGTTTGTCCTGGGCGGATTAGAACGAGTTGATACAATTCATCATTGTTTAACTAATCATAAAATTAAAAATGAAATGGTAATGATTCATGATGGTGTTCGTTGTTTTGTTAGTTTAGATTTTATTAATAAATTAAATCAAACTTTTTACAAAGAAAATTATGAAGTTTTAATTCCAATGTTACCAATAACAGAAACACTTAAAAAAGTTAATCATTGTTTTGTTGAAAAAACAATTAACCGTGATGAGTATTTTACGATTCAAACGCCACAAGTTTTTAAAACAGTGTTATTATATAATGTTTATGATGAATACTTTCGTACGAAAAATAAAAAAATAATTTATGATGACAGTTATTTAGTTGAATTATTTGCCAAAAATACAAAGATTCATACAATACTGGGGGAAAAGCAAAATATTAAAATAACTTATTTTGATGATTTAAAATTATTAAATTTAGGTAAATAAACCTTACAATTATAACTAATATAAGGTATAATTGACAACGAGTTAATAATGCTTTGATGATGATTATTAGCTCCTTGTCCGAATAGGACCTAGACCAAGAGGAGGAAAATAAAGTGCGTAAGTACGAAGTTATGTATATCTTAAATCCAGAAGCAGCGAATTTAGACGAATTAGAAGGTCGTCTACATAAAATTTTAGAAGATAATGGTGGAAAAATTGAAAAACACGGTAAATGAGGGATTAGAACTTTAGAATATCCAATTAAAAAGAAAACAAAAGGATACTATGGTGTATTAATTGTTAATACGACCTCAGAAAATATTGATGAGTTTGTTCGTATCAGTCACATTAAGCAAGATGTATTACGAATTTTAGTAATTAATACTGAAAAAGAAAAAGGATATATTCAATCAACTGTTTATGCAAAAACAGAAGTTAAGAATGATAAGCCAGACCGTGAACGTAAACCGGGAAATAAAAGACAAGATTATTATAGACGTAATGAACAACGCGTTGAAGGTGAAGAACCTAGAACAACAAAACCAGTTGAAGCAAAAGAATAATTTAGGAGGGTGAAAGAGGTATGTTAAATCGAGTTTCATTAGTAGGAAGAATAACACGTGATTTAGAATTAAAAAATTCTGTTAATAATAAACCATTTGTGGCTTTTACCTTAGCAGTAAATAATAACTTTAATGATCAAGCATCATTTATTTCATGTTTTGCTTGAAATAAAACAGCAGAAAATATGGCCCGTTATTTAAAAAAAGGTTCATTAATTGCTTTAGATGGTCGTTTACAAACAAGAACAGATAATGTTAATGGACAAATGACAACAATTATGCAAGTAATTGCAGAAACTGTTTCGTTTTTAGATTCAAGAGGGACAGGGACTACGGCTAATATGGGAACCCCAACACCAAATTCTAATGATCTTAATAATATGACTTCTTTCAATCAAACAGAATCACAAGATAATAATGATAGTATTAGTTTTGATGGTGATGATGCAATTTTATGAGATTAAAAAGAAAGGAACCAAATAATGAATCCAAAATTTAAACGTTTTAAAAAGCAATGTTATTTTACAAAAAATAAAATAACATATATTGATTACAAAGATATTGAATTATTAAAAAAATTTATTTCTGGTAATGGGCAAATCTTGCCGAAGAGAGTTACTGGAACAACATCTAAAAATCAAAGGATGTTAGCAATAGCAATTAAAAGAGCACGTCAAATGGCATTATTACCATTTGTCATTGATTAAAATACTTATAAAAATAAGTATTTTTTCTTTTTTAGTGTAGAATTAATATGCTGTAAGGCATAATAAAAAGTTAAGGGATGACATTATGATAGAGAATCCAAAATTTAGTGATGTTTTTAAAACAGAAGCAAAAGAAAAAAAGGGAAGAATCGGTTGCAAATAATTAAGTACATCTTAATTTGTTTTGTGCCATTTTTGTATGGTTTCATTTGTACGTGAGCTTTTTGAAATCCATTAGCTAAAATTGGAAGCATTCCGATGGCAATTGTTGATAATGATAATCCACATTGTGTAGCTTATGTTGTTAAAAAAACTGGTGCTGATGAAAATAATTTATTAACTTCACCATTTGTTGAATATTTGTATGTTAATACTGTAGCAGAATGTCAGGAAAAAAGTCAAGAATGGTTTGATAATAATCCAAAGATTGATAAAAATATTTATAAATTACAATAGACTTCTTGCATTACTTGTTAAAAAATTGCAAATATTTGTAAAAAAGATACTAATAGAAAAATATAATTTTAATTAATTATGTTTTTTATTTAAAAATTTAATATTTTTCCACAACGAAAAATTAATTTATTATTTAAATTATTTAATTTTAAATAAATATTTTATGTTAAATATAATAATTGTAAATTATAAATTGAGGCAATTAAATTAAATCTTAAACCAAATCTTTTTCTTCGATTACGATATTTTTCTGTAATAATTTTAAATTTTTTAAGAATAGCAAAAATATTTTCAATAATAATTCTCATTTTTGAAACTAGTCTATTATATTGCTTTTGTTCTTTGTTTAAAGGGTTTTTCTTTGTTTTCTTTGTAGGTATTAGAACATTATTGTGATTTTTTTGTATTCCTTGATAACCACTATCAACTATTAATTTGGTATTTTTTAAAATTGGGATTTTTGATTCTTTAAATAAAGCATAATCATGTTTTTTTCCGAGCGAAAAACTTGTTGCAATAATTTTTTTGGTTTCTTGTTCGATAATTACTTGTGTTTTGATCGTGTGTTTTTTCTTTTTACCAGAATAAGATTGTTTTTGTCTTTTTTTGGGCGTTGGATTGGAGTTTCGGTAGCATCAATAATAATAGTTTTATCATTAAAATAATCATTTATTAGTGCTTTTTTACCAGCAAGTTGTTGAAAATCAGAGTTTTTAATTAAAATATCTTCAATTCACTTAATATTACGATAACAATTAGCCTCACTAATATCAAAACTTTTACCAAGATGAAAATAAGTCTGATATTCTCGTCAATATAATAAAGTCATCAATAATCTATTTTCTAATGATAATTTATTAGTTTTACCACCTTTTTTAAATTTTTCTATTTCAGCAACTTTTAAAATATCTAACATTTTATTAAAAGTGGATTTTTTTATTCCTGTTAATCTTAACCATTCTCTATCATTAAGAGTATTAAATTTATTATTGTTCATATTTTTATGTCCTCATAAATTATATTTTATAATAATATTTTAATAAAAAAGGGTATCGCAAGAAGTCTATTATAAAAATTTATATTCCAAAACTACTATTAATATGACCCTTAATAAAAATATTCTTATTTTTATTAAATCCTACTTTAAAAAAATTATTTCATTACTAATAATTTCAATAATAACTTATAGACAGTGTGTAATACAAAAATAAACAACAAAATTATTTAATCAACTCACATAAAAGCTAGTGTGCCATAGCTAAGATATATGATCAGTAATAATAAATATTAAAATCCTTTAACCATAACACGGAAAAAGTTTAAAATCTTAATGATAACAAAAATACCAAATGGAATTAAAATAATTCACGCATCACCTAAAAAGGTCATTAACTGTGGTAACACAGCATAAATTGCTTCTTTAACTTTCATCATGGCTTGTCCTAAACCACTTCAAATAGAACCCATTCCATCTGAAATAGTAGATTTATCACCAACTGCTAAAAAATTAATTGCTGTTGTTAAATACATACCTAACATTATTTTTTATCCTCCTTATTTTCAATTTCTTTTTTATCTTTTTTCTTTCCTCGAATTTGGCGAATTTTTTGATAAATTGATAAACCAATTCAAGCAAAAATACCTAATATAATAACAACACTAAAAATTGTCGTTAATCAAACTGGCATAATATATCTCCTTTCAATAAATTAAAAAATTGAAATTTGCAAACTAGTTCTGCTCGTTGTCGCTTTGCTCCATTAAAAAACATTGTTGAATAAATTATCCGCTAATAAATTACGCGGAATAATTTATTCTTTTACTTTTTAATTTCAATATCTTTTGCAATCTTATTGACAGTATTAATAACAATATCTTTACCATACTTTTTCACTAACGACCGCAAAATCAAATATTGCTTTGTTTGCATAATTCCAACCTCCTATAATTAACTTAAAAAAGTTAACTAAATTGATAGTTAACTTTTTATGGTTTGGCATTTACAATTTACATTAAAAACTATTATTAATAGTTTTAAGAGATTTTGCTTTTAAAAAAGTAATACGGATAAAAATGCTAATACTAAAACAAATAAAAATTCAAAATGTTATTGATTAAAAAATATTATTCATTAGAGTAATAAATTTATAAAACTTACTATCAAATAAAAAATCTGTTAACATTTTTATCGCTCTCATTTTTACATAATATAATTTTACAAAAAAAGCAAAGGGGTACCCCTGCTTTATTTTAATAAAATTAAACTATTTAAGTTCAACTAAAGCACCTGCCGCCACTAATTGACCTTTAATTTCTTCAGCTTCTTCAGATTTTACTTTTGATTTAATTACTGCTGGTAATTTATCAACAATTGCTTTCGCTTCCATTAATTCTTTTCCAGTAATTTCTCTTACTAATTTAATAATTGCAACTTTAGATGCTCCTGGATTTGTTAAAACAATATCAACTTCTGAAGGTCCCGCTGCTGCTCCACCTTCTGCTGGTGCTGCGGCAACTGCTGCTGCAGCAACAACGCCAAAATGATCTTCAATTGCTTTAACTAAGTCATTTAATTCTGATAATTTCATTTCTTCTAATGCTTTAATAATATCATCTTTTGATAATGCCATAATATTTTCCTCCTCATTAAGAATTACATTTTTATAAAATATTGAATAAATTAATTACTCACTTTTCGCTTTAGCAATTTCTTTAACCGCTATCGCGAACATACGTAATGGGTATAATAAGCTTGATGCAAACATTGCAAGTAATTCGTCTTTTGTTGGCAATAAAGCAATTTCAATAATTGCTTTTGTATCCAAGACTTTACCTTCATAAATTCCGGCTTTTAATTTTAAAGCTGGATGCGTTTTTGCAAATTTTGCCAAAGTTTTTGCGGCAGCCATCTGTTCTCCTACACCAAACGCAAAAGCATTAGGACCTGTTAAATAATGATCTAATTCTGCAAATCCCGCTTCTTTAGCAGCCAAGCTCACTAAGTTATTTTTATATATTTTAATGGTTACATCCTGTTTTGTAAGCATTCTTCTTAGTTCTGTAAATTCAGCAACTGTTAATTTTTGATATTCAACAACAACTGCTGAGTTAGCAGTTTTGAAGTTATTAACAATTTCACTAACAACTGCTGTTTTAATTTTCATTGCTGGCTTCATTCTTTGCCTCCCCATAATAATTCAATAAAACAAAGGCAATTAACCAAATAGATTAATTGCCTGAAACATTATAATAATATAAAAACATGTAACTGTTCAATATCTCAATAATGCCTTGGCAACATAATTAAGATTTAATAAAAATCCGTTGCTGTCTCTGGTATTTTGATGACTAAGGTATAATACCAAGAATTATCATATTATAATTTTTCTTAAAAGTCAAATAATTATTATCATAATAAAAACCTTTTTCCATATATCGTACTTTCTTCATAAACAAGTAAGTATTTATTTTAAACAGAAAAAGGTCTTATTATCAGCCTTACAATAGACTTCTTGCGATACCCTTTTTTATTAAAATATTATTATAAAATATAATTTATGAGGACATAAAAATATGAACAATAATAAATTTAATACTCTTAATGATAGAGAATGGTTAAGATTAACAGGAATAAAAAAATCCACTTTTAATAAAATGTTAGATATTTTAAAAGTTGCTGAAATAGAAAAATTTAAAAAAGGTGGTAAAACTAATAAATTATCATTAGAAAATAGATTATTGATGACTTTATTATATTGACGAGAATATCAGACTTATTTTCATCTTGGTAAAAGTTTTGATATTAGTGAGGCTAATTGTTATCGTAATATTAAGTGAATTGAAGATATTTTAATTAAAAACTCTGATTTTCAACAACTTGCTGGTAAAAAAGCACTAATAAATGATTATTTTAATGATAAAACTATTATTATTGATGCTACCGAAACTCCAATCCAACGCCCAAAAAAAGACAAAAACAATCTTATTCTGGTAAAAAGAAAAAACACACGATCAAAACACAAGTAATTATCGAACAAGAAACCAAAAAAATTATTGCAACAAGTTTTTCGCTCGGAAAAAAACATGATTATGCTTTATTTAAAGAATCAAAAATCCCAATTTTAAAAAATACCAAATTAATAGTTGATAGTGGTTATCAAGGAATACAAAAAAATCACAATAATGTTCTAATACCTACAAAGAAAACAAAGAAAAACCCTTTAAACAAAGAACAAAAGCAATATAATAGACTAGTTTCAAAAATGAGAATTATTATTGAAAATATTTTTGCTATTCTTAAAAAATTTAAAATTATTACAGAAAAATATCGTAATCGAAGAAAAAGATTTGGTTTAAGATTTAATTTAATTGCCTCAATTTATAATTTACAATTATTATATTTAACATAAAATATTTATTTAAAATTAAATAATTTAAATAATAAATTAATTTTTCGTTGTGGAAAAATATTAAATTTTTAAATAAAAAACATAATTAATTAAAATTATATTTTTCTATTAGTATCTTTTTTACAAATATTTGCAATTTTTTAACAAGTAATGCAAGAAGTCTATTGAAGCTTAATTTTTTTATATTCATTATTAGATCCTTTGTCAATTATTTTGATAATTGCTGTTGTTGCTTCGGTTGTGATTGAAAAAGTTGTTAATAATAAAATTCATGTGATTGATTTTATTGTAATTTTATGTATTGTTTTGTTAAATGCTTTTATTCAAACAATTGAACAAGTTAAAGCAAAAAAATCATTAGAATCATTAAAGAAAATGACAATTCCACTTGCTGTTGTAAAACGGGATGGTGACATCATTGAGGTCCCAGCTAATGAGTTGGTTGTTGGTGACATTGTTGTTTTAGAAGCGGGAAAATATATTCCTGCTGATATTCGTATCTTAGAAGCAAATAATTTGTTTATTGATGAAGCCGCTTTAACAGGTGAATCAGTTCCGGTTGAAAAAAATAGTCATATTTTAAAAAAAAGAAAAATTAGTTTTAGCTGATCAAACTAATATGGCTTTTATGTCAACTTTTATTACAAACGGGAGAGCAGTTGGGATTGTTGTTGCTAATGCTGATGCTGTTAATAGTGAAATTGGTAAAATTGCTGCAGGAGTGATTTCAGCAAAACAAGAAAAAACACCTTTACAAATACGATTAACAAAATTAACAAAAATAGTAAGTATTTTTGCTGTTTTATTAGCGATTTTTGTCTTTGTGTTCTTCCTCTTGACGGATGAAAATAGTTGACCAATCAATTTAATGACATCTGTTACAATTGCTATTGCTGTTATTCCAGAGTCATTAATTGTTATTGTGTCAGTAATCTTATCATTATCGGTGAAACGAATGGCTCGTGTTAATGTTATTGTTAAAAAATTAGATGCTGTTGAAACATTGGGGTCTGTGAATGTCATTTGTTCAGATAAAACCGGAACTTTAACCCAAAACAAAATGACAGTTAAGGAAGTAATTTTTAATAATGAAACGATGAAAGAAAGTGACTTTCAGTTTGAAACAGACAATCGAGCAGCCTTTCATTTTATTAATTGTTTAACATTATGTAATGATGCTATTAATCAAAAAAAAGAACGAATTGGTGATCCAACTGAAATTGCTTTAATTGATTTTACAAGAAGATTTACAATTAGTGAAGTTAAATATCGTGAGCAATATGTTCGAACTTTAGAAGTTCCATTTGATTCTGATCGAAAATTAATGTCAACTGTTAATCAAATTAATAAACAAGAATTTGTTTATACCAAGGGGGCACTTGATCAATTATTAAAACATTGTCATAAAATTTATTTAAATAATAAAATTATTCCTTTAACAACAGCAATGAAAGAAGAATTACAACAAAAAGCTTTAGAATTATTAAGTCAAGCGTTACGAGTATTAGCTTTTGCGTTTAAAGAGTATGATAAAAAAGAAATTGAAACTGATTTAATCTTCTTGGGTGCTGTTGGGATGATTGACCCGCCTCGTCCAGAAGCGGTTGAGGCAGTTAAAAAAGCACATGAAGCTGGCATTAGAGTAATTATGATTACAGGAGATCATAAGGCAACAGCCTTGGCGATTGCAAAAGATTTGAATTTAGTAACTTCTGAAGCAAATGTTATTTCTGGTCATCAAATTGATAGTATGAATAATAAAGAATTACAAGAAAAATTTAAAGATGTTTCGGTTTTTGCAAGAGTTAATCCTGATCATAAAACAAGAATTGTTGAATGTTTACAATCAATGAATTATGTTGTGTCAATGACGGGTGACGGGGTTAATGATGCACCAAGTTTAAGTAAAGCTGATATTGGGGTGGCAATGGGAATTACAGGAACTGATGTTTCAAAAGAGGCAGCAAATATTATTTTGCAAGATGATAATTTTTCAACCATTATTCGTGGTGTTGAAGAAGGAAGAAATGTTTATCATAAAATCAAACGGGTAATTGCGTTTGTTTGTGCAGCACAGTTAGCTAATGTTCTGGCCTTTATTATTATTTCTGTTTCGACGCAAATCAAACCATTTGATTCGGTTAACATTTTATGATTTAACTTGGTTGTTGAAACACTAATGGCAATTCCAATTGGTTTAGGAGATAATGATAATCGTTTAATGTTAGATAAACCACGGAATAAAAAAGAATCCTTTTTTACTAATAGTTTAATAACGATTTTATATTTAGCATTTGTTACAGCGGGAACTGTTATTGCAACATTTTTTATTGGAAAAGAAGTTTTTAATAATGTTGAAGATGCTAAAATTGCAACAATTTTAGTAATGGCTTGTGCCCCAGTTATTTTTGCTTTTGCAATCCAATTACCAAACTATCAGATTAAAGCACATCATAAAATGGAACCAACTAATTATTATTTATTAGGAGCATCATTAATTGCTTTAACATTAAACTTTTTAATAATATATACTCCAGGGTTAAATTTAATCTTCTTATCAACAGCTAATGAAAATAATTTTGAAACATCGCCATTATTATCATGACAAATGTCAATTATATCGTTGAGGATGATGGGTGTACCATTATTGTTATTATTGGCTTATGATGCTATTCGCAAATTAATTGGACCATAAAAATAGTTGGGTTTAACTAAATAATACTTGTGAATGCAAAAAATAATGTTTATAATGTATGTGGTTAAAAATAAAAAAGTGAGAGCTAACCACTCCAATAGCTACTGTGTCATCCTACTCGGATAACTTTTATTAGACTTCTTGCGATACCCCTTTTTATTAAAATATTATTATAAAATATAATTTATGAGGACATAAAAATATGAACAATAATAAATTTAATACTCTTAATGATAGAGAATGGTTAAGATTAACAGGAATAAAAAAATCCACTTTTAATAAAATGTTAGATATTTTAAAAGTTGCTGAAATAGAAAAATTTAAAAAAGGTGGTAAAACTAATAAATTATCATTAGAAAATAGATTATTGATGACTTTATTATATTGACGAGAATATCAGACTTATTTTCATCTTGGTAAAAGTTTTGATATTAGTGAGGCTAATTGTTATCGTAATATTAAGTGAATTGAAGATATTTTAATTAAAAACTCTGATTTTCAACAACTTGCTGGTAAAAAAGCACTAATAAATGATTATTTTAATGATAAAACTATTATTATTGATGCTACCGAAACTCCAATCCAACGCCCAAAAAAAGACAAAAACAATCTTATTCTGGTAAAAAGAAAAAACACACGATCAAAACACAAGTAATTATCGAACAAGAAACCAAAAAAATTATTGCAACAAGTTTTTCGCTCGGAAAAAAACATGATTATGCTTTATTTAAAGAATCAAAAATCCCAATTTTAAAAAATACCAAATTAATAGTTGATAGTGGTTATCAAGGAATACAAAAAAATCACAATAATGTTCTAATACCCACAAAGAAAACAAAGAAAAACCCTTTAAACAAAGAACAAAAGCAATATAATAGACTAGTTTCAAAAATGAGAATTATTATTGAAAATATTTTTGCTATTCTTAAAAAATTTAAAATTATTACAGAAAAATATCGTAATCGAAGAAAAAGATTTGGTTTAAGATTTAATTTAATTGCCTCAATTTATAATTTACAATTATTATATTTAACATAAAATATTTATTTAAAATTAAATAATTTAAATAATAAATTAATTTTTCGTTGTGGAAAAATATTAAATTTTTAAATAAAAAACATAATTAATTAAAATTATATTTTTCTATTAGTATCTTTTTTACAAATATTTGCAATTTTTTAACAAGTAATGCAAGAAGTTAATGGTAGTAAGAAAAAAGTTGAGGTTTTATAAAAAATATAAATAAAGTAATTAAATACAAATTAAATTAATCGCTTATTAGAGCGATTTTTTTATTTGCATTATTCATCAGATAGTATCTTTAAAATTAAAAATTAACCTATTTTGCCCTACAAACTAGTTAATTTTTATAATTTCCTTTCTGTGATTTATTATATTTTTTCGGTTTAACAACTAATAATATCATTTTTAATAAAGGTACTATCTGATGAATAATGCAATCTAAAACTTAATATTTTGATGCTTAAAGATGGATAACTCATCTATGGCACGAAGCCTTAAAGAAAGTGTGAAAGCGATTGGATTTACTCTCCTATTTATTTCTTTAATTCTCGGCAAGATTAATCACTTGCGAAATGTCAGAGCGCGTGTTTTTTGGCTTGTTTTCATAAAAAGAGTGTTGTTAAACTGAAAAAAACAATATTGGACATTAAAAAAACAAGAGGGTTGGAGCTCCAAAAGGTTATTTTCTTTATATAAAGTTGTCTAGGGATGGATGAAGCGTAATTAATAACTGGGTAAACTGTTTTTTTTGTTTATTTCCGTGGGGGTAAAACTCTATTAAAATATCCTACCGCCCCCGCTCACCTTCAAAGTGAAGCGGGCGGCGAAGTAATTAAATACTAAAATAAATTATTTACTAAATATCAAAATATTAACCAATAAAGGAATATTATGTTTTTTTACAGAAAGGAAAATATTTTATGAAAAAATGAAATAAAAAAATTAAAAATAAATTACAAGAATTAATGATACGAGCTTATCCAGTAACGGTAAATGATATTAATGATGAAATTTGAGCAACAAATAAAAAGAATTAAGGAGTATAGATAAATGACAGAATATAAAAGTTTGTATATTAATAAAACTTGAAATGAAATAACAACATCTTTTGAATGAGCTAATTGTCAGCCTGTTAATTGTCGTATTTCACATCATAAAAATCATTATGATTTGCAATGTTTAGAATGAGCCAAAATGTACTTAAATTTATTTAAAGACAAGTGAGATGTTATTGCTTCTTATATGCAATATTATAAAATTAACGATATTTTAGATTTAGCATCAGATGGATGAAAAATATTACAAATTGACAAAAAAATAAAACAAATAAATTAAAATATATTATTGCAATTGACCCTGCTGGAATTGGACAAACTGGTATTATTATTTATAATGTTTTGCAAAAGAAAATAATTAATAATATTACTTTTAATTCCAAAAATGAAGAAGAAGCAATAAATAATATGTATTTAATATTAAATGAGTTTAAAAATAAAATTTGTTCTTATTTAAATAAAGTTATTGTAATAATTGAAGATTATCAACTTCATAAAGGTTTAAAAATAAAAAACCCATTATCTACTCCTAAATTCATTGGTGGTTTAAAAGTTTTATGCAAATATCTATTTAATTTAAATTATGTTTTACAATCACCAGTTATTAAGAAAAATTATTTTTATAAAGGAAATATTAAAATGACAGAACACGAACACGATGCTTGGAAACATTTACAATATTTTATAACAAAAGGAGTTGATAAAAATGGCACAAGCAAAAAGTAATTTACCTAAAAAATCAATAACTAATAAACCTAAAATAAAAAATAAAAAAGTTAATAAATTAGAATTAACTGTTAGATTACATGAAAATCCGATTAAAACTAAAATTAAGGCACTGGTTGCTGGTGGTGTTGAAGTTGATGCTTGTTCGGCTAAATGTCAATGAGACGGATTAAATTACTCAACATTATCAATATATAACCCATCTATTTTAACTGAGTTTTTGAAATTAAAAAAAGATGATGAGATAAAAATTAAAGGCTCAGTATTTAATCAGTTAAATATAAAAACTAAACGCTATTTTTTATCTTTTAGAGTAGATAGTTTTGAAATTATACAAAAAGCAATTAGAAAAAGAACAAACAAAAATATTAAAAAATAAGGAGGAAAAAACATGGCATTAAAAAATGTAAAATATGTTCTTATTGATGAACATGATAAACCAATTAAAAATGAAGATGATAGTTTTGATATTAAAACGGTAGAAGTTATTTTAGAAAATTCTGAAGAAATTAATGAATTTAATACAGGTAATTTAGAGAATAGCAATCAACAAATCAACGAACTACAAACAAAAAATAATGAATTAATTTCACAATTAGAACAACAAACACTTCAATTAAAACAAATTGAAATTAATAACTTCAATAATTTTTTAACTGATAATGACGAATTTAAAAATGTCTTACTAAAATCTTATGATATTAATGATGATATTGAAGTTATTAAAGCACACTTACAAAGTGTTTATGATGAATTAATTAAGGTACAAACAGTTAATACTGGTGGCGTACCAAAAGTAGAAAACAAAGAAAACAATATTTTAGATACAGACAATGTATTTAATAAATAGAAAGAAGGAAGTAAATTATGGCACAAAACCCACAAAGAATTTTCGGAGATATTGCTAATCAAGCAACAAAAAGAGACCGAGAAACATTTGAACAATGATATTTACAAACTTATCAACAAAAATTTAGTTGAGAAGCTTTATTTGCATGAAAAGAAGCAAATAAGTTTGGTTTAACATATAAAAGAAAGAAAAATATTAAATACAATGAAGGTCTAGGAGCAAACGGTCAAGTATTTAATACTGATGATAACCTACTAAAATATTCAACAGTGGAATTTTAAGATGGAATTGTTGAATTAGATACAATTTTAACTTTTGCTCGTAAATTAGACCCCGTAGAAAGTGATTTTAATCCTAATCTTTGGGCTGCCGATATTGAGCAAGCAATGGATACTGAGGTTGCTTATAAACGCAATAAAATTTTAGAAATTATTAATAAAGGAACAGTTACAACTATTCAAGGACAAAAAGCAGATGATACAAATGCTTTACAAATCCACGATGAAATTATGGATAAAATATATGAAAACGGCTTTACCCCATCAGAAACAGTTGTATTAGGTTCGGCTGATTTTATTCGTGGAATTCGTAATAAATTACAGTTACAACTTGGAGCAAACGACCAAATAAATAGCATAATTGAAACGAGTGGAGCAATGAAAACTGTTGAAGGAACAACATACTATATGGTTCCTAAAAAATTACCAATTATTAATAAAGATGGTTCAGAAGGAACAATTGAATTATTATCAAATGGAGTTAATGCAATTGCCTTTAAATTTAGCAAAAAATATGACCCCCTTATTTTACGCAAAAAAGACCATACTCCGTTAAGAGTTGGTGCTGCTGCGTTAGGTACTGGAATGGGTAATATTTTGATTATGGAAAGAGTTTTATATTTAGGTGGAGCAGTAGTTGAATCCAAAGGAATTATTAAACATATCGTTGCAAAAATTAATATTAGTAAAATTAATAAAATTAGGTCGTATAAATTATTTTGGGGTCTTAAATTAATATCTTAGAAATTGTGGAATAATATACCACTTACTTATTTAGATTGTATTACTTTTAATTTTATTGTCAATATATTTTTCTATTTTTTTAAATTTTTTCACAAAAAAAATACATTTTTATTAAAGTTATTTAATTTCTTAGATAAAACTAATAAAAATATAAGTTTTTTTGTAAATTATTATTTACAAAATTATTAACTGAATAATTAAATTTATTTTCTTCTAACAATTGTTCATTAGTATTAAATAAATTAATTTTATTTTTTAATCCCATCATACTAGCATTTAATTTATTTCTAATAGTTTTTTCACTATAAATAGCTTTTTTAATTATAGTGCCTTTTCAATAATGAGAAATATCACCTTCAATATCACAACCAATATTATTCCATAGTGTTTGGTTTTCAATTCCTTCTTTATTATTTTTAATTAATCTAATAGTTTTATTCAAAAAAATTAATTTAGCATCGCTTATAAAAGATTTACTATCTTCTAAACACTGTAATAATCCCTCATATTTACCATTATAAAAATTATCAACTGCTTTATGATATATTTCTCTATTTTCTTTGTTTTTACTTTGATATGGATATAGTTTTTTAAATCTACTTGTAAGATGAAATTTATCTATTGTATAGTGAATTTTATTTTTAGGAAAATATTGACGCATAAAATTTTTAGTATTTTTAATCCATAATGCACCATCACCTAAAATCATAATTTCAATATTAGGTGTCAATTTGAAATGAGTTTCAATTAAAGTAAATAATTTTATAAGAACTGGTTTTAAATTTGCTTCTTTTTTAAGATAATCTGGAATATTATCCATTTCAAAAACACCTAATTTATTTGCGATTACAGGTCTTTTTACAGTATATTTTTCTTCATCATACCCAGTATGTACAGTACATGCTATCGTATGTTTTTTTATCTTTTTTCTTCCTTGCTTTGTTGAATCTAACATTTTCAAATAAGTCCCATCCATTTGAATATATAAAGTGTGTGGAATATCTATTTTTTTATTACTTTTATTAAAGTAATATTCTTCGTCAGTTTTTGCATTTTTCATAATATTAGATACTGTCATTAAACTAATTTTTACATGCTCCATAGTATCTAAAATATCTTTATATCTTTTGTTCTCAGTAATAAATGATAATATTTTTTCTTTAACAGAATTATCTATTCTTTGTCATTTTTCAATTCCTAAAAGTTTATCCAAAGGAAAAATATATTCTTCTTTACCTGTTTCTGGATTAATTTTATAATATCTTCTTCTTTTAAAAGTTATTTTTCCATTTAAAATTACTAATGTTCTTTCAATTTTATCTTTTACTTTATAATCTTTAAATTCTTTTAAAGTTTTATCAATTTTGTAATTTTTAAAAATTCATTCATCATAATCTTCTGAACTTTGTTGAATAATTTCAATACTCTGTATATATAATAAATTAATAAAATTATTAAAAAAATTGTTATCAACATTCATCATTTTTTACCCTCTTTCCTTAGTTCTACACATTAACACAAAAATAATAAAAATGCAAAAAAAGATATTATTTTTTATTTATTATGTTATAATTTAAGTGTTAATTATTAGCAAATTAATTTAACTGAAAAAAGTAAAGTAATTTACTTTTTTTTATTTTGATGTAAAATATAGATAATAAAAAAAGAACACTGTCAAGTTCTTCTGTACATGTTTTTCTCTACTTATATTTAACCATATAAAAGGAGTAAAAATGAAAGAATTTAATCCAAAAACAGCAAGTTTGGCGACTTTTTATCGTAAAATAGAGCAATTTTGAGAAAATAAATCACCTAATAAACCATATACTTTGAATGATTTAACCAATGAATTCAATCTTTCTCGCAAGTGAAGATATGATACTTATGCGAGCGAAAAGATAGTTCCTTTGCTTGAAAAACAAGTTGATAGAATTGAAAGTGAAATAATTAATTTTATGATGAAATCACCTGATGGTGCTAAATTATATTGACAACGAGCATTTAATTATAAATATTCACTGCAAGAAAAACAGTTAGAACAAGAATTAAACTTAAATAATCAACAGCCAATAATTGTTAATTTACAAACGGATATTAGAGATATTAAAAAAGAAAGTGATAATAATGCTTAATCATTTTACTTATTTGTTAGAAACACCTTATTGGTTATTACAAAATAGTAATGTTGGTAATAAATATCCCTTTGCTAAGAAATATGAGTTAGTTAATGAAATTAATCAAATTGGAACACGATATAGTGGTAAAACTATTTCAAATATTAAAATGTTTGGTGAATTATTAAAAATTAGTTTATTGATTAAAGAACCAATTTGTATCATTGCTAGTATGTATTGGAGTAAAGATTTAAAAGATAGTGTATTTCAAAATATATGAAATATGTTAGATGAAAATAATATTCCTTATACTATTAATTTATCTAATTTTACTTTTACTTTATCAAATGGGAGCAAAATATATTGTAAAGGTTTACATTCACCAAGTCGGAAAGAAAAATTAAAAGCTTTTGCTGATTTGAATAAATATAAATTAGTTATTGATTGAAGAGAAGAATGTGACCAATTTCAACAAAAAGATTTAAGTGATTTAGAGTTTGCTATTCGTGGTTATCAAAATAAAATAACAATTAATACATGTAATCCTGAGAGTTTAAAAAGATATATTGTTGGTTATTGTAATAGACTTCTTGCATTACTTGTTAAAAAATTGCAAATATTTGTAAAAAAGATACTAATAGAAAAATATAATTTTAATTAATTATGTTTTTTATTTAAAAATTTAATATTTTTCCACAACGAAAAATTAATTTATTATTTAAATTATTTAATTTTAAATAAATATTTTATGTTAAATATAATAATTGTAAATTATAAATTGAGGCAATTAAATTAAATCTTAAACCAAATCTTTTTCTTCGATTACGATATTTTTCTGTAATAATTTTAAATTTTTTAAGAATAGCAAAAATATTTTCAATAATAATTCTCATTTTTGAAACTAGTCTATTATATTGCTTTTGTTCTTTGTTTAAAGGGTTTTTCTTTGTTTTCTTTGTAGGTATTAGAACATTATTGTGATTTTTTTGTATTCCTTGATAACCACTATCAACTATTAATTTGGTATTTTTTAAAATTGGGATTTTTGATTCTTTAAATAAAGCATAATCATGTTTTTTTCCGAGCGAAAAACTTGTTGCAATAATTTTTTTGGTTTCTTGTTCGATAATTACTTGTGTTTTGATCGTGTGTTTTTTCTTTTTACCAGAATAAGATTGTTTTTGTCTTTTTTTGGGCGTTGGATTGGAGTTTCGGTAGCATCAATAATAATAGTTTTATCATTAAAATAATCATTTATTAGTGCTTTTTTACCAGCAAGTTGTTGAAAATCAGAGTTTTTAATTAAAATATCTTCAATTCACTTAATATTACGATAACAATTAGCCTCACTAATATCAAAACTTTTACCAAGATGAAAATAAGTCTGATATTATCGTCAATATAATAAAGTCATCAATAATCTATTTTCTAATGATAGTTTATTAGTTTTACCACCTTTTTTAAATTTTTCTATTTCAGCAACTTTTAAAATATCTAACATTTTATTAAAAGTGGATTTTTTTATTCCTGTTAATCTTAACCATTCTCTATCATTAAGAGTATTAAATTTATTATTGTTCATATTTTTATGTCCTCATAAATTATATTTTATAATAATATTTTAATAAAAAAGGGTATCGCAAGAAGTCTAATGAATTAATGCCTTTTGATGAACAAATAATGCGTAGTAAATATGAACAAATTAAATATATTGAAAAATGAAATATGAAGATTATTATTCATTATTCTAGTTGAAGACTTAATTATGAATTACCACAAGATAAAGTTAATGAACAATTAAGATTAGAACAATTAGATATTGAAAGAGCAAGAGTATGAAGTTGAGGATTGCCCGGTAATACTAGTGGTTCAATCTTTGCAAGATATATTGATATTATGCAAGCAACAGATATTATTCAACCAACGAAATTATTAGGTGGTGTTGATTTAGCAAACTCTACTAGTCCCAAAGGACATACAACAGCAGCGAGTTTTTGAATATATAATTCATTTGATAAAAAAGCATATAAAGTAGCAGAATATACACACTCAAATGCTACTCAACAATTTAAAGGACCATTAGAACAAGTAAAAGATATTTTAGAATTTTACAACAATCAATTAAATCAATATTTTCATTTAATTCAGCAAGGTATATCAATTAATGTTGATGATAGTGCCTATGCAACATTAGAAAGTTTAAATAGAGAAAAATATAATTATACTTTTGGTCAATACATGAATTTTAAACCAGCACAAAAGCAGAAGTTTAAAATAAAGCATCGTATTGAGGCAATTACAATGTTAATTAATACTAATCAATTAAAATGATTATGAGAAAAATGTCCTGTAAGTAAAACCCAATATGAATTAATTCAATGAGAAGATAAACCAGATGCCAGAGAAGAACGAATGTTAGATTTATATGATGATACATTTGATAGTGATTTTTATGCTTTACACTTTGAATTAGTACCAATGGTTAAACATAATAGTTCAGCAGATTATAAATTATGACAACAAAGGGAGTGATTAACTTAATGAAAAAAGATATTTATGTAATACATGATGAGCGTGTAATAAATGCAAAAAGACCTTATATGTCTGTTTGTGGACAAGTTAAAAAAAGACTTTGTAAAGAATTAAAAAAAGATAATATCGCAATATGTAAATTAAATTTATATAACGAATATATTAAGAAATATCAAAAAGTTAAAGTATGTGTACAAGTTTTAGCAAATGAACCAAATTTATTAACAGTAAATATTATTAATTATGCACTTATCTTAAAATTAAAGGAGAAAAATAACAATGAATAATACTTTCCCTAGTTTACCAAACTTAAATGATATTAATAGTGTTTTAAAATTTTATAATTATGATTGAACTATTAATTTAGCAAATATTATTGCTCGCCATCAAATGCGACTAGTAAATGGTAAAGATATTTTATTTAAGTCTCATCGTAAAGACATTTTAGAAAAATTAAATTGATGATATGAAACTTATAAAATAAAAGAAAAATTAGATAAGAATGAATTAACAGCAAGTTTAATGGGTAAAACTATCTTTGGTTTATTAGAGACTAATGACGGCAATATTGATTTATGAATTAACCCTTTTAACTTTACATCACGAGTAAGTAAAATAAATGAAATTGAACAAGGTGCTGATATTTGATTAAATTATCATCAATCAGATAGTGGTTTTATTTTAAATTTAATTTGTACCAAAGATAAAATAGTTATTAAAGGTTGACCTAAAAATAATGAAGTAGTTGTTGGGCAAAGCAAAACAGAAATTAAAGATAATGTAAGACCTGTATTAATACAAGAATTTAAAAATAAATTAGGTATTGTCCCTTTTTGAGAAATGATTAATGAACCTAATCCATTATTTTTATCAACTTCAACAACATTAAGCCTATGGCCTACTATGGCGAATTGTTATAAATTACAATTTGATTTAGAAGATAGTTTTAATATTAAATCAAAAGAAAGATGAGCAAATCGTACTCATTGATATGGGGTGTTAGATGATGATTTAATGACTGCTTATAACAAAGGCAATAAAAAAGTATTACAAGACGCTTTTGATGATATTTTTATTCAATCAGGTCAATCAGCCGTAGATGGTCAATTATCCCAATCTTTACAAGTAGTACAAGGTACACCAACCTTAGAAACATATACAGAAGACCAAAAAGGAATTATTGAACAAGTATACTTAGCATGTCATTTTTCTAGTCCTTTTGGTGATAAATCAGATAATGACCAAAATAAAACACAGTCATTATTAACTAAAACAAAAGATTTAGAAAAACAAGCATATTTACAAGCATATCGTAAGCAATACTATACTAAAATGTTTGATACAGTTTTAAAATATTATGGTTTATGAGATGGAAATGGTGAAAGACCTTATGGATTTGATTTTATTAGCGCTAGTTTAGTTGACCAAATGCGACAAAATGAATTAATTACTGCTAGATTAGATAATGGCACAATGGAACCCATAAGAGCTATAACTGAATATGATAATATTGATGAATTAGAAGCAACTAAATATTTTGAAAAAATAGAAAAATGACAAGATAAAATGCAAGCCAAAGAAATAGAACATAATAATAAATTAATGGAATATGATGAAACTGGTAATAATCAAAATGCCTTACAAGGTAGAACAGAAATTAAGGAGAATTAAAAAATGAGTAGAATTAACCCCCGTGTTATGGAAGAATTAAGAAGACAAGCCCACGATACTTTAATAGATATCAGAGAAAACATAAAAGATAATCGCCATTGAATTGTATTTCCTTTTAATGTTTATAGTTCATATATCCCTGATACAGAAACTGGGTGAAAACCTAATAATGCAAAGCCTAGTGATTATGGTAGTTATTCACGCATATTTGATAATATGGAAAGTACTATTGCTCAATGACAAGATAGTTTAAAAATAGTTCAAAAATATAAAGGTGAAGAAATTAATATATTAACGATTGATGATTTTAATAAACAACCAGTTGACTCAACAATATGAACCAATAATGAAACACCTTTTGCGATAAAATTAAAAGGTGAAAATATTAATTATTATTGAAAATTAATTGATGGTGAAAACATTTATGATGTTAATAAAATGTTAGAATACTTAAATCAATATAAATTAAGTTATTTTATGAATAATGATAATAGAGCTGATAATTTTTATACAA
Source organism: Spiroplasma poulsonii (assembly GCF_009866525.1). GTDB lineage: Bacteria > Bacillota_I > Bacilli_A > Mycoplasmatales > Mycoplasmataceae > Spiroplasma > Spiroplasma poulsonii. The sequence continues at coordinate 53,539 of NZ_CM020866.1, forward strand.
AAGAAGTTAGGGTTGGTAAATATTGAGATGCTTATATGATTGATGATAGAAGTTCAATTCAATTTGGTGAAGCCAAATTTGAGCAAGTATTTACTCAGCAATCAACTGAAAGACAATATACTTTATTAATTTTAGATGAAGATGCTGATAAATTAAATATTAATGATTATTATAATTTTTATACTGTATTTAATGACCGTGGATTAAATATTGGTGGTGGTGATATTAATTCTGCTCCCCAAGATAGACAATGATTATATCCATCAAATGTTATTAATTATTATTCACCTTATGATGGCAGTTTCTTATGACAAGAAATTACTTTTTCAAGTATTAATGACAAAATTAGTAATAGTGGTTTATCAGTACGACAATTTATTCAAACTAGTGCCCCGGGCGAAGGATATTGTTTTCCTAAAATAACTTATGATGAAAAACTAAATAAAGGTATTGTTGAATTAGATGAAGTTTTATTAAAAGACCCCGGTGTTAGAGCAATGGCAGTTAAATTTTATGGTAATCCGATCTTTTTTGATATGCCTGTTATTGGTCGACCAATTATTAAAGGTCAATTTAATAAAAAAGTTATGAATTCCCGTGATTTATTAATGTATAATATGTATCCTGCTCCTCCTGATAAAATCAATACTTATTCATCACCCGAAGTAAGTTGATATAATGTTCAAGGGATACAACCAACAATGATAACGGGTTATGAAGATTGAAAAAAAGATATGGAAAGTAGATACAACTTTTGAAATCAAAAAAATAGTGAAGGTATTGTAATAACTGATCCTGCAACAACATCAGCATCTAATTCTACTGTTGGTAGAAATATTCATAAAGAAGATAATGATTCTAAATTTTATTGGTCTAAAAGTTGAAAAATAACACCACCAAATAAAGTAAAAGTAAATAGTGGTAATGTTGATAATATTATTAGTACACAAGCGTCATCATATTTTAGAAGAAAAGATGAATTTGGTAATACTGTTGGTCAAGTTCAAATTGAATATAATAAAATGGGTGCATGTAATATATGAGATATTTTAAATATGAATAATTTTATTAATCGCCAAATTACAGTATTGCCTTTAAACTATACACAAAAATTAGTATTTAATCCTTTTACGATACCAGGAGGAGTTGGTAAATTCTTAAACTTTATTTCATTCGGTATTCCCTGAGGATGAGTAATTAACCAAGATGAAAAAACTTGACCTAATTTTCAATGACTTAATGGTTTTATGAGTGCTAATATTTATAGTTTTTATAATGATGCCTTTTGGTCTGAAAAATCAAAAGGTAAAGGTTATTTACCATTTGAAATATTTAGAGAACAAGGAAACGACAAAGTTGGTGCTATCTTTGGAGCAAATGCTACTAGTTTAGGTTTTACAACTTTATTAACTGATAAAGTATTAGGTGATGTTTTACATGTTAATGGAGAACTAGATACAAGAACAGTTTATTCAACATATAATTTAAAACAATTAAATCCTAAAACTAATCGTATATATTTAATTAATGAATTAGTAAGAGCAGTAGATTTACAAACACCAGTTAGTGATAGTGAAAAAGATAATAATTGCGAATTTTTACAAACACCTGATGGAACAAATTGTAGCTATATTATTGATATGTTTTCAATCCAAGCATTATATAAAGGTAATTTTGAAATTATCTTTTATGCTGATAACCCATATACTAACAATGAAGAAGATTACTTAAAATTATCAGTATGAAGTTTTCGTGGAAAAACAAAAAGTACATTAAATAATTATTTACGCGATATGACAACTAATTATAAAACTAGTTTCTTATTACCACATGACTATGAAATACCAACATTTAATTACCCAGAATATGTCTTGCCACCAGTACCATATAACTATAAACCTTATACAAAAGATATCTGAGATGCTAACACAGTACAAGCATTAAAAACTAAAATTACAGCACCATCACAATGTAAACACTCAAATAATCCTAAAAGTTTTATTAATTTATTTGATAATACAACAGAATATAAAGGATATTATGAAATAGAAATTGATTTAAGACAAATTGACCCAACAATTCAAAGTATAAGTAAATTTCAAGATTCTTATAAAACAATTGAAATAAGTAATCTTGACAATTTACAAGTTAGTTGTATTGAACCTGATATAAAACATTTTATTCGTGATAGAAATGTTAATATTTTAGGAGGTTATTCTACTTGTGAATATAATTTTGGACCACTATCTGATGCAACTTTACACAAAAAGGGATTGCCACAAAAAGATAATGTTAATTTTGAAAGTACAAAAACTTTGTATACAGAGAATATAAAAGTAAATGATACTGAAACAATATATGTGACTGCATATACTAATGGATTATCTAGTGGAAATTATCAAAGTGAATATACTATTTCATGAAGAAACTGAGATATTAACTTTTTACTTCAAATAACAAAATTATCTGATAATGATAATAATAAAATTACAGAAACATATTTACAAGCATATTATACAAATGATATGAAATTAAAAATTAGATTTTCAAAAGTATTACTTGCTAAATTATTAGGATATTGTTTAACAAATAATACTTCATGAGGTAATGATAAAGATATAACAATAGATGTAAATGCCTTAGGTGTTTTAAATATGATAAATAATAGTAATAATCCTGTTAAAATTACATTTACACCAAGATAAAAGAAAAAGAGATTTAATATCTCTTTTTTATTCTCCTTTAACTTTCACATTACCATCATTATCAATAACTAATTTTGGTTCTGTTGTAGTTAAATTTCAACGATAAACAGATTTAAAATGAGTTCCTTTGTCTATTCTTCAAGGTCAGTTTGTCATTTTAGATGGCTCATAATTAAACAAATCAACTTCATAATTTAAACTATAACGATATAAACCAATTTCATATCCTTCTTCTTCTTTTAAGATTTTTTTGCCACGTTCATTTATTTTTTCATTATTTAAAAAATTTGTTATATATCATTGTGTTTTACCTTTTCAAACCACATAATATCATTTGTTATCAACTTTATTAAATGGTTTTTCTTGTGGTGCTATTCATTCTAAATTATCTCTAATTTCTTGGTTGTTTGTTTTAATTTTGTTTTCTTGTTTTATTTTTGCTAATTCTTCAGGTGTATATTTTTGTGTTGTATTACAAGCAACTAAACTTGTTGTACTTGTTCCAATTAAAGTGATTGTTCCTAAAAGGCTTAATATTTTTTTCATTTGATTATTTCCTATTTTATTATCAATTAAGTGAATCTATTGAAACAGTATAGTTAACATTTACATTATTAGTATAAACATTTTCATCAGCGGAAATGATTTTTGCGCTACTGTTACTAATATTCTCAACGTTGATTTTTGTAATATCTAAGTCGGTATACATTTCTTTTAGTTTATTTTTAATTTGTTCTTTTGTTGGATTAGATAAATTTTCAGTTTTAAATTCACCTAAATTATTATTTTTAATAATTTTATTTAAATTAATATTAGATGTAAAATTAACAACTACTTCACCACTTAAAATATCTTTTCTATTAAAACTTATTTTTGCATATGTAGAAGTTATATTTTTAACTTCAAAATCATTTATATTATTTTTTAAATCTGTATTTTTTTCTTTTAATTTATCTTTAATTTGTTGTTCTGTTGGTAAATTTAAACCACTAGTTCTAATTGAACCTAATTCAATGTTTCTAATGATTGATTTTACTGGTCTACTATATTTAATATTTAATTCACCATTATAAATATTTATATCATTTGAACTAACTTTAGCATTACTTGTTGTAATACTTGTAACATTAATTTTTGTTGTGTCTAATTGTGGGTTTAATTCTAATAATCTAAACTTAATTTGTTCTTCATAACTATTAACTAATTTTGAAAAATCTATTTCTCCTAAATTATGGTTTGCAATAACATTGTTTAAAGGTATAGATTTATCAACTATAAAAGTAAGTGTTGTTTCTCCAGAAAATCCATCTATAGTAATATTTACATAATTACTAGTAATATTTTTGACTTTAATTTGTTCAGCCGCTATGTGTGGATATTTATTAATTAATTTATCTTTGATTTGTTGTTCTGTTGGAATGTCAGCTCCATTAGTTTTAAAAATAGGACTTTGTGTTTGTCTTTTTACTCTTATACTTTGTTTTTTTTGATAAGGGCTGGCGGCAATTGTTGTTGGTACTGCACTTCCGCTAATTGCTAATACGCTTAATAAACTAAGTAATTTTTTCATTACGTGTTTTTTCTCCTTTTCTTATCTTGAAACTATTTATTGAAATTCTTTATCAAGATTTACCTTCAGTATATATATGCAAGCAAAATTATGAATTATGTAATAATTTTATTCTTAAAAATAATGCTTATTACCCGTTTTAAGGACTAAATTAGTAATCAAATATATTAAGTTTATTTATAATATACAAAAAGTATTGTATTAGTAAAATATTAGTATATAATTAAATTAACGGTTTATCCTTTTAACAAAAAAGTAATTTACGGTTTATGCTTTCCGCCTTAAAAAGACTTATGCTGACTTGTTATTCGAACAAGAATAAAAAAAGAGAGGTTTATAAAATGGCACTTACAAAAGAACAATTAATAGAACAAGGTTTAAGTGAAGAAATCGCAGATAGTATTTTAAATGAATTTCATAATGAAACAAAACAAATTATTGAAGGTATACAAAAACGAAAAGATACTATTTCAAAAGAAGAGTATTTAAAAATTGCTAATGAATTAGATGAATTAAAAGCATTTAAAGATGTTCCAGCTACTAAAATTGAAGATATTAAAACTAATTTAAATAAAGTTAGTGGTAGTTCTTTATCTGAAAAAATGCAAACTTTAAAAGAATTAAAACCTGATTTGTTTGCGCAAGAACAACAAGCAGTTTCGCCAACTAATTTAATTAAAGATATGATTGAAAAATCAACTGAAAATAAAAATGATGAAATTGAAACTATTAAAGAAAAAGGAGCATATACTCCTGATGAAATTAAAAAATTAACTGATTATACACTTAAAAAACTTAGATAATAAGGAGTGAAAATTATGGCAACAATTAATTTGCCACAAGTACCTTTTACATTACAAGGTAATACAACAGGTCAAAAAGCCTATGTTGATATGGTTAATGCTTTATTGCGTGGACCTTTATATAATAGACTTCTTGCATTACTTGTTAAAAAATTGCAAATATTTGTAAAAAAGATACTAATAGAAAAATATAATTTTAATTAATTATGTTTTTTATTTAAAAATTTAATATTTTTCCACAACGAAAAATTAATTTATTATTTAAATTATTTAATTTTAAATAAATATTTTATGTTAAATATAATAATTGTAAATTATAAATTGAGGCAATTAAATTAAATCTTAAACCAAATCTTTTTCTTCGATTACGATATTTTTCTGTAATAATTTTAAATTTTTTAAGAATAGCAAAAATATTTTCAATAATAATTCTCATTTTTGAAACTAGTCTATTATATTGCTTTTGTTCTTTGTTTAAAGGGTTTTTCTTTGTTTTCTTTGTAGGTATTAGAACATTATTGTGATTTTTTTGTATTCCTTGATAACCACTATCAACTATTAATTTGGTATTTTTTAAAATTGGGATTTTTGATTCTTTAAATAAAGCATAATCATGTTTTTTTCCGAGCGAAAAACTTGTTGCAATAATTTTTTTGGTTTCTTGTTCGATAATTACTTGTGTTTTGATCGTGTGTTTTTTCTTTTTACCAGAATAAGATTGTTTTTGTCTTTTTTTGGGCGTTGGATTGGAGTTTCGGTAGCATCAATAATAATAGTTTTATCATTAAAATAATCATTTATTAGTGCTTTTTTACCAGCAAGTTGTTGAAAATCAGAGTTTTTAATTAAAATATCTTCAATTCACTTAATATTACGATAACAATTAGCCTCACTAATATCAAAACTTTTACCAAGATGAAAATAAGTCTGATATTCTCGTCAATATAATAAAGTCATCAATAATCTATTTTCTAATGATAATTTATTAGTTTTACCACCTTTTTTAAATTTTTCTATTTCAGCAACTTTTAAAATATCTAACATTTTATTAAAAGTGGATTTTTTTATTCCTGTTAATCTTAACCATTCTCTATCATTAAGAGTATTAAATTTATTATTGTTCATATTTTTATGTCCTCATAAATTATATTTTATAATAATATTTTAATAAAAAAGGGTATCGCAAGAGGTCTACTAAAAAAGCAAGTATTGTATTAATGGTTTTAATGAAAATGATTAAACAAATTGGTATTAGTAAATTTAGTTGTATTTTAACAGATAGAGGAAAAGAATTTTATAAATGAAAAACAATAGAAAAACATTTTAAAATAAGAGTCTATTTTTGTGACCCTGGTAAACCAAAACAAAAAGCATTAGTTGAACGGATAAAATAGGGATTTAAGGCGTTGATTTGACCAAACTGAACCGTTAATTAATATTCGTAGTAAATTAAAATCTGTTTTAGATATATTAAATACTACAATTAGACCGTGTTTGCGATATTTTACATCAAAGCAATATTTTAAAAAAGTTTTTGTAAATTAAACTAATATTTTAATAGACTTCTTGCATTACTTGTTAAAAAATTGCAAATATTTGTAAAAAAGATACTAATAGAAAAATATAATTTTAATTAATTATGTTTTTTATTTAAAAATTTAATATTTTTCCACAACGAAAAATTAATTTATTATTTAAATTATTTAATTTTAAATAAATATTTTATGTTAAATATAATAATTGTAAATTATAAATTGAGGCAATTAAATTAAATCTTAAACCAAATCTTTTTCTTCGATTACGATATTTTTCTGTAATAATTTTAAATTTTTTAAGAATAGCAAAAATATTTTCAATAATAATTCTCATTTTTGAAACTAGTCTATTATATTGCTTTTGTTCTTTGTTTAAAGGGTTTTTCTTTGTTTTCTTTGTAGGTATTAGAACATTATTGTGATTTTTTTGTATTCCTTGATAACCACTATCAACTATTAATTTGGTATTTTTTAAAATTGGGATTTTTGATTCTTTAAATAAAGCATAATCATGTTTTTTTCCGAGCGAAAAACTTGTTGCAATAATTTTTTTGGTTTCTTGTTCGATAATTACTTGTGTTTTGATCGTGTGTTTTTTCTTTTTACCAGAATAAGATTGTTTTTGTCTTTTTTTGGGCGTTGGATTGGAGTTTCGGTAGCATCAATAATAATAGTTTTATCATTAAAATAATCATTTATTAGTGCTTTTTTACCAGCAAGTTGTTGAAAATCAGAGTTTTTAATTAAAATATCTTCAATTCACTTAATATTACGATAACAATTAGCCTCACTAATATCAAAACTTTTACCAAGATGAAAATAAGTCTGATATTCTCGTCAATATAATAAAGTCATCAATAATCTATTTTCTAATGATAATTTATTAGTTTTACCACCTTTTTTAAATTTTTCTATTTCAGCAACTTTTAAAATATCTAACATTTTATTAAAAGTGGATTTTTTTATTCCTGTTAATCTTAACCATTCTCTATCATTAAGAGTATTAAATTTATTATTGTTCATATTTTTATGTCCTCATAAATTATATTTTATAATAATATTTTAATAAAAAAGGGTATCGCAAGAAGTCTAATGAATATGCAAGTATTATGCAGTATGCTACTGCAACCGCAGAACAAGTTGCTTGATTACCTAATGCAGGACAAGCACTATATAATTTAACTCATCGTGTGGTATGACAAGATGATTATTCATTACCAAATGGTGGGACAACTCAAACAATGGGATTAACAAGAATTCCAGTTCCTATTGATAAGAGATTTAATTTAAAATTAATGAATGAGGCTTTTGACTTGGCATTAATAGAAAAAAATATTAAAAATGGTGTTATTGCTGATGCTATTTCTAGTGTTGTACAGAATAAATTTGTTAATTTAGAATGTGAATTAATTCAGGCTATTTATGATTATTGCTTGGCAGATGGTCAATATGAAGTAATTCCATTTCGTAGTTATACAGCAGAAAATGCTGATGATGCAAATAAAGGATTCTTTACATTAAATGAAACTTTGATTGAATTAACTAATCAAATTAGTAATTTATATTTTGGTTTGCCAACCGATAAAATGTTTATGGTTTTAGGTCGTAGAGCCTATTTAGGATTAACACCTGCTTATTTAAAAGTAATTGGTTCACAAGCACAATTAAAAGCAATGGTTAATGGTGAATTATATGAAAATACAGCAATGGGTATTCCTGTATCAAAAAGCTTTCATTTAGAAAAAACATATACAAAAGGACAAGTTAATCGTGATAAAGGTTATAATTTTACTAATGTAAATGGTTTAATTATTAATAAACAAGTATGAGCTTATCCAATTAATATGGATACTATTCAACAAGTTTTAGATAATGATACTGCTAACCCTAAATGAATTGGTAAAGTACAATATGCAACACCAACTATTTTATATCCTAAAACATGTAAGATTATTTTAGAAAAACAACCAACACAAGAGGAAATTAACACTGCTAAAAATAATTTAAATAAAACATTTAGAGTACCTGTTGATTATGTAATTCCATCATCAAGTAAAATTGATATTAGTAAAATTAATAAATTAGATAAACCAACTATTCACGTTACAGACCCAACACAAACAACAGCAGAACAATTAAAACCACAATTTAAAGATGTTGTTTTAAAAGCAGTAAAAACGGTAAATAATTCTTTAACAGAAAATGATTATGATTACTTTATTGAAAGTAAAGGTGAAGATTGACCAATTGATATTACAAACAATAAAACTGTTGCAGTTCAAATTGAAGGTAAAAACAACGCTACGGGTCAAACAAACCCAATTGATGTTGTAATTAAAAATTCTTAATAAACAATGAATTTACTAATATTACGAATTTTAACTTTATTAGCAGAGAATTTAGGTAATAAATCAATAATAAATAAATTTGTTAATTTAATTAATAAGGTTAACAAATTTGCTTCATATTATTCTAATCCGCTACAAAAAATTACAAATAAGATTGAAGATATTTATCGGTGGTTAAATCCATTTACTTATTTAGATTTAATTAAAAAGGGTCATAAAAGAGAAATTCAACAAATATTAAGTCAATTAGAAAAAGATAATAATATTAAAAATAGAGAACAATTTAAAAAAGAAAATTATCTAAATACTAATTGACAACCTTTAAATAGTAGTTGACTTGATAGTGGTATGTTTAATATTACAAATAAATTAACTTTAACAGGTAATTTAACTATTTTAATATATACAAAAACAGCAAAACATCCTAAGTTTTATGGACCTTATGTTTATCCTAGTGTTCCAGTTGAAATATGAAAATTATTAAGTAATGCCGTTTCTAATGCGGGTACTTTATTTTGACGTTATTGATTAAGAAAATGATTACCTAGTCATTTAAGAAATTATATTAAAAAAAGACTGCCAAGAGGATTAAAAGAAAAATATCCCAAAGGAACTAATAAATTAACATTACCAACAGTTCAAAAATTACAACAAATTAAAAAGTTTATTAATAATTTAAAGATTGGCCATTTTAATTTTAATTTTGCTGGTGAAATTAATAATAAAAAATGGTATCGAGAACGAAAAAGTGATGTTAAAAATATTAAGAATTTATATAAATCACCAGTTAAAAATATGTTTTACAAAACTAATCAAACTATCAAAACAATTAAGAAAACAAAAACAAGAGTTAATAGTTATAAGTCAAGTAATTTAAAAAATAAATATCGTAATCAATTAAGAGGTGTTTTATATGGAAAATAATTTAAGTAATTTGTTATTTATAACAGTTGAAGATGTGAAAGAAAGTAAACTTTGACAACCTATTAATGATAGAAAGCAATCTGCTTGTAATGATAACTTAATTTATAATGCTATTTTAAAAACTAGTTTATGAATGGATAGATTATCAGGTGGGACAATTTCAGATAAAATTAATAAAAAAGATTTGTTTCCCTGAGTAAAAAAAGATAATACTGGTTTAATTGAATATGATAAATGATTAAGTTATATTCAATCGGCTTGTTTATTAGCAGTTATAAATTGATATTTACCAAAAGGAGTTAATGATTTAACTGGTAGTGCTTCATTTTCACAAGGTGGTGTAGCATATTCACAAACTAATGACCCAGAAGCAAATGAAAATATTACTCGTGATGTTAAAAATGCTTTAAAATTAGCAGGTGAAATAATTGATATTATATCTAGTAAAACGGTATCTAGACCGTATAATTATCATTTAGGAAACTATTCTCATCCATGAGAAGAAGAATATAAATATATTACTAAAAAAACATTTTATCCAACATTATTATTTTGATTAAAAGAGCGATTGCAAACAGATGGTTCAATAAATATTACTTATCCAATTATTAATGATTTTTCTAAAATTGATTATAATGAATATATTAAATTAATAGTTCCATTTGATAATAACACGATTTATTATGAAGATAATGTCTGAAAAGCAAAACAAAGTGGTGATATTCCATCATATGGTATTAAAGATAGTGATTTAAATAAAGATTATATTGATAAGCAAGATGATAAATATATTGTAAAAACATCACAAGATATTATTCTTAAACAAGATAAATTAGTAAGTGGGGAAAATATTAAAACTATTAATGGTAATTCATTATTAGGTAATGGTGATATTTCTATTAGTGTTGGTAATGATTGAGAATTTGTAGATACTAGTGATTTTAAACCAGCAACTGAATATCAAATTAAAGATTTTGATAGTTCTAAATTTAAATATAAAATATGATGTCAATTTTCAATTTTACCATATATGTTTGTAGAAACTTTTAAAGATTTTGATATTGGTTGTGGAATTGTTGTATCATATAGTAAAGGTGTTTCAGGTTGGTATATTGACACAAATGGTCTTATTAGTTCTTATGATAATGTAAATATAGGTAATTTAAAAATTGAAAGAAAATTGGTGAGTTAATTATGAAGCAAGATAAAACAACTTGATTAAAGGGGGCGTTACCTTGAAATTGATTTAAAAAAGACCCTATTCCAACTTATAATTGAACTCATAAAGATATTAGAGAATGAGAAAGAAAATATAAAATTCGTAGTTGAGTAGTTAGTTTTTATACATTGATATTTTTAGCATTAAATTGTTGGTTAGAATATGGAATTATTAATGCAATTAAAGATGATATTAATTGATATAATTATGGTCAATATTGAGGTAATGGCATTGCTATTTTATTAACACCTTTATTTACGCATGGAATTCAGGGCATATTTGTTGCTAGTAGTAAACCAAAAGTAGATATGAAAATTGATATACCAAGATTAAAAATATCTAAAATGGGATTAGTATTTACAATATTATCTTTAATTACTTTAATAATTTCTTTAATTATCATTTGAATTGATAAATCAAAATGAAAAAAAGACCATTTAAGACATTGTTTAGATTGTCGGATTAATCCGCGTGTTATTCAACCAAGATTAGCAAAACAATGAAATAATTTAGATGGCATAACAGAAGAAATATTTAAAAATATACAAAATGAAAATATTAAAAAACAAAAACAAGAAGAAAATAACAAAGAATTAAATTTAAAATAGACTATATATAGGGGCGGTTGATATTTTTGGGTGGTTATATAGTTTAATTTATAAATTATTTTGTTCTGAAAGGATAGATGGCCACTGTTTGAGTAAGAATAAGAAAGGAATTAAATAAAATGAATGAAACATTAATGATTGCTTTACTTGTGTTAGCGGGTGCGGGTGGAATGGGTAGTCTTGGTATTCTAGGATTATCTGCTAAAAAAATTAAAAAATATAAAGCAGAAATCAGAGAATTAAGAACTGCTGTTATTGCCCACGAAAAACATTTACGAGGACCTGATTATGCAACAGAATTAGCATTAAAAACAGGTCAAATTAAAAATGTTAAAAAACAAGTTAAAGTTAATGATAAAAAACAAGTTAAAGTTAATGATAAAAAACAAGTTAAAGTTAATGATAAAAAACAAGCACAAAAAGATGCCATTAGACAATTAACAAATAATATTTAAAAAAATAACCTTAATTGGTTATTTTTTATTTTTCTTTATTGTGTGTTATATAAAAGTTTATAAGATATTCAATTCGTTGCGAATAAGTATTAAAATTTAATTCATTTCAAACTTGTTCTTCATTTTCATTTAAGTAAACATTTATATTCCGAATTTTACAAGAATAATATTTTCCTGTTTTTTGATTATATGAATGTTTCATAAATTAACTTTCATAATTAGCAATAATAATTGCATCTCGTAAATGATTACTTATTTTTTCATTATTATATTTTCAACTTTTACCATATTGATAAGTTAAATTAACATCTTTTTCATATTTTCATATATAACCATCATTATATTTACTTAAATTTTCCATATTTTTAACAACTGATTTTGTATGTTTTGGTGAAATAGTAGCAATATATCCTTGCGTTTCTAATGAACCTAATAATTTCAATAAATCATCTCTATCTTTTGAGCCATTGGCATTTGTATATAAACAATTTTCTATAAAAATTAAATATTCTAGTTTATGATTATTTGATAATATTTTCCCAAATAGTTTTTCATTTTTCAAATAATTTATAATAAATTCATAATGTTCTTTTCAGCCTTTATTTGTAAATTCTTGTTTATCTATTAATTTATTATTTTTATAAACAACAATAGCCGTAGTACCAGTTCCTGATGGGTCAATACCTATTTTTATCAATTGGCTCATTCTTCATCATTGTTATTATTAACTACTGGTACTACATTTGATATATCTTCTTCTTTAACTACATTATCGTTTATGTCCACTATTTCATCATTAGGTGGGGTATTATAATTTAAATTTATATTATTTGATAAAGTTTCATCGTTAATATGCCCATTATTTTGGATGAAAGTAGCATCATTATCAATATAAATCTTTTCATCATTAGTTGTAATAACTGCTTGATCTGATTTATATGCTTGTTGTAATTCAACTGACATAATACCTCATTTTCTTAATAATGATGTTAATACTGTTTTAAGGGCCATTTCATCAAAACTAGCAATATAAAATGATTTATTTTTAGCATAAGTTTTAGAATATTTCATAAAATGATTTTCCATTTGCTCTTTTGTCATATATAAAGTTTTTTCAAAACCATTAACCATTTTAAAATATGCTACATAACCTATAATTGATAATTTTTCTCGTTCATCTTCATTTTGATTTCAATTAAAAGCAGTACCTTTTAAACGATCATAATTTATTAATTCATTTGCTCTAACATCTGATACTGACATATCTAAATATTGGCCACTTCTTTGGGCTAATTGAATATAACCTTTATAACCCATTTGAAATTGGGCTTGATTAATTCATTCTTGGATTTCACGACCATTAATAATTCTTGTTATTTTTGTATTATATGGTACTACATAAGCATAACCGAATTGTTTTTCCATTGGTAAATTTAATAAAACACCTTGATAACAAGCAGTCATAATTGTTTTTGGATCTGCTTTTTGTAATAATTCATTACTATTTGATATTGCAATTATATTACTTTTAAATCTTGCAATTTCATTTTCATTAGAAAATTTACTTTTTATTCAATCAGTTACCTTATCTGTTCTTAAAAATTCTACAATATTTGTCATGTTATTTTTCTCCTTTATTTATTTTAAAATTAATACCTTTAACCCCAATTAAATTAATATCTTTATTACTATCTCATTGATCTTTAATTTCATTTTTAACAATTTGTTCATCAACAGTTAAATAATTTTTAATAAGATTAATGAGTTCTAATTTATCAGCATTTTGTAAAAAATCATCATTAATACCAATAACCTCAATATCTTTAATTAATAATTTTTCTTTCCGAAAATTACTAGTAATAATTTTTAATTCTTGTTCTTGTTTTGCTATACTTTTAATTTCTAAAAATTGCTCTTTTTTATGAGTTTCAATAATTTTATTTTGTTTTTGAAATTGAATATTAATGACACTATTTTTTAAAGAATCATGATTATTCTTAATATTATTTTCTAAATTTAAAATATCTTTTCTAATAAAATTTAATTCATCTTTAAAAGATTTTATTATTTCTAATGGTTCTCTAAAAATATAATCAATTTTTGAAACTACTAATTTTAAATCTTTTAGTGATTGTGATTTATATTCTCCATTTATTAATCAAGCTTGTTGTCGATATATAAATTCTGCTAATTCTTGTCCATTTTCATCAATTCACTTTTTAATTGTTAATGCTTTTAAGCTTAATTCTTTAAAATTATTTCCTTTTAAATAAAACGGATAAGTAATATTTTTAACTTCATTATTTAATTTTAAATCTTCATAATTAAATTTCCTCTAATTCCATTTCATTAATTAAATTATCAATATATTCATAAGCACTTTCTTCTGAATAACATTCATCTAATGCTAAATTAAATAAATCTTCTTCTGTATAAACATAACCATTTTCATCTTTTCACATAATTATTTATCTCCTTGTCATTTAATATTGCTATCTTCTAAATCAATAATAGTTGTTAATCAATGATTTTCATTTTCAACATTAGCAGTAATCCTCGCTTCTTCTAATGTATAAAAAAAATCTGTTTTAAAAATAGTTGTTTTATCAAACAAATTATTATATTTCATTAT
>NZ_CM020866.1:68437-156485 GCF_009866525.1 Spiroplasma poulsonii
TATTGATAAGAGATTTAATTTAAAATTAATGAATGAGGCTTTTTGACTTGGCATTAATAGAAAAAAATTAAAAATGGTGTTATTGCTGATGCTATTTCTAGTGTTGTACAGAATAAATTTGTTAATTTAGAATGTGAATTAATTCAGGCTATTTATGATTATTGCTTGGCAGATGGTCAATATGAAGTAATTCCATTTCGTAGTTATACAGCAGAAAATGCTGATGATGCAAATAAAGGATTCTTTACATTAAATGAAACTTTGATTGAATTAACTAATCAAATTAGTAATTTATATTTTGGTTTGCCAACCGATAAAATGTTTATGGTTTTAGGTCGTAGAGCCTATTTAGGATTAACACCTGCTTATTTAAAAGTAATTGGTTCACAAGCACAATTAAAAGCAATGGTTAATGGTGAATTATATGAAAAATACAGCAATGGGTATTCCTGTATCAAAAAGCTTTCATTTAGAAAAAACATATACAAAAGGGACAAGTTAATCGTGATAAAGGTTATAATTTTTACTAATGTAAATGGTTTAATTATTAATAAACAAGTATGAGCTTATCCAATTAATATGGATACTATTCACAAGTTTTAGATAATGATACTGCTAACCCTAATGAATTGGTAAAGTACAATATGCAACACCAACTATTTTATATCCTAAAACATGTAAGATTATTTTAGAAAAACAACCAACACAAGAGGAAATTAACACTGCTAAAAATAATTTAAATAAAACATTTAGAGTACCTGTTGATTATGTAATTCCATCATCAAGTAAAATTGATATTAGTAAAATTAATAAATTAGATAAACCAACTATTCACGTTACAGACCCAACACAAACAACAGCAGAACAATTAAAACCACAATTTAAAGATGTTGTTTTAAAAGCAGTAAAAACGGTAAATAATTCTTTAACAGAAAATGATTATGATTACTTTATTGAAAGTAAAGGTGAAGATTGACCAATTGATATTACAAACAATAAAACTGTTGCAGTTCAAATTGAAGGTAAAAACAACGCTACGGGTCAAACAAACCCAATTGATGTTGTAATTAAAAATTCTTAATAAACAATGAATTTACTAATATTACGAATTTTAACTTTATTAGCAGAGAATTTAGGTAATAAATCAATAATAAATAAATTTGTTAATTTAATTAATAAGGTTAACAAATTTGCTTCATATTATTCTAATCCGCTACAAAAAATTACAAATAAGATTGAAGATATTTATCGGTGGTTAAATCCATTTACTTATTTAGATTTAATTAAAAAGGGTCATAAAAGAGAAATTCAACAAATATTAAGTCAATTAGAAAAAGATAATAATATTAAAAATAGAGAACAATTTAAAAAAGAAAATTATCTAAATACTAATTGACAACCTTTAAATAGTAGTTGACTTGATAGTGGTATGTTTAATATTACAAATAAATTAACTTTAACAGGTAATTTAACTATTTTAATATATACAAAAACAGCAAAACATCCTAAGTTTTATGGACCTTATGTTTATCCTAGTGTTCCAGTTGAAATATGAAAATTATTAAGTAATGCCGTTTCTAATGCGGGTACTTTATTTTGACGTTATTGATTAAGAAAATGATTACCTAGTCATTTAAGAAATTATATTAAAAAAAGACTGCCAAGAGGATTAAAAGAAAAATATCCCAAAGGAACTAATAAATTAACATTACCAACAGTTCAAAAATTACAACAAATTAAAAAGTTTATTAATAATTTAAAGATTGGCCATTTTAATTTTAATTTTGCTGGTGAAATTAATAATAAAAAATGGTATCGAGAACGAAAAAGTGATGTTAAAAATATTAAGAATTTATATAAATCACCAGTTAAAAATATGTTTTACAAAACTAATCAAACTATCAAAACAATTAAGAAAACAAAAACAAGAGTTAATAGTTATAAGTCAAGTAATTTAAAAAATAAATATCGTAATCAATTAAGAGGTGTTTTATATGGAAAATAATTTAAGTAATTTGTTATTTATAACAGTTGAAGATGTGAAAGAAAGTAAACTTTGACAACCTATTAATGATAGAAAGCAATCTGCTTGTAAT
Organism: Spiroplasma poulsonii; assembly: GCF_009866525.1. Lineage (GTDB taxonomy): Bacteria > Bacillota_I > Bacilli_A > Mycoplasmatales > Mycoplasmataceae > Spiroplasma > Spiroplasma poulsonii. The sequence goes on from NZ_CM020866.1 coordinate 70,534, forward strand.
GATAACTTAATTTATAATGCTATTTTAAAAACTAGTTTATGAATGGATAGATTATCAGGTGGGACAATTTCAGATAAAATTAATAAAAAAGATTTGTTTCCCTGAGTAAAAAAAGATAATACTGGTTTAATTGAATATGATAAATGATTAAGTTATATTCAATCGGCTTGTTTATTAGCAGTTATAAATTGATATTTACCAAAAGGAGTTAATGATTTAACTGGTAGTGCTTCATTTTCACAAGGTGGTGTAGCATATTCACAAACTAATGACCCAGAAGCAAATGAAAATATTACTCGTGATGTTAAAAATGCTTTAAAATTAGCAGGTGAAATAATTGATATTATATCTAGTAAAACGGTATCTAGACCGTATAATTATCATTTAGGAAACTATTCTCATCCATGAGAAGAAGAATATAAATATATTACTAAAAAAACATTTTATCCAACATTATTATTTTGATTAAAAGAGCGATTGCAAACAGATGGTTCAATAAATATTACTTATCCAATTATTAATGATTTTTCTAAAATTGATTATAATGAATATATTAAATTAATAGTTCCATTTGATAATAACACGATTTATTATGAAGATAATGTCTGAAAAGCAAAACAAAGTGGTGATATTCCATCATATGGTATTAAAGATAGTGATTTAAATAAAGATTATATTGATAAGCAAGATGATAAATATATTGTAAAAACATCACAAGATATTATTCTTAAACAAGATAAATTAGTAAGTGGGGAAAATATTAAAACTATTAATGGTAATTCATTATTAGGTAATGGTGATATTTCTATTAGTGTTGGTAATGATTGAGAATTTGTAGATACTAGTGATTTTAAACCAGCAACTGAATATCAAATTAAAGATTTTGATAGTTCTAAATTTAAATATAAAATATGATGTCAATTTTCAATTTTACCATATATGTTTGTAGAAACTTTTAAAGATTTTGATATTGGTTGTGGAATTGTTGTATCATATAGTAAAGGTGTTTCAGGTTGGTATATTGACACAAATGGTCTTATTAGTTCTTATGATAATGTAAATATAGGTAATTTAAAAATTGAAAGAAAATTGGTGAGTTAATTATGAAGCAAGATAAAACAACTTGATTAAAGGGGGCGTTACCTTGAAATTGATTTAAAAAAGACCCTATTCCAACTTATAATTGAACTCATAAAGATATTAGAGAATGAGAAAGAAAATATAAAATTCGTAGTTGAGTAGTTAGTTTTTATACATTGATATTTTTAGCATTAAATTGTTGGTTAGAATATGGAATTATTAATGCAATTAAAGATGATATTAATTGATATAATTATGGTCAATATTGAGGTAATGGCATTGCTATTTTATTAACACCTTTATTTACGCATGGAATTCAGGGCATATTTGTTGCTAGTAGTAAACCAAAAGTAGATATGAAAATTGATATACCAAGATTAAAAATATCTAAAATGGGATTAGTATTTACAATATTATCTTTAATTACTTTAATAATTTCTTTAATTATCATTTGAATTGATAAATCAAAATGAAAAAAAGACCATTTAAGACATTGTTTAGATTGTCGGATTAATCCGCGTGTTATTCAACCAAGATTAGCAAAACAATGAAATAATTTAGATGGCATAACAGAAGAAATATTTAAAAATATACAAAATGAAAATATTAAAAAACAAAAACAAGAAGAAAATAACAAAGAATTAAATTTAAAATAGACTATATATAGGGGCGGTTGATATTTTTGGGTGGTTATATAGTTTAATTTATAAATTATTTTGTTCTGAAAGGATAGATGGCCACTGTTTGAGTAAGAATAAGAAAGGAATTAAATAAAATGAATGAAACATTAATGATTGCTTTACTTGTGTTAGCGGGTGCGGGTGGAATGGGTAGTCTTGGTATTCTAGGATTATCTGCTAAAAAAATTAAAAAATATAAAGCAGAAATCAGAGAATTAAGAACTGCTGTTATTGCCCACGAAAAACATTTACGAGGACCTGATTATGCAACAGAATTAGCATTAAAAACAGGTCAAATTAAAAATGTTAAAAAACAAGTTAAAGTTAATGATAAAAAACAAGTTAAAGTTAATGATAAAAAACAAGTTAAAGTTAATGATAAAAAACAAGCACAAAAAGATGCCATTAGACAATTAACAAATAATATTTAAAAAAATAACCTTAATTGGTTATTTTTTATTTTTCTTTATTGTGTGTTATATAAAAGTTTATAAGATATTCAATTCGTTGCGAATAAGTATTAAAATTTAATTCATTTCAAACTTGTTCTTCATTTTCATTTAAGTAAACATTTATATTCCGAATTTTACAAGAATAATATTTTCCTGTTTTTTGATTATATGAATGTTTCATAAATTAACTTTCATAATTAGCAATAATAATTGCATCTCGTAAATGATTACTTATTTTTTCATTATTATATTTTCAACTTTTACCATATTGATAAGTTAAATTAACATCTTTTTCATATTTTCATATATAACCATCATTATATTTACTTAAATTTTCCATATTTTTAACAACTGATTTTGTATGTTTTGGTGAAATAGTAGCAATATATCCTTGCGTTTCTAATGAACCTAATAATTTCAATAAATCATCTCTATCTTTTGAGCCATTGGCATTTGTATATAAACAATTTTCTATAAAAATTAAATATTCTAGTTTATGATTATTTGATAATATTTTCCCAAATAGTTTTTCATTTTTCAAATAATTTATAATAAATTCATAATGTTCTTTTCAGCCTTTATTTGTAAATTCTTGTTTATCTATTAATTTATTATTTTTATAAACAACAATAGCCGTAGTACCAGTTCCTGATGGGTCAATACCTATTTTTATCAATTGGCTCATTCTTCATCATTGTTATTATTAACTACTGGTACTACATTTGATATATCTTCTTCTTTAACTACATTATCGTTTATGTCCACTATTTCATCATTAGGTGGGGTATTATAATTTAAATTTATATTATTTGATAAAGTTTCATCGTTAATATGCCCATTATTTTGGATGAAAGTAGCATCATTATCAATATAAATCTTTTCATCATTAGTTGTAATAACTGCTTGATCTGATTTATATGCTTGTTGTAATTCAACTGACATAATACCTCATTTTCTTAATAATGATGTTAATACTGTTTTAAGGGCCATTTCATCAAAACTAGCAATATAAAATGATTTATTTTTAGCATAAGTTTTAGAATATTTCATAAAATGATTTTCCATTTGCTCTTTTGTCATATATAAAGTTTTTTCAAAACCATTAACCATTTTAAAATATGCTACATAACCTATAATTGATAATTTTTCTCGTTCATCTTCATTTTGATTTCAATTAAAAGCAGTACCTTTTAAACGATCATAATTTATTAATTCATTTGCTCTAACATCTGATACTGACATATCTAAATATTGGCCACTTCTTTGGGCTAATTGAATATAACCTTTATAACCCATTTGAAATTGGGCTTGATTAATTCATTCTTGGATTTCACGACCATTAATAATTCTTGTTATTTTTGTATTATATGGTACTACATAAGCATAACCGAATTGTTTTTCCATTGGTAAATTTAATAAAACACCTTGATAACAAGCAGTCATAATTGTTTTTGGATCTGCTTTTTGTAATAATTCATTACTATTTGATATTGCAATTATATTACTTTTAAATCTTGCAATTTCATTTTCATTAGAAAATTTACTTTTTATTCAATCAGTTACCTTATCTGTTCTTAAAAATTCTACAATATTTGTCATGTTATTTTTCTCCTTTATTTATTTTAAAATTAATACCTTTAACCCCAATTAAATTAATATCTTTATTACTATCTCATTGATCTTTAATTTCATTTTTAACAATTTGTTCATCAACAGTTAAATAATTTTTAATAAGATTAATGAGTTCTAATTTATCAGCATTTTGTAAAAAATCATCATTAATACCAATAACCTCAATATCTTTAATTAATAATTTTTCTTTCCGAAAATTACTAGTAATAATTTTTAATTCTTGTTCTTGTTTTGCTATACTTTTAATTTCTAAAAATTGCTCTTTTTTATGAGTTTCAATAATTTTATTTTGTTTTTGAAATTGAATATTAATGACACTATTTTTTAAAGAATCATGATTATTCTTAATATTATTTTCTAAATTTAAAATATCTTTTCTAATAAAATTTAATTCATCTTTAAAAGATTTTATTATTTCTAATGGTTCTCTAAAAATATAATCAATTTTTGAAACTACTAATTTTAAATCTTTTAGTGATTGTGATTTATATTCTCCATTTATTAATCAAGCTTGTTGTCGATATATAAATTCTGCTAATTCTTGTCCATTTTCATCAATTCACTTTTTAATTGTTAATGCTTTTAAGCTTAATTCTTTAAAATTATTTCCTTTTAAATAAAACGGATAAGTAATATTTTTAACTTCATTATTTAATTTTAAATCTTCAATAATTAAATTTCCTCTAATTCCATTTCATTAATTAAATTATCAATATATTCATAAGCACTTTCTTCTGAATAACATTCATCTAATGCTAAATTAAATAAATCTTCTTCTGTATAAACATAACCATTTTCATCTTTTCACATAATTATTTATCTCCTTGTCATTTAATATTGCTATCTTCTAAATCAATAATAGTTGTTAATCAATGATTTTCATTTTCAACATTAGCAGTAATCCTCGCTTCTTCTAATGTATAAAAAAAATCTGTTTTAAAAATAGTTGTTTTATCAAACAAATTATTATATTTCATTATTAATACGTATCTTTTATTCATAATTTAATTCCTCCTAATTTTGTTTCCCTAATGCTCAATGTTCATCAGTCATATCTTAAAATGATACTGAATAACTTTTAAACATTAATTCTTGTAATTTGTTTTCTTGATTGCATTTTGAGCAATATCCTCAATATTTTTGTTTAAGACAAATTTTATTTAACTTTTTCATATTTACCTCCTAAATTATTTTTCCTATTTTTTAACTCGCTGGCACTCACTACCAAGTGAAAGTGCCAAAGCGAGAATTAGTTATATAAGTATTGTATTTATCTATTTTATTTACTACGCCATCCGCTTCGCTGTGGGTGAGCGGTGGCGGTATGTTGTTAGTTAAATAATCGACAGTTGTTTTTTGTTTTTGTAGCCAGAGAGTTTTCTCTCTCTTCACCCGCACCATTTCAGGTCAAAGCGTTCAGTTTTTAAAATAAATCTACTTGCACCTTGAAGAGCCTAATGCTGACTTTGTGGTTTTTAAACCGCTGTCACTTCTAAGAAGTAATATCTATCGCAAATTTATTTATAAAGTGACCATCTCTTTTGTTTATTGTGGTTCGATGTTGACCGCGCACTTATCACCACTATCGCTTGTTAAAGCGTCTATTATTTCCGGACTGATTACCGCTGTGCTAGACCGCCTCCTGTGGAATAAAAACACTTAGTTATTTAAAATAACCGTTCCACTCTGCATTAAGTTGTTTTATAAAATCAAAGTTTTAAAAAACCAGTTTTATAATCAAAGATAATTTTTGAATTTTCTAAACGTTTATAAAACCACTCTTGGTTTTTATCTTTTGTATGATTTAATAAATTTTTATGTTTTTCACAAGTTCATAAAACTTTATTTGATAAAAATTCTTTGGTAATGAATGATATTGATTTATAGCAATCAATAACATCACATATTTTTTGTTGTTTATTAATTTCCATTACTTACTCCTTCTTTTATTAAGTTTTTTTATTTATTAACAAACTAATTAACTGAAACAAAGAAAAGACAACACCTTAAATTAGGAGAAAAAACAGGTACACTTTGTAAAAATTTCTAAGATATTTATAAATGTGTAAACAACTTAAAGAGGGTATCAGAAAGTTGTGTAAAAAGTTTCTATTTTAAGAATTTAAGATGCTGTCCTTTCTCTGAATCAATTAATAATTTTGGTTTTACAAATAAAAAAACCATTTTAGTAAATGGTTTAATTTATTATTCTTATTCAATTTCCGAGTTTTTTTCCAAAACCCCAATATTTTTTATACGACCATTATCGCAGAAGATTTAACACCATCACAAACAGCGCAATTGGACCCTAAATTTGCAAAAGGATTTAGTTGTGATATGGGGGGAAGAACTAGCCATGCTGCTATTATGGCTCGTAGTTTAGAAATTCCGGCAGTGTTAGGCCTAAAAGATGTTACAAAACAGGCAAAACATAATGAAGCGATGATGATTAATGGAACAACTGGGGAGGTTATTTTAGCCCCATCAGCTGACGAGATTAAAACTTGAACCGCAGAACGAACAAAGTTTTTCCAATTGCAACAAGAATTATTAGCATTTAAAGATAACCCCACCGTATCAAAAGATGGATACCAAAAATTTGTTTTAGAAGGTAACATTGGGGCCCCAAAAGATGTTCAAGGGGTGTTAGATAATGGTGGCCAAGGAATTGGACTCTTTAGAAGTGAGTTCTTATATATGGATAATGATCATTTTCCAACGGAAGATGAACAATATAAAGCATATAAAGGCGTGTTAGAAGGAATGCAAAACCGACTAGTAATTATTCGTGCGTTGGATATTGGGGGAGATAAAAAACTATCATATTTTAAATTCCCAGAAGAAATGAATCCATTTTTAGGTTATCGTGCGATTCGATTATATTTAGATAAAACGGATGTGTTTCGAACACAATTACGAGCTTTATTACGCGCGAGTGTCCACGGGAAACTTGGTATTATGTTCCCAATGATTGCTACAATTGATGAATTTAAAGCAGCAAAAGAAATTACATTAGAAGAAAAAGCAAATCTAATTAAAGCCGGACATCAAGTTGTGGATAATATTGAAATTGGAATGATGATGGAAATTCCATCAGCAGCTATGTTGGCGGACCAGTTTGCAAAACATGCTGATTTCTTTTCAATCGGAACAAACGATTTAATTTAATACACAATGGCAGCTGATCGGATGAGTCAATTTGTTGCTTATTTATATCAACCATATAATCCATCAATTTTACGTTTAATTAAAACAATTATTGATGGAGCTCATAAAGAAGGCAAATGAGTTGGAATGTGTGGTGAGATGGCGGGAGAAGAACAAGCAATTCCCCTTTTAATGGGAATGAAGTTAGATTACTTTTCAATGTCAGCAACAAGTATTTTAAATGCCCGTCGAGTTATTAGCAAATTAGAAGTTCCGGCGATGGAACAATTAGTGGCAAAAGCTCTAACTTGTCAAACTGCTGAAGAAGTATTAGCTTTAGTACAAAAAACAACAAAAAGTGCTTTAAATGTTTAAATTTTTGATAAAATAACACTATTAGTGTTATTTTTTATTAAATAGGTGATTTTAATGTTTTATTTAAATGCGCAAGCAAGTAATATTCCAGTATCAGTCTTAATTGTTTTGGTTGTATTGTTTACATTGTTATCAATTGCAAGTGGTGGTTGATGGTGATGACAGTCACGGAAAGCTCGTCAAAATTCACATAATGATGACTTTACAACCAAACAAAAATTAACAATTCGGGCTGCTTTTCGAAAAAATAAATATTTAATTCTTTTTTTATGTTGTGTTTTTTGTTTAATTAGTTTAATCTTAGTTTTAGTTAATCAACTAGCTGATTTTCCCTTGTTTTAAAAATAGCAAGTAAATTTAATTAATTTATAGTATACTAATTATATATAACAGCAGTGTCTGATTAAAAGAATAAGGAGAAGAAATGATGGGATTGTTTAGTAAAAAATCAAAAGAACTTGAAATTATTGCCCCAGTGGATAGTGAGATTATTGCCTTAGATAAAGTTGAGGATGAAGTATTTTCACAAAAAATGTTAGGTGATGGTTTAGCAATTAAACCAAGTGCAGGAAACTTTGTTGCCCCAGTGGCGGGAAAATTAATTACTGTTTTTCCAACAGGGCATGCTTATGGAATTAAAAGTAATATTGGTGTTGAAATGTTATTACACATCGGAATGGATACTGTTTCATTAGATGGTAAAGGATTTGATATTAAAGTGAAACAAGATGATAATGTAAAACAAGGCGACTTGTTATGTGAAGTTGATTTAGCTGTTTTAAAAGCAGAGAAAGTACCAAGTTTATATACACCAATTGTGTTTACACCAGAAACAATGAGTAGTAGAACAATTACCATTGTTAAAGAAGGAAAAGTAAAACAAGGGGAAGTTATTGCTATTATCAAATAGGAAATAAGCTAAATAATAAGTGATTTTATAATTAAAAATCACTTTTATTTTTGGAAGATCCCTAATATTTTGCCGCGTTTTTGCTATAATTGTTAAGAAGAGGAGAAGATGAAATGACAAAAATAGTTTTAATTGCGATTGCCTTTTTTCTATATTATTATTGAGTTTTTTCTTCCACAGGAGCAATTTTAGCAGAAGTTTTAAAGATTCGAACTAAGAACATTTATTTTGGGATGATTATGGGTTTTTTCTTTTATTTTGCTGTAATTTCTTTTTTATTGATTCCGTTAGAATTAATTACTGATTTACGCTATATCATTTTAGTTTATTCGTTATTATACATTAATATTTTATATTCATTATTTTTATTATTATTTATTCGTTATTGGTTTAACATTAATTTATGAGATTGAAATCATGCCATTTTCTTTGTGGCATTTGGAGTCTTTATGGTTTTATATTATTTAAAAAATTATTTTATTTCACCGTCGGAATTAAACATTACTAATACGTATATTTTAAGTTTTTATCAGTATGATTCTGTTGATAATAATATTATTTTTAAATTAAATCCGGATGTTATTGTTGGAAATGCTCGTGCTTTAGCTTCACTTTCGTGATTTACTAATGTTTCAGTGTGATTTGTAATGACAGGAATTGATCCAAGTGAAATTATTTGAAATTTATTAAATATTTTAGATGCAATGTTATTTGCTTCGATTTTTGTAACATTATTAAGTAACTTTGCTAATAAAAAAAGTAATCGTTTCTTAATTGGATTATTATCTTTGCTAGTTTTATCAGCATCAAAATTATTAATTTATTATTTTGGTTATGATTCATGACATCCGCAAAATATGTTAACAAGTCTGTTCTTTGTAACATTTATCTTAATGACAATTTATACTAATGAAGAATATCGTAGTCGTAATATGCCATGAATTATTGGAATTATTTTTTCAAGTTATATTACTTTTGAATGAGATGCGTCCTATATTATGTTATTTATTATTTATGTTTCAACATGGATTACGATGCTAAAATATCAAACTAATTTCTTAAAAGATATGGTTAAGTTCATTTTATTTCCAACATTATGTTTTATTTTTTATAATGCTCAAATCAAAAACTTCTTATTAATTTTTATTTTCTTAGGGTTATTTTTATTAATGTTAATTTTATCAATCTTATTATATCGAAATTATTCTCGTGTCCATGATATTGAGTTGATGATGTATGTTGGTCGCAAGAAATTATTGTTTGTGGTGCCGTTTATTTTCACTTTAATTTCAGTTGTTGTTTTAGCAACGGGGGAAAATAATTTGAACTTTTGAACGTTAGAAAATATTGCTTCGGCATTATATGTTCAGTTAGAACTTATGCGCTTTCAACCATGAACGAATATTGTTTTCTTAATCATTTCCTTTGTTTTCTTGGGGTTAGCGCTAATTTGATTATTGTTTTTTGAACAAATCCCAAATTTTGCGGCAAAAACACCAATTAATATGTTATCTCTTTTAACAGTAACGTTTTTCAATCCATTAGTGGGACGTTTTCTAATTTTAATTTTTAATGAACAAGCGTTATTAAACAATGCTACGGTCTTCATTGTTGCATTATTAGTTGCCTTAAATATTAGTGTTTATGCCCTACGTATTAAGCCCTTTAAAAAGTGACATTTGAAAAAGCCAACTATGCCACCCCACAATAAGCAGAAATTAAGAGCAATGAAATAAGGAGGAAATTATGAATTTTGAAGCAGCAAAAAAACGAAGTTTAGTGCTAAGAGAACAGTTGGATAAATGAAATTATGAGTACTATGTTAATGATGCCCCGAGTGTTAGTGACCAAGAATATGATCGGGCAATGCAAGAATTAATCGCAATTGAACAACAATATAGTGAATTGATTACAATTGATTCACCAACCCAACGGGTTTCGGGTCAAATTAGTGAAAAATTTAATAAATATGTCCATAATACACCAATGTTAAGTTTGGCAAATGCTTTTAATTATGATGATTTAATTCATTTTGATGAACAAATTAAAGAGTTGACGGGGTTATCAGAAGTTGAATATACGTGTGAGTTAAAAATTGATGGATTATCAATTTCACTGGTTTATGAAAATCATTTATTAATAATGGGCGCTACACGAGGTGATGGTGTGATTGGTGAAGATGTTACTGTTAATATTAAAAAAATAAAATCAGTACCACTACGAATTGATCACCCAAATTTAACTGTTCGGGGGGAAGTTTATTTGTCATTGGAAGAATTTAACAAAATTAACGATGAACGAATTAAACTTGGTGAACCAGAATTTGCTAATCCTCGTAATGCTGCTGCTGGAACATTACGTCAATTGGATTCAACAATTGTGGCAAAACGAAATTTAAATGCTTTTTTATATTATTATGTTAATGCCCTAGGCGATGAAATTCAAAATCAATATGATTCATTGCAACGTTTAGAACAATTAAAATTTAAAACAAATCCAGAATATCGTTATTGTTCAAATATTGCTGCTGTTTGAGCATATATCCAAGAATATGAACCAAAACGTCATCAGTTAGGATATGAAATTGATGGAATTGTCATTAAAGTAAATAATTTAAGTCTATATAATCGAATTGGTTATACTGCAAAAAACCCAAAATGAGCGATTGCTTATAAATTTCCAGCAGAAGTAGTGGTTACAAAATTACTTAATATTTTTCCATCTGTTGGGCGAACAGGGCGGATTACTTATAATGCTGTGTTAGAACCAGTTCGTATTGCGGGGACAATTGTTCGTGCAGCAACCTTACATAATGCTGATTTTATTACTGAACGTGATATTCGAATTGGCGATGATGTCCAAGTTAAAAAAGCGGGTGATATCATTCCCGAGGTTATTAATTATGTTGTTGAGCGTCGTCAGCAAAAAGCGAAAAAATGACAAGAAGCAACGCATTGCCCCGAGTGTCAGTCTTTATTAGAACGAGTAACGGGGGAAGTCGATCAATATTGTATTAACTCAGTTTGCCCAAAGAAAATCACGCGGGGATTAGAACATTATTGTTCTCGTAACGCAATGAATATTGAAGGGGTTAGTGAAAAAAATATTGAACGATTATATAAAATAGGATATTTAAAGAGTTTTAGTGATTTATATCAATTATCACAATATCGTGCGGAAATTATTCAATTAGAAAACTTTGGGGAAAAATCTTTTGAAAATATGATTACTTCAATTAATAATTCAAAACAAAATTCATTAGAACGATTATTATTTGGATTAGGAATTCGTCATGTTGGCCAAAAAACAGCAAAATTATTAGCGCGACAATTTAAAACAATAGCAGAATTAGTTGCAATGAATATTGAACAATTATCAGTTATTAATGATGTTGGCCCAATTGTTGCAGCTAGTGTTGTTGATTATTTTGCTATTGTAGCAAATCAACAAGAAATTGCTTTGTTACAGCAACAAGGGATTAATATGACATATCTTGTTACTAATCAAACATTGTCACAAAAATTTGAAAATTATCGTTTTGTTATTACTGGTGTTTTATCAAAACCACGAGAATATTTTAAAGAGTTAATTGAAAGTTATGGTGGTCAAACTTCAGATAGTGTTAGTGCTAAAACAACTTATTTGTTAGCTGGTAGTGATGCAGGTAGTAAATTAGTAAAAGCACAAAAATTAAATGTTAAAATTATTAATGAGGAAGAATTTAATAATTTATTAATAAAGGAGGAATAATATGGCAAGAATTACAAAAGAGGACTTACATTTATTAGCAAATAATATTATGTTGGATTTAAAAGATGAAGAGTTAACAAATTTGAGTAAAGAGTTTGATGTTATTTTACAACAAATGGATTTAGTGCAAAAAATTAATACAACGAATGTTCATTCAATGCATTTTCCGTTTGAATTAACGGTTGATTATTTACGTGAAGACGATGCAGCCGTTGTTTCTTCTCAGGCAGAAATTTTAGCAGCAGCTCCAAAAACAATGGATGATTATATCGTAATTAATAAGGTGGTTAAATAGTATGACATATTATTCAATTAAAGAATTACATCAACTTTTGATAACTAAAAAAATTACGCCATCACAAATTGTTAAGGAAGCTTTTGCTAATTTAGCGAAGCATCAAGTTTTAAATGCAACCGTAACTGAATTAACAACAGCAGCAACAGCTTTAGCGTTAGAACTAGATCAAGTCCCCGTATCAACAAATAATTATTTATTTGCTTTACCATATTTTGCAAAAGATAATTTTGCAACAAAAGGGGTTAAAACAACAGCAAGTTCAAAAATTTTAGAAAATTTTGTACCCACTTATGAATCAACAGTAACTAATATTTTAAAACAAAATAATAGTATTTTGTTAGGGAAAAGTGCTTTAGATGAACTTGGAATGGGGGGGCATGGATTATATGCTTTAACTGGTGATGTTTTAAATCCATGAGATTTAACCCGCATTACAGGGGGGTCATCATCAGGTTCAGCAGCATTAGTTGCTGCTGGCGTGGTACCTTTTGCTTTAGGAACAGATACTGGTGATTCGGTTCGTAAACCAGCAGGTTACTGTGGAATTATTGGTTTTAAACCAACTTATGGTTTAATTTCGCGGTATGGTGTTTTTCCTTATGCGCCATCGTTAGATACCGTGGGTTATTTTACTCGTACGGTGGAAGATAGTGCCATTGTTTTTGATTATTTAGCACAAGAAGATCACCAAGATGCTACTTCATTAAAAAGTAAGGAACAAAATTATTTTAAAAATTTATCATCAGTAGTTAAAAACCAAAAATTTGCTTATTTAAAAAATGCTCATTCAGCTTTACCTGCTGAAATCAAAACACATTTTGATAGTTTATATACGCAATTAACAGCGCAAGGAGGAATTAAGGTTACTGCAATTGATTTTCCCGAAGACTTGCTAAAGGCATTGTTACCAGTTTATATGGTAATTTCTTTTGCTGAAGCAGTAAGCAGTCATTCCATGCTGGATGGAATCAACTTTGGAACACGAGTTGATGGAGATAGTTACGAAGCAGTAATGATGAATTCACGAACAGCAGGATTTGGTCATGTTGTGAAGCGTCGTTATGTCATTGGTTCGTATGCTTTATCAAAAGAAAACCAAACGCTGTTATTCTTAAAAGCAAAACGAGTTCGCCAGTTAATTGTTGATGCTTTAACGACGGTTTTTAAGGACTATGATATTTTATTATTACCAACAGCATCAACTGTTGCTCCAAAAATTAGTGATATTAAAGATCAAATTTTAACCGAAGCAGAATTAGAAAATTATGTTGATGATTTATTGGTTTTAGGTAATTTGATGGGAAATCCTTCTTTAACATTACCGCTTGCTTTTGTTGATAATATGCCAATTGGGATTAATGTTAATGCAGCTCCTTTTGCAGACCAAAAGGTCTTTAATGCTAGTTTACTAATTGAAGAAATAATTGGCATTAAGAATAGAGTTGCTCCAGAGGGAGGAAAAAACAATGGTTAATTTTGAAGTAATAATTGGAATTGAAAATCATGTGGAATTAAAAACAAAAACAAAAATGTTTTCACTAGGACTTGTTACTTATGGTGCTAAACCCAATAGTATGGTTAACGTAATGGATGCTGGTTATCCTGGGGTAATGCCAGTGGTTAATAAAAAAGGAGTTGAATTAGCATTGCTTGCTTGTCAAGCACTTAATCTAACGATTGATCCAATTATTCAATTTGATCGAAAAAACTATTATTATCCTGATTTAGCAAAAGGATTTCAAATTACTCAACAATATTATCCAATTGGACGCAATGGGCATTTAACAATTATTGATGAAAATGGTAAACCATTGGAAATTGCGATTGAACGTTTACATATTGAAGAAGATACGGCAAAGCAATTACATGAGGATTTTGGGACCTTATTAGACTATAATCGTGCTGGAATTGGTTTAATTGAGATTGTTACCCACCCAATGTTACGATCAGCATTTCAAGTTCGAAAGTATTTAGAAGCGCTACGAGAAATTTTAGTTTATACCCAAGTTAGTGATGCCAAAATGAACGAAGGTTCGCTTCGTTGTGATGTTAATATTTCATTACGCCCGGTTGGTATTTCAACCTTTGGAAATAAAGTGGAGTTAAAAAATTTAAATTCAATTTCTAATGTTGAAAAAGCAATTGAATATGAAATTAAACGACAAACTGAAATTTTATTAATGGGTCAAACAGTTGAACAAGAAACCCGCCGTTTTGATGAAAAAACTAAAACAACTGTTTTAATGCGGAAAAAAACAGACGCGACTGATTATAAGTATTTTTCAGAGCCAAATATTTTTCCAATTCAATTATCACCAACTTGAATTAAAACGGTCTTAGATAAGATGCCAGAACTACCAGCAGCAATTCGTCAGCGTTATTTAACGAAATTAAATTTAAAAGCGGTTGATGTTGATATTATCTTACAAGATTATGATTTAATGACTTTTTTTGAAGCAGCAATTAAGTTATCATCACAATATGAAACAATTGTTCATTATTTGATTGGTGATGTTACCGCTTATTTAAATCAAAAAAATGTAACATTAGGTGAAACAGCATTAACACCGCAAAATTTAGTAGCAATGATTGAATTAATTACTAAGAACGTAATTTCTACTAAACAAGCAAAAATAGTTTTACAACGAATTTTAACAGAGGATTATCCCCCAGCAAAAATTGTTGTTGATTTAGGATTAAAACAAGTTAGTGATCCAGCTGAAATCAAAGCAATTATTGAACCAGTTTTTGACAGTAATTTAGCCATGTTAGAACAGTATGACCAACGGCCAGAACGTGTTGTTAAGTTCTTTATGGGAGAATTAATGAAGTTAACAAAAGGGCAAGTTGCCCCAGGAATTGGGCAACAAGTAGTTCTCGCCTTAATTACAGCAAAACAAACAAAATAAAAAAAGATGGTTATTTACCATCTTTTTCATATTCATTATCAATTTTTTGCAGTTTAATGGTTAAATCATTAATTGCACTAATTTTAGCAATAAATAATAATTCATCGTCTAACTTGATTGAATCAACATCCCCTGGTAAAATAACTCGTCCTTTGCGTTTAACATAAACAATATTGTAATCTTTATTATTAATAAAACGTAAGTCAGATAGTGATTGCCCTTCAATACTTGGGTCAGTTACTTGTATTGTTAATGATGCATAGTTTTCATCAACTGTTTGGATCTCAATTTCAATATCAAACATTGCTTTAGTTGCAGTAATGCTTCCAGCCATAGTATCAGGTTGGACAATATTAGTAATTCCTAGTGCTTTTAAAATTCGTGTATGACGAATATCTTTTGATTTTGCAATGATATTTGTAATACCAATATCTTGTAAACCAATGATTGTTAAAACACTAGCTTCAATATTACTTGCCATCGTAACTATTATTGTATCGTATTGGTCTAATCCTTGCTCAATTAAATTTGCTTTAACCGTTGAATCTAATGCAACACCATCAATTTGGTCATAACTAGCAATCATATTATTAACTTTGGCTTGATCAACATCAAAAACCATAATATGTTGTTTTCTTACAATTAATGTTTCAATAATTGAACGACCAAAGTTATTTAGTCCAATAATTGCAAAACTTTTTCTTCGTGCCATTGAATGCTTCTCCCTTATTGCAATTTTAATTATACTATTTTTTTTATTATTAGCAATAATTAGTACTTGTAGTATATAATATTAATGAAAGAGGGGCGTAAAGGGTGTTTTCTCAGTTATATTTTAAAAGAAAAAACGATAGTAAGCGGCAACGTAATAATGGGCCAGGAGCACCATTAACACGTCATCGCCATTGGTTACCTTTCTCAAAGATAGCGGGAAAATTATTTTTAGTTTATATTTTAATTGTTTTTTTAGGGGGACTGTTGTTATCAATTCCAGGTTTTGTTAATAATGTTAATCGGGTGGTTAGTGATGGATATGGAAAAGTTTTAGGAACCTATAATTTTTCATGAAATTATTTAGTAGGATTATTTACTGCTTCAAGTGCTTTTTCTGATACCGGAATTACGATTAGTAATCCGGCGGCTGATTATAGTTTTTTGGGGCAGTTAATAATTTTAATCCTAATCCAAACTGGTGGTTTTGGGATTGTAACTTTTAAAATTATGATTTTTGTGTGATTAGGACGCCGCATTTCAATTAAAGACAAAATGTTGGTGCAAGGAGAACGCGGAAGTAGTAATTTTGGTCACACTGTTGATTTAATTAAAAATAGTTTTATTTTTTTAATTATTTTAGAATGCTTTGGAGCCATTTTATTATTTTGTAACTTTTATTTTTCATCAGCATCAATTGAAGGAAAAGATATGATTGATAATGTAACCTACCATAATTTTTGACGAAGTTTATGAAGTGGGATTTTTCACTCAATATCTTCTATTAATAATGCGGGATTTGATATTATTGGAAATTCATCATTAATGCCTTACAATAGCAATTATTTTATGCAATTTGTCTTTATGTTTCAGTTTGTTATTGGGGGCTTAGGTTTTCCAACTTTTTATGATTTAAAACGTAAGTTTGTAGCTTGGCGACGCAAAGAACATACTAAATTTACTTTATTTACAAAAATTAATTTAATTACTTATGTTTGATTATCAATTGCGGGCGTTTTTAGTGTTTGATTAATTGAATTTACTAATCTTAATGCAATAGCGAGTCCAAATGGACCATATATTGAAAGCATTTTACGAAATTCAACGTCCAATTGAAATGGGTTTATGAACATTTTCTTTAATACAATGTCAACTAGAAATGCTGGTTATTCAACAGTTGATATGAGTAAATTCCTGCCGGGGTCACGAATTGTGATGTCAGTTATGATGTTTATTGGGTCAGCGCCATCATCAACGGCGGGAGGAATTCGAACAACAACTTTGGCCATTATTATTATTACAATTTGATCTATTGTTCGAAATAATAATAGTGTCAATGTTTTTAAACGGAAAATTCCAAATGAAACCGTCAAACGAGCATTAGTTGTAACAACAATTTCCGGAGCGCTAATTATGGGAGCTATTATTTGTATTAGTGCTGAAAATCCTAATATTGATGTTTTAAATGCCTTTTTTACAATTTGTAGTGCGTTTGGGACAACGGGATTAAGTACCTTAAGTTTTCTGGAGTTATATAATTTAGGGGTTTTAAGTATGTTAGTTTTAATTTTATTAATGTTTATTGGACAATTGGGAGTTTCATCAACATTATTAGTTTCAATTCGTGGAACTGGCGAAAAAGAGTATAGTTATGTTGAAGAAAATATTTTAATTGGTTAGTTTTTTAAAAAATAACTATTTTCACTTGTTTAAAATGATATCTTTTGTATAATATATAAGATATCGATTTGGAACAGTACTCAAGTTGGTGAAGAGGGCACCCTGCTAAGGTGTTAGGTCGGGTAACTGGCGCGAGAGTTCGAGTCTCTCCTGTTCCGCCATTAATTATTGATTTTAAACTAAAAAGAAACAAAAAAGAGTTATAATATCTATAACTCTTTTTAAATTATTGGTATAATATGCGTATTAAGATTGTGCAATAAAGGGGAAACATAATGAAAAATTGATTAAAAATTATTTTATCAATGATTTTTTTATTTGGAATGGCAATTATGGGTTTAATTGTGGTAGTTGTTATTTTTAATTTCAAGTTTTTATATATTTTTTTAGCAATTGTTATTATTGATTTAATTTTTTCATTCTTTTTCTTCTTTTCAAAGCGACGTTATGAAGTTAAATTTTCTTGAATTATTTTTATTAATTTTGTTCCTTTTATTGGCTTGTGTTCTTATGTTTTTTTTGGTCGAAAATATCACTATTCAAATAAAAAATCATTATTATATAATCATTTAAATAAATTAGAATATGATACTTATATTAAAAAAAATAAAAAGTGTTTAACTGAATATACTAGTCCGAACCAAAAATTTGGTAATGTTGTTGAATTATTAATGCATAATGCTAATAAAGCAATATATCAAAATAATAAAATTGAAATTTTAACAAATGGAACCCGCGTTTTCAAATCGTTGCTAACGGATTTGCAACAAGCTCAAGAATATATTTTGTTAACTTATTTTATTGTTGCTGATGGTGAACTATTTGAATCATTTTTAGCGGTTTTAAAAGAACGCATTACGGCGGGAGTCCGTGTTTATATGATTTATGATCATGTTGGTAGTTATTTTAAAATTAGTAAAAAAAGCATTAAAAAATTAATGAAAGCAGGGGTTCGAATTCATAAGTATTTACCAATTATTACACCCTTTATTAGTGGGAATGCAAATTATCGTAATCATCGAAAAGATGTTATTATTGATGGTTTAATTGGCTATACAGGAGGAATTAATTTAGCTGATTTATATGCTGATCAATCATGAAAATTTGGAATCTTTCATGACACACAAGTCCGCATTGAAGGCGAAGCTGTTCGTGGTTTAGAAGTTATTTTTGCAGATGATTGGTATTTTGCCACAAAACGCCATGAAAAAATTACTGAATTAGAACCAAGTGTTTTGGCGATGAAAAAATATAATATTAGTGGAAAATCACATTTACAAATTGTTAATCATAGTCCTAGTGTTGATCATTCAATTACCGAAGATTTATATATTGAGTTAATTAATAAAGCACGGAAAAGAATTTGATTATCAACACCGTATTTTATTCCCCCGAATGAAGTTATTCAAGCTTTAATTTTAGCAGCTCGTGCTGGAGTAGATGTTCGTTTAACAATTCCTGGTTTAACAGATAAAATCTTTGTGTTAGACTTAACCAAAAGTTATTGTAAAGATTTAATTGCAAGTGGTGTTAAAATTTATGAAATGAATAATATGTTTAATCATAATAAAATTGCCATTTTTGATGATGAAGTTGCTGTGATTGGAACATGTAATTTAGATTATCGTAGTTTCTTTTCTGATCACCAAACAACAGCGGTTATTTATGACCCAGCAGTTGTAACAAGTTTTATACCACGCTGAGAATGAGATTATAAGCATGCTATTTTATGACATGAATGACCAATTAAATATAAGCCATTAAGTTATCGGTTATTACTAACATGTTTAAAATTAGTTGCACCAATCTTATAAGTTGTGGAAAAATCAAGTATAATTTTTTTGTATAATTATTATTTGAGGAGGATTAACGATGTTATTTAATAAGTTAAAAAAGAAAGACGAGCAAGATACCGCACCAGAAGATAAAAAATCAAAAAAACGAAATTTATTACAAGAAGAATTATCAGAACCAGATAATTTAGAAACCAGTCTATTTGAAGATGATGAGAACGAAGGTAAGATTAAAACTGGTTTTAGTTTTAAACGACGTAAAACACATAAAATCATTAAAGAACTAAATCGACAACGCATTAAATCGTTATTATTTTATACTGATACTAGTAATGTTTTGCGGCAATTAGAATTTGGTTTACAACCAGTTCAAAATATTCATTTAGCAAAAGAAAGTGAGTACATTGTTTGGACTTATTTAGAAAAACCTGATCATCTAGAATTTGAATTAGATAACTCTACACGTCATTATTTTTGAAGTTGAGTGGCAGAACAAAAAGTTGATCCATCTCAAATTGCTGTTATTGCAATTGACATTAAAAAACTCTTTGCTTTAACAAAGAAAGATTGGGAATATGATGATGTTACTCGGCGAATAAGAATTTTTGAAGATGTTAACCCGGAAGCTATTCGTTGAATTTTAATGAAAAATAATCAGTATTTAAATCGAATTCAAACTTATGTTGAAAGCAATCGTTTAAACCTTAAAATTTTCCAAGGTGAAAAAGGGAATATTTCTGATCTTTTAACAGAAAATAGAAAGAAGTAAATCATGAAGAAAAAGTTAGAGAAAATTACACCACGAGAAGTTGATTTTGCCCAGTGATATACCGATATTGTTTTAAATGCTGATTTAATTAGTTATGGGACTGTTAAAGGAACAATGATTTTTAAACCGTATGGTTATGCCATTTGAGAAAATATCCAAAAATTTTTAGATGTAGAATTTAAGCGAGTTGGTGTCAAAAACGTTTATTTTCCGTTGTTAATTCCGAAAACTCTTTTTAATAAAGAAAAAGACCACATCGAAGGTTTTTCACCTGAAATTGCAACTGTTACAAAGGTTGGTGATAAAGTTTTAGATGAAGAACTTTATATTCGACCAACATCAGAAGTTTTATTTGGAACTTTCTTTAGTAAAGAAATTCAGGGTTATCGTGATTTGCCTTTGTTATATAACCAATGAGTAAATGTTCTACGGTGAGAAAAAACAACCCGCCCTTTTTTACGAACTAGTGAATTTTTATGACAAGAAGGACATACAATTCATGCAACAAGCCAAGAAGCACGGGATTTTACTTTAAAAATTTTAGATATTTATGCTGAATTTGCACAGAAAAAATTATTATTACCAGTTATTAAAGGACAAAAAACAGCGCGCGAAAAATTTGCCGGGGCAGAAGAGACATATACAATTGAATCATTAATGTATGATGGTCAAGCCCTACAATGTGGAACTAGTCATTATTTTGGTCAAAATTTTTCAAAAGCTTTTGATATTAAATTTGCAAATCAACAAAATGAATTAGAAAATGCTTATTCAACATCATGGGGGGTTTCGACCCGTTTAATAGGGGGAATCATTATGACACATAGTGATGATAATGGTCTTGTTTTGCCACCAGCCATTGCCCCAACACAAATTATGATTTTGCCAATTAGCAATGAACAGCAACAATTACAAGCTGTTCAAAAGTTACAAGTTGAATTACAAGAATATCGTTGTGAAATTGACGAATCAGATAAAAGTTTTGGTTTTCGTGTTGCAAATACTGAAATTAAAGGGATTCCATTGCGAATTGAGGTAGGACCTCGTGATTTAGAACAAAACCAAGTTATGATTGCTCGTCGTGATACTTTTGAAAAAATTTCAGTGCCATTAATGGCGGTAAAAGAAACTGTTGCAAAGTTATTATCTGAGATTGCAGCAAACTTATATCAAAGAGCATTAGATAATCGCCAACAACGGACACAAAAAATTACAACTTATAATGATTATTTAAAAGCATTAGCAAAGGGAAACGGTTTATTTTTAGTACCTTTCTGTGGACGCATTGAATGTGAAGATGTTATTAAAGCGGAAACACAAACAACATCACGTTGTATTCCTTTTGATGTAAAACCACAAAAAACAGTTTGCTTTCACTGTGGTCAAACAGCAACTAATTTAGTTTATTTTGCGCGTGCTTATTAATTTCAAGGAAACCTCTTTAATTTTTGGTAAATGCTAATTAAGGAGGTTTTTAATTTGTTTGGTGAAAATTTTCTTAATCAACCATTGGCAGTCTTTAATTTATTTCAATTTGCTCCTAACAATAAAATTAGTTTAGCATTAGATTTAACTATTCCTTTATTTAGTTTTGATAACGGTGATAATAATCAAGCCTATGCTTTTTATATTCGTCCAAATATTGGTAATATTAAACCTTGGTTTACTGAGAATGGTCAAACAACAATAGCTTATCAAGTTGATCGTAAGCAACCAAGTAATATTGCTAATATTCTTCAAAAGCATTTTTTTCAATTCAATTATAGTTTTTCAATGTTAGAAATATATTGAAATTTTAATAATAAAAAAAATTGTAAAATAACCATCCAATTACAAGCGGGGTATAGTCAAGCAGTCTTGCAATTTCTGGAACTAAAGTTGAATATTCAAATTGAGGAAAAGTTATTGTGCCAGGACAATGTCTTGATGAAGATAAAATTAATAAAGTTAGTCTTGTTATTAGTGTTCCCAATCTAAGAAGTGATGTTTTAATAACAAAAAATTCTTATCAGGAACTTTATTTAAATTTTAACAATAAAAAATTAACTTATAACCAGACAGCCAAAACAATAGGAGTTATTCAGTATAAAAATTATGATGAAAAAAAGAAACAGTTTCAAACTTTACAAAATGTTTTTGAGCATTACTTTGAATTTATTACAACTTTACCTCGTGATGAACAAATAAGTTCATTATTTTCTTTACGTAGTTTTAGTTCTTTTTATTCTAATTATGTATTAAATTTTCCAATTGATTTTTATACAAAAATAACAAAGTTATGAACATTCTTTAATAATCGTTATTTGTTGATTCCAACAGTAGCAACAATAATTAGTAAAGAAACAAAATATAATTTTAAATCATCAAATTGTTATTTAAAATATAATTCAGAGCAAAAATTATATGAACATTTTTTTGGTGATAATACAATTTATAGTCAAACTAAAAATCAAATTGAAATTGCAGTAAATGATAATTTTTCTGCTAAAAAATTTTTGGTCCATCCGTTTTTGCAACAAACAAAAGTAACTTTCATTACGCAATTAAAAGGATTTAATATTAATTTTACCCAACAGCTTATTTTCAAACCAATTATTACTAGTCCAAATGTTAACACTAATTTTATTCCAGCAGTTAATTGATTTGATAATTTAGCAATAACATATTATATTTGTACCCAGAAATTAGCAAACTATTATAATAAAGAATTTAACCAAGAATTATTTGCTCAATTTGAATTTAATTTTTTATTGATCGAAAAGATCGTTAACAATGAAAAAAGTTTTTACTAGGAGAGCTATTATTATTCTTGGTTTTTTATTACCAATTGTTATTTTTTTAAGTGTTATTTTTGTTTTTATTTATAAAAATGTTTTAATTAGTAATAATAAACCTAATCCTAAATTACAAGTTTTTAATAAAAAGGGTGAAGCAATATTAGAACCAAGTTTTAATAAGATATTAGATTCTAAACGCTTACGATTAAAAATTAATTATGTCTATGGTGAATATTATTTCAATAATGAACAATTTCATCATTATTTTTTAAAACGGTGAATTTCCCAAATGGTTTTATTTCAACCACCTACTAGTTATCTTAGTTTTTATTATAGTAATGAACAACTTGCTTATTCGAAATTAATTTTAATTTACCATTATTATAATGAGCAACAATTATATCAAGTTTGAAAAATAACTCTTTAGAAGGGGTTAACAGAGAGTCTATTATTTTATTGTTAAACTTGATATAATAATACAGACAAAAAGAGAAGGTGAGAGATTTTAAATGGACGTGTTAAATGAAGTTAAAAAAGTTTTAAAAGAACACGGTGTTTCAAAACAAGTTGATTTAAACACAGAATTTAAATCAATAGGGTTAGATTCATTAGATTTGATGGATTTAGTAATTGAAGCTGAAAAAAAAATTGGAATACAAATACCAGATGATAAATTAATGGATATTAAAACAGTAGCAGATTTAGTTAAAATTATTGAAGAAATTAAAAAATAAAGGAGCTGGCAAAGATGGCATTATCATATGAAAACATTGTGCAGTTATTAAAAAACAAAAATTATCGAATTACCGAAATTAGATTGGCAGTTATTAAAATTTTAACAGAAAAACAACACTTAACTTTATCAGAAATTGTTGAGTTGTTAGAACAAGAATTTAAAAATGTTAATCTAATGTCAGTTTACAACACAATCGACCTCTTAATTAGTGAGCATGTTGTTTTTACCAATTCGTTTGATGGTAAGCAAATTTGATATGATTTAGCTGAAAATCCATCATTCCATATGGTTTGTGATATCTGTAAAAATGTTGTTCATATTAAGGATTCAAAAATTTTACAAGAAATTAAGTTAGATAACTTAAAAGAAGTGATGCAAAATATTAATTGAGAGCCAGTTCACTTTAAAATTGAAGGACATGGAATTTGTGATCAATGCCGTAACAAAAAAAAATGAACATCTTAATTTTGACGAAAATTTTAATGATGACAACGAATAAAATAAAAATTACCATAAACTTTTTAAAGCAAGGTAATTTTTTTATTTTGAAATGTAAAGTAAAGATGCAAGTAGGATTTTTAACCCTTATTAAGTCAATAATATATTTTTTATTAAAAATTGCAACTATTTTTTTAAAAAATATATTTTTTTAAATTATATAGTTATTTCAGCATCACAAAAAATGATTTTTGTTAAAAATCTAAAATTAATAATTTAATTACTGAATATTTTGTAAAAATGCCTCTTTGGAGGACAATCAACCTAAACTCGGTCGTGGTTTTTCATTAATAATTTTCATAACTTTATTAATTTCTTTTTGAGTAATTTGATTAAAATCAGTTCCCTTAAGAAGATATTCTCTAATATCTCTATTCATTCTTTCAACTTTAGGTTTTTGTGTAGGAGTTCCAGCGTCACAAAAATAAACATTAGATTCAGTAATTTTTTCAATTTCTTTTCATTTACTAAATTCTTTACCTTGATCTGTAATAATTCCTTTTATATTTACTTTATAAAGTTTATTTTTAAAAATACTTTTAATTGCTTTATTAACCTCTTCTGAATTATGATAGTCTAATTTAAAACAAATCGTATATAAACTTTTTTTTCTGTAAAAGTCAAGCAAACAGATTGATGCTCTTTTCCAACAATACAATCCATTTGAAATCAACCAAAAGTTCCTTTTTCATGTTCTGCTTCTTCAATAAATCTAATATTAGTCAATTGACCACGATCATCTTTTCTCTTTTTTGTTTTAAACTTTTTACCTTTAAATGGTAATTTTTTCTTAATTTCATTATCTTCTTCATCAAAAACCCCATGATCAATATACTTATAAAGTGTCACATGCGAAAATGGAAACTTTTCATTATACTTTTTTTCATATTCAAAGATAATTAACATCGGTGAATAACTTTTTTTACTTAAAATTTTTCTTACATAATTTACAACCTTTTTTCTAATTTTAGTATATTTTATAGATTTTTTTCTTTTATTTTTATAATCATCATTTGCTTTTTCAGGATCATATTCTTCTTTAAGTCTATTAACCTCTAATCTGATTGTGTTAGGACTTTTATCCAATACTTTTGCTATTTTTGATAAATTAGGTGTACCATTTTTTTCTTAAATGTTTCTGCTACCAAATGTTCTTTTAAATTATATCTTTCATCAAGACCTGTGTGTTTATATTTTTTCTTTTTCATTTTTCTAACCCTTTCTGTGTTCTAATTTATACACTAAAAAAATAAAATTTTGTTGACAATTTATTAAAAGATGTTAAGATGGTGATGTAATTTAATACAAGTAGGATTTAATAGCCCTTAATCACTTGTTTAAAAATTACTAAAAATAGAGACTTGAAAAAGTCTTTTTTTTATTTTTGTAAAGTTGATGGTAAGATGGTGATGATTTTAACGAGGTAAAAATATGCAAAAAGAGGTAAAAAAGCGTAAATTACAGGTAAAAAAGGTATCAAAAGAATGATGAAATAGTGTAAAAGAACGGCAAATTAAAGATAAATTAATAAAATTTGATGACTTTTGCAAAGAAAAAAACTATGAATTAGCTACAAAAGAAACATTATTAATTTATTTAAATTTAGAAGAAGATGAATATAATGCCTTAAAAGACACTAATTTATTAGCATTCAATATACTTCTTGCATTACTTGTTAAAAAATTGCAAATATTTGTAAAAAAGATACTAATAGAAAAATATAATTTTAATTAATTATGTTTTTTATTTAAAAATTTAATATTTTTCCACAACGAAAAATTAATTTATTATTTAAATTATTTAATTTTAAATAAATATTTTATGTTAAATATAATAATTGTAAATTATAAATTGAGGCAATTAAATTAAATCTTAAACCAAATCTTTTTCTTCGATTACGATATTTTTCTGTAATAATTTTAAATTTTTTAAGAATAGCAAAAATATTTTCAATAATAATTCTCATTTTTGAAACTAGTCTATTATATTGCTTTTGTTCTTTGTTTAAAGGGTTTTTCTTTGTTTTCTTTGTAGGTATTAGAACATTATTGTGATTTTTTTGTATTCCTTGATAACCACTATCAACTATTAATTTGGTATTTTTTAAAATTGGGATTTTTGATTCTTTAAATAAAGCATAATTATGTTTTTTTCTGAGCGAAAAACTTGTTGCAATAATTTTTTTGGTTTCTTGTTCGATAATTACTTGTGTTTTGATCGTGTGTTTTTTCTTTTTACCAGAATAAGATTGTTTTTGTCTTTTTTTGGGCGTTGGATTGGAGTTTCGGTAGCATCAATAATAATAGTTTTATCATTAAAATAATCATTTATTAGTGCTTTTTTACCAGCAAGTTGTTGAAAATCAGAGTTTTTAATTAAAATATCTTCAATTCACTTAATATTACGATAACAATTAGCCTCACTAATATCAAAACTTTTACCAAGATGAAAATAAGTCTGATATTCTCGTCAATATAATAAAGTCATCAATAATCTATTTTCTAATGATAATTTATTAGTTTTACCACCTTTTTTAAATTTTTCTATTTCAGCAACTTTTAAAATATCTAACATTTTATTAAAAGTGGATTTTTTTATTCCTGTTAATCTTAACCATTCTCTATCATTAAGAGTATTAAATTTATTATTGTTCATATTTTTATGTCCTCATAAATTATATTTTATAATAATATTTTAATAAAAAAGAGTATCGCAAGAAGTCTAATGTTTTATTTTTCCTTTTTGCTAGTAGTTGAGAAGGAATTTATTTAGGTAAACATTTTAAAAACAAAAAAGCTAGTGATAAGTATATTGTTGGTAAATTGTTTTATCTTTTCTTAATTATAATCAATCTTGGTTTACTTTGTAATGTTATTCAATTATTTTGTTTATTTTTGACATCAAATTTTACTTTTACCACTAATTATTTTCCAAAATGAAGTTTATTTTCACGACAAATTTTTTATGCAATTACAACGGCACATAGTATTTTTCCTTTTGTTTTTTTCTTTGCAATAACATATTTTTATCAATAAAAAACTGTTATTTATTTCAATAAACAAGAAATTAAAAGTCTTTTTAATGAATATGATTTAGCAGGTGGTGTCGTTCGAGTTGTTAATTTTAATCAAGTGAGTTTATTACACTTTGCGGAAAAATATTTTATTTATAAAACGAATGGGATATTTTATCAGCAAATTACATCTTTTTTAAATGTGATTTTAAGGAAAATAATGATAAGTTTCAAATATCGGCAGTAAAAATCTTACGCTTAAAACATTATTCAGCAGGAAAAATTGACTTTCTTTTAACAAAAAACTCTATTTTTCAACAAATTTGAGGATGGTTATATTTTGAAAGAGTTATTAATTTTGTGTTGATTATTTTAAAAGTAACAAGAATTCTTTTAATTTGTTATATTTTTTTGTTGGGTGTTTTACAATGAGATGCTAGGGCGTGATTATTTTATCACTATGATGGAACACAATATCTTTTAAACAAAGGTAATATCATTTATGTTTTAAGTATTATTGTAATTCTTCTTCTTGTTGTTGAATTATTAGACTTCTTGCGATACCCTTTTTATTAAAATATTATTATAAAATATAATTTATGAGGACATAAAAATATGAACAATAATAAATTTAATACTCTTAATGATAGAGAATGGTTAAGATTAACAGGAATAAAAAAATCCACTTTTAATAAAATGTTAGATATTTTAAAAGTTGCTGAAATAGAAAAATTTAAAAAAGGTGGTAAAACTAATAAATTATCATTAGAAAATAGATTATTGATGACTTTATTATATTGACGAGAATATCAGACTTATTTTCATCTTGGTAAAAGTTTTGATATTAGTGAGGCTAATTGTTATCGTAATATTAAGTGAATTGAAGATATTTTAATTAAAAACTCTGATTTTCAACAACTTGCTGGTAAAAAAGCACTAATAAATGATTATTTTAATGATAAAACTATTATTATTGATGTTACCGAAACTCCAATCCAACGCCCAAAAAAAGACAAAAACAATCTTATTCTGGTAAAAAGAAAAAACACACGATCAAAACACAAGTAATTATCGAACAAGAAACCAAAAAAATTATTGCAACAAGTTTTTCGCTCGGAAAAAACATGATTATGCTTTATTTAAAGAATCAAAAATCCCAATTTTAAAAAATACCAAATTAATAGTTGATAGTGGTTATCAAGGAATACAAAAAAATCACAATAATGTTCTAATACCTACAAAGAAAACAAAGAAAAACCCTTTAAACAAAGAACAAAAGCAATATAATAGACTAGTTTCAAAAATGAGAATTATTATTGAAAATATTTTTGCTATTCTTAAAAAATTTAAAATTATTACAGAAAAATATCGTAATCGAAGAAAAAGATTTGGTTTAAGATTTAATTTAATTGCCTCAATTTATAATTTACAATTATTATATTTAACATAAAATATTTATTTAAAATTAAATAATTTAAATAATAAATTAATTTTTCGTTGTGGAAAAATATTAAATTTTTAAATAAAAAACATAATTAATTAAAATTATATTTTTCTATTAGTATCTTTTTTACAAATATTTGCAATTTTTTAACAAGTAATGCAAGAAGTCTATTATTCCAAAGTTTGTTATGTATAATAAATTTAATTAGTAAAAATTACTATGAAATTACGATAAATTTATTTAAATTTGTTATTTTAATTGTTACACTTGTGTTGTTTAGTTACTTTTTTAGTAGTTTAAATGCCTATGTTCAATACTTGAATTTAAAAAATGATAATCCAACAGTTAAACCTAGCTTAATTGTTGAACGATTATTATTTTGATTACAAAAAGATTATTTACGAGGAATGGGCTTTTTCCTATTATTTCCTTTGGTTTTTAGTGGTTTTGATTTTATTCTTGATTGTTATGCCCTAACTCGTAATAGTTTCGCTCTTAAAACTGGGAAAGGAATTAAACGAGAGTATCATTTTAAACAGTTATGTCAGATCAAATCCGATGCATAAAAAGATTTTTATTTACTGTTGGGTAATTTGATAGTATAATTAAAGTATGGGGATGTTCTGGTTTCGACAGGAATGATCTACTAGTATCGGCAGTAGTTTGGCAGACTATAATGCTTCTGGGTTTGAAGAAACGCAAACAAAAAACAAAACGAAGACAAAGTTGAAATTCCAGCATTCATGATGAACAATCAATTTGCTGGTCAATTTCAAGCGTTAGCAGTTTAATTTCTCGTTGTTAGAGAATAGCTAGCCGTAATAATAGTTAATTGTAGGTTATTAACCATTATCGTATCTAAATACTTAATCTAATAGAAATTCTAATTGATAATGTTAGGGTTTTGAAAACAACTTATTATCTAGTTATTTAATTAGTTGTCTAGTCCTACTATTAAATAATGAAAGAAAGATGATTAGACTAAACTGTAGAAGATATTAGAAAGTTGTTTGTGGACGCGGGTTCAATTCCCGCCATCTCCACCATTTTTTATTTTAAGTCCTTTTTAAAACTTATTTTTAAGGGTGTAAATTTTAAAAAGTATTTAAAAGGAATGATATAATAAAAACAATGCATATATTTTTAAATGAGGTGAAAATAAGTGGGTAATATTTTAAGTATTATTTTTGTATATTTATTCTTTATACTTATTTTTACTTTTATTTATGTTTTTACCTGAGGTTTAGTTCGAAATTATTTTACTCGGTTTATGATTTATTACCAAGCAGTTATTGGTGGTGTTTTTGCCATTTTAGTTATTATTGCGCAAGGTTTGATTCTAGTTTTTGTCCCACCAAAAACAGGGGAAGCAAATACGATGATTGTTATTAATATCTTTTTGCCAATAATAGTTTGCTGAATGATTGGGGTTTTTATTTCTTATTTATCAACAATTTTATATACGATTATTATGTTTACTTTCTTATTTGGGGTGTTACCACATCTAACTAATAGCTATTTTTTATCTTTAACTGGAAAATTTAATATTGTTATGGTTACAGCCCTTTATGGACTAAGTTTAATTATTATTTTTATTAGTTGATACTTTAAATGAACAAAATGAACAAGTTGGTCATTATTAGCATTAGCGTCGTTTATTACAACATCAATTATTATTTTAGTTCAATCTAGAATTATGGCTGTTTCAGCAAACTTAGTAAATGAATTATATGTTTTAGTGTGGATTACAATGAGTTATTTTGCTTATAGTATTTGTGCAATTATTGAATTAATTTATATTCATGCTTTAAAATTACAAAATATTATTGAATATGATCGAAACAGTTATGTTCGTGAAGCATTAGCACACGATGCTATTTATAATGTCATTCATAAAAATAAAATTCGACATGGAATTTATTTTACTTTTATGATTAATAATGTTGAAAAACTAGATCGTTTTTTAAGCAGCAATATTAAAAATAAAATTATTGACTTAATTTCAAACCAAGTTTTTACCTTATGAAAAGACCAAAATGTTTTATTTTTTAAGGCAAGCTTAAATCACTTTGGAATTTTTGTGCCCCTTAGTCAGGATGAAAAAATTAATATTGGTAATATTTTGCTACATAACAAAAGCAAATTACGACCAGAAACTGATTTATTAAAAGAATTTGAAATTTTATTAGGACAAGTTAATAGTAGTTTTATTTTTAAAAAATACAAAATAATTGTTAAATTACAAGGTTATGCTTCATTATATGGTTTGCAATCGAATGATTTAAATAAGTTAAAAGAATATAATATTGCTACTGCTGATAATCGTTTAAACATTGAATATTTAAATCAAATTATTTTTGTTGATCCGGGACATATTAAGGAGTTATCAAATCAAAAACGCAGTATTTTAGCTTTAAATGAACATACGCAATTAGAAAAGATTGTTAGTTTATATTTGCCAATTGTTAATGTCACTGATGATTTTAAATTAGTATACCATTATAGTAATAACTTGGTTAATGGTGTTGATAGCGATCTAATGTTTACCAAGAATATTAGTAATTTTAGAGGACTTGTTCATGAAACAATGTTAGCACGTTTTAATGCTGCTTTAAACATTAAAAATTTTCAAAAGTTAGATAATTATTTAGAACAAAAATTATTTATTACTTATCCAGCTAGTTTTATTGCTGGTGAGCAGTTTAACTTAAAAAAATTTGCAACAAAATTAATTGAATTAAAAATTAAACCTTCGAATTTAATTTTAACGTTTGATTTAATGGAAACTGGTTTTGACCCAGAACAATTTAAACAAAATTTAACGGCAATTAAAAACATTGGAATTGAGGTGGCAGTTAAAAACTTTGGTGGAATTGATACTGAATTAAATAGTTTGTATTATTATGAGCCTAATTATGCTATTTTTGCCCCAACCATTATTCGAGAAATGTTTATTCATTTACATTATCAAAACTTAATTAAGGAATATATTATTTTAGCAAAAAAAATTGATGTTATTTTAATTGCGCCACAAGTTAATAGTTACTTAGGATATAGTAAATTAAAAGAACTAAAAATTGATTATATGTTTGGTTCATTGTTTGGTACTTATGATGAACCACAATTGGAAGTTAGTCGTGAGATAAAATTAGCATTATTAAAAAATAAAATGAAAGGGTCACAAGATGAGACTAAGATATAAGCCTTGAGCAGAAGAATATATTGAAAGCAATCCAACGGTTGCATTACAGAATCCAGAAAATTATCAAGGACAATGAGCAAAAACTGTTTTCAAAAATAACCATCCCTTAAACATTGAAATTGGAACAGGAAAGGGTGAATTTATTGTTACTTTAGCAAAAAAATATCCAGAACAAAATTTTTTAGCAATTGAACGGTATCCTTCAGTTATGGTTTTAGCGTTAAAGAAAATTGTTGCTGAAAATTTACCAAATTTAAAAATTATTGCTTTTGATGTCACCATGTTATTAGACATTTTTGCGCCCCAGGAAGTTAATAGAATTTATTTAAATTTTTCTGACCCATGGCCAAAAGTACGCCACGAAAAGCGGCGTTTAACTAACATAAAATTTTTAGAATTCTACCAATTAATTTTACAAACAAATGGTGAAATTCATTTTAAAACAGATAATGATCAGTTATTTGCTTATTCGTTAGAATCCTTTCAAACAAATAACTGAAAAGTTATTGATTACACGACTGATTTATATGATAGTAAGTATCTTGAAAATAATATTCCAACCGAATATGAACGTCGTTTTGTACAACTTGGAAAAAATATTAACTATCTTTATGTTCAGAAAGAATTAGATTAATCGCATTATTGTTTGTTCATAAAGTTAAACGAGGGATTTCTGTGGTTGCAAGACTAAATGTATAACTAATTGATTCGTTAAAAGTTTTTTTAATTTTAATGTTTGAATAATGATAAGTTAAATACTCATCAACAAGTTTAATTTTACTAATAGGAAATTGAATAATAATTTCTTTTGTTTCTAAAAAAGGGATTAATTCACTATTTTTTAAATTCATTTTAACACTATTTGCATAAGCACGAATTAACCCGCCGGCCCCTAATTTAATACCTCCAAAATAGCGAATAACTAAACAGACAACATTGGTAAGATGATGATGTAATAAAATATCTAAAATTGGTTTGCCAGAAGTATTGCTTGGTTCGCCATCATCGTATTTTCGCATAATATTTTGATTTTTTCCGATAATATATGCATAACAATTATGATTTGCATTTAATTGCTGGTTTGTTTTAATAAAAGCAAGGGCTGCTTGTTCAGAAGTAACTTTTTGTAGCAAACAAATAAAACGTGACTTTTTAATGGTCATTTCTCCAATAATTATTTTGTTTTCTTTTAGTTCTTGCATTTCTTCACCACTTTATTTTGCTTTCTTAATTTTTGATAAAGATTTTCATATTTTTTATAAAATTATTTTATAATAATTTAAAATAAATGTTAGCATTCTTTGTTGTTTTTCTTACTATTTATTTGATAGATAATCTTAATGTTTGTTTTCATTTTAGGCAAAGTTTCTTTTAACCATAATTTATTTGATAACTTGGTTATACGCTATTGGAAATAAAAAATTTAACAACAAAAGAAAAACAAATATAATAAAAATATTAAATAAACAGTGGGAGGAAAAATAAAAAATATGAAGAAAATATTAAGTATATTAGATACAATATCTTTAACTGGACTTGGAACAGCAAATAGTGTTGCTTGTAAAAATCAATTTTCAGAAAGCTATCAAGCCTATATTAATTCATTTTTTATGAGCAGTTTATTTTTTAACGTATATTCTACTAAAATGGCAAAATGTAGCGGGGCGGAGATTAGCTAAT
This sequence comes from Spiroplasma poulsonii, assembly GCF_009866525.1. GTDB lineage: Bacteria > Bacillota_I > Bacilli_A > Mycoplasmatales > Mycoplasmataceae > Spiroplasma > Spiroplasma poulsonii. Next base: position 104,070 of record NZ_CM020866.1, read on the forward strand.
ATAGTGTAGATTTAAAACCTAGTATAGGAGTTAAAATTAATAAAGATAATATGAAAAATATAATAAAAACCGATGATTTCTCAAACAAAGATGGTGTAATTAGTTATTTAATTCAAGAATATGAAAAAATATCAAATGGTTTAAATATTAAATTAGAAAATAACATTTGAAATTTTACCAATGTACAGATAATTGATAATAAAGAGAATGGAAAAAGTAAATTCGTGCTTTATTGTAAAACCCAAAAATTTAATCTTGACGTAGATTTATTATTAAAATATAATTCAAAAAATTATAATTATAAGTTAGTTTTTAAATCCAATAGCATTTAAAGAATTAATAATATTAAAATATTTAATGTTTTTAAAACATCAAAGGTTTTAGTTCAAGAATCATTGGATTTAAAAAAGTTTTTGATATAATTAATTTGCAAAAAATAAATACTAATAATTACAATATTTCAGACAAGTAATAGGAGATAAAATAATGTGAATAAAGTATGCAGTTGGTTGGAGAGAGTTTTTTGATAATGAAATTAAAAAACCATATTTTCAACAATTGTTAAAAAATATTGATAATGAATATGAAAAAAATATTTGTTATCCCCAAAAAACCGATATTTTTCGATTATTTACTTTAATTGAACCAAAAGATATTAAAGTTGTAATTATTGGTCAAGACCCATACCATGGCCCTGGCCAAGCTAATGGATTAGCTTTCAGTGTTAGTAGTGGTATTAAAAACCCACCAAGTTTAGTTAATATTTTTCATGAATTAAAAAAGGATTTAGGGGTTGACCATCATACTAGTGGTAATTTAGAACATTGAGTTAAAGAAGGTGTTTTTTTATATAATACAATTGGTAGTGTTGTTACCAAAACGCCACTGAGTCATAAAGATATTGGTTGAACAACTTTTAGCCAAAATTTAATTATTTATTTAAATCAAATTCACGATGACATTATTTATGTTTTATGGGGCAATTATGCAAAACAATATAGTGAGTATATTACTAACAAAAGTAATATTATTAAGGGATCACACCCGTCACCTTTTAGCTATAACTTGTTTAAAGATCAACAATTTTTTATAAAAATTAATAATTTACTTTTAAAAAATAAAAAAAACATAATTGAATGAAAAATGTAATGTATAATTGTATTATGTAAAATATTGACTCCACAAAAGCTTTATTTTATCAATATGTAGATTGCGGGGATATTATGAGTTTATTAACAACATTTAGCGATATATCGAAAATCTTGTATAGTAATAAAATGGCATATATTGCTAGTGGGGTAATAGGCGCACTTTTTGTCATATATTGTGTTTATAATGGTTTGTATTATTTAATCAATCCTAAACGTTATCATGGGATTCGTTTTACAACAAAAAATATCGCATATATTACAATGTTAGCTGCAGTATCAGCAACGGTTACAATTATTATTTCCGTAACAGTACCAATTACTGTTTTTCCACCCGTTCGGATTGCTTTTGAAGGATTAATGGTAAAAATTAGTGGTTTTATCTTTGGCCCAATTGTCGGTTTATTGTCGGGGGTAATAACAGATTTAATTGTTATGTTATTTGTTCCTTCCTATGTCCATGTTGCTTACATTATTGTTATTGTTTCATATGGGTTTTTGTCGGGATGTGCATCATCAATTAATCGCGCTGTTGGAAAACATAAATGAGTTCTATTTATGTTAACAAATATTTTTATTATAATTTTTGGAACTTTTGCTGGGGTAATGACTTGATATTCACCAGTAGAAACAATTACCTTATTTGCTGGTTTAGAGGTTAGTAAGGTTGTCTTAATTTATATTATTGGGTTTGGAACAGCAGGAACAATTGTTATTATTTGAATAATAATGTTTGTTTATCGCTACTTTGATAAAACCAAAAAACGCTACTGAGATTTAGTAGCCATTATTATGTTGGCTGTTATTAATGAATATTGAGTCACCACGCTAATATCCGCCTGGGGGGATATTGCGTTCTTAACAGTTTCACAAAATAAAACAAGTGGAACGGATGGTTATGGAGTGACAATGATTTCGCGATTGGCAATGGCCCCATTAAAAGTTTTATTTAATTCAGCAATTATTTATATTACTTATCGGGCTGTTTCACCATTGATTCATAAAGATACCAATGCCAGTTTACAATATTAAAAGATGATGAAAAAATAACTTTATTTAAGTTATTTTTTTTATTTATAACTATATAATGATAATAGAAAAAATAGAATGGAGATGAAAATAATGAAAGTAAATCCGCAAATTAAAGAATTAATTAACTTAGAATTAAAGCGGCAACAAGACCATATTGAATTAATTGCTTCAGAAAATTATGTTAGTGAAGCAGTTTTAGCTGTTACAGGTTCAATTTTAACAAACAAGTATGCTGAAGGATATCCGTTTCATCGTTATTATGGAGGGTGTGAATATATTGACCAAATTGAGCAATTAGCAATTGATAAAGTAAAAGAACTATTTCAATCAGAACACGCTAATGTTCAAGCCCATTCTGGTAGTCAAGCAAATGCATCAGCCTATTATGCATTATTACAACCACACGATACGATTTTAGCAATGGATTTAGCTGCTGGAGGACATTTAACGCATGGACATAAAGTTAATTTTTCTGGTCGCTTATATAATTTTTGCAGTTATGGTGTTGATCCAAAAACAGAAATGTTAGATTATGATGCAATTGAAAAAAATGCGGTGGAAGTTAAACCAAAATTAATTGTTGCTGGAGCAAGCGCTTATTCGCGTGAAATTGATTTTAAAAAGTTTCGCGTTATTGCTGATAAAGTTGGTGCTTTATTAATGGTTGATATGGCTCATATTGCTGGTTTAGTTGCTGCTGGATTACACCAGTCACCAATCCCATATGCTGATGTTGTTACTTCAACAACACATAAAACATTACGTGGCCCACGTGGTGGTTTAATTTTATCAAAACAAAAATGAGCAAAGAAAATTGATGGTGCTGTTTTTCCTGGTAATCAAGGAGGACCGTTAGAACATGTAATTGCGGCAAAAGCGCAATGTTTTTTAGAAGCATTAGAGCCCTCATTTAATCAATATCAAGCTGAAATTGTAAATAATGCAAAGGTTTTAGCAACAACTTTAAAAGGAAAAAATCTTCGTTTAGTTGCTGATGGGACAGATAATCATTTATTAATGGTTGATGTAAAAAGCAGTTTGGGAATATCAGGACAACAAGCAAAAGAGATTTTACAAAAAATTGGTATTATCTGTAATAAAAATATGATTCCTTTTGACCAAGAATCACCTGTTGTTACAAGCGGGATTCGTTTAGGAACAGCAGCAATGACAACACGTGGTTTTGGGAGCAAAGAATTCCAACAAATTGGGGAAATAATTTATTATGTGTTTAAAGAACCCACTGATGAAAATATTGCAAAATATCAAAACGAAGTTAAAAAACTTTTGCATGATTTTCCAATTTATTCAAATTGACATTTAACAACATAATTAATTTGGAAATATCAGTTTAAATTGTTGCTTATCCTTGCTTTTTTAGTTATAATATTACTGCTTTATACATTGGACCCTGGTACGGAATAATGTTAGGAGGCAGTGGCATGAGACAAACTACTATCTTGAATTCAGCAAAAGTTGAAAAGAAATGATATGTTATTGATGCTCAAGGTCTAGTTTTGGGACGTTTAGCAAGCAAAGTCGCAATGATCTTAAAAGGAAAAAATAAACCAGCGTATACGCCGCACGTTGATTGTGGTGATAATGTTATTATTCTTAATGCTGATAAAGTTAATTTTTCAGGAAATAAATTAAAGGGTAAAATTTATTATCATCATTCACAACACCCGGGTGGGTTAAAACGAACAACAGCAAAAGATATGCTAGTTAAAAAACCAATTTATCCAGTTGAACACGCAATTAAAGGAATGTTACCAAAAAATAAATTAGGAAGTAAATTATTTCGTAATTTATTCGTTTATGCTGGTAACGAACATCTCCATGAAGCACAACAACCAATTAAGTTAGAATTAACTGATAAATAAAAGGAGCGGGTATGGCAAAAAAACAAGAAGTTATTTATCGTGGGACAGGAAGAAGAAAATCTTCTATTGCCCAAGTTGTATTGACTCCTGGTAAAGGAAATGTGGTTGTAAATGGGAAACCAGCGTTAGAATTTTTCCCATATGCAACATTAGTGCAGGATTTGGAACAACCTTTAGAAATTACTGGTGTAAAATCAGAATTTGATATTCGTGTTAAAGTATCTGGTGGTGGTTTTACCGGACAAGCGGGAGCAACAAGACTAGGAATCGCAAGAGCACTAGTTGAAGCTTCACAAGATTATAAAACCTTATTAAGACATGCGGGAATGCTAACTCGTGATGCTCGTATTAAAGAACGTAAAAAATATGGGTTACACGGAGCGAGAAGAGCACCACAATACTCAAAAAGATAGGTATTTTTATCAAGAGAATATTTCAAAAATATTCTCTTTTTTATTTTCATTGTTTTTAATCGCTTTGATTGTTATCTAATATAAGTTTAGTATAATTATATATGGATAAGAGGGGTGGACTAATGGCATTAACAAAATTTACAATTCAAGGGGATAAATTTAATGGTAAGAATTTATTATTAAATTTATACTTTTTAACAAATGCGAAGAGTAAATTTACTGATGATGATGTTAAGAACCTCCGTTTAAAAAATATTACAACAGTGAATGGATTAGATCTTTTTTTAAAAAAGGAGATCTATATCGCTGATTTTTTTGTTAGTTTAATTAATGATCAAGCAAAGATTAAAAAAGATAAAAAAGGCGAAACAAAAGAACTGTATGATATTTTAATTCGCTTTAAATCAATTTCGGGTTTTGATGATATTTTAGATCCAAACTTATCGTTAACAATTCTTGGTGATATTGACCCACAAATTGGAATTGTTAATGTTAAAAACATCTTTTTAACAGCAATGGAAAAAGAGAAACAAGAATTTGAGACAACGGCAACGACTGTTGTCTTAGAAATAGCGGATAATTTTCGAATTGATGAAGCAAGATTACGAACTATTTTTGATTCAAATGTTTTTGCTAATATGAAGTTCTTAATTTCATCTTTTTCTGAAGAAAAAGAACGCTGATTACAATATCTTCAATTTCAAAGCCAGAATTTAGAATATAAGCGTAATAATTCATGCTTATATTTAACACGGAAATTAACAGAATATGTGAAAATCCCAAAAACAGTTGCAGCAGTGGAAACTTTTCATGATGCTCGTTTTTTAACACCTAATTTTTGGTATGTTAATAAAAAGCATTTTATTAATAAAAGTATCAAGATTAATCCTTCTTATGAAGAAGTAATTGTTATTGAGTTAGAATTAATTTTAGATGATTTTAATAAGTATCGTGTTTTAGAAGGATTAAATAATTTAAGTATGACGGGATTGCAAATTAATCGAACATATCAAAAAGAAAACCCCTTAACATTGTTTACTTTTAATTTTAGTGATAGTTATGCGCAAGATGGCACCGATATTTATGATTTAGGTTTTAATATTGCAACAACAAAAGAACAACAAAAACCTGATCTTAATGTAATTAAGGAAATAATGAAACTTTATATGATTGAAAATAATATTACAAAAGAGAAAGAAATTGATCCAGCAACAATTAAATTAGTTGCTGAGCATTTAAGTAAATATCAAATTATTAATTGCTTTTATGAAATAAAAAATGATGATGATATTTCAACAAAAGAATTAACAAACATTATTCCTCAGTATGGTTATTTAACTTATATTGGAAAAGGAGATTTAACTTTAATTCGCCGTAGTAATATCATTTTAGATAAAATTAGTAAAAATGATGTTGCTAACCCTTATTTAATTAATTATATTTTTAATATTGAAGATGTTAAATTAAAATCACAGCATCATTTAATTGCGTTAGAACAATTACATTTTGCTTCGACTAATTTGAATTTAAATCAAAAAAAAGCATTAGTAAAAGCACTTAATTCTCAAGACATTTTCTTATTGCAAGGACCTCCGGGAACAGGGAAAACTGAGTTTATTGCTGAATTAGTTTATCAGTATGCTAAACTTGGGAAAAAGGTTTTAATATCTTCTCAAAATCATACTGCAATTGATAATGTTTTAGCAAGATTATATAAAACACCAATGTTAGTGCCATTACGTTTAACCGGAGAAGAAGTTCGTAAAAAAAATCGTTTTAATGATTTTAATCCGGATAAATTAATTTTTAATAATTATCGTTTTATTTATTCGCATTTAATGCGCCAATATTTAACAAAATGAAATGGGATTGATTATGATTATGAAAATCAGAAGAAGGAATTACAAAGTCTTAAAGCTCGGGCAAAGATGCTTGAAAAAGAAATTAAAGATTATAACACTTGAACACAAAAGGTAAATGAATTAGTTGCTGAACAAGAAAGATTAGGCAATCAAAAATTAGAATATCAAACTAATAATCGAAAATTAAAAGTTGAAATTAATAATATTGATAATATGATAGAGTTTTTAGGCAACTTAAGTTGAGAAGGAATTATTACCGCAACGGCGGACTTAGTTGAATTATTTAATAAATATTTTGGAACTTTAATTCAAGAAAAGTTAGGTTTTCAATTTGACGAATCATATTCATTAACAAGTACTTATCAACAATTATTAACAAAATCAGGAACTGTTGATCCATTATTGGTAAAAAAAGAACAAGAATTAACAGAATTAAATAACGTTAGGCAAGAATTCCGCGATGATGCATGAATTGAGAAACTTCAAGCGGCGCAAAATGAAATTACGGAGTTAAAACAAGAGAATGTTATTTATCAAAACTTACAACAAAAATTTAAAAACGATCTGTTAAAATTAAAAACACATTATGAAGAACAAATTAATAATAATGAAAAATTAATGAATCAAATTGATGTTAGTAAAAATGCTCAAGAAATATCATATTTAGAAGTAGACATTGCAGCATTACGTAATCGCATTGATGCTTTGAAAATCGAAATTGAAAATATTGTTAATAGTATTAATCATATTTTTAATTTAAATTTAGTTGTAAAAGATATTACTGCGACAATTAATGAAATTGATAAGGTCATTAATGGCATTGATCATGATATGAATACTATTATTAATGAAAAAGCAACAAAAGGTAATTTTGTTAATAATATGATTACTTTCTTAGATAGAAATTATAATATTGCCGCTTTTTTAAACCAAGAAGGAATTCAAAATGATCGTTTTACTCCAGCAATGGAACGCGACACTGTTAACTATGCTAATCAGTTTTTGCAAGACAGTGTTAATGTTGTTGCAATGACCGCAACTTCAAATCAATCATATGCCCAAAGTAAAAATAAGGTTTTACAAGATTATAATATTGCTGATATTGATATTAAAAAATTTGGGTTCGATGTTGTTGTCATTGATGAAGTAAGTAAATTAACACCAATGGAAATTTTTATGCCGCTAGTATATGGTAAAGCGGTGGTTCTAGTTGGTGATTATCGTCAGTTACCACCAATTATGCCGTATCGTGAAGAAGATGTTGCTTTGATTAATGATAATTATAATGAAAATTATAGTTATCATGATTTCTTAGAGTTAGTAACTAATTCAATGTTTAAAAAGATTATTTCAAAATGTGACGATTCTGTTAAAGAAATTTTAGTTAATCAGTATCGTAGTCATAAAGATATTATGCGAATTGTTAATGTGTTTTATGAAAACCAATTACAATTAGGAGATCAAGAAAATCAAAATAACGAAAAACAACATTATGTTACCGCTGAAAATGAGAAGGGTTTAAAAATTTTTGATAGTAAAAAAGCAATTTATTGAATTGATTCAACAAAAGATGAAAACCAAAACTTTGTTTATGAACAAGGTGAAAGTGGTAGTACCAGTCTTTTTAATTGATTAGAAATTAATTTAACGATTAAAACTCTTATGTTAATTGATACAGGATATAATGATTTAACTGCGAAGTTAAAAAAACAACCAAAAGTAGCGGTGATTAGTTTTTATGGATTGCATGTAAAAAAATTACGGAAAACTATTAGTAATTTAAAGTTTAAAAATATTAAAGTTGAAGTCTCAACTGTTGATGATTATCAAGGACGAGAAACAGAAATAGTTATTGTTAATACTGTTCGTCATCCACAACGGCAACTTAATGCTAATAAAGAATTTGTTAAAAAGTATGAACGGTTAAATGTTGCCTTTTCTAGGACAAAAAATATGTTAATTATTATTGGAGCAATTAATTTCTTTGCTAATATTGATGTTGAGATTCCAACGATTATTAATCCAAATGTAACAACCACAATTAAAGCATATTATGAAATTTTACGAATTATTGATAATTATGGTCTTATTTGACATGCAAAAGATTTATTATAGAAGTTAGAGGTAGAAAATGAAATTAGGAGTAGTTAAAATCTATAAAAACTGAAAAAAATTAACAACAATTGTTAGTTATCAAACACCAAAAAGACCATCCTTTTTTCAGTATGTCATTTTAAATGCTATTGCTAATTATCCAGATAAAGAAAAGTCGTTAGCTAATATTTTACGAGATGAATTACAAATTTTTAATCATAAAATTTACGCTGAATGTTTAAAGGATTTAATTGAAAAAGAAAACACAATTGAAATTAATTCACAAGGGTCATTAAATTATTTGGCTAATACTTATGCTGAACAAGAATGAATTGATCGTGCAATTGGAATTTTTTATATTTCAAAAGAAGCACTACAAGCCTTAGAAAAAGGTTATTTGTTAAGTAAAAACAATAACCGTGAAGCAACAATTGATTTTATTTTTGATATTTTTACAAATGAACGATATATTAATAATGAACATTTACTCTTAATAGAAAAAATTAATAATAATGCTTTAACAATTTTTTCAGAATATGAAGTAACAATTACGGGTGATGATTTATTTAAATTCTTAGAAAAATATAAAACTAGTCCTAATAAATATAATATGTTTAATAATGATACAACATTTACTTCAATTCGAAAGCAACAACAAACAATTAAACATGATAATAAAGAAGTTAATAAATTATTATCTGATGTTTATGAAACAAAGGAAGTTGTGCTAACTTTAACAACTTTTAAAGATATTAAAATGCAAGTTATGAATGATAAAAATTTGCAAGAAATTATTGATAATAATATTAATTTACGAACAAAAATTTTAGATTATTTTTTAACAACAATGACAGAAGATTTAACAACTGATTTTAATTTAAATATTCAAAAGATTGCAGCAAATACGCTAGAAAGTGATTATCAACAAGACCCTCGTCATATTACTTCAACATTGATAAATCCTCGAATTTTGATTATTAATGAAGCAAATGTTAATCCAAAAGCAGTTTTAAATCATAAATATTATTTTGATAATGATATTCGTTGTGTTATTTTTGTTAATGCTGATCATAGTACTAAGATAAGTGATTTAACCGCTTCAATTCCAATTTTTTATTTAGATAAAACCATTTTACCAATACATGATCATTTTTTGACATTATTTATTAATGATAAAAACGAGACAGAATGTTATGCCTTACAACCAACAGAGTTAATAATGTTAAATCGTAAAATTATCACTGCCCAAAAATTTTTATCAAATTATAGCAACCTCTTATTTAAAAAAATTTTACAAAATTTACAAACTGTGTTGAAAAATGAACAAGGAAATATTTATGAAACAATTCACGGTAATAAAGTTAATGACCTCTTTATTTATTGTTATTTAATTGATCTATTAAATCAAAATGACAATGCTTTTGATGATATTTTAAAAAATATTAGTACAAATAATTTTCAAAATAAGATTTCAATTTTATCCAAATGTGAGCAAATTTTAACTAATTTTACTTTAAGACCAAATTATTTTACAAAGATGCATACCCTTTTAATTACGGCGATAAAACAAGAAGCCAAAGACCAGCAAAATATTGTTAAAGCGTATCAAGTTTTAACAAACAATGATTTGTTAGCAAGTAAAGAAGCTTTAAATATGCTACAAGAACTTTACCATCAAGATAATGTTACGTTAAAACAACTATTAGAACTAACTAATGTTGCAAGTTCAACAACTATTGAAAAAATTTGAAATCAAAATTTATTTGCTATTTTAACTAAATTCCTTTTTGCGATTAATAATGATAATTTGCACCATGAGTTATTTGAAGAAATTAGTACAACAAATTTAAGTAAAAATATTACTTTATTAGTTAATTTGTATGGTTATGCGGAAGAATATATAAAATATTTTACTGAAATGAAAAAAAGAGAGACAAGTAATCTACAGCGTCATTGAGAGGAAATTTGAACTAAGGTTGCAATCATTAGCGAACGCTTTAAAAATATTAATCATGGTGATGATTTAACAATTGAATTATTAGGATCATTATCACAATTAGAAACGAGATACAAAGCTATTAAGTTTAAAGATATGTTTAATTCTGAACCAAAATTTCAAGAATACCTTGATTTTTTCTACTTTGATAAAGCAGCATTATATTTAATAAATATCTTAGAAGAAAAAATTACTGCTATGCTAAAGGCAAAAGACCATCGTTTAAAAGCAATTAATGAAAAATTATTTGTTTGCAAGGATCTTTTGGATAAAAGTAAACAAAAACAAATTATGACAATATATTATGAATTACGATTGTACTTATATTGTGAAAAAGCGCGCGATGAGCGAAATGATAATAAAAACCGCGATGCATTAAAAAAACTACAAAAAGAAATAGAAGAGGTGTTAAATTAATGAGTATGAGTGTTGAACAGGTAATGTATAATTACCAAAAAAAAATCGAAAGATTAAGTTTAAATATTAATTTTGTTAAAGAAAACTTACAATTATTATTACAACAATTAAAAAATATTGATGCTAGTGGATTAAACTGCCAAGCAATTGAACAGTATTTACAAGAGCTAAATCAAATTTTAGTTGATTTAGAAACTAATCCATTGGTTGATGAATTTCAAAAGGTTAAACATGTTGATTTAGAATTAGCAAAACGAGTTAACTTTTTCTTAGAACAAAAAACATTACGTTTAGCAGAAATTCAACAAAAAATTGAAGTGCTAAAAGTAAAAGTTGTTGAAGACGAAACAAAACAACGCTTAGTGAATTTAAAAAATCGTGTTAATTTAAATTATCAAACATTAGAGCAAAAACTACTAGGAATGTTTGATGATAATGCTTCAAAAGCTTTTATTATGAATTTTTTTAAATCAAATAAAAATCAGCTTGTTAATCTAGATCCAAATACAATTTCAGAGCTTGTTCAAGATAAGATTAATAACTATCGTGCTTCAATAGACTTTATGAAAAATCAATATCTTAATAGTTTTAAAGCCCAAATTGGCGATGATAAATTTATTAATGCTGAATTAGGACCGGTGTTAGAGGAATTCAGTCAAACTAGTGTTAATGATACTAATTCTTTAAATCAAAAAGCATTGGATTTACAAAATAAAATTATTAGTCAACAATTAGATGAATCAGCACGAAAACATGCAATTGCTGCAATCTTGCAAGCAATTCAAAAACGTGGTTTTATTGTTGATAATAATGATATTCGAATTACAAAGGAAAATGACGATAGTCTTGTTATTGTCTATGCTAAAAAAGTGACAGGAGAAGAAGCAATCTTTAAAGTATATCTTGATGGTCGTTTTACTTACAAATTTGAAGGTTATGAAGGTCACGCCCATAATGTTGATGAACAACCATTTGTTAATGATTTATCAATGTATGATGTATCATTATCAAAAGAAATGAAAAAGACATATTTAAATCCAGATAAGATTATGAACCAAGCTAAAATACAAATCGATAGTAAAACAAAAAAGAAATAAGATAATAATTATGACATTTATTCAAGTATTAGTAGGCAAAGTAAAAATGTATTAAAAGGACCAATTTATATTACTCCTTTTAATACATTTTTCAATTATTTTTTATTTAGATAAGTACCATCTTTATTTATATTTAAAGTGTTTTAAAAAATAATATAACCCAATTGTTGGTAAGATAAATATAATTGTCATTGGAAAAACTAATGGCCAAGTTGGACGGGTATATATGATATTATCTCAGTCCAAATTATATATAATTCCGTTTAGTTTATGCCAATTAAATTCATTATTAAAAAAATTAGAATAACCTCAACTATGATAGAAATTATCGTCGTTAATTAATTTAGCAGCAGTTAAAGTATATTGACTAAATAAGTTAAGGGCAAGAATTCCTGTTTTATATTCATTACTTTCAGCAACTTTTTTATAGTCCTCAATATATTTTGAAAAATTAATGAATAGTGTGTACCCAGGCACATTTTGAGGTTGTTGTAAAATACTAGTTATTATTGTTTGAGTATTGAGAGCATATTTTTTTTCAATTTCCATAAACATATTTTTTTGAAATTGCCAGCTATAGCGATACCCTCATAGAATCGGATTTGTCGTAATATTGGGGTTTATTCCAAATGTATTTTGTTGGTAAAACATTTGATAAATCTCAATTTTTATAGAAAATTCCTTTGAAAGAATAATTTGAGGATTTTCCAAATGACTTTGCGGGTGAATTATTTTAACATCTTGATTAACATCAAAAAGTAGTTCCCTTTTTAAATCATTAAAGTGGACTGCCTCTGAAAGAAAACCACCTTGTAATATTTTTTGATAATTATTTTTTTCTAAATAATTATTTATAATTTGATGAAATTGATTGCCATCATTTTTATTAATGGCATCGTAAATTTTAGTATATATATCATTAGATTTAAAAAGATTAATTTCTGTGTGCTTGTTTGCCTTAATTATGTTGGTAACATTATAGTCTGCTGCTGAAAAATAATGCTTGATATTTTTTGCCGTCATAAGTCAAGGTGTTATTAAAACAATGATTGTTAAAAATAATGTTATTAAAGTTATAACACTTTCTTTTAAAAAATGACTAGCAATGATGATAATAAATCAAAATAATGGTAATGAGATAAAAGAAATCAAGATTCCAACACCATAGAGTTTTAAAAAAATTAAAGTATGTGGTCATGATGTTATTAACAAGTAAAATACTGTTGTAATACTAAAAATAATAACATTATATACTGTAAAACTAAGTCATAAAAAGTTAATAAAATTATAACAAATTAAAAATAAAAATCAATAATTACAAAAAATATTAAAACAAAATATTATTTTTAATATTTATTTTCAAAATTATAAAAATAAGCACAACAAAAAATAAACTTTATTAATCTTATACATTAGACTTCTTGCGATACCCTTTTTTATTAAAATATTATTATAAAATATAATTTATGAGGACATAAAAATATGAACAATAATAAATTTAATACTCTTAATGATAGAGAATGGTTAAGATTAACAGGAATAAAAAAATCCACTTTTAATAAAATGTTAGATATTTTAAAAGTTGCTGAAATAGAAAAATTTAAAAAAGGTGGTAAAACTAATAAATTATCATTAGAAAATAGATTATTGATGACTTTATTATATTGACGAGAATATCAGACTTATTTTCATCTTGGTAAAAGTTTTGATATTAGTGAGGCTAATTGTTATCGTAATATTAAGTGAATTGAAGATATTTTAATTAAAAACTCTGATTTTCAACAACTTGCTGGTAAAAAAGCACTAATAAATGATTATTTTAATGATAAAACTATTATTATTGATGCTACCGAAACTCCAATCCAACGCCCAAAAAAAGACAAAAACAATCTTATTCTGGTAAAAAGAAAAAACACACGATCAAAACACAAGTAATTATCGAACAAGAAACCAAAAAAATTATTGCAACAAGTTTTTCGCTCGGAAAAAAACATGATTATGCTTTATTTAAAGAATCAAAAATCCCAATTTTAAAAAATACCAAATTAATAGTTGATAGTGGTTATCAAGGAATACAAAAAAATCACAATAATGTTCTAATACCTACAAAGAAAACAAAGAAAAACCCTTTAAACAAAGAACAAAAGCAATATAATAGACTAGTTTCAAAAATGAGAATTATTATTGAAAATATTTTTGCTATTCTTAAAAAATTTAAAATTATTACAGAAAAATATCGTAATCGAAGAAAAAGATTTGGTTTAAGATTTAATTTAATTGCCTCAATTTATAATTTACAATTATTATATTTAACATAAAATATTTATTTAAAATTAAATAATTTAAATAATAAATTAATTTTTCGTTGTGGAAAAATATTAAATTTTTAAATAAAAAACATAATTAATTAAAATTATATTTTTCTATTAGTATCTTTTTTACAAATATTTGCAATTTTTTAACAAGTAATGCAAGAAGTCTATTAAAATATTAGTTTAATTTACAAAAACTTTTTTAAAATATTGCTTTGATGTAAAATATCGCAAACACGGTCTAATTGTAGTATTTAATATATCTAAAACAGATTTTAATTTACTACGAATATTAATTAACGGTTCAGTTTGGTCAAATCAACGCCTTAAATCCCTATTTTATCCGTTCAACTAATGCTTTTTGTTTTGGTTTACCAGGGTCACAAAAATAGACTCTTATTTTAAAATGTTTTTCTATTGTTTTTCATTTATAAAATTCTTTTCCTCTATCTGTTAAAATACAACTAAATTTACTAATACCAATTTGTTTAATCATTTTCATTAAAACCATTAATACAATACTTGCTTTTTTAGTAGACCTCTTGCGATACCCTTTTTTATTAAAATATTATTATAAAATATAATTTATGAGGACATAAAAATATGAACAATAATAAATTTAATACTCTTAATGATAGAGAATGGTTAAGATTAACAGGAATAAAAAAATCCACTTTTAATAAAATGTTAGATATTTTAAAAGTTGCTGAAATAGAAAAATTTAAAAAAGGTGGTAAAACTAATAAATTATCATTAGAAAATAGATTATTGATGACTTTATTATATTGACGAGAATATCAGACTTATTTTCATCTTGGTAAAAGTTTTGATATTAGTGAGGCTAATTGTTATCGTAATATTAAGTGAATTGAAGATATTTTAATTAAAAACTCTGATTTTCAACAACTTGCTGGTAAAAAAGCACTAATAAATGATTATTTTAATGATAAAACTATTATTATTGATGCTACCGAAACTCCAATCCAACGCCCAAAAAAAGACAAAAACAATCTTATTCTGGTAAAAAGAAAAAACACACGATCAAAACACAAGTAATTATCGAACAAGAAACCAAAAAAATTATTGCAACAAGTTTTTCGCTCGGAAAAAAACATGATTATGCTTTATTTAAAGAATCAAAAATCCCAATTTTAAAAAATACCAAATTAATAGTTGATAGTGGTTATCAAGGAATACAAAAAAATCACAATAATGTTCTAATACCTACAAAGAAAACAAAGAAAAACCCTTTAAACAAAGAACAAAAGCAATATAATAGACTAGTTTCAAAAATGAGAATTATTATTGAAAATATTTTTGCTATTCTTAAAAAATTTAAAATTATTACAGAAAAATATCGTAATCGAAGAAAAAGATTTGGTTTAAGATTTAATTTAATTGCCTCAATTTATAATTTACAATTATTATATTTAACATAAAATATTTATTTAAAATTAAATAATTTAAATAATAAATTAATTTTTCGTTGTGGAAAAATATTAAATTTTTAAATAAAAAACATAATTAATTAAAATTATATTTTTCTATTAGTATCTTTTTTACAAATATTTGCAATTTTTTAACAAGTAATGCAAGAAGTCTAATATCGTTTTGATAGTATGGTTAATTTATCAGTAATTAATAATGAATTTTATAATGCTAATGCAAAAGCATTAGAACTAAAACAAAATGGAATGACAATTAAGCTAAACTATTTGTATGGTCGTCAAACTAGTTTTAAGCCAGCCGACAAATATTGGGCACAATTACAAGTTGGTCCTGGTTTTACAGAGAATATTTTTAAACTAATGCGAGCAGCTGGCAATCATAGCCCAACAGAAGTTGTTAAAAGTTTAGAATATTTAATTGGTAACATGCCACAGTTTTGGTCAACGTATAAACAAAATTTTTTAGCAGGTCAAGTTTTATATACTTTTACGCAAATTAAAACCGCGTTGGTACATTCTGCTTTACCTGAAGTTTTAGGTACTTCAATGTTTTGAGCTTTTGCAAAATGAGATGAAACAGCTAATGTCCACTATTTAACCGGTCGTGACTTTAGTAATTATTTAGAAAATATTTTATTAATTATTGGTCCAAATACCCCGATTGGAAAAGCAATTTTAAATTATGTCCAAGATAATTATCCACAATATTATGATATTGCAAAAAAGGTTTTAGAATTAGTACAAACAACAGGAAAACAATTTCTTGATGAGTTTGTTTGTGAAATTTTTCCTGATTTAGATCGCCATGTTACTTGGCCTGAATATAGCGAAAAAGCACAGCAGATAATTCGCGATTGAGCAAATTTAAATTCATTAATTTTTCAAATTCCCGTCCACATCCAAGGTTATCAGTATGGTGAATATGGGATTGGACTAGGAGAATTTTTCATTGCCATCGCAATGTGGGTTGGTGTTTTAATGCAAACATTTATTTTTGATCGTACTTGCCGGACAAAACGGGCAAAATGATACCAACATTATTTTTCAAAATTATTATTAATGTTAATTACAACAGCAATTCAAACAACAATTTTAGCTATTTCGTTAGCAATATTAGGATATAGTAAGATGGGACCTAGTTTTGGACTATTGTATGTGTGGCTATTGTTATGTAGTCTTATTTTTACTATTATTGAACATGCAATCTGGTTTGCGCCTGCTGATGGTGATGTTGGAAAATATCTAATTGTTATTTATTTAATTTTAAATTTAACAGCAGGTTGAGGAACATTCCCATCATTTATGCAAGCAGGGTTTTTCAATGTTATTTCAGTTTTAACACCTTTCAAATACGCAATTCACGGGATGGGAAATATCATTTACGGGATTGGAACGGGTGAAGGT
The DNA here is from genome assembly GCF_009866525.1 of Spiroplasma poulsonii. Classification (GTDB taxonomy): domain Bacteria; phylum Bacillota_I; class Bacilli_A; order Mycoplasmatales; family Mycoplasmataceae; genus Spiroplasma; species Spiroplasma poulsonii. Next base: position 121,176 of record NZ_CM020866.1, read on the forward strand.
TCATTAGTTCAATACCAAACTGAAATCTTACAAAATATGGGAATATTATTAATTTGAATTCCAATTTTATTAATAATTAGTTTAGGATTAACTTATTTATGACGACAAAAAGAACAATATGGAACTTTTAATTTAAAAGCATTAAAGAAAGTATTACCGGAAGAAAATATTAATATTAATAAAAATGTTTATCGTACTTTAAATGGTTTAAGTAATCAGGAAGTTGAAATAGTAAAAAGACAAATTCTAATTAATCAATATCAAATATTTGAAGAACAAAAAAGTCAGAAGATAAAGCGGATGGAAACAAAATTTGATATTACAAAAAATCCGAAATATTTATATAAAATTAAAAAAATTAAAGCAAAAGGTTATTCAATTGAGACAGAAGAGGAAGACCGTGATAGCATAGTGTAATTATGATTAAGGAGGAAAGTTATGGATAACAAAAATAACTTGCCAACTTTTAAAGAAATCTTTAAAAAAGAATGACAAGAGCAAACCGTTAAAAATAAGAAACGAATTATAAAATTTATCGCAATCTGTATTGTGCCATTTTTGTATGGTTTCTTTTGTGTTTGAGCTTTTTGAAATCCATTCCTTAAAACAGACCAGATTCCAATGGCGATTGTTAATCATGATGCAAATTTATGTGTGATTTATAAACCTAAAAGTGATACTGACAAATCAATTGCAAATGGGACTGATATTCATTATGTTAATGCAAACGATGCAACAAGTTGTAATGCAGCAGTTAAACCAAATGAAATTGCACGTTTTACAAGTGTTAGTGATAATATTGTTACTGGACAAAATTATTATGATAAAGAACATAATAATGTTAAAATCGATGTTAGTACTATTACCTTGAAATTAAATTATCTAAAAAATAAAGATACTAATTTTGAACCAAATGATAAATATTGAGTTCAACTACGAATTCCTGAAAATTATTCTGTTCATTTAATTAACATTTTAAAAAACATTGCAAATTCATCATTTGACCATGATCAGTTTTTAACGGATGTTACTTGAATGAGCAATAATCCGGTTAACTTGTGAGCAACGTATAAACAAAATTTTTTAATTGGTTATTTTGCAACAACTTTCGCTAATTTACGAGAAAGTTTTGTTCGTGAAGCAGTACCGCAATTAATTTTACCAATGCTTTATACCATTCTGTCTAATCCTGATGGGACCGTAAATCGTACTACTTATGATGACTATGTTAAAAGTATTAATACAAGCAATTTAATTAATGAAACAAATAATTTAGTTAGTCAAGGTAAATTAACTTCAGCACAAGGAAAGATTATTACTTCGTTACTAAAGGTATTTGGCTTAGTAAAAGGACCCTTGGTACAATTTATTTTTGGATCAGAAAATGTTGTTAGCAAAGATCAATATTTTACTAATAGTAATGAATTGGGTAAACATTTAAAAGATGTTGGCAGCATTATTGATATTTCATATAACGTGCAAGGTTATCAATACAATAAATATGGTATTGGATTGGGAGAATTATTTATGTTAATTGGTGTTTGAGTTGGGGCTTTAACACAAACATTTGTTTATGATCGTAAAGGTAGAACCAAAAACACATTATCTTATCAACATTATTTTAGTAAGTTACTATTAATGTTGTGTACATCCTGAATTCAGGTCACAGTAATGATGCTTTCACTATTAATTTTAGGTTTTGGGCAAATTGGTCCATCGTATGCTTTGCTATGATTATGAATGCTCTTTTTAGGATCAGTTTTCAATATTATTATTTGTTCTCTTTGGTTAGCGATTCCCGATGAAATGCTGGGGCGTTTTATTGCTGTTATTTATCTGATTATTAATTTATCAGCTGGATGAGGAACATTCCCATCATTTATGCAAAATAAATTTTTTGATGTTTTATCATATATCTCACCATTCCGTTATGGCTTACATAATATTGGAACAATAATATATGGTTTATCTTCACCAACAAGTATCGGTATTGGTGAATATCAAACTGAGATTGTCAAAAATATGGGGATTTTATTTATTTGGGTTATTGTTTTTGTTATGATTGGACTAGCAGGAACCTACTATCGTTTTTTAAAAATGAAATATGGAACAATTAGAATAAAATTAATTTATCAAGCAATGAATAACATTGAAAATATTAAAACATATGAAAAAAGTATTAGTGCATTGAATTATTTAACAGTAGAAGAACAAGCGTTAATAAAAGCAGAAGTATCAGGGCAATTATTAGCAAAACAGACAAAAAAGAAACTAAAAAAGCAGCCTAAATAATCATAGATATAATAGTAATATTTTTTGCCTTCTTTTTAAAATGAATTACCATCTATTTTATGGTATTATTTAAATACTAATTTATTCTATGAAAGCGAGGAGGACAAATGTATTTAAACTTATTAAATAGTACAGATAATAGTAATCCTTTACATGACTTCTTGTCAATTTCAACTTGGCAATCATTTGTTAGTATTTTTATTTTCTTTGGAATTATGCTTTTATTATGATTTTGAATTAAAAAAACAAAGATGCGTTTTATTTTTCGTGTTTTATTAGGACTAGCTTTTGGTTTAGTTATTGGAATTGTTGTTCAAGCAATTAATAATTTCCCATATAACACAGCTGATCCGTCAGGTTCAATGATTAATCCAATAATTCCAGATCCAAATGACCCCAATAAGAACATTCCAAATGATATTTATGTCTTGTGAGTTCATGAGTTTTCAATTTGAGTTAACTTCTTTAGAATGGTCTTTTTAAATGCGATTTTATTAATGACTGTTCCTGTTGTTTTCTTAGCAATTGCACGATCCGTATCAAAACCAGGAAAAGATGCAGCATCAAAAAAAGGAACAATTATTACAATTGCCATTTTATTGTTAAATGTTGCAGTGATGTTTATTATTACCTTATTTATTGGTATTGCTTTTAATATTGGCAATGGTTTTACAATTTCGGGAAGTGGTAGTTATGATAAAGCAGCATCGAAACCATTACCACAAATTATTTGAGATTATGTTCCTTCAAATTTTGTTGCTCCATTCTTTTTGGGAGCAATTATTCCAGTGATGGTTATTGCAGGATTAATTGGCCTTGCGGTTAAAAAATCATCAAAAAGACATCCCGAATATATGCAAAAAATCCGTGCTGGATTTGATCGTTGATGGACAGTTATTATGTCATGTTTAATGTTTATTATTAAGTTAATGCCTTATGCCGTAATGTCAATGGTTACTTATGCCATTGTTTCGCGTCCAATTGGATATTTAGTACAAATTGGAATTGTAATTGGGGTTGGTTACTTATGTCTAGTAATTGCCTTGATTTGACATTCGTTATTATTAACATTATCAGGAATTAATCCATTTAAATGATGAAAATTTGCTATTAAGCCAGTAATTCAAGGATTTACAACCCAATCTTCAAATGCAACCTTACCTTTAACAATGGAAGTCTTGAAAGATGATATAAAAGTAAAAGAAAATTTAGTTGGTATTTCAGCACCATTAACAACAACAATGGGATTAACTGCTTGTGCTGGGGTACAAGCGGGAATTATTGTTTCATTTATTGTAACAGCAGGATTATTTGATTTGACAGCCGCTAATTTCTTTATTGCTTTAATAGTTGTTGTTGTTGCGTCATTAGGAATTGCTGGTGTTCCAGGAACAGCTAGTGTTGTCACAGCCGGAGTGCTGGGGGGGCTTTGTTTAGGGACTTTATATGTTCCTGTTTATGCAATTATTGGAGCGTTAGATGGCTTATTTGATATGGGTCGAACAGCAGTAAATGTTGCAGGAGGATTACAAGCAACAACAATTGCTGCCCGGTTAACAAATTGTTTAGAAAACGAAGATCTTATGCTTTTCAAATGATCACGCCTACGGCGAAAACGAAAGAGAGAAAAAGCGTCAAAATAAGAATAAAGGTAACACCTTTATTCTTATTTTAAATTGGAAAGGTTATAATATTACTAAGAAGACAGAAAGAAGGGGAAAAGATGAAGGTAATTGTAATTGGTGGGTCAACTGCTGGAATGACAGCAGCTAGTAAGTTAAAACGTATTTTAAAAGATGATGTTGAAATAGTTGCTTATCAAAAATTAAAATATCCATCGTTAGGTAGTTGTGGAATTCCTTATTATGTTGGAAAACATTTTGATAAACCAGAAAGTATGATTGCACGAACTGTTGAACAATTTAAAGATAATGGAATTATTGTAAAAACTTCGTGTGAAGTAACAAAAGTTGATTTTAAGGCAAAAACAGTTTATGGAATTAATCTTGCAACAAACGAAAAATTTAATGATACTTATGATAAGTTGATTATTAGTGTTGGAGCAACACCACGCAAATTAAATTTGGCGGGAGAAGAAGCATCAAATGTTTTTACAGGAACAACTTTAGAATCGGCAGTAGTTCTTCGCGATAGTTTAGCAACAATTAAAAATGTTGCCATTATTGGTGGCGGTTTCATTGGTTTAGAATTTTGTGAAAGTTTTGGTTTAACAGGAAAAAATATTACATTAATTGAAGCCGACAAATGGGTTTTACGAAAATTAATTGATGAAGATATTGTCCAATTATTAGTGGCAGATTTAGAACATAAAGGAATTAAAATTAAGACAAATGAGAAAGTAGCAGAGTTTATTGTTAAAAACAATAAAGTAACAAAAATTAGATTATCATCAGAAGAAGAGATTCCAACAGATTTAGTTTTAGTGGGAATTGGAGTTATCCCAAGCACTGATTTTTTAAAAGAAACAGAGCTAAAAATGAATGAATTTGGGGTGATTTTAGTTAATGATCAGTTTGAAACTAATATTAAAAATGTTTATGCTGTTGGTGATTGTGTTATGACAAAAAATATGATTGATAATAGGTTACAATATATTTCATTAGCAACTGTTGCGGCAAAAAACGGAAAGGTTTTAGGTAATATTTTAGCAGGGAAAAAAGATCATTTTCCAGGGGCGATTGGAACCGCTATTATCCAAGTTTTTGATAGTGAAATTGCTCGAACAGGGTATACGAAAGAGCAAGCAATTGCAAATGGTTTTAATACTAAAGAAGTGGTTATTACGGGAACTGATCATACTCATTATGTCGCCGATGCTAAACCAGTTACCGTTAAGGTTATTTATGATCAAAACACAAAAGTTATTGTAGGGGCACAAATATTTGGTTATAATAAAGCTAGTTTAAGAATTAATGCTTTAATCCCATTAATTTGGACAAAAACTAAAATTAATGAGATTGAATATTTGGATTTACCATATTCACCACCATTTGCAAAAAGTGTTGATGTGTTAAATGTTGTTTTAACGAAGATTAATGAAGACTAAAAATAAAGGAGAAAAAATTATTAAATGACAGTAAAAAATGCTATTAATTGACGAAAAACAATTAAAAAATATGATAGTAGCAAAACTATTAACGATAATGATTTATTAACAATTATTGAAGCGGGGCGTTTAGCACCATGCTCATTAGGGCTAGAAGTTACTAATGTTTTGACTATTACTAATAAAGAATTAAAAACTAAATTTGCAGAAGAGGTAATGAGTGGTTCGAATCAGGAAAAAGTTCAGAATGCAAATTGTATTATGATTATCGCTGGGATTAATCCAGAATATTTAGTCTCAACGGAATTTTTGACAACACGGTTAGAACGAAATATTGCACAACCTGATGTGTTAAAAAAGACAATTGATAAATATCAAACTTTTTTAACGCAAAAAAAAGATTTGTTTACCTTTGTGTCCGAACAAGCACATATTGTAACTAGTTTTATTACCCTGCAAGCTGCTGATTTAAAAATTGGGTCAACAATTATGGGGGGTTTTGATGTTAAAAAATGTAATGATTTATTATCAGAACATTGTTTTTTTAACCAAGATAAATTATATTCGATATTAGTCTTAGCTTTAGGATATTATGATGAAACAGATGAAAAAACAAGTTTACCACGGGTACGCATTGATTTTAATGAATTTGCAAAGATTATTAAATAATTTTTGTTTTTATTGATAATATGTGTTATCATTATTTACGTGTAAATAATATGCATCCATATTATTAAAAGAGAGGTGAATTATATGGCAAGAGAAGGAATCCATCCAAAATATTTTGATACTAAAATCATGTGCACAACTTGTGGAACAGAGCGCATGACTGGTTCTACTAAGGGGGAAGAATTAAAAGTTGATACTTGTTCTTCATGCCATCCCTTCTATACAGGTAATCAGCAATTTGCTAATGCAGCAGGACGTGTTGAACGCTTTAAATCTAAATTTAATAAAAAAGAAGAATTAGTAAAACAAACAGAAGAAGCATCAAAAGTACAAAAAGAACTTAATAAAAAAACAGCAAAACCAAAATCTGATAATTAAAAAGCAGAATAATGGTAGAAAACTTTTATCTTATTAAGATAAAAGTTTTTTTAATAATAATTCTAGGTCATTTTGTTTTTTTCGTTATAATGAAAATAGACTACTTTAAAAGTTTATAAAGGATAAAAGGGAATTAAGTGCAAGTCTTAAGCTGTCCTAGCAACTGTAAAACTGACGAATGTTAATGAGCACCACTGAATAACATATTTGGGAAGGATTAACTAGTAGGATGAAGTTAAGCCAGTAGACCGGCCTGATAAATTTAATAAGAGTCCTACTAGGTAAATAGGATTAATTTATTTTGTAAATAAGATAAAAATATAAATATAAAAAACAAAAGGAGAAGAAAAATGGTTAAAAATATCTTGACGTTAGTAACAAGTTTAACAGTTGGTACAACAACTATTGCAAATGTTGCATTGCAATAATTAACTTCATCAAACAGCGAAAAAGTATCACAAAATAGTATTGATGGATATCATGTTAATAGTGTTAAAATCACAGTAAAAAATGAAAGTGGAAGAGTTATCAATACAATTACGTTTTATAATTCATTAGTAAGTTTAGGTGATATGTTAGCATCGGATTCCGATTCTTTTGGGCTTAACGAAACATCATTTGGCCGTTTATTGATCAGAGTTGATGATATAATAACAGATTTTAATAAAAATTATTGAGCAGTTTTTTCAAGCACACATCCATTCTACAAGTTTAGTACTAGTCCAGCAAATTATTGTTCAGTTGGAATTGATGGTTTAGTTTTTCGTGACATTTGAGAACAAGACCAATTATTTGATTTTGTCTTAACTAAGATTTAAGTTAAGTAATAATCCTATTTATCCTTTTTTGAGAAAGGAGTTTCTATAATTATGAAAAAATATTAGCTAATTTGCTAGTTTTATCGTTGACCGTAACATCAACAACAAGTTTAATTAGTTGTCAAAATTTAAGTCAAAATAATAAGAGTGAAGAAGATTTGCCAACCTTACCAAATAATTTTACAATTATGCAAGGTGATATTTATCCATCCTTCGGTATTAGCAAACAAGAGGGAAACCAAAAATACTTGTTTAAACCCACAAGTTATCAATTGAGTACACTTTTTTTAAATTTGCCACAACGCAAAATTGCTCCATTAGGGTTTGCAAAGGATGTATCAAATATTCCTGATTTTCGATTTTATTTAGCATATCCATTTGCGGCAACTTTTACAATTCTTAGTGGTCAAGAATTGACACTTGACGAAAATCAAATGGTTAATGTTACCTTGGCTGTGAAATGCTTAAAAGTAGCGGAAAAATGGTTAGAGAGTGGTGCTTGAAAAATGCGTTTTACTGATATGAATGTTGAACAAAAAATAACTTTTAAAATTCCAATTATTCCAAATGAAACTGATGAATTAAATCGATTTGTTTTAAAAAAATATAATGCATATATTGCGCAAAATGATATTGAAATTAATAAGAGTAAGTTAGATTTTAATGATGTAAATAATAGACTTCTTGCGATACCCTTTTTTATTAAAATATTATTATAAAATATAATTTATGAGGACATAAAAATATGAACAATAATAAATTTAATACTCTTAATGATAGAGAATGGTTAAGATTAACAGGAATAAAAAAATCCACTTTTAATAAAATGTTAGATATTTTAAAAGTTGCTGAAATAGAAAAATTTAAAAAAGGTGGTAAAACTAATAAATTATCATTAGAAAATAGATTATTGATGACTTTATTATATTGACGAGAATATCAGACTTATTTTCATCTTGGTAAAAGTTTTGATATTAGTGAGGCTAATTGTTATCGTAATATTAAGTGAATTGAAGATATTTTAATTAAAAACTCTGATTTTCAACAACTTGCTGGTAAAAAAGCACTAATAAATGATTATTTTAATGATAAAACTATTATTATTGATGCTACCGAAACTCTAATCCAACGCCCAAAAAAAGACAAAAACAATCTTATTCTGGTAAAAAGAAAAAACACACGATCAAAACACAAGTAATTATCGAACAAGAAACCAAAAAAATTATTGCAACAAGTTTTTCGCTCGGAAAAAAACATGATTATGCTTTATTTAAAGAATCAAAAATCCCAATTTTAAAAAATACCAAATTAATAGTTGATAGTGGTTATCAAGGAATACAAAAAAATCACAATAATGTTCTAATACCTACAAAGAAAACAAAGAAAAATCCTTTAAACAAAGAACAAAAGCAATATAATAGAATAGTTTCAAAAATGAGAATTATTATTGAAAATATTTTTGCTATTCTTAAAAAATTTAAAATTATTACAGAAAAATATCGTAATCGAAGAAAAAGATTCGGTTTAAGATTTAATTTAATTGCCTCAATTTATAATTTACAATTATTATATTTAACATAAAATATTTATTTAAAATTAAATAATTTAAATAATAAATTAATTTTTCGTTGTGGAAAAATATTAAATTTTTAAATAAAAAACATAATTAATTAAAATTATATTTTTCTATTAGTATCTTTTTTACAAATATTTGCAATTTTTTAACAAGTAATGTAAGAAGTCTAATGTTGCAAATATAAATTATTTACAAGAAAAAGCAGCTACTTTTATTGCTAGTTTTATTAGTGAAAATCCGGGTCTTAACAAAAAACTTAATCTTAAAAAAATTATTCCACCAAAGGGTAATCAAATTAAGAGTTTAGATGAACCTGCAAATAGTTTAGTAAAAATTAGTACAACATTTAATTTTACGTTAAATATTGAGAGGTTAGATTATCATCCACGATTAAATTTGGGGATGCCAATTAGATATAAAATCATGTAATTTATATAAAACACTATGGGGGTTAATAAAATTATTAACTTAAGAATAAGTGTTTTTTATTATTTTTATTTGGGTATAATAAAAATGATTAGAAGAGTGGTGTTTGAATGGGACTAAAAATTAGTAATTTAAAATATAAACTCTATAAAAAAAATATTTTTACTGATTTAAACTTTGATGTTAACAGTCAAGAAGTTCTAGGAACTTATTTTGAAAATAAATTTTCACAGTTATATTTTTTAAAACTTCTATTAGGAAAGAAAAAACCACGTAGTGGGAAAATTTATTTAAATAATCAAAACATTACTGCTTTACTGCCAAAGGAACGAAAAATTGGTTATGTTTCACCAGGGACATTACGGTTAGGTTTTTTGCCAACGAAATTACGATTAGCTTATCATATTCTAAAAACACCAAAATTTTTGCATGATAGTTCTTTAAAATACATTAAAAATAAATATCGTTATAAAAATTTAGTTTTTATAGGTAATGACTTAAATAAAAAAGATTTAATATTGAAAACAGATAAAATCATTAATGAATATTTTCATAATTCAATTAGGATTAAGGAAGAATGAATTGAAACATATTTAACACAAATTAGTGAATTTCATAAAAAGGAAATTGCCAAAATTTTAGAAGATGATAAGGATTCAATTCTAATTCAAAGTTTACATACCTACACTTATAAAAAAGAAGAGATTCGTGTTTACGAAGGTTTTCTTGCGTTTTTACAAGCCTTATGAGATAAGATTTATTATATTTCTGAATTGGATTATTTATGTGATTGTTATGAAATTGCCAAAAAAAGAAAGATTAAAAATAAAAAATTTGGATTTATTGGGGCTAAACTTGTTTGTGAAAAGTATTTAAAAACTTTACAAACTGAAATTCTTTATGAACGATATAAGCTAATTAAAGCAAGAAAAGCTTTAAAAAAATATCGTCTGAACGTTCTTAATACTGTTATGCGTGATAGTGAACGAAAAAATATTATTAAAGGGATTTTACATAAAAGTAATTCAATTAATGTTGTTACTTGATTGAAACTAGCAGAAGATCAGTGGTTTAATTATAATCAAAAACAAGAACAACTAATTTCAAATTTGTTGCCAGATGAAGCAACAATTGTTAAAGGAAAAGTTCTTGAATATTTTCATAAGTACCATTTAGCGTTATTAAATGATAAATTAATCCAACGTGAAGAAGATAATTCCCTTGTGATTGCTGCGGCAAATGAAAAAATTGTTACAGTTTATAATCAAGCATTTGAACAAGTAAAAGAACTAATGAGTAATTTAAATATTAAAATGAACTGATTTAAAATTACCAAAAATCTAAGTAGTTTTGATCATACAAAGATTAGATTAATTAATGCGATTTTAACAAATAAAGAATTGATTATTTTGCATAATACTTTTGATAATTTAACACATAATGAAGCAATTGAATTAAATGATATTTTATTAACGTTAAAAAACTATAATCCGCAAATGACGTTTTTAGTTTTGACAAGAAACATTGAAAATATTAAAAACTATGTTACTAAGTTATTGTTCTTTGATGAAAATAATAATTGTAAATTAATGACAAAAGAACAGGCTGAGTTTTTCCCCGAAACAATGCATTTATATCAAACAATGTACAATAGTTCTGAAAATATTTTTTCAATGCAGTATTTTGAAAAAGATCATATCCTCATGAATGAAAAAGTTAAAATTAAGCTACCAAAAGAAATTAAGTTAGTTGACCAAAAAGAATGTTGATTAGCGATTAACCCAAATTTAATTTCCTTTGAAAAAACAAAATTTTTTAATAAGGATTTACATTTAATGTGTAAAGGCCAAGTTAAAACAATTAAAAAAATTGGGAAATCAATTGTTTGTTTTTTTGAAACTGATAATAAAATGATTTTAAAAGTCTTAGTTCCTGAAAAAGAATTAAATTTAAAGAGAATGACTACAATATATTTTGATAAACATGCGTTATTAATTTATAATAAAAGTAGTAATAACTTAGTTATTGACATTTAAAGTGAGGAATTTTAAAATGAAAAATTTAAAAAAAACAATTTTACAAAAAATTAAAGATTATAATACTATTATTTGTTTGCGTCATATTTCACCAGATGGTGATGCTTATGGTTCAGCGTTTGGACTAGCACAATTTATTAAGGATAATTTTCCTATTAAAAAAGTTTTGGTTGATGGTGAACCAAGTAAGTATTTGGCTTTTTTAGCAACACCTGATCTTGTTAAACAAGAAGATTATCGTGGAGCTTTAGTAATTGTGACAGATACAGGTAATGTTGAACGAATTGATAGTAAATATTGACAAGAAGCAAAAGAAATTATTAAAATTGACCATCATCCCAATGTAACACCATATGGAGATTTACAATGAGTTGATGCAAATAAAATTGCAGCTAGTGAAATGATTGCTGATTTAGTTTTAACATCAAAATTAAAAGTTTCAGCAGCAGCGGCAAGATTAATCTTTACGGGGATTATCACTGATTCTAATCGTTTTATGTATAACAAAACTTCTCTTGAGACTTTGACGTTAGCAGGGCAATTACTTGCAAAAGGTTTTGATTTGCAAAACATTTATCACAATTTATATGAAGAATCATGAACAAATGCGTGTTTTAAAAATTATTTGTTATCACAAGTAATGGTTTATGATGATCAAATTAGTTATGTTAAAATAACAGACAAAATGTTAAAAGAACATCAAATGGATTATGAAACTGTTAAACCATGAGTTAATATTATGAGCAATATTAAAGAATTTAAAATTTGAATGTTATTAATTGAAAACAAAGCAGAAGGTTATATTAATATAAGTATTCGTAGTAATACTTATATTATTAATGGTGTTGCTCAAAAATATAATGGTGGAGGCCACGAATTAGCTAGTGGTGCTAGAATTTATCAGTGAGAAGATACTGAGAAAATTTTAGCTGACTTAAGTCTTTTAATTAAAAATAATGTTAAATATGTGGAAGGTGAATAATGTATTTTTTAAATAGTAAAGAACAAATGGGATGAATTGAGGTAATCACGGGTTGTATGTTTGCTGGAAAAACAGAAGAGTTTATTCGTCGTTTAGTACGGTTAAGTTATGCTAAATTTAAAATTCAAGTTTTTAAGCCAGAAATTGACAACCGATATAGTGAGAATAAAGTTGTTAGTCATAGTCAAAATTCAGTTGAAGCAATGCCAGTAAAAGATTCAGCAGAATTATTAAGTCGAATTGAGCTAACAACAAATGTGGTTGGAATTGATGAAGTTCAGTTTTTTGATAACAATATTGTTAAAGCTGCTGATTCGTTAGCAGATAAAGGAATCATTGTTATTGTAAATGGTTTAGATAAAGATTTTCGTGGCGAATCATTTCTTAATGTTGAGCAATTAATGACACGCGCAGAAGAAGTCAAAAAATTGCATGCAATTTGTGTTAAATGTGGAAATTTAGCAAATCGTACGCAACGGTTGATTAATGGTAAGCCAGCTAATTATTATGATCCCATTGTTTTAATTGGCGAAAAGGATAAATATGAAGCTCGTTGTCGACATTGCCATGAAGTAACATATTAAGTTGGAAAGGAAAAAAATGTTAACAAAAGCAGGATTAAATGCAGAAGCATATTTTATTATAAATAGTAAACCAAGAACAGTTATCAAACTTAAAGCACACTTTGTTGAAAATTTACCAATTAATTCTAAAATTACAATTATGGAAAATTTAATGGCGAAGGAAAATGATAATGTTGTTGTTAATGGCAATGTTTTTAAAATTATTCAAAAGATTATTACTAAACATCCCGTTAAAAAACCTTTGAGAGTTGTGAGTATCGTTTAACCCTCCTTGATCAATTAAGAAAATTACCAAAATTTCAAGAAATTATTGCCAATCAGTAAATAAATCATTAATTATTATGATTTATTTTTATTATAATAGATTAAATTAGGCATTATAATTTAAAATATATTATAATAATTGTTAGGTATCTGAATAAATAGAGGTGGATAGAATGAATCAAAAAACAGTTGAACGATTAGAAGCAATGTTGAAGCGGTCAAATTTAATTAATGAAGAACTAACAAAACCAGAAATAGTTAATGATGTAAAAAAATTAACTAGTTTGGCAAAAGAACAAGCACAATTAGAAGATACTGTTGCATTATATTTAACTTATAAAAATGTTTTAAATAATATTAATGAGGCAAAAGCAATTTTAGAAAATGAAAAAGATGAAGAATTAATTGAGTTAGCTAAAGAAGAAATTAAGACTTCAGAAATTCGAAAAGAACAAATTACAGCGGAGTTAAAAGTGATGTTATTACCAAAAGACTCTAATGATGAAAAAAATGTTATTTTTGAAATCCGCGGTGCTGCTGGTGGTGATGAGGGAAATATTTTTGCTGGTGATTTATATCGAATGTATTTAAGATATGCTGAGCAACAAAAGTGAAAAATTGAAGTGATTGAAGAAAATGAATCAGAAGCAGGTGGGTTTTCCACAATTTCATTTATGGTGAAAGGTGATCGTGTTTATTCAAAAATGAAGTTTGAATCAGGTGCACATCGGGTACAACGAATTCCAAAGACAGAGAGCAAAGGACGAGTTCATACTTCAACTGCGACAGTTGCCGTTTTACCAGAAATTGAAGAGGTTGATTTTGAAATTAAAACAGTTGATTTAAAAATTGATACATATCGTGCTTCGGGGGCTGGAGGACAGCATGTTAATACCACCGATTCAGCGGTACGAATTACCCATTTACCAACCGGTGTTGTAGTTACATCACAAGATGGTCGTAGTCAACATGATAATAAAGCATTAGCAATGCAACATTTACGTAGTAAATTGTATGAAGAACAACAACGTAAAATTAATGAAGAACGAGGAACGTTGCGAAAAGATGCAGTCAGAACTGGTGATCGTAGTGAGAAGATTCGAACATATAATTATCCACAAAATCGAGTTACTGATCATCGTATTAATTTAACTTTACAAAAGTTAGATCAAATTATGGAAGGTAATCTTGATGAAATTATTACAGCTTTAATTAATGAAGAACAAAGATTGAAAATGGAAGGAAACTAATGACAGTTAACGAATTAATTGAAAAGTCAGAAGAGTATCTTAAAGCGTCTAAAATTGATAATTATCTTGCTGATGTTAAAACTTTGATAGCATTTTTTATGAAAATATCATTAGCTAAATTATATGCCGTTCAAAATGAAAAAATTAATTTTAAGGTTGATGATTATTGGCAAAAGTTAGTTGAATATCAAAATGGAAAACCAATTCAACATATTACTAATTTACAGAGTTTTTATGGTTATGATTTTTATGTTGATGACAACGTTCTTATTCCACGTTATGAAACAGAAGAGTTGGTGGATAATATTAATGTTTTAATTGATGATAATTTTGTTGAAGGTAAAAAACCATTAACGTTAATTGATGTTGGAACCGGTAGTGGAGCAATTGCAATTAGCTTGGGGTTAGAAAATCCAAATTTAACAATTTATGCTAGTGATATTTCACCATTAGCCTTGAATGTTGCAAAAAGAAATATTAAACAATTAAATTGTCAAAATGTTCAATTATTAAAGGGTGATATGTTAGAACCGTTTATTAAAAATAAGATTAAAGCCGATATTTTAGTATGTAACCCGCCCTATATTCCAAGCAACCAACAGATTAGTCATCGTGTTAAAGATTATGAACCGCATGTCGCTCTATTTGGTGATGATGATGGATTATTTTTTTATCATCATATTTTTAAGAATTGACAAAAAATTGTTAATAAAAATGGTTTTTTATGTTTTGAACATGGCTATGATCAAAAAAAAGCATTAGAAAAATTAGTTAAAGAATATTTCCCAAACCAAAAATATTATTTTAGAAAAGATATAAATAAAAAATGACGAATGTTATTTGTTAATATTTTGTAGTAAAATAATAAGAGCTCAGGTGTGAGGTGAAAGTATGGATGATAAGATTAAAAAAATCAAAAGAATTCGCATTATTAGTATTGCATTTTTAGTAGTTTTATTTATTATGATGCCATATTTTGTTTTTATTGTTGTTTCGCACAATGATGATATTTTAAAGAATTTCTTTGCATTTACTGAAACAACACCGAAAGAAGTGTTAGAAACTTTTACAACTTCTAATTTGCCAAATCGCTTTTTAATTTTTGGTTTGCCATATATTGCTTTAGGAACGTTAGCTGGTGCAATTATTAGTACTGTTTTTTATATTTACTATCAAAAACGAACAATTAATTTTAATAATCGTATGTTGTTAATTGGAACAATTACTATTACTTCTTTTATTTTTATTACGTGTTTACTATTTTCATTTGCAGAGTATTATTATGATTTATTTACCGAATGATGTCGATCTTTAAAATGAGGGTATACTGGTCCTGACTATATTGAAAATATTAATAATATGATTAAACCAGGAGCTCCTAATCGTGATGCAATTATTGAAGTATTAATTAATTTAGCAACAGGATCAGGAACTCAAAATCCTTATCCGTTGGCATGAATTGGAATTAATGTGATTTGATGAATTACAGGTTTACAGATGATTTTTATTATTTTTATTATGCTAAAAGTTGGTTTTAAATTAGAATGGTTATTAAATACTAATGTCAACTTAAATAAAAAGGAGGAATTAGTTGTTTTAAAAGACACTTTTAATCAGAGTGTTGCTAAGAAAATTATTAGTTTATTTTTAATTCCAAATGAATTTAACATTTCATTATGAGTCATTTTCTTTTCGAGTATTGCTTTTATTCCGCAACTAATTTATACAATTACTATAGGAAGTAGTTTTACCGATGCAAATCGATTTATTTTGTATTCTTATTTATATTCAGAGTTAACAATTAATGTTATTATTACTGGAACAAGTAGTATTTTAGATCAACCAAATCTTGATTATTTCAATATGACAAGTAAAATGCCAGGATCACCGTTCTTTATTAGTATTGCACCAATTATTTTTTCCTCTTTAATTATTTCAATGCTATTTACATTTAGTTTCGTAATGATTAAAAAACCAAATTTAACCCAAAAAGGATTTATTAGTTTTTATTTTAGTTTTTTAATTGTAACGGGAACATCGCTAGTAATGTTTTTAATTTCACAGTATCAAATGACACAAGCGGTTAACTATTGAAATAGCCAAAATGATCATTTTAAAGAAACAGTTATGAAACCACTTTTTGGAACAACAAAACTAAATTATTTTTGATTACAAGGAAGCGAAATTATTGCAAGTGGAATTTTATTATCTTCTTTTATTGGTGTGTTATCAATCATTGCCATTTCTCATATTTCAAAAATTAAAAGTAATAATAATCATGAAGAACAAGTAAGAGTAAGAGTAAATTCTAAAAATTTATAAGATAAGGAAGGGGGTTAGGTAAAAAATGAAAGTATATACAGTAAAAGAACGCAAAGAAATTATTGCGGGTTATTTGGCGGAGAATGTTATTATTATTCCGACCGACACAATTTATGGTATGACATGTATTATTAGTTCACAAACAGCAAAAGCAAGAATTTTTAAAGTTAAAGGCCGTTCAGAAAGAATGTATTTATCAGTAATTGTTAGTTCGATTCAAATGGCAAAAAAATTTATTGATTTAACACATGAAGATATAAAACTTTTTAAAAAAAATGAAACTATTACTATAATAGGTAACATAAAAAGTGATATTAATAGTCGGTATAATATCACTAGTGATAATACAATTGGGCTTCGAATTACGAAGTCAAAATGATTGCAAAAAATTATTAAAAAAGTGGGACCAATTTATGGGACAAGTGTTAATATTAGCGGCCAAAATTATGCAAAAGAATTTAATGAGCTAAAAAAATTTGATGTTGATATTATTGTTAATGATGGATATTTAGATAATCGTCCTTCAAAAATTTATAATTCTTTAACAAAAGAATTTATTAGATAAGAGGTAAACAATGGTAGAAAAAAATAAAACCAAAAAATGATCATGATATAAAATTGTTAATCTTGTTATTTTAATTATTTTAATTATTTTAACGATTGCTTTTACAGTGATGTTTGTTATTGATCAAAAAGCATATACCGTTGTCTTTTTAATGAGTGTTTTATTGTTAGGAATTTGAGTAACGGGTTATTTCATGGGCCATTTTTTATTTATGAATCGAGAAAACATTAAAGATGGGACAAGAAAATTATTTGATGATTATCGCAAAAAGGATAAGAATAAAAATAAAGAATCGAAAGCAGAGAAAATTAAACGTTTAGAAAAAGAACTAGCGGATTTAAAAGAAGAGGAAGAAGATTAATTTTATAAAAAGAATAATATCATACCAAATTGCAATTTAAATTGCAATTTTTTTTTATAATTTTTTTAGTAAATATGATATAATTTAAATATGGAGAAATGATGCAGGAGGGCTAAACATGTACATCAATCCATTCGAACGAATGAAAAATTTAAAATTAAATACAGAAGAGACAAAGCCAAATAATTCAAAGAGCAATGAACAAAAAATGAATTCAACACAAGTTGTTAATGAGGATGCAGGGATGGCAGTGGGTTTATTTAAAAATAGTGGGCATGAAATTAAAAAAAATATAAACAAAGAAGAATTAGGTAAGATTGATGGTATGGTATTATCAAATTATGAAATTGTTCGTGATTTAATAAAAACATTTAAAGAAAAAAATAATGAGATGCAGTCTTTCTTAACAATCGTTGATAATCAACACCAGGATTCAATGTCGGAAATTGTTAGTTCATTTTTTTCAATGCCACTTGTTAATATTGATCTGTTACGTATTGAGTTATATGCTTCACCGTTCTTATTCCTACTTAAGAGAATTATTAAAGGGTTACCAAAAGTTAGTTTAGAAGATAAAAAAGTTTTATGAGATCGTGTTAAATTGTTTGCAAGAACGTTACGAAACAATGAATTATCAGAACAAACTAACGATTCAAATTCAGTGGTAATTATTAATGAATTAGAATTTGATGATCCGCTAGAATATATTAAGAAAGAATTCGAAGACATTTTACGGGCATATGAGATTAAAGATAATATTGTAATAATTTTCAACAACATTGATTTAGTTGGATATGCAAAGTTTAAAACAGTTTTTAGTTTAGTACATGCAATTTTTAAAGGAATTATTAAATTTAAATTTATTGTTGCATTAAATCCGGTTTTAATTGAGACTTATGTTACCCAAGTTTATGGTAATAATTTAACAGAACAATTAATAAAACATGAAATTAGTGTTTTTGATAAATGCTACATTATTAGAGATGACCAAGACGATAATTCTGTTGAACAAGCAGCACCAAAAGTAGAAGAAGAAGCACTCCAACCAATGCAAAATTTTGCCCCAGTTGAAGAGGAAGAAGATGATGAAACAATTGGGTTTGATTATTGAGCTATGCGTGGCGGAAAGTAAATTAGAGGAGGATAAGTTGATATGTTTACATTTTTAGTAACCTTAGGATGAGTCCTAATCATAATTGGTGCAATAGTTCAAATTTTTGCGGCAATATTAAATCTCTTGGTGATTCAACAAGTTGCGCTTCCAATAATTTTTAATTCAATAAATGATATTTTTCAAACATCAATTTTTAAACAAGAAGAAATTTTAAATGGTTTAACTGGTGATGCATGGGCATATACCATTAACGCATTATCAATCTTTGTTGCTTTAGCAGCAATTACGTTAGTATCATTTCAAATTAACCGTGTTAAGAAAGGAAAACGAATTGCAAGACCATATATCAAAATGATTTTTGTCACATTAATTATTGCTTCATTAGTATATGGAAAAGTAGCTGTTTTAATCTTTGCTGCATTCATTTTTGTTGCTTTATTATTTATTGAATCGTCATTATTTGATGTAGAAGCTTTACAAAATTTTGTTGAAGAACGAAATATGATTGTTATTTACCATCAAGATAAAAAACTTGAAAGAGAGGTAAATAAAGAGGGAAAGTATTATGGAAACGCAACTATGGGAGTTGGCTTGACTACCGCAGGGATCGAAAATACCGGAAAAAATTTCAGAGACAATGATTATGTAAGCGCGGATGATAATAAAAAATCATCGGCCCAAAAATCAAATGCAATGTTTACATCAAATGAATTAAATAATTTATTTAATTCTGGTAAGAGTGATGTTGATGAAAATGAATTAGCAAATTTAATTAGTGATATGACACATGTAGTGTCAAATCCTTCTAATTCAGAAGTAAGTAAGCTGAATGATTTAACAAAACCACCATTGCCAACAGAGCTTATTAAAGATACACCAGTAGAACCAGTAAAGGTGGAAGAACCATTAGTTGCAACAACAGTAAATGTTGAGCCCGAAACAAGTGCATTAGAAGGTAAAACTGTTAATGTTCCTATTACAGAAACTAATCTTAATTCTGATCATGCAGTTAATGCTGATGTTGAACTTTTTGTTGATAAAACAGCAGTTTTAGAAGAAAATGATAATTTAAATGATGAAGAACAAGAAGAACCAACAAGAGATAAAGAAATTGATTTTGATTTTTTAAATGATGGGATATTAAATTCTTCATCTTCTGATGCAAGAGTATTAACAAAAAAAGAAAAGAAACTTTACAATAAATGAAATGAGATGTATCAGCAAGCTCTTAATATCAAAAACTTGATTGAAGAGGAAGTTCAAAATACTAATGCACCAACTAAATCAATTAAAAAGAAAGCTAAGATTTATAATTTAATTGCTAAAGAAGCAAACAGTCTAGTAACAAAATTAAAATTAGATGCTGATCAGCATTTGAAAATGATGCATATTGCTGAAATTTTTGGAGATATTTCACAAGCAACAAGTGATTTTCTGAATGAAAATGCTATTGTTTCAAATAATGATATTTTAGACAACATTTCAAATGAAACAAGTAGTAGTAAAGAAGATAATGATATTCTTGATAGTTTGACAAAAACAGATGATTTAATTACCAATGATTTGAATATTGGTACTGATGATGGTACGGTTATTTTTGGGACAACTGTTGCAACAGAAATTGTGCAAGATAGTCCGCAAGAAGATCTTACTTTTATTCCAAAAAATTATAATATTGATAAATTAGATGGTGAATTATTATCCGAAATTCAATCATCAGATAGTCAGACCCAAGAAACTATTAATTATATTGATGATAGTCACGGATATACATTTGCAGAATTAGAAGGATTGGATGATCTTCATAGTGAAGGATCTCCAACCGGAATTGAAGATAAAGGCCCTGATGCTGAAATAATAACATTTGAAAATAATGAGTATGTTGAAACAATGCCAGAAGAATTGGCAGCAATTGATAATAATTCAATTTTAGATAAACCTTCAGAATCTGTTTTAGCAACTGCTGAAAAAATAGCAAGTTTTAATGCGCCAATTGAAGAAAACAAAATGACAGCTTCACCATCAGAAAGACCATTAGTAAATAACTTAGAAAATATTAACGATGAATTAGTTGATGATCATGATAATAATGATGGGGAACTATTAGACGATGTTATTGTAAGTGAACCAATTAAATCAGTACCATCGGAAATTAAATCAACACAATCAGAAATTAAACCAGCTTTAGATGATGAAATATCATATAGTTTGGATGAACTAGATAATAAAATTATGAATGGGGATTTTTCAAATCTTGATTACGAAGTAATTGGATATGAAATTGAACAAAAAGATCCACCAGTGGTAGAAACTACCCCAGTGAAACAAAAATTAGAACCAGAGCAGGGGTCAATTGCACTTCAACCAGAAGGTGATAACAATTTTGATTGCCGATTTGAAAAGTTAGAAGATCTAATTAAAAATTCAATTGATTTGCAATCAGTTCATACAAAAACATTGGGTGAAGTACAAGAACATTTAACTAGTTTAACTTTAAAAGTAGAAACATTAGAAACAAAATCAACTGATTTTGCAAAAAAAATTGCAGATGTTGAAACAAAAAAATATGTTAATTATTATGGGGTAGTACCGATTGATCAGTTTTATCCACAAATTGATGATCTTAACTTAGCTTCAACACGTTATAATTTATACAATAAAAAAGGATATTCAAATACATATGGTGCAACTAGTGCTAGTGATGTTCCATATGGTTCGGGAAGTTATTATCGGGCAAAAAATCTTTCTTCAGGACAAGACGAAATGATGATAAACAATAATCCGCAGGTTGATTATAACCATCTTAATTTACATAATATTTCAAAATATACAAAGCAAGACATTCCTTATGAAAGTAATTGTCCATTCTGTAAAAAAAATAGTAAATAAAAAAATACCTTAGGTAAATCTAAGGTATTTTTTTATTAAAGTAATTCAAGCCATTATAATTTTTTGAAAAAGTATTATACCATAAAAAATAGCAAATTTGACAATTTTATTTTTTTCTGTTATACTTACTGTAGTAGATAATCAGGATATCTACATTAATGGAGGTGTTATGTATGACCTTCCCTTCATTAGTGACTTTACCAGTTGAATTACAAAATCATGTTGTTAATGTTTGTATTAATATGAATATTAACTAAATTAACCTAATAAAAAAATCAGTCACTTTGGAAACCTGACTGAGAAGAGTAGTTTATTTGACTGGTAAAGTCATTTTTTTAACCACAGATTAATTATATATAAATTCTAAGAATAATGCAATATTTTTTGCTTTTTTCTTATAAATATATAAAAACGGTAAATTATGCTATTTTTTAAATAAAAAGTAGCATTTTTTGCTTTTTAATTATTTAAATAAATGTCTTGTTTTTAAAAGCAAATATTAACTTATGGTATTATATAGGTACATCATAGTTATATGATGCATAATTTATTAAATTAACTAACTCAACAGAAAGTTAACTAATTAGCATTTTAAAAAAATAATTAAAATTTGACTTTTCAACAAGATAATTTATAATAAAAATAACTTTCAAATATAAACACTTAATTATATTGAAAGTTTCAAACTATTTATAGTTTCCTTGCTCGGAACTTTTAAATGTAATTTAGTGTTTTTTTATTTGAAAGGAGTTTATAAAAATGAATAATGTTTTTATTCAAGATAATTTAATAAATAAAGGTAATAATGTATTTATGAATGATTTAAATTATGTTAAAAAAGAATATTATTTAAAAAAGGTATTTTATGGTAATTATGTTAAAAATATTATTTTACCACTAGAATTAATTAATAATAATCTTCGTAATAAATATGATATTAAAAATACTGGTAAAAATGTGTATACTGTAAAACTAAACCATAAAAAGTTAAAAGTATTATAACAAATTAAAAATAAAATACAATAAA
Organism: Spiroplasma poulsonii; assembly: GCF_009866525.1. Classification (GTDB taxonomy): domain Bacteria; phylum Bacillota_I; class Bacilli_A; order Mycoplasmatales; family Mycoplasmataceae; genus Spiroplasma; species Spiroplasma poulsonii. Next base: position 143,796 of record NZ_CM020866.1, read on the forward strand.
AAAGTAAAAAGTAGTATAAAAACTATTTTTTACTTTTTTATTGTATTTTACTAATTTATTCATTTTCATTTATTTTATTAATATTTTCAATATTGTCTGTTTTATTTTGTTTTTTATTTAAGTTTTGGAATGCTGTTTTTATTTCCTGAATTTCTTTATCATCATTTTTTAATAATTCAGGGTGACAATTTTTATAACTTAATTTAAGATGTTTTCTAACTATATTAAAATCAAGCACATCAACTTCAATTTCATCACCAATATCAAAAAAATCTTTAATATCTTTAACAAAATAATCTGAAACTTCACTAATATGGATTAAACCATCAGCTCTTTCTGCTTTACAAAAAGCACCATAGGGAGTAATATTTGTTATTTTTACAATAATTTTGTTATTTTTATCATACATATATTTTTTCTCCTTTACTAAAATCTAATTGGATGGGTTAAGATAAATTGGACAACAATAATGTGGAGTAAGGATTATAATTAAATTAATAAATGGAGGTGTAATTATGGCAAAGAATCATTATACCGATGAATTTAAACAACAAATTGTTAGTCTTTATAAAACAGGTAAAACAGCAAAACAATTGTCCAGTGACTATCAGGTCGGTAAATCAACAGTTTGAAAATGAATTTATGAATTCAATAATTCTGGTTCATTTAAAGCAAAAGATAATCGAAGCCCAGAAGAAAATGAACTAATTCATCTAAGAAAAGAAATTAAACAATTACGAATGGAAAATGATATTTTAAAGCAAGCCACACTGATAATAGGCAAAAAATAGTAATTATTAAAAACAACAAAGAAAAATATGCAATTACTAATTTATGCAAAACACTAAAAGTTCCTAGATCAACGTTTTATTATCAATTGAAATCAAATAATCCTAAATCAAACCATACTATTGATAATGCTGTTATCAGTATTTTCTTAAAAAGTCGTAAAAATTATGGCACAAGAAAAATTAAAGTTATGTTAGCACAACAAAATATTTTATTATCACGAATAAAAATTAGTAAAATAATGCAAAGATATAACTTAATTTCCAATTATACAAAACTTAAATATAAACATCAAAGTAACAAAAACGCTATATACAAATATCATAATTTGTTAAATCAAGAATTTAATAATTATAAACTACATGAAGTTGTTGTCAGTGATTTAACACAAGTTGCTATCAATAGCAAATGATATTATGTGTGCTTTCTAATTGATTTATTTAATCGTGAAGTTATTGGTTATGATGTTAGTTCTCATAAAGATGCCAAATTAGTTGAAAATACTTTTAAAAAGCTTAGTTTTTCTTTAGATAATATTAAAATATTTCATACTGATCAAGGCAGCGAATTTAATAACAATATCATTTACAATCTTTTAGCTAAAAACAATGTTGCAAAATCTTATAGTAAACCAGGCTGTCCTTATGATAATGCTGTTTATGAATCAACCTATAAAATTTTAAAAACAGAATTAATTAAAAACAGAAAATTTAAAAATATTGAACAATTTAAATTAGAATTATTTGACTATGTTAATTGATACAATAATGTACGAATTCACAGCAAATTAAATTATTTAACACCAATTGAATATAAAAATCTTTACTCTACATAAAATTTGTCCAAAAAACCCTTGCCATTCCAAATTATATTATTAAAATGATGAAAATAATTTGTTAAACACAAAAATAATTAATAAATTTTATTATTTTTATTATATACATTAACTAATTAATGAACAAATATTTTTTTAAAATATTGTTTTGATGTAAAATTTTCTAAACAAGGTCTTATTGTAGTATTTAATATATTTAAAACATTTTTTAATCTACTACGAATATTAATCAAAGGTTCATTTGATCCAAATCATCGCCTTATATCTCTATTTATTCGTTCAACTAATGCTTTTTGTTTTGGTTTACCAGGGTCACAAAAATAAACTCTTATTTTAAAAGATTTTTCTATTGGTTTTCATTTATAAAATTCTTTTCCTCTATCTGTCAAAATACAACTAAATTTATTACTGCCAATTTGTCTAATCATTTTCATTAAAACCATTAAAACAATACTTGCTTTTTTAGTAAATAAAATATCATAAAAAACTATTTTAGATTTCCTATTTACTAAAACTAATAAATGAAAATTACCACAATCAAGAGTATCCATTTCTCAAATTCCACTAAAACTAAAATCATCACCATAATCATTTAAAAATTGCTTATAATCTCTAATATTAAGCAATACACCACGATTATCATTTTTTTCACCATTTTTTGTTTTTCGTTTTTTATTTTTAAAATACAAATTATCTTTTGATAAATTAAAATAACCTAATCTAATATATTTATACATTGTTTTAAAACACACACCAAATTTTACATTATATTGTAATTCATAAGACATAATAATATTTTGTGGAGAACGACCAAAATTATTATATTCATTAGAAAAATAACTTAATTCTTGTGAATTTAACATTGAATATTTACGACATTGTCTTTTATTTTTATCGTGTATTTTTTGTGCTTTTGTAGCATTATAATCATTAATATTATCAAACACATTTAACTCTTGCCAAATAGTTTTATAATCTCTATTCATTTGTTTAGCAATTTTCCGAATATTAATTGTTCCATTTTTCTTTTTAAACAAGTCATTATCTTTTAATTTTTCTAAATTTACTCTTTCATTAATATCTAATCTTTCATATTTTTTCATATTTTACCCCCTAAAATATGTTATGATTTACATAGAGTAATTATAACATTCTAAATAAGGAGATAAGTATATGAAAAAATGACTAAGTATTTTAGGAGCAATCGGATTAACTACAACAAGTACAACATCATTAATTAGTTGTGAAAAACCAAATAACAATGAAAACGGGGGAGAAGGTAATAAACCAGAACCACCATATAATCCGCAACAACCACCAGAAAATAGTAGTTGAAAGTTAATCCCATTAGATAAATTAAATAGGAATCCAGATAATAAATGATATATTGGAATTGTAAAAAAGAAACAAAATGATAATTTTTCTATTATAAAATTTAATTTTTCAAATAAATCAATTTGAGATAATAGTGGAGTACCTTATCATATTATTAATGGTGTATGATATCTTTTTAAATCATATTATTGTTGAGATGGTTTAAATGAACCTCAAACACCTGAAATTGATACAAATACCGGTAAAATTACAGATTGAAAAGAATAAAAGGACTAACAAGTCCTTTTTATATTAATCTTACAAATTTCATAAATATAATTAATAAGAATATATTTGTTATTGTGTTATATAATGCTGGACTAAATTTTCATACCTCAAATGTTTGACTAAAAAAACTATATATTGTTTGAAAAATCTTACCAACTCCACTTGCTAATTCATTTACTTGTTTTACACCAGGAATATTATTTACAACTCAAATTGCGGCATTTTTTATATGACACGCTAAATTATATCAACTACAACTTTCATATTGTGCTTGTCATCATTGTCCATCGGGGAATAATCCACCGTTGTTTATTTCTTGTCAGTTGTAAATCCCAAAATTAAAATCATAATAACGATACATATCATTTTCTTTTTGCGCTTGTAATTCAAAAACATTATAACCAATTTTTTGTTCTTCAATTTTTTTGTATTTTAAACCATATTTATCTTTTAAAGCGCCTTCAAAAACATAACCCTCATTTTGATTAATATTATAATTATTTGCAACTGAAAAATCATAATTAAACACATTACCATAATTGGTGTTATAAAATCGATTTTTAAATGCTGAATATAATTTAATATCTAACTGATTATATTTATCTGAAAAATAAAAATATCGTGGGTAAATTTTAAAACCATTATTTGCTAATAAACCATATTTTTTATTATAACCTTGCACATAAGTATTATTTTCTAAATCAAAAATGGTACGTAAATAATCTTTATAAAAGTTTTGCGAAACCGTGAACATACTATTTAATAACTTTTCAAATTGACTTTTATTAGTATTAGTTTCATCAATTAAAACATCTCTAAAATTAACTAATTTTAAACCAAAAAAGTTAATTAAAACAGTATCATATTCTAAATTATCAATATATCCACTTTCAATAAAATTACTACGATTTTGAAAAACAGGTACCAAAGCATGGGCAAAAAAGGATTTTAAAAATTTATTAATATCAATTTGACCTTTCATATGCTCAAAAACAATTTTACCAGTATTGGGAGTATTACCTCGATAATAATTATAAGTTTCAGCACTAAAATTAAAAGTATCTTCTTTTTCTTTTATGAAAGAAAATAAAAAACCTAAATCATCAGTATACCGATAACTATTTGCATTATTACCATCCCAATATTGTTTAAAATGTGTTAATTCTAAACTACCTGCAACAATATTTTTATTTTCATCAATTGTTAAAATCATCCGATAAATTGATTTTCTAGTTAAAATAACATCAGGTTTTCAATCTAATTTTTCCATATTATTAATAATTTTAAAATCAAATATTATTCTTTGACTACGGTCGTATAAATTATTTTGGGGTCTTAAATTAATATCTTAGAAATTGTGGAATAATATACCACTTACTTATTTAGATTGTATTACTTTTAATTTTATTGTCAATATATTTTTCTATTTTTTTAAATTTTTCCACAAAAAAAATACATTTTTATTAAAGTTATTTAATTTCTTAGATAAAACTAATAAAAATATAAGTTTTTTTGTAAATTATTATTTACAAAATTATTAACTGAATAATTAAATTTATTTTCTTCTAACAATTGTTCATTAGTATTAAATAAATTAATTTTATTTTTTAATCCCATCATACTAGCATTTAATTTATTTCTAATAGTTTTTTCACTATAAATAGCTTTTTTAATTATAGTGCCTTTTCAATAATGAGAAATATCACCTTCAATATCACAACCAATATTATTCCATAGTGTTTGGTTTTCAATTCCTTCTTTATTATTTTTAATTAATCTAATAGTTTTATTCAAAAAAATTAATTTAGCATCGCTTATAAAAGATTTACTATCTTCTAAACACTGTAATAATCCCTCATATTTACCATTATAAAAATTATCAACTGCTTTATGATATATTTCTCTATTTTCTTTGTTTTTACTTTGATGTGGATATAGTTTTTTAAATCTACTTGTAAGATGAAATTTATCTATTGTATAGTGAATTTTATTTTTAGGAAAATATTGACGCATAAAATTTTTAGTATTTTTAATCCATAATGCACCATCACCTAAAATCATAATTTCAATATTAGGTGTCAATTTGAAATGAGTTTCAATTAAAGTAAATAATTTTATAAGAACTGGTTTTAAATTTGCTTCTTTTTTAAGATAATCTGGAATATTATCCATTTCAAAAACACCTAATTTATTTGCGATTACAGGTCTTTTTACAGTATATTTTTCTTCATCATACCCAGTATGTACAGTACATGCTATCGTATGTTTTTTTATCTTTTTTCTTCCTTGCTTTGTTGAATCTAACATTTTCAAATAAGTCCCATCCATTTGAATATATAAAGTGTGTGGAATATCTATTTTTTTATTACTTTTATTAAAGTAATATTCTTCGTCAGTTTTTGCATTTTTCATAATATTAGATACTGTCATTAAACTAATTTTTACATGCTCCATAGTATCTAAAATATCTTTATATCTTTTGTTCTCAGTAATAAATGATAATATTTTTTCTTTAACAGAATTATCTATTCTTTGTCATTTTTCAATTCCTAAAAGTTTATCCAAAGGAAAAATATATTCTTCTTTACCTGTTTCTGGATTAATTTTATAATATCTTCTTCTTTTAAAAGTTATTTTTCCATTTAAAATTACTAATGTTCTTTCAATTTTATCTTTTACTTTATAATATTTAAATTCTTTTAAAGTTTTATCAATTTTGTAATTTTTAAAAATTCATTCATCATAATCTTCTGAACTTTGTTGAATAATTTCAATACTCTGTATATATAATAAATTAATAAAATTATTAAAAAAATTGTTATCAACATTCATCATTTTTTACCCTCTTTCCTTAGTTCTACACATTAACACAAAAATAATAAAAATGCAAAAAAAGATATTATTTTTTATTTATTATGTTATAATTTAAGTGTTAATTATTAGCAAATTAATTTAACTGAAAAAAGTAAAGTAATTTACTTTTTTTTATTTTGATGTAAAATATAGATAATAAAAAAAAAGAACCCTGTTAAGTTCTTCTGTACATGTTTTTCTCTACTTATATTTAACCATATAAAAGGAGTAAAAATGAAAGAATTTAATCCAAAAACAGCAAGTTTGGCGACTTTTTATCGTAAAATAGAGCAATTTTGAGAAAATAAATCACCTAATAAACCATATACTTTGAATGATTTAACCAATGAATTCAATCTTTCTCGCAAGTGAAGATATGATACTTATGCGAGCGAAAAGATAGTTCCTTTGCTTGAAAAACAAGTTGATAGAATTGAAAGTGAAATAATTAATTTTATGATGAAATCACCTGATGGTGCTAAATTATATTGACAACGAGCATTTAATTATAAATATTCACTGCAAGAAAAACAGTTAGAACAAGAATTAAACTTAAATAATCAACAGCCAATAATTGTTAATTTACAAACGGATATTAGAGATATTAAAAAAGAAAGTGATAATAATGCTTAATCATTTTACTTATTTGTTAGAAACACCTTATTGGTTATTACAAAATAGTAATGTTGGTAATAAATATCCCTTTGCAAAGAAATATGAGTTAGTTAATGAAATTAATCAAATTGGGACACGATATAGTGGTAAGACTATTTCAAATATTAAAATGTTTGGTGAATTATTAAAAATTAGTTTATTGATTAAAGAACCAATTTGTATCATTGCTAGTATGTATTGGAGTAAAGATTTAAAAGATAGTGTATTTCAAAATATATGAAATATGTTAGATGAAAATAATATTCCTTATACTATTAATTTATCTAATTTTACTTTTACTTTATCAAATGGGAGCAAAATATATTGTAAAGGTTTACATTCACCAAGTCGGAAAGAAAAATTAAAAGCTTTTGCTGATTTGAATAAATATAAATTAGTTATTGATTGAAGAGAAGAATGTGACCAATTTCAACAAAAAGATTTAAGTGATTTAGAGTTTGCTATTCGTGGTTATCAAAATAAAATAACAATTAATACATGTAATCCTGAGAGTTTAAAAAGATATATTGTTGGTTATTGTAATGAATTAATGCCTTTTGATGAACAAATAATGCGTAGTAAATATGAACAAATTAAATATATTGAAAAATGAAATATGAAGATTATTATTCATTATTCTAGTTGAAGACTTAATTACGAATTACCACAAGATAAAGTTAATGAACAATTAAGATTAGAACAATTAGATATTGAAAGAGCAAGAGTATGAAGTTGAGGATTGCCCGGTAATACTAGTGGTTCAATCTTTGCAAGATATATTGATATTATGCAAGCAACAGATATTATTCAACCAACGAAATTATTAGGTGGTGTTGATTTAGCAAACTCTACTAGTCCCAAAGGACATACAACAGCAGCGAGTTTTTGAATATATAATTCATTTGATAAAAAAGCATATAAAGTAGCAGAATATACACACTCAAATGCTACTCAACAATTTAAAGGACCATTAGAACAAGTAAAAGATATTTTAGAATTTTACAACAATCAATTAAATCAATATTTTCATTTAATTCAGCAAGGTATATCAATTAATGTTGATGATAGTGCCTATGCAACATTAGAAAGTTTAAATAGAGAAAAATATAATTATACTTTTGGTCAATACATGAATTTTAAACCAGCACAAAAGCAGAAGTTTAAAATAAAGCATCGTATTGAGGCAATTACAATGTTAATTAATACTAATCAATTAAAATGATTATGAGAAAAATGTCCTGTAAGTAAAACCCAATATGAATTAATTCAATGAGAAGATAAACCAGATGCCAGAGAAGAACGAATGTTAGATTTATATGATGATACATTTGATAGTGATTTTTATGCTTTACACTTTGAATTAGTACCAATGGTTAAACATAATAGTTCAGCAGATTATAAATTATGACAACAAAGGGAGTGATTAACTTAATGAAAAAAGATATTTATGTAATACATGATGAGCGTGTAATAAATGCAAAAAGACCTTATATGTCTGTTTGTGGACAAGTTAAAAAAAGACTTTGTAAAGAATTAAAAAAAGATAATATCGCAATATGTAAATTAAATTTATATAACGAATATATTAAGAAATATCAAAAAGTTAAAGTATGTGTACAAGTTTTAGCAAATGAACCAAATTTATTAACAGTAAATATTATTAATTATGCACTTATTTTAAAATTAAAGGAGAAAAATAATAATGAATAATACTTTCCCTAGTTTACCAAATTTAAATGATATTAATAGTGTTTTAAAATTTTATAATTATGATTGAACTATTAATTTAGCAAATATTATTGCTCGTCATCAAATGCGATTAGTAAATGGTAAAGATATTTTATTTAAATCTCATCGTAAAGACATTTTAGAAAAATTAAACTGATGATATGAAACTTATAAAATAAAAGAAAAATTAGATAAAAATGAATTAACAGCAAGTTTAATGGGTAAAACAATCTTTGGTTTATTAGAGACTAATGACGGCAATATTGATTTATGAATTAACCCTTTTAACTTTACATCACGAGTAAGTAAAATAAATGAAATTGAACAAGGTGCTGATATTTGATTAAATTATCATCAAAGTGATAGTGGATTTATATTAAATTTAATTTGTACCAAAGATAAAATAGTTATTAAAGGTTGACCAAAAAATAATGAAGTAGTTGTTGGACAAAGTAAAACACAAATTAAAGATGATGTTAGACCTGTTTTAGTACAAGAATTTAAAAACAAATTAGGTATTGTCCCTTTTTGAGAAATGATTAATGAACCTAATCCATTATTTTTATCAACTTCAACAACATTAAACCCTTGACCTACTATGACAAATTGTTATAAATTACAATTTGATTTAGAAGATAGTTTTAATATTAAATCAAAAGAAAGATGAGCAAATCGTACGCATTGATATGGAATATTAGATGATGATTTAATGACTGCTTATAACAAAGGCAATAAAAAAGTATTGCAAGATGTATTTGATGATATTTTTATTCAATCAGGTCAATCAGCCGTAGATGGTCAATTATCACAATCTTTACAAGTGGTACAAGGTACACCAACCTTAGAAACATATACCGAAGACCAAAAATCAATTATTGAACAAGTATACTTAGCATGTCATTTTTCTAGTCCTTTTGGTGATAAATCAGATAATGACCAAAATAAAACACAATCTTTATTAACTAAAACCAAAGATTTAGAAAAACAAGCATATTTACAAGCATATCGTAAACAATATTATACAAAGATGTTTGATACTGTTTTAAAATATTATGGTTTATGAGATGGTGTTGGTGAACGACCTTATGGTTTTGATTTTGTTAGTGCTAGTTTAGTTGACCAAATGCGACAAAATGAATTAATTACTGCTAGATTAGATAATGGCACAATGGAACCAATAAGAGCAATTACTGAATATGATAATATTGATGAATTAGAAGCAAACAAATATTTTGAAAAAATAGAAAAATGACAAGATAAAATGCAAACCAAAGAAATTGAACATAATAATAAATTACTAGAATATGATGAAACTGGTAATAATCAAAATGCCTTACAAGGTAGAACAGAAATTAAGGAGAATTAACAAATGAGTAGAATTAATCCCGGAGTTATCGAAGAATTAAGAAGACAAGCCCACGATACTTTAATAGATATCAGAGAAAACATAAAAGACAATCGTCATTGAATGGTATTTCCTTTTAATGTTTATAGTTCATATATCCCTGATACTGAAACAGGATGAAAACCTAATAATGCAAAACCAAGTGATTATGGTAGTTATTCACGCATATTTGATAATATGGAAAGTACTATTGCTCAATGACAAAATAGTTTAAAAATAGTACAAAAATATAAAGGTGAAGAAATTAATATATTAACGATTGATGATTTTAATAAACAGCCAATTAATTCAACTATATGAGCCAATAATGAAACACCATTTGCTATAAAATTAAAAGATGAAAATAATAATGTTTATTGAAAATTAATTGATGGTGAAAATATTTATGATATTAATAGAATGCTAGAATACTTAAAGCAATATAAATTAAGTTATTTTATGAATAATGATAATAAAGCAGATAATTTTTATACTAAAGAAGTTAAGGTTGGGAAATATTGAGATGCTTATATGATTGATGATAGAAGTTCAATTCAATTTGGTGAAGCTAAATTTGAACAAGTATTTACTCAACAATCAACTGAAAGACAATATACTTTATTAATTTTAGATGAAGATGTCAATAAATTAAATATTAATGATTATTATAATTTTTATACTGTATTTAATGACCGTGGTTTAAATATTGGTGGGGGTAATATTAATTCTGCACCACAAGATAGACAATGATTATATCCATCTAATGTTATTAATTATTATTCACCTTATGATGGTAGTTTTTTATGACAAGAAATTACATTTTCAAGTATTAATGACAAAATTAGTAATAGTGGTTTATCAGTAAGACAATTTATACAAACAAGTGCCCCAGGTGAAGGTTATTGTTTTCCTAAAATAACTTATGATGAAAAACTAAATAAAGGTATTGTTGAATTAGATGAAGTTTTATTAAAAGACCCGGGGGTTAGAGCAATGGCAGTTAAATTTTATGGTAATCCTATCTTTTTTGATATGCCTGTAATTGGTCGGCCAATTATTAAAGGTCAATTTAATAAAAAAGTTATGAATTCAAGAGATTTATTAATGTATAACATGTATCCTTGTCCACCCGACAAAGTTAATAATTATGCATCACCAGAAGTAAGCTGATATAACATTCAAGGTATTCAACCAACAATGATAACTGGTTATGAAGATTGAAAAAAAGATATGGAAAGTAGATATGATTTTTGAAAACAGAAAAATAGTGAGGGCATTGTTATAACCGACCCCACTACTACATCAGCAACTAATTCTAGTGTTGGTAGAAATATTCATAAAGAAGATAAAAACTCTAAATTTTATTGATCTAAAGATTGAAAAATAACACCACCAAACAAAATAAAAGTAAATGGCGGTAATGTTGATAATATTATTAGTACTCAAGCATCATCATATTTTAGAAGAAAAGATGAATTTGGTAATACAGTAGGTCAAGTTCAAATTGAATATAGCAAAATGGGTTCATGTAATGTTTGAGATATTTTAAATATGAATAATTTTATTAATCGCCAAGTTACCGTATTACCTTTAAACTATACTCAAAAATTAGTATTTAATCCTTTTACGATACCGGGCGGTGTTGGTAAATTCTTAAACTTTATTTCCTTTGGTATTCCATGAGGATGAGTAATTAACAAAAATGAAAAATCATGACCTAATTTTCAATGATTAAATGGCTTTATGAGTGCTAATATTTATAGTTTTTATAATGATGCATTTTGATCTGAAAATTCAAAAGGTAAGGGTTATTTACCCTTTGAAATATTTAGAGAACAAGGAAACGACAAAGTTGGTGCTATATTTGGTGCAAATGCTACTAGTTTTAGTTTTACTACTTTATTAACTGATAAATTAAAAGGTCCTGTTTTAACTAAAGATGGTAAACCAACAAGTGAATTAATTTATTCAACTTATAATTTAAAACAATTAAATCAAAAAACTAACCAAGTTTATTTAATTAATGAATTAGTAAGAGCAGTAGATTTACAAACACCAGTTAGTGATAGTGAAAAAGATAATAATTGCGAATTTTTACAAACACCTGATGGAACAAATTGTAGCTATATTATTGATATGTTTTCAATCCAAGCATTATATAAAGGTAATTTTGAAATTATCTTTTATGCTGATAACCCATATACTAACAATGAAGAAGATTACTTAAAATTATCAGTATGAAGTTTTCGTGGAAAAACAAAAAGTACATTAAATAATTATTTACGCGATATGACAACTAATTATAAAACTAGTTTCTTATTACCACATGACTATGAAATACCAACATTTAATTACCCAGAATATGTCTTGCCACCAGTACCATATAACTATAAACCTTATACAAAAGATATCTGAGATGCTAAAACAGGACAAGCATTAAAAACTAAAATTACAGCACCACCACAATGTAAACACTCAAATAATCCTAAAAGTTTTATTAATTTATTTGATAATACAACAGAATATAAAGGATATTATGAAATAGAAATTGATTTAAGACAAATTGACCCAACAATTCAAAGTATAAGTAAATTTCAAGATTCTTATAAAACAATTGAAATAAGTAATCTTGACAATTTACAAGTTAGTTGTATTGAACCTGATATAAAACATTTTATTCGTGATAGAAATGTTAATATTTTTAGGAGGTTATTCTACTTGTGAATATAATTTTGGACCACTATCTGATGCAACTTTACACAAAAAAGGATTGCCACAAAAAGATAATGTTAATTTTGAAAGTACAAAAACTTTGTATACAGAGAATATAAAAGTAAATGATACT
>NZ_CM020866.1:156585-194470 GCF_009866525.1 Spiroplasma poulsonii
GTTTTCATTTAGAAAAAACATATACAAAAGGACAAGTTAACCGTGATAAAGGTTATAATTTTACTAATGTAAGTGGTTTAATTATTAATAAACAAGTATGAGCATATCCAATTAATATGGATACTATTCAACAAGTTTTAGATAATGATACTGCTAACCCTAAATGAATTGGTAAAGTACAATATGCAACACAACAATTTTATATCCAAAAAATGTAAAATTATTTTAGAAAAAGAACCAACAATTGAAGAAAGAACAGCAGCTTACAATAATTTAAATAAAACATTTAGAGTACCAGTTGATTATGTAATTAATGAACCAACAACAAATAAAATTGATATTAGTAAAATTAATAAATTAGATAAACCAACTATTCATGTCACAGACCCAACAAAAGCAACAATCGAACAATTAAAACCACAATTTAAAGCTGTCGTTTTAAAAGCAGTAAAAGCGGTAGATAGTTCTTTAACTGAAAATGATTATGATTACTTTATTGAAAGTAAGGGTGAAGATTGACCAATTGATATTACAAATGATAAAGCAATTTCAGTTCAGATTGAGGGTAAAAACAACGCTACTGGTCAAACAAATCCAATTGATGTCGTAATTAAAAATACTTAATAAACAATGAACTTATTAATATTACGAATTTTAACTTTATTAGCAGAGAATTTAGGTAATAAATCAATAATAAATAAATTTGTTAATTTAATTAATAAGGTTAACAAATTTGCTTCATATTATTCTAATCCGCTACAAAAAATTACAAATAAGATTGAAGATATTTATCAGTGGTTAAATCCATTTACTTATTTAGATTTAATTAAAAAGGGTCATAAAAGAGAAATTCAACAAATATTAAGTCAATTAGAAAAAGATAATAATATTAAAAATAGAGAACAATTTAAAAAAGAAAATTATCTAAATACTAATTGACAACCTTTAAATAGTAGTTGACTTGATAGTGGTATGTTTAATATTACAAATAAATTAACTTTAACAGGTAATTTAACTATTTTAATATATACAAAAACAGCAAAACACCCGAAGTTTTATGGTCCCTATGTTTATCCTAGTGTTCCAGTTGAAATTTGAAAATTATTAAGTAATGCCGTTTCTAATGCGGGTACTTTATTTTGACGTTATTGATTAAGAAAATGATTACCTAGTCATTTAAGAAATTATATTAAAAAAAGACTGCCAAGAGGATTAAAAGAAAAATATCCCAAAGGAACTACTAAATTAACATTACCAACAGTTCAAAAATTACAACAAATTAAAAAGTTTATTAATAATTTAAAGATTGGCCATTTTAATTTTAATTTTGCTGGTGAAATTAATAATAAAAAATGGTATCGAGAACGAAAAAGTGATGTTAAAAATATTAAGAATTTATATAAATCACCAGTTAAAAATATGTTTTACAAAACTAATCAAACTATCAAAACAATTAAGAAAACAAAAACAAGAGTTAATAGTTATAAGCCAAGTAATTTAAAAAATAAATATCGTAATCAATTAAGAGGTGTTTTATATGGAAAATAATTTAAGTAATTTGTTATTTATAACAGTTGAAGATGTGAAAGAAAGTAAACTTTGACAACCTATTAATGATAGAAAGCAATCTGCTTGTAATGATAACTTAATTTATAATGCTATTTTAAAAACTAGTTTATGAATGGATAGATTATCAGGTGGGACAATTTCAGATAAAATTAATAAAAAAGATTTGTTTCCTTGAGTAAAAAAAGATAATACTGGTTTAATTGAATATGATAAATGATTAAGTTATATTCAATCGGCTTGTTTATTAGCAGTTATAAATTGATATTTACCAAAAGGAGTTAATGATTTAACTGGTAGTGCTTCATTTTCACAAGGTGGTGTAGCATATTCACAAACTAATGACCCAGAAGCAAATGAAAATATTACTCGTGATGTTAAAAATGCTTTAAAATTAGCAGGTGAAATAATTGATATTATATCTAGTAAAACGGTATCTAGACCGTATAATTATCATTTAGGAAACTATTCTCATCCATGAGAAGAAGAATATAAATATATTACTAAAAAAACATTTTATCCAACATTATTATTTTGATTAAAAGAGCGATTGCAAACAGATGGTTCAATAAATATTACTTATCCAATTATTAATGATTTTTCTAAAATTGATTATAATGAATATATTAAATTAATAGTTCCATTTGATAATAACACGATTTATTATGAAGATAATGTCTGAAAAGCAAAACAAAGTGGTGATATTCCATCATATGGTATTAAAGATAGTGATTTAAATAAAGATTATATTGATAAGCAAGATGATAAATATATTGTAAAAACATCACAAGATATTATTCTTAAACAAGATAAATTAGTAAGTGGGGAAAATATTAAAACTATTAATGGTAATTCATTATTAGGTAATGGTGATATTTCTATTAGTGTTGGTAATGATTGAGAATTTGTAGATACTAGTGATTTTAAACCAGCAACTGAATATCAAATTAAAGATTTTGATAGTTCTAAATTTAAATATAAAATATGATGTCAATTTTCAATTTTACCATATATGTTTGTAGAAACTTTTAAAGATTTTGATATTGGTTGTGGAATTGTTGTATCATATAGTAAAGGTGTTTCAGGTTGGTATATTGACACAAATGGTCTTATTAGTTCTTATGATAATGTAAATATAGGTAATTTAAAAATTGAAAGAAAATTGGTGAGTTAATTATGAAGCAAGATAAAACAACTTGATTAAAGGGGGCGTTACCTTGAAATTGATTTAAAAAAGACCCTATTCCAACTTATAATTGAACTCATAAAGATATTAGAGAATGAGAAAGAAAATATAAAATTCGTAGTTGAGTAGTTAGTTTTTATACATTGATATTTTTAGCATTAAATTGTTGGTTAGAATATGGAATGATTAATGCAATTAAAGATGATATTAATTGATATAATTATGGTCAATATTGAGGTAATGGCATTGCTATTTTATTAACACCTTTATTTACGTATGGAATTCAGGGCATATTTGTTGCTAGTAGTAAACCAAAAGTAGATATGAAAATTGATATACCAAGATTAAAAATATCTAAAATGGGATTAGTATTTACAATATTACCTTTAATTACTTTAATAATTTCTTTAATTATCATTTGAATTGATAAATCAAAATGAAAAAAAGACCATTTAAGACATTGTTTAGATTGTCGGATTAATCCGCGTGTTATTCAACCAAGATTAGCAAAACAATGAAATAATTTAGATGGCATAACAGAAGAAATATTTAAAAATATACAAAATGAAAATATTAAAAAACAAAAACAAGAAGAAAATAACAAAGAATTAAATTTAAAATAGACTATATATAGGGGCGGTTGATATTTTTGGGTGGTTATATAGTTTAATTTATAAATTATTTTGTTCTGAAAGGATAGATGGCCACTGTTTTAGTAAGAATAAGAAAGGAATTAAATAAAATGAATGAAACATTAATGATTGCTTTACTTGTGTTAGCGGGTGCGGGTGGAATGGGTAGTCTTGGTATTCTAGGATTATCTGCTAAAAAAATTAAAAAATATAAAGCAGAAATCAGAGAATTAAGAACTGCTGTTATTGCCCACGAAAAACATTTACGAGGACCTGATTATGCAACAGAATTAGCATTAAAAACAGGTCAAATTAAAAATGTTAAAAAACAAGTTAAAGTTAATGATAAAAAACAAGCACAAAAAGATGCCATTAGACAATTAACAAATAATATTTAAAAAAATAACCTTAATTGGTTATTTTTTATTTTTCTTTATTGTGTGTTATATAAAAGTTTATAAGATATTCAATTCGTTGCGAATAAGTATTAAAATTTAATTCATTTCAAACTTGTTCTTCATTTTCATTTAAGTAAACATTTATATTCCGAATTTTACAAGAATAATATTTTCCTGTTTTTTGATTATATGAATGTTTCATAAATTAACTTTCATAATTAGCAATAATAATTGCATCTCGTAAATGATTACTTATTTTTTCATTATTATATTTTCAACTTTTACCATATTGATAAGTTAAATTAACATCTTTTTCATATTTTCATATATAACCATCATTATATTTACTTAAATTTTCCATATTTTTAACAACTGATTTTGTATGTTTTGGTGAAATAGTAGCAATATATCCTTGCGTTTCTAATGAACCTAATAATTTCAATAAATCATCTCTATCTTTTGAGCCATTGGCATTTGTATATAAACAATTTTCTATAAAAATTAAATATTCTAGTTTATGATTATTTGATAATATTTTCCCAAATAGTTTTTCATTTTTCAAATAATTTATAATAAATTCATAATGTTCTTTTCAGCCTTTATTTGTAAATTCTTGTTTATCTATTAATTTATTATTTTTATAAACAACAATAGCCGTAGTACCAGTTCCTGATGGGTCAATACCTATTTTTATCAATTGGCTCATTCTTCATCATTGTTATTATTAACTACTGGTACTACATTTGATATATCTTCTTCTTTAACTACATTATAGTTTATGTCCACTATTTCATCATTAGGTGGGGTATTATAATTTAAATTTATATTATTTGATAAAGTTTCATCGTTAATATGCCCATTATTTTGGATGAAAGTAGCATCATTATCAATATAAATCTTTTCATCATTAGTTGTAATAACTGCTTGATCTGATTTATATGCTTGTTGTAATTCAACTGACATAATACCTCATTTTCTTAATAATGATGTTAATACTGTTTTAAGGGCCATTTCATCAAAACTAGCAATATAAAATGATTTATTTTTAGCATAAGTTTTAGAATATTTCATAAAATGATTTTCCATTTGCTCTTTTGTCATATATAAAGTTTTTTCAAAACCATTAACCATTTTAAAATATGCTACATAACCTATAATTGATAATTTTTCTCGTTCATCTTCATTTTGATTTCAATTAAAAGCAGTACCTTTTAAACGATCATAATTTATTAATTCATTTGCTCTAACATCTGATACTGACATATCTAAATATTGGCCACTTCTTTGGGCTAATTGAATATAACCTTTATAACCCATTTGAAATTGGGCTTGATTAATTCATTCTTGGATTTCACGACCATTAATAATTCTTGTTATTTTTGTATTATATGGTACTACATAAGCATAACCGAATTGTTTTTCCATTGGTAAATTTAATAAAACACCTTGATAACAAGCAGTCATAATTGTTTTTGGATCTGCTTTTTGTAATAATTCATTACTATTTGATATTGCAATTATATTACTTTTAAATCTTGCAATTTCATTTTCATTAGAAAATTTACTTTTTATTCAATCAGTTACCTTATCTGTTCTTAAAAATTCTACAATATTTGTCATGTTATTTTTCTCCTTTATTTATTTTAAAATTAATACCTTTAACCCCAATTAAATTAATATCTTTATTACTATCTCATTGATCTTTAATTTCATTTTTAACAATTTGTTCATCAACAGTTAAATAATTTTTAATAAGATTAATAAGTTCTAATTTATCAGCATTTTGTAAAAAATCATCATTAATACCAATAACCTCAATATCTTTAATTAATAATTTTTCTTTCCGAAAATTACTAGTAATAATTTTTAATTCTTGTTCTTGTTTTGCTATACTTTTAATTTCTAAAAATTGCTCTTTTTTATGAGTTTCAATAATTTTATTTTGTTTTTGAAATTGAATATTAATGACACTATTTTTTAAAGAATCATGATTATTCTTAATATTATTTTCTAAATTTAAAATATCTTTTCTAATAAAATTTAATTCATCTTTAAAAGATTTTATTATTTCTAATGGTTCTCTAAAAATATAATCAATTTTTGAAACTACTAATTTTAAATCTTTTAGTGATTGTGATTTATATTCTCCATTTATTAATCAAGCTTGTTGTCGATATATAAATTCTGCTAATTCTTGTCCATTTTCATCAATTCACTTTTTAATTGTTAATGCTTTTAAGCTTAATTCTTTAAAATTATTTCCTTTTAAATAAAACGGATAAGTAATATTTTTAACTTCATTATTTAATTTTAAATCTTCCATAATTAAATTTCCTCTAATTCCATTTCATTAATTAAATTATCAATATATTCATAAGCACTTTCTTCTGAATAACATTCATCTAATGCTAAATTAAATAAATCTTCTTCTGTATAAACATAACCATTTTCATCTTTTCACATAATTATTTATCTCCTTGTCATTTAATATTGCTATCTTCTAAATCAATAATAGTTGTTAATCAATGATTTTCATTTTCAACATTAGCAGTAATCCTCGCTTCTTCTAATGTATAAAAAAAATCTGTTTTAAAAATAGTTGTTTTATCAAACAAATTATTATATTTCATTATTAATACGTATCTTTTATTCATAATTTAATTCCTCCTAATTTTGTTTCCCCAATGCTCAATGTTCATCAGTCATATCTTAAAATGATACTGAATAACTTTTAAACATTAATTCTTGTAATTTGTTTTCTTGATTGCATTTTGAGCAATATCCTCAATATTTTTGTTTAAGACAAATTTTATTTAACTTTTTCATATTTACCTCCTAAATTATTTTTCCTATTTTTTAACTCGCTGGCACTCACTACCAAGTGAAAGTGCCAAAGCGAGAATTAGTTATATAAGTATTGTATTTATCTATTTTATTTACTACGCCATCCGCTTCGCTGTGGGTGAGCGGTGGCGGTATGTTGTTAGTTAAATAATCGACAGTTGTTTTTTGTTTTTGTAGCCAGAGAGTTTTCTCTCTCTTCACCCGCACCATTTCAGGTCAAAGCGTTCAGTTTTTAAAATAAATCTACTTGCACCTTGAAGAGCCTAATGCTGACTTTGTGGTTTTTAAACCGCTGTCACTTCTAAGAAGTAATATCTATCGCAAATTTATTTATAAAGTGACCATCTCTTTTGTTTATTGTGGTTCGATGTTGACCGCGCACTTATCACCACTATCGCTTGTTAAAGCGTCTATTATTTCCGGACTGATTACCGCTGTGCTAGACCGCCTCCTGTGGAATAAAAACACTTAGTTATTTAAAATAACCGTTCCACTCTGCATTAAGTTGTTTTATAAAATCAAAGTTTTAAAAAACCAGTTTTATAATCAAAGATAATTTTTGAATTTTCTAAACGTTTATAAAACCACTCTTGGTTTTTATCTTTTGTATGATTTAATAAATTTTTATGTTTTTCACAAGTTCATAAAACTTTATTTGATAAAAATTCTTTGGTAATGAATGATATTGATTTATAGCAATCAATAACATCACATATTTTTTGTTGTTTATTAATTTCCATTACTTACTCCTTCTTTTATTAAGTTTTTTTATTTATTAACAAACTAATTAACTGAAACAAAGAAAAGACAACACCTTAAATTAGGAGAAAAAACAGGTACACTTTGTAAAAATTTCTAAGATATTTATAAATGTGTAAACAACTTAAAGAGGGTATCAGAAAGTTGTGTAAAAAGTTTCTATTTTAAGAATTTAAGATGCTGTCCTTTCTCTGAATCAATTAATAATTTTGGTTTTACAAATAAAAAAACCATTTTAGTAAATGGTTTAATTTATTATTCTTATTCAATTTCCGAGTTTTTTTCCAAAACCCCAATATTTTTTATACGACCTATATTTAGCATAAGTATCTCAATTTTTATATAAATCCATAAACTCATCACTAGGCTTATCAAATGAAATCCCAGTTGAATAACTATCCTTTAAAAAGTCTAAATATCATTTATCATTATAAGTTAATGTTTGTAATGTTTTTAAAGTTGGGTTAATAAAATAATTTGTTTCTGACCAGTTTTCAAAAAAACTACTGCGTAAAAACATTGTATTAATAAAATCAGTTTCATTCATTCCCGTTGTTTGTTGATTAACAGTATAATTCTGCTGATTTAAGGGTTTAAATGCTGTTAAAGTAATAAATGGAATAATTAAACCTAAAATACCTAAAATAGATATCGCAAATAAAGATAATGACTTACGCATTATTCTTTACCACCTTATTTTTTTTATTTTCTTTTATTAATTTAATAATTTGATTAAATAAATAACCATAAAAATAATGAATTACTAAAATATATCATAATATATCAAATCATAAACCATAAATTATATAACCATTTATACCAGCATATTTCTCTTTTAATTCATCAATAGTTGAAACTGTATCTAATACACATATAAGGGTTAACAAAAAACTTATAACAAGATACAAAATTAAATCAACCCAAGAAATAAATAAACCATTTTCTTTTTGTTTCTTTTCATTTTTATTATCCATAAATTCAACTCCTAACTATATAATGTTTTTGAAACAATAAAACCTAAAATATATAAACTTGATATTGTAAGCATTAACGGATGACTAAACAAAATTGCCATTTTACCAAATAAAGAAAGTAAAAAAGTATCTGAGTTATATAAATCCATAATGATATTTTTTGCTGATGTTAATTGATTTATAATCACCGTAATAAAACCAGTACCAAAAATAGCGATTGCCGCAACCAATAAAACTAATCTAATCATTATTTATTCACTCTCCGATATCCTTGTTCTCTTGTTTTTGCTTGTTTTGCTAAACTTGATAATTGTTGTTTATTACGATTAATTTTAAACTGTTTATGCTCTTTAAAATGTTTTTGCATACCTTGTTTAGTATCGGATACTCCACGAGAAGTCGTAGAATAAATATTTGATACCCCCGTTTGTACTGTTGAACCTAATTCGTTATATTGGGTTCTTGTTCCGTGAATAGCATAAATCGATAACTTAACAACCATAAAAAAGATAATAAAATAAGCAATTGTTGTATTTGTCATTGGCAATTTAGTATTTCAAATTACATCAAAAATAAACAAAAATACATCAAAAATAAAACTAAAAATTTTATCTCAATTACTACTTTCTGATAATAAATTAATCATCTTTACCACTTCCTTTTTCTTTTTTAGGTTTTAAATTCTTTTTCAAAATATCAATATCAAACAATGTTAAACGCTCTTTAACACTTAATTTAGTAATTTCTGACCAATAATATTCTTTTTTATTAACTATTTCATCATTTTTTAAATCACGAACAAACTTTAATCATTGACTATCATATTTCTGTGCAAATTCTAACGGAATAATTATCTTAAAAAACCTGATTCCTAAACCAACATCAGATTTATGTTTTGCTCGTTTACCTTCTGCTGTTCGTTCTACTGATTTTGTCTTTCAAATTTCATAATCCGTAATATCTTGAAAAATACCAATTCGCATAATAAAGAAACGATTAAAAAAATTAAACCCTTTTTTAACAATAGGTTTTTTCAATGAAATTGGAATAATAATACCACTTGCTAATTGCCGAATATTGTTCCAAATCATACCCTCACGCTGAGCAGTAAACAAAGCACGATTACCAAAATGTCTTGCTAAAACAATTCACGGAATCTTACCACTATGAACTTTTTTCTCATCGTGGGGACTAGTTCCATCAATATATAAATAACTTTCATCAAATAAAATAACACTATCATCAGGAGGAACCGGTTTTGTTCTATCTGTAAAATCTAAATTTTTAAATGTTAAAACCTTAACTTTATCATCTTCTAACGGATAATTACTATAAATCTTATCTGTTAATAATTTCATAGTTTGTGATAAATAAGTTAAAAGTAAAGTTTTACCCGTTCCTAACTTACCAATAATTACCGATAACGGATTATCTCAAACAAAATTAACTAACCGAAAAGCATTCAACTGATAAAATATGTTTTTTCATACTCATCAAACAAAATAAACACATTGTAAAGCAAATAATAATCAAAATATTAAACCAGTATAATTTAATGAAATTATCCAAAGTAATAAATCAATTAAACTAAACAAAATCATTGAACAACTAATATAACAATAATTTTTTAAGAAAAATATGAACTTTTTCATTTTACCTCCAATAGTTATTTATAATTAAACTAGTATTATTATGGTTTTCTCTCCCCACAAATCAAAAAAGAAAGTGATAAAAATTAAGAAAATTTTAAAAATAATTTCAATATTATTGCCTATTATTGGAATTATAAACTTTTTAATCAATCCTATCGAGAAATTAATTACTACAATTAATTTTGTAAAATGAATATTTAAAAATATTAGTCAAATAAATGCAAAAGAAATATTTTTTACAACATTATTTATATTAATAATTATTGCATTCATAATAAAAATATATATTATATTCAAAAAAAGATTTTAAAATTTTGTGGGGAGAGAAAACCATAATAATAACAAAATTTAATTATTTAAAACAACTAACTATTTTAAAAACCATTCACAATAAAAACCACGTTAAAAATAAAATTACAATTCAAATACCAATCATAAGAGTTAAATATTCATTTTGTGTTAAATTTCAAGTTGTAATACTTTCAACGTTAAATTTGTCAATAAACAAAAATATATGAATAAAAAACTCTTTTAATTTTTCTCAATCATTTTGCATTTTTAAAAACTCCACATTTTTTGAATAAGTTTAAAAAATATTCCAAAAAATAAAACAATAAATAATACAAAAGATATAACATATAAAAATTCAGGGGCATTTGAACCAATAATATAACTAACAAATTGAACTCAATAGTCATATAAACTCATTTAATTTAAACTTTCTAGGTCTTTAATTAATTGTTGTTCTTTTTCATCACTTCAATTTGTTAAATTATTGTTAGTCGTTTTTACTTTTTTAGGTTCATTTTGAAATAAAGCTTTTTTCATTTGTGTAAAATAATTTTGTTTATATTGATTGTATAAATTTATTAATTCTGTTCCAGTTAAATACTTTCATACATGACGTTTTAAATTTTCATCATATTTTACAATAGGATAAGAATTATCATAAATCAAACCGATTGCTACTTGTTCTGAGTGTTTTTCACTCGGATAAATAAACTTATTACTCAATCAAAAACCAATATGGCGATTATGATTAGGTAAATTTATAAAACTTGCTTTTTCTGTTTCAAAAACTATCAATTCTTTACGAATAAAATAATTTTCTACATTTTGATTTTTCTTAACAAAATTACTCAATTTTATCAACTCCTTAATAAACATTGTTTCTAATTAACAATGTTATAAATATTGTTAAATATTGCTTATCTATTGTTAAATAAACACTGTTAATAAACATTGTTAAATATAAAAATGATAAAAATTGGCACACTGAAAAATACTATTAAGTTTAAAATAATAGTTATATAAAATAATAAATTAATAAAATATAAATAAACTAGTGTGCCTTAACTAATACAAATAATTAGTTATAATAAATATTAAAATCCTTTAACCATAACACGGAAAAAGTTTAAAATCTTAATGATAACAAAAATACCAAATGGAATTAAAATAATTCACGCATCACCTAAAAAGGTCATTAATTGTGGTAATACAGCATAAATTGCTTCTTTAACTTTCATCATTGCTTGTCCTAATCCACTTCAAATAGAACCCATTCCATCTGAAATAGTAGGCGTATCTGCTGCTAAAAAATTAACCGCTGTTGTTAAATACATACCTAACATTATTTTTTATCCTCCTTACTTTCAATTTCTTTTTTATCTTTTTTCTTTCCTCGAATTTGACGAATTTTTTGATAAATCGATAAACCAATTCAAGCAAAAATACCTAATATAATAACAACACTAAATATTGTCGTTAATCAACCTGTCATAATATATCTCCTTTCAATAAATTAAAAAATTGAAATTTGCAAACTCGCTCCGCTCGTTGTCGCTTTGCTCCATTAAAAAACATTATTGAATAAATTATCCGCTAATAAATTACGCGGAATAATTTATTCTTTTACTTTTTAATTTCAATATCTTTTGCAATCTTATTGACAGTATTAATAACATTATCTTTACCGTACTTTTTCACTAACGACCGCAAAATCAAATATTGCTTTGTTTGCATAATTTCAACTCCTTAAAACTAACTTAAAAAAGTTAACTAAATTGATAGTTAACTTTTTATGGTTTGGCATTTACAATTTACAATTAAAAATTATTTTAACTACTTTGAAAGATGATTTTTATTTAACTTGATGAAATCAAAGTCAAAATGGTAATAATCCTAACCCATATAATCAATTTTATTGAAAACCGGATAAGGGTAGTAGTGTTAGTGAAGCGATAGGCTTTAAAATTTTATTTAATAGACTTCTTGCGATACCCCTTTTTATTAAAATATTATTATAAAATATAATTTATGAGGACATAAAAATATGAAAAATAATAAATTTAATACTCTTAATGATAGAGAATGGTTAAGATTAACAGAAATAAAAAAATCCACTTTTAATAAAATGTTAGATATTTTAAAAGTTGCTGAAATAGAAAAACTTAAAAAAGGTGGTAAAACTAATAAATTATCATTAGAAAATAGATTATTGATGACTTTATTATATTGACGAGAATATCAGACTTATTTTCATCTTGGTAAAAGTTTTGATATTAGTGAGGCTAATTGTTATCGTAATATTAAGTGAATTGAAGATATTTTAATTAAAAACTCTGATTTTCAACAACTTGCTGGTAAAAAAGCACTAATAAATGATTATTTTAATGATAAAACTATTATTATTGATGCTACCGAAACTCCAATCCAACGCCCAAAAAAAGACAAAAACAATCTTATTCTGGTAAAAAGAAAAAACACACGATCAAAACACAAGTAATTATCGAACAAGAAACCAAAAAAATTATTGCAACAAGTTTTTCGCTCGGAAAAAAACATGATTATGCTTTATTTAAAGAATCAAAAATCCCAATTTTAAAAATACCAAATTAATAGTTGATAGTGGTTATCAAGGAATACAAAAAAATCACAATAATGTTCTAATACCTACAAATAAAACAAAGAAAAACCCTTTAAACAAAGAACAAAAGCAATATAATAGACTAGTTTCAAAAATGAGAATTATTATTGAAAATATTTTTGCTATTCTTAAAAAATTTAAAATTATTACAGAAAAATATCGTAATCGAAGAAAAAGATTTGGTTTAAGATTTAATTTAATTGCCTCAATTTATAATTTACAATTATTATATTTAACATAAAATATTTATTTAAAATTAAATAATTTAAATAATAAATTAATTTTTCGTTGTGGAAAAATATTAAATTTTTAAATAAAAAACATAATTAATTAAAATTATATTTTTCTATTAGTATCTTTTTTACAAATATTTGCAATTTTTTAACAAGTAATGCAAGAAATCTAATATAATAATTTTGGTCGTTCTCCACAAAATATTATTATGTCTTATGAATTACAATATAATGTAAAATTTGGTGTGTGTTTTAAAACAATGTATAAATATATTAGATTAGGTTATTTTAATTTATCAAAAGATAATTTGTATTTTAAAAATAAAAAACGAAAAACAAAAAATGGTGAAAAAAATGATAATCGTGGTGTATTGCTTAATATTAGAGATTATAAGCAATTTTTAAATGATTATGGTGATGATTTTAGTTTTAGTGGAATTTGAGAAATGGATACTCTTGATTGTGGTAATTTTCATTTATTAGTTTTAGTAAATAGGAAATCTAAAATAGTTTTTTATGATATTTTATTTACTAAAAAAGCAAGTATTGTGTTAATGGTTTTAATGAAAATGATTAAACAAATTGGTATTAGTAAATTTAGTTGTATTTTAACAGATAGAGGAAAAGAATTTTATAAATGAAAAACAATAGAAAAACATTTTAAAATAAGAGTTTATTTTTGTGACCCTGGTAAACCAAAACAAAAAGCATTAGTTGAACGGATAAATAGGGATTTAAGGCGTTGATTTGACCAAAATGAACCGTTAATTAATATTCGTAGTAAATTAAAATCTGTTTTAGATATATTAAATACTACAATTAGACCGTGTTTGGGATATTTTACATCAAAGCAATATTTTAAAAAAGTTTTTGTAAATTAAACTAATATTTTAATGTATAAGATTAATAAAGTTTATTTTTTGTTGTGCTTATTTTTATAATTTTGAAAATAAATATTAAAAATAATATTTTGTTTTAATATTTTTTGTAATTATTGATTTTTATTTTTAATTTGTTATAATTTTATTAACTTTTTATGGTTTGGCATTTACAATTTACACATAATAGAAAACCACAGTAATTAAATTAATTAATAGTTTTTGAAAAAAATACTAGTACGACTAAAAGGTTTTGTTGTTATTAAGAGGAATGATGATTCTAAAATGGGACAATTAAAAATGATAATATTAAGATTTCCTAGAAATAAAAATGGAAAGACAAAAAAATTGACTGCAAAGAATAAATAGGAAATAAAAAATAAATCAATATATTTGTTATCTTTGTTAAAAGAAATTGCCCCAACTAGAAAGACACTTATTGATAAAATCATTAGGATTATTAATGTTACTCAAAAACTAATTGCTCTTTTAAGCAGAAAGAAGTCCATTTTTAAGATTCGCATTATTCTTCACTCATTTCCTTTATTTTTTGATATATATTTGATTTATCAAAGGCATAGTATTTTTCATATTCTGCTTGAATATCTCAGACTATTTCATTATTTTTTTCTTTTTCTACAACAATTTGACCATGATCCAAAATAATAAAGTGATCAATATAATCAGCAAATTCATTAAGAATGTGGGTAACAATAATAATTGTTTTACCATTTTTATGTAAACTAACTAATAAATCAATTACAATCTTTCGGGTCATAGCATCTAAACCGGTGGTTGGTTCATCTAAAATATAAATGTTATGTTTTAATAAAAAACATTGTGCTAAAAGAACCTTCTTGGCCATTCCTGTTGATAAAATATTTAAGGATTGGAATGCTTCTAACTTAAAAAAATCAATAATATCTTTAATTTTTTCTTTTTTAATTTTTTCTTGCTCTAATATACATCACATTTGCAGATAATCAAATATATAAATTTTAGATAGGAAAACAACTTTTTCTGGGATATAACCAATTTTTTGCTTTGATAAAGGGTTGGTGTTGTTTAATCTGTTGATATAAATGTTTTCTTTTTGATGGGGAAATACCCCAAGAATTGTCTTAATTAATGTTGTTTTTCCAGCCCCATTATGTCCTAAGATTCCAAAAAAACTTCCTTTGGGAATAGTAAGATTCATGTTAGTAAAAATTGTTTTTTTTAAAAATGATTGAGATAAATTTGTGATATTAACTGCTGGTTCTGTAAAAGTTATTGTTTTTTCCATAAAAACCTCTTTTCTATTAATCATCAATTGTTTCAAATCAATCATCTGTTACTGTTTTATAAATTGTGTATGGTGGTGTTTTTGGATAACAATCCATTCCTATCTTACGTTCAGCAACAATTCGATAATTTCAACGATCTGCCTCTAACTCTGTTTCATAGACATACTTTAACTTCCTTTCAGAAACATATTATTGAATTATTGGAATTTTTATTTTAAAGTAATTAGCATTTCAAGTTTTTAAATAGACAACATAGCTTTTATACTTAAATTATATCAATAAAGTTTTATTTTTAAGATTGTAATACTTTACAAAAGCATAAATAATTTTTGAATGAGAATTATAGGGACATTTTTAAATAATTTATTATAAAAATAGTATAATATTTATATTGCTAGTAATCATTTTTAGGTTTTAAAAAGATTTCTAATTTTATTTTTTGTAAAAATCAACCAATTAGAGGGAGTAAATAAATGAGTGTTAAAAGTAATTTAGACAAATTAAAGAACCAAATTGGGATTAAACGTTGTGTTATTCTTGAAGGAAATGTTAATGATATTTATCAAATAAATAACGGTTATGTTGGTTTAAAAGATAAGTTACGTGGTTTACTAAAAGAAAAAGGTTTTAATGACATTTTTACTTGAGATCGGATTGATGGTTTAACTGGTGGAAATATTAAGAACTTAACTTTAACAGCTGAACCACAACAAAAAAGTAAAGAAGGTGAAGCTTATGATTTTGGTCAAGAAGTGATTAATAATGCTAATAACCAAGATAATGGTCCAACTGGACAGTTTCCAACTTTAGCAGAGTTTTTTGCTATTGTTCGTCGTAATATGCTAACACCAAGTCCCAAAAAAATTGCTTTTGTTGCTGATTTTTCAGATTATTTATTTTCAAATGAGCAATCATTAAGCGAAGAAGAACGTGTTAATTTAATTTCCTTAAGTAAGGCTTTTCGTGATAAAAAATTTGACCAATCAGAAATAGTTGATTTTGATACTGCGATTATCTTTATTACCAATAGTGTTGGAAAGTTACCAACATCATTTTATTTAAATAATCCGGATGTTACAACAATTACTTTAACGAAACCAAATCGGGAAGAACGTGAAAAATTTATTTTAACTAACAAGAGTTTTTTTAAGATTACTGAAGATTTAAGTACTGATGTTTTAAAATTACAAGATATTTATGATACGATGGAGGGATGAACTTTGAAAGAAGTTTATCAATTAATTAAATTCTCAAACAATATTGCTGAACGATTACCGTTTGAAAAGTTATTAAATTCTTATCAATATGGTGACAAAGTTTCACCTTGAGAAGAAATGAATTATGATAAATTAGCAACAATCGAAACAGAGTTAAAAAAACGAGTTATTGGGCAAGACCATGCGATTGTTAAAGTAAAAAATGTTGTTTATAAAGCCTTTACGGGGTTGTCTGGCGTGCAATATTCTTCAAAACGAACAAAACCCAAGGGAACGTTATTTTTTGTTGGTCCAACGGGGGTTGGAAAAACTGAATTAGCAAAAGCTTTAGCAAAGTTTTTATTTGGGGATGAAAAAAACTGTATTCGTTTTGATATGTCAGAATATAACCAGGAAGCTAGTGATCAAAAATTAATCGGAGCACCGCCAGGTTATGTTGGTTATGAAGAAGGCGGTCAATTAACTAATGCAATTAAAGAAAAACCTTTTAGTGTTTTATTATTTGATGAGATTGAAAAAGCACACCCACGAATTTTAGATAAGTTTTTACAAATTTTAGAAGATGGGCGTTTAACAGATAATAAGGGACAAACTGTTAGTTTTTCTGATTCCTTCATTATTTTTACTTCAAATATTGGTGCTGCTGAAGTTGATGATAGTTTATCATTCTTAGAAATTGAAAAACAATTTATTCAAAAAGTTTCTGATCATTTTCGCACCGAATTAAGACGTCCAGAATTATTGGGGCGAATTGGAAATAATATTATTCCGTTTAACTTTATTAAGGATATTAGTTTTAAGGCAAAATTAATTACTCAAAAATTACGTCCAATTCAAGTAGCGATATGAGAAAAATACAAGGTAAAATTAGAATTTATTCAGTTAGAACAAATTTTGCCAATCATTATTCAAGATGCCGATGATAAAAAGGGGGGGCGTGATTTGTTAAATAGTATTGAAAAACATGTCGTTGATGGGTTAAGCTCCTTTATTTTTGCCAATCAAACTAGTTTTAAAGCGGGTCAAACAATCTTGGCACAAGCTAATGGTCAACAAATTGAATATAATTTAAAATAAACTATGAGTAATTTAATTAATTTTAATCGGTTTGTTTCTTTTACAACAATTGAAGGTCCGGGAAACCGGTTTGCCTTATGAATGCAAGGATGCATTATTAATTGCAAAGGATGTAGTAACCAAGAGATGATTCCTTTAATTAATCGGAATGTAATGGAAGTTAGTGAACTTTTCAAAGCAATTAAAGATGCGCAAGAGCGCTTTCAAATTGAAGGAATTACAATTTTGGGGGGCGAACCGTTTATTCAACCACGGGCATTATTGGAATTAGTGACGTTGTGTCAAGCAAACAATTTAACAGTAATTGTTTTTTCCGGTTTTTTATACGAACTATTGCAAGAAAAACACCCGGAAATTTTAACTAAAATCGATATCCTAATTGATGGGCCATTTATTATTGAAAAACTAGACAAAAAACGGCGTTTAATTGGTTCAACCAATCAACGAGTAATTAAACTAAGTGATACTTATCAAAATAATGATTATTTTGAACAAAATATTATTGAAGCTGAATTTACTGTTACTAAAAATAATAGTATGATTATTAATGGCGATGGTGCACACCTCGTCAACAATGAGAAAACAATTTTAACAAAAGAGGAGGACAAAGAAGATGGGAACATTTAAACTAGATGGTGATGTGTTTTTACATATTAAACAAGATATTATTAAAGTTGGGGATAAATTAGAATTTAAAGCAATAAATGGTGATATGAGTGATTTTCATATCGATGATGTTAGAGCAAAATATAAAGTTATTTCGTCAATTCCAAGCATTGATACTAGTGTTTGTTATACTCAAACAGTTAAGTTTAATGAAAGTATGAAAGATTATAATAATGCTCGTTTAATTACGATTTCAAGAGATTTACCATTTGCGCAAGAAAGATGTTGTAAATCATTTAAAGATGAAGCACATTTCTTAATTTCAGATTATAATTATCGAGACTTTGGGGCAAAATCAGGATTAGTTTTCACTGATTCACAAATTTTACCATGAGCTGTAATAATTTTAAACGAAGACAATATTGTTGAATATCTTGAAGTTGTGAATCCGGTTGGTAATGAATCAAATTACCAAGCAGTATATGACTTTTTAAGTAGTAAAAAATAAAAAAAGTATTGATAAAATACTTTTTTTATTTTAAAGTTAAAAGTTCTTTGATCTCATCAAGGTCCCGTAGCTTTTCTTTATCAATGTTTAGTTTAAAACCATAGCCTTCTTCTTTTTTATATTTTGGAATAACATGAAGATGATAGTGAAAGACTTGTTGAAAAGCTTCACTTTTTTCATTAATAACGTAGTTAATTCCAACAGGTTTTAAAACTTGATACATTTTTTGGGCAACTTTTTTTCCAACTTTTGCAACAGCAGCTAAATGTTCATCATCTGTTTCACTATAATAATCAAAGTGTTTTTTTGGAATTATTAAGGTGTGACCATCACTATTTGGAAATAAATCTAAAAAAGCGTAAACAAGATCATTTTCATAGATTTTTTTACTCGGAATTTCTTGGGCAATAATTTTACAAAAGATGCAATCACTTTTGTTCATTTTTACATCAGCTCCTTATGAAATAATTATAGCAAACTTATAAGGCGAGTTATAGCATCTTTGCTTTTGGGAAAGGAAAAATAAATAGTTAAAAATTTCTAACTTTTTTAAAAAATTTATTATTTTTCTGTTATAATTAATGGCTATAAATCATCTAATAATTCCTTAAATTTTGTGATATAATATATATGTAGCAAACAGAATGAGAGGAGATGATTATAATGGAAGATAATCGTACAAAAACAGCTCATGATGAAGCTAAAGAAATTGTTGGGCGATACCGTATGTTAGGGGAAGATATTTATGAATATCTTGAAGTATTAAAACATCAAATTAGCCAACGAAAAAAAGTATTGAACCTAATGATTTAAAACAAGCAGCCTACTTTGAAGAGTTACTAGTATCTGTCAAAAAAATCTGAAATGAAAAATACCAGGACTAAGTAAAGCTCTTATTTTATGAAAGCAAAGCAGTTTGCTTTTTTTAATAAAAAAAGAAGATTTTTAATCTTCTTTAACAATAAATGATTCAATTGCATCAAATAAAGTTTGCGAGTAAACATTTTCTGGATTATAACCAAAGGCTAATGAATATAGTCTTGTTTTTGCTGCGGTTTGCAAATCACTAAACTGAGCAAAAGTATATTCAATTCACTTTAAGATTTGTCCTTTAACATTTGGCACGTTTGTTGGAATTCCGTCTTTATCATAAAGGGCATTTCCATTTTCATCATATGTTCCTAAATAACCTGTTTGATTATATAATCATGATAATGAACGTTTAGCGCCTCCTTGTTGTGATACTCATGCTTGGTCTAGGTTGGCTGGTGTTCCTCCTGACCCATATCAAGTTAATGATAATGGTTTGTTATTTGTCTTAGTATTTTGATAATTAATGTTCATATTTTTCATTAAGTCAATTGTATAAATTGGTAAGACTAGAACAACTGATCCATATCTTCGGTTAGCATCTAAAAACTGATAACTTGAAGGACTTGTTCCTTCCCCTGATTTAATAATCCCTGGTGTTGCGGTTTCAATAATTTTTTGTTTATATGCATCAGCATTATTTAGGGTTGTAAAGATTTCATTTTTACTTTTATTGATTCCAACAAAACCTTTAAAGCCACTAAGGCCAAAGATTGGGTCAATTCCTTCGTTAATCATATTTTTAAATTCATCACCATTTTTGGCATTAAACATATTTTTTAAGTTAGCTGTTAGAATATCTTCTTTGTTTGTTAAATCAGTATTTAAAGTTGCAACATTTTCTAATGCTCCACCAGTCTCGAATAGTTTATCTAAACTAGCTTTATCTAATTTTAATTCTCAAACCATCTTAACATATGAATTTCAACGAGCACCACTAATTGTGTCTCATGATTGAATGGCATTAAATAAGGCACTGTTACGATTTAAATAAATTTCTGTATTATCACCACTACCATAACGTTTAATTTCGTTTTGGTGTAAATAGGTTGCAGTAATAATTTTATCAATTACAGCTGGGACTTCAACATGTTTATAATAATCATTAAAACGAATTTTTAAAGCAATTTTCTTTTCATCTTCTGTCATTTTATTGAAGTCAGTATAGTCATTTCCTGCAGGTTTAATTTTAATCTCAAAGTTATTTTCCCCTTGATCTTTTTGTGATTTCGTATAATCAGGTGATATTGTGGTTGATTTTCAGAAATATGATTGGACTCCTCCAACAAATCATTTTTCTGATTGGTAATCAGGTGCATATCCTTGGCCAGCAATTATTAATTCTAATGGTGTATAATTTGATATTCCAGTTAAATATTTCGTGTACAAATTATCAAGAGCAACTTGTTCCACAAAACTAACAATTTGTTTTGCTAATTCATTTTCTGGCTTACTAACATCAATTGTTACTCCAGTATAACGAGCTCTTGTTGCTTCTTCTGAGGCATAGAAGAATTTCGAAATATTAGTATCTAATAATCGGACAGCCATTGTTTTTAGGTCCGCTTTTGTAAAAATATCATTAAATGAATATTTTACGTAACTTGATTGATTTTCTGAATCAATTTGGGCAATAATTCAACGTTTAACTTCAACAGCAATTGCTGGGTCAGTAAAACGCTCAAAGTTCTTTTTCCCACAAGCAACAACAGTGGTGCTGGCAGAAGTAACAATTGTTATTGCACCTAAGATGCTTAATAATTTTTTCATTATCTTCTACCTCCTATTGTGCTAAAGTCATCACGATATCAATTTTGATCACCATTATTATAATATTTTGTTTTATCTTTTTCTCAAGTTTTAAATTGATGTAATCAAAAGGCAGTTTGAGTAGAGCTAGTATGAAGTCCTGAATAATTTGTTTTAATTTGTTCATCTCAATATTTTGATTGAGCAATTTTATCGACAATAGCTTTTGTTTTAATTTCTGCGGCGGGTCCACCAGTTTTATAGCCTTGAATCGTTTTGTTTTCTGCTTCAAAACTACTATATAAACGTTGAACTGCTCCTCCTGATAAGTTTGTTGTCATTGCGCTAATAATTAACGTAAATCAATCAGCATTATCGTGTCCTTCACCATCTTTAAAAGTAATAAAGTTTTTTAATCATTGGTCAGGACCTGCTCCATTTTGTAAAATTTTATTATTGAAAAAGTCATAAGTTCAGAATCATCATGTTTTATCATCAGCTGAACCAGAAGATGAAGACAATGTCGCGTATTTCTTAACCTCGTCTAAAACTTTAAATTTAAGTTTGCTAGTACTATCGTTATTAACTAAACTACGGTTTGTTAAATACCATAAATATTGGGCATTAGCAAATTGTGTATTCATTTTTTGTTGTGCTTTATCTGTTGTCATAATTTGTGATTTATCAGACATTGCTTTATATGAAATGTTTGAATAATTTAAACTTTTAAATTGTCAATCACTATTATAAGGACTATATAATGTTGCGGTTGCGTCAGCTAAATATTCACGACCATCAAGATGAACTAAATTTAGTCCATTTGTGTCAAAGAAGGCAACTACCATATCTTTAGTGTTACCGACTGTTCAGTTTCCACTAATTGAATCGGCAGTAGCTTTTCTCCCAATAGCAGTTACTGCTGCATCTAAATCAACAACTGGTGCTGTTGATGTAGCGCCAATACTATCATAAACACTTGCTTTTAAAATATTCGATTTAACAGCATCCGCTTGTGTACTTAATGTTAATAAGTCTGTTGATGGTGTTGCAGTTCCTTTACTATTGTTAATAAAATCATCTCAACTTGGTGCGGTTTTTAAAGCAGTTAAATCAGTATTAATTTGATTTTGGGTGTTTTCATCAAAACTATCTTTTGTAAAACCAGTATCAGTTGGTGTTACTCCCGATTTAAAGGCATAAGTTATTTTTGAAATAGCTAGCGGTTTTTCGTTTTGGAATCAGTTTTCAATAAGATATTTTTGAAATAATGAATATTGTCCAGAATCATATGATTGTGATAAAAATGGTTTTCCAATTGATGTTTTACTTGCATCAGCAAAAACAGGTGTTGCTACTGGTGGGAATTTAACCATATATTTAGTAACATCATAACCTTCTGTTTTTAAATTTCCGGCAATTGTGTCTAAACGAGTATTAATTGCATCAATTGTTAATTGACTTAAATCTGCACCAAAACTTCCACTTGTATTATCTCAACTAAAAGCTAAAGCTACTTGTGTTCGTGAGTTTTGATCACTAGTATTTCAATCTTTTGC
This sequence comes from Spiroplasma poulsonii, assembly GCF_009866525.1. Lineage (GTDB taxonomy): Bacteria > Bacillota_I > Bacilli_A > Mycoplasmatales > Mycoplasmataceae > Spiroplasma > Spiroplasma poulsonii. Next base: position 179,506 of record NZ_CM020866.1, read on the forward strand.
TTGTCCTCCGCCTTTAAGAAAATCAGCGAAAGAACTTAATTTAATTACTGATGTATCAGTTGTATTAGTTTGATATGTTCGCATATTATTATTTAATAGAATGTTAGTTAACATTTGTGTTCCACTAATTCCTCCATCAGCACCGGTTGTCATAATAGTGGCTTTATAATTCTGCTCTTCAATCTCATATTTTTTATTTCCACTAGCACCAGTAATATCTTTATAATTTAAATCTAAAAAATCATGATATTTTTTTTCTCAATTTTTTTGGTCGCTATCTTTAAAACTTTGTTTCTTTTTCTCAACAATATTGTTTGTGTTTTGAACTAATAAATTTCATTGGTCTTTTAAAATGTCTTTTAAATCTTTATAGTCTGCAATATCACCAACTGTTGTTTGAGCAGTTGGAAAAAATTTATCTGGATTAGCTAAAGCTGCCACATTTAAAATTTGCGTTAATTGCACTGACATTTTAGTTCTTGTTGGTCCATCTCATTGTGATGGATCATTTGTTCATGTTCCATTCCCCGCATCAACAAAGGGATTTGCTAAAACACTTCAAATATCAGGGGAAGTAATTTGTTTTCCACCATAAATTCCTGGGAGTCAAGCTCAAATACTATCACCATTCCCATTTTTATGTTGATTGTTATTTTCTTTATTACTACATGCCACTACCCCAGAAGTTGTTGCCCCGACTATTACCACACTGCTAAGTACTGATAAAAGTTTCTTCATTTTGGTTCATCCTTCCTTTTGACTTATTATTTTTTGTACTTTTTGATAAAAAAATACTAAGTACATTCTATTAAAAATTTATAATAAAGTCTACTTTTATTGTACAATAAAAGTAGACTTTATTTTTAAAAAAATAAAGATATTTCACTTGAAAATAACGAAAGAAGCTCTTATAAAGGAGGAGTAAAAATGCAAAAGATTGAGATAAAAGATTTATTTGTTTCTGCTGATAATGAGATGATTTTAAATGGTTTAAATTTGACTGTTAATATTAATGAAATTCACGCTTTAATGGGGCCAAATGGAAATGGAAAATCAACTTTGTTATCAACAATTATGGGACACCCTAGTTACACGGTGGAAAGTGGGGATATTTTAATTGATGGTGAAAGTATTTTAAATAAAACAGTTGATGAACGCAGCAAAATGGGTGTCTTTTTTGCAATGCAGTCACCAGTTGAAATTTCTGGAGTTTTAAATTTAGACTTTTTAAAAGTAATTATTAATGCTCATCGCGATGCTCCAATTAAGTTACCACAATTATATAATGACATTAATCATAATATTAAAAATTTAAAAATTGATGATAGCATGATTCGCCGTTATTTAAATACTGGTTTTTCTGGTGGAGAAAAGAAAAAAAATGAAATTTTACAATTAAACTTATTAAAACCAACATTGGCTTTAATCGATGAAATTGATTCGGGGTTAGATGTTGATGCTTTGAATGTTGTTAGTGCTGAATTAAATAAAATGCGGCAAGAAAATTTTTCAGCAATTATTGTTTCACATTATGATCGTTTTTTTAATTTGGTCCAGCCAACCCATGCCCATGTCATTGTTAAAGGGAAAATTGTTAAAAGTGGTGATTATAGTTTAGTTAAAAAGATTAATGAAGAGGGTTATGAATGATTATTGCAGGAATTAAACTTAACATTTGATAATAAAAAAGCAGAAGCAAAACCTTTGACGGGGATTGGCTGTGCTGCGCAAAAAGGAAAATAACAATGCGAGTTTTACTGAATCAGCAAGAAGAAATTATTAGTGATAATCTTTTGATTAATGATACAACACAAAACTTAACGATTGAAAATACTAATCCTGGGCAAGTTATTAATCTTAATTTTTCAACTAATCTTTCTAATAAAACTTTTTTAATTTTTTTAAATTTAACTGCCGAAGCAACCATTAACTATAATATTCCTGCTCAAGATCAAATTAACATTATTAATATTTATAAAAATCGTGAATGTGAGCAAGTTGCTAATCTTTTTTATAATGTGCTAGAAAAAACCCATGTTAATGTTTATAATTTAAACATTGTTAATAGTAATATTACCGAAAATGTTACTTTTAATTTACAAGGCAAGCGTAGTACGCTTAAATATTATCTCGCAAGTTTGGTAACGCATGATTATCAAAAAAATGCAATTATTTATGCACACCATTTAGCGCCCGCAACTGAAAGTGATATTAAAACATATTCAATCGCAAAGGATAATTCATTACAAACCATTAAATGTACTAGTCACATTGAGAAAACAATGAGTAAATCAGAGGCTCATCAAGAGTTACGATTATTAGTTTTTGATAAGACTTCAAAAGCAATTTCTGATCCAATTTTATTGATTGATGAAAACGACATTAAGGCAAGCCATGCCAATGCTGTGGGAATGTTAGACCCTGACCAAATCTTTTATTTACAAACAAGAGGTTTAACAGTTAATCAGGCACGAAAATTAATTTGCATGGGTTATTTTAAAAATGTGATTGATGCAATTGAGGATGAAACAGTACAAAAAAATATTATTGATGAAATTGATAAAGAAATTGGAGAATAAATATGATTGATTATAAAAAAATTAGAGCAGAATTTCCTTTTTTTAAAAATAATGCTGATCAAATTTATCTTGATAGTTCAGCAACTAGTTTAAAACCACAAGTTGTGATTGATGCGATTAATAATTATTATACTCACTATGGAACTAATCCTCATAATACTGATAGTGATTTAGGGTATGAAACAAATGTGCAATATGAAACAATTCGTGGTAAGATTAAGCATTTTATTAATGCTAAAAAAGATCAAGAAATTATTTTTACGTCGGGAACAACATATAGTTTAAACCAAATAGCTTATGGGTTAAGCGACCTTATTCATGCCGGAGATGAAATTTTAATTACAAAACAAGAACATGGGGCAAATATTTTACCATGGTATCGTTTAGCATCAGAAAAAAAGGGTTATGTTAAATTTTTACCAGAAAAAAATTTTAGCATCGATTTAGAACAATTATCAAAAGTGATTACTGCTAAGACAAAAATAGTTTCTTTTGCTAATGTTCCCAATATTTTAGGTTATGAAAATAATCCGATGGTAATTATTGCAATGATTAAAAAAATTAATCCTGAAATAATTGTTGTGGTTGATTGTGCGCAAGGAATTATTCATATGCCAACTGATGTTCAAAAATGAAATGCTGATTTTATTACTTTTTCTGCTCATAAAATTTTTGGGCCAACTGGAATTGGAATTTTATGAGGAAAAGAAGAATTATTATTGAAACTAAAACCATTAATTGTTGGTGGCGGAATGAATGCTCGGATTGAAGGCAACGGGTCAGATTATCTTTTAAAGGGATTACCAGACCGATTAGAAGCGGGATCACCTAATATTGCTGATATTTTTGGTTTTGGAGCAGCGATTGATTTTGTTAATCGACTTACATTAAAAGAAATTATTAGTTACACTCATCAGTTAAAACAATATGCGCTTGAGCAATTTAATCAAAAATTAAAAGATAAGGTTATTATTTATAATGCTGATGCTAAAGCGGGAACATTGGTGTTTAATGTAAAAGATGTTTTTTGTCAAGATGTTGCGACGCATATCGGTAGTCGTAACAAAATTACAGTTCGAAGCGGTGATCATTGTGCTCGGTTAATTGGAGAAATTATTCCGGATAAAAATACAATTCGTGTTAGTTTTTCAATTTACAACAGTTATGAAGATATTGATTTATTAGTAACAGCCCTTGCTAATGAAACCGCTTTTTTGGGAAGGTTGGTTTAAATGGAATTTGATAAAAATGATCCAATGTTTTTACGGCAAATTATTATGGAACATTATTCAGAACCACAATATAAGGGGTTAACGAAAGAAGCCAGCGCACACTCAATTCATCAAGCTTCAGAATCATGTATTGATGATATTCATTTAGAATTAATAGTGGCCGACCAAAAAATTATGATGGCACGATTTGATGATGTTGGTTGTGCAATTTCAACTGCATCAACAGATATTATGGCGCAGGAATTAGAAGGAAAAACCATTCGTGATGGTTTAGCGATTATTGATAATTATTTTGCAATGGTTTTTGATAAACCATATGATGAGACAAAGTTAAACGAACTAGTTGCATTTATTAATATTGCAAAACAACCTAACCGAATTAAATGTGCTACAATTGGTGTCACTGGTTTTCAAACTTTATTATTAAATTTATTAGATCCAAGTAACAAAAAATAAAGGAGGTGTTATTAATGTCAAAGTTAAAACAAGAAAAACAAATTAAAGAAATTTCTAATTATAAATATGGTTTTAATGACGGAGATATTTCTTACTATAACACGGGGAAAGGTCTTAATGAAGATATTATTAATGAAATTTCAGATCATAAAAATGAACCAGCGTGAATGCGCGAATATCGCTTACAATCATATAGTAATTTCTTAAAAATTAATAACCCAAGTTGGGGACCAAATTTAGAATTTATGAATTTTGATGATTATGTTTACTATATTAAACCAACTGATCACATTGCTACAAAATGAGAAGAAGTACCAGAAAAAATTAAAAATACTTTTGATCGGTTGGGATTACCAGCAGCGGAACGAGATTATTTAGCAGGGATAAAAGCTCAATATGATAGTGAGCCGGTTTATGGTAGTATGTTAAAAGAAGTTGAAGAAAAAGGGGTTATCTTTTTAGATTGTGATACGGCGTTGCGTGAACATCCTGAGTTATTTAAGAAATACTTTGGGACATTAGTTCCAAATACAGATAATAAATATGCCGCTTTAAATAGTGCCGTGTGGTCAGGCGGTTCATTTATTTATGTTCCGAAAGGAGTTAAATTGGAAAAACCATTACAAGCTTATTTCCGAATTAATTACGAGAACAGTGGACAGTTCGAACGAACATTAATTATTGTTGAAGATGATGCTGAATTAAATTATATTGAAGGATGTACTGCGCCAATTTATTCTCGTGATTCTTTGCATGCCGCAATTGTTGAAATTTTTGTTGGGAAAAATGCTAAAATGCGTTATACAACAGTTCAAAATTGAAGTGACAATGTTTTAAACTTAGTAACAAAACGAAGCATTATTGAAGAAAATGGCCAAATGGAATGAATCGACGGTAATATTGGGTCAAAAATTAATATGAAATATCCAAGTGTTATTTTGAAAGGAAACAATAGTAAAGGACAGTGTATTTCGATTGCTGTTGCAAAAGAAAATGTCATTCAAGATGCCGGTTCAAAAATGATTCATTTGGGGAAAAATACTTCTTCAAAAATTATTTCAAAATCAATGACCTTTAATGGTGGAACAGCAAATTATCGTGGTTTAGTTCACATTGGACCAAAAGCTCAATATTCAAAAGCACGGGTTGAATGTGACACCTTAATTTTAGATGGGAAATCACATTCAGATACAATTCCACAAAATAAAGTTTATAATAATGAATCACAAATTGAACATGAAGCTACTGTTAGTAAAGTTTCTGAAGAACAATTATTTTATTTACAAAGTCGCGGGTTATCGGAACAAGAAGCTTTAGAAATGATTATAATGGGGTTTTTAGAACCTTTTACAAGAGAATTACCAATGGAATATGCTGTTGAATTGAATCAATTAATTAAGATGGATATGGAAGGCAGTGTTGGTTAATGGCCGTTGTTGATAAACAATAGATTCGACAAGAAAAGCTGCTGGCTCGGCAAAACATTGCTTTATCATTACGTCATCAAAAAGAGCAACAAATTTTTGATTGTTTTTTTAATAATAATATGATCCAAAATAGTAAAAATATTGCCCTTTATTATTAGACTTCTTGCGATACCCTTTTTATTAAAATATTATTATAAAATATAATTTATGAGGACATAAAAATATGAACAATAATAAATTTAATACTCTTAATGATAGAGAATGGTTAAGATTAACAGGAATAAAAAAATCCACTTTTAATAAAATGTTAGATATTTTAAAAGTTGCTGAAATAGAAAAATTTAAAAAAGGTGGTAAAACTAATAAATTATCATTAGAAAATAGATTATTGATGACTTTATTATATTGACGAGAATATCAGACTTATTTTCATCTTGGTAAAAGTTTTGATATTAGTGAGGCTAATTGTTATCGTAATATTAAGTGAATTGAATATATTTTAATTAAAAACTCTGATTTTCAACAACTTGCTGGTAAAAAAGCACTAATAAATGATTATTTTAATGATAAAACTATTATTATTGATGCTACCGAAACTCCAATCCAACGCCCAAAAAAAGACAAAAACAATCTTATTCTGGTAAAAAGAAAAAACACACGATCAAAACACAAGTAATTATCGAACAAGAAACCAAAAAAATTATTGCAACAAGTTTTTCGCTCGGAAAAAAACATGATTATGCTTTATTTAAAGAATCAAAAATCCCAATTTTAAAAAATACCAAATTAATAGTTGATAGTGGTTATCAAGGAATACAAAAAAATCACAATAATGTTCTAATACCTACAAAGAAAACAAAGAAAAACCCTTTAAACAAAGAACAAAAGCAATATAATAGACTAGTTTCAAAAATGAGAATTATTATTGAAAATATTTTTGCTATTCTTAAAAAATTTAAAATTATTACAGAAAAATATCGTAATCGAAGAAAAAGATTTGGTTTAAGATTTAATTTAATTGCCTCAATTTATAATTTACAATTATTATATTTAACATAAAATATTTATTTAAAATTAAATAATTTAAATAATAGACTTCTTGCATTACTTGTTAAAAAATTGCAAATATTTGTAAAAAAGATACTAATAGAAAAATATAATTTTAATTAATTATGTTTTTTATTTAAAAATTTAATATTTTTCCACAACGAAAAATTAATTTATTATTTAAATTATTTAATTTTAAATAAATATTTTATGTTAAATATAATAATTGTAAATTATAAATTGAGGCAATTAAATTAAATCTTAAACCAAATCTTTTTCTTCGATTACGATATTTTTCTGTAATAATTTTAAATTTTTTAAGAATAGCAAAAATATTTTCAATAATAATTCTCATTTTTGAAACTAGTCTATTATATTGCTTTTGTTCTTTGTTTAAAGGGTTTTTCTTTGTTTTCTTTGTAGGTATTAGAACATTATTGTGATTTTTTTGTATTCCTTGATAACCACTATCAACTATTAATTTGGTATTTTTTAAAATTGGGATTTTTGATTCTTTAAATAAAGCATAATCATGTTTTTTTCCGAGCGAAAAACTTGTTGCAATAATTTTTTTGGTTTCTTGTTCGATAATTACTTGTGTTTTGATCGTGTGTTTTTTCTTTTTACCAGAATAAGATTGTTTTTGTCTTTTTTTGGGCGTTGGATTGGAGTTTCGGTAGCATCAATAATAATAGTTTTATCATTAAAATAATCATTTATTAGTGCTTTTTTACCAGCAAGTTGTTGAAAATCAGAGTTTTTAATTAAAATATCTTCAATTCACTTAATATTACGATAACAATTAGCCTCACTAATATCAAAACTTTTACCAAGATGAAAATAAGTCTGATATTCTCGTCAATATAATAAAGTCATCAATAATCTATTTTCTAATGATAATTTATTAGTTTTACCACCTTTTTTAAATTTTTCTATTTCAGCAACTTTTAAAATATCTAACATTTTATTAAAAGTGGATTTTTTTATTCCTGTTAATCTTAACCATTCTCTATCATTAAGAGTATTAAATTTATTATTGTTCATATTTTTATGTCCTCATAAATTATATTTTATAATAATATTTTAATAAAAAATGGTATCGCAAGAAGTCTATTTAATAAAAAATAAAAACTAATTTGAATTACAACTAAAAAACAATTGCCAAGGTTTTTTTAACTTTTATTTTTAAAACAGAAAGATTAGTAATATATGAAGCAAGATAAAGAACCGCAAAAAAAACTAAGATTTTAACAATAAAAAGTAATAATGCTAAATCAAGATATTTAAACCCCAAAAGTGTAGAAATTAATTTGTCCATTTTTATACCTTGTCTTTTTCAAATTCTTTCCGGCATTTTTTATTATTATATATATTTATTTACAAAAATGCAAAAAATTTTTTTAAAAAAATAAATGTTATAATTAAAATGCAGTTGATAATTTAAAAAATTATTAACATTAAAAGGATTCAGGAGGTATAAAAAATAAATGTTACCAGAAAAAATTGATATTTTTATTGACGAACATATTGATAAACCTTTATCAGAATATATTAGACTTCTTGCGATACCCTTTTTTATTAAAATATTATTATAAAATATAATTTATGAGGACATAAAAATATGAACAATAATAAATTTAATACTCTTAATGATAGAGAATGGTTAAGATTAACAGGAATAAAAAAATCCACTTTTAATAAAATGTTAGATATTTTAAAAGTTGCTGAAATAGAAAAATTTAAAAAAGGTGGTAAAACTAATAAATTATCATTAGAAAATAGATTATTGATGACTTTATTATATTGACGAGAATATCAGACTTATTTTCATCTTGGTAAAAGTTTTGATATTAGTGAGGCTAATTGTTATCGTAATATTAAGTGAATTGAAGATATTTTAATTAAAAACTCTGATTTTCAACAACTCGCTGGTAAAAAAGCACTAATAAATGATTATTTTAATGATAAAACTATTATTATTGATGCTACCGAAACTCCATTCCAACGCCCAAAAAAAGACAAAAACAATCTTATTCTGGTAAAAAGAAAAAACACACGATCAAAACACAAGTAATTATCGAACAAGAAACCAAAAAAATTATTGCAACAAGTTTTTCGCTCGGAAAAAAACATGATTATGCTTTATTTAAAGAATCAAAAATCCCAATTTTAAAAAATACCAAATTAATAGTTGATAGTGGTTATCAAGGAATACAAAAAAATCACAATAATGTTCTAATACCTACAAAGAAAACAAAGAAAAACCCTTTAAACAAAGAACAAAAGCAATATAATAGACTAGTTTCAAAAATGAGAATTATTATTGAAAATATTTTTGCTATTCTTAAAAAATTTAAAATTATTACAGAAAAATATCGTAATCGAAGAAAAAGATTTGGTTTAAGATTTAATTTAATTGCCTCAATTTATAATTTACAATTATTATATTTAACATAAAATATTTATTTAAAATTAAATAATTTAAATAATAAATTAATTTTTCGTTGTGGAAAAATATTAAATTTTTAAATAAAAAACATAATTAATTAAAATTATATTTTTCTATTAGTATCTTTTTTACAAATATTTGCAATTTTTTAACAAGTAATGCAAGAAGTCTATTAAAGAAAATCCACGGTTTATTTTAGAGTTTGTTAATAATTTAAACTGAGAAGAAAAATTTGAATTAATTTCTGATTATGTTGCAACAAACGAAGAAATTGAAAAAGCAATTAACACATTAAATAAATATATATTTTTATTTATTAGACTTCTTGCATTACTTGTTAAAAAATTGCAAATATTTGTAAAAAAGATACTAATAGAAAAATATAATTTTAATTAATTATGTTTTTTATTTAAAAATTTAATATTTTTCCACAACGAAAAATTAATTTATTATTTAAATTATTTAATTTTAAATAAATATTTTATGTTAAATATAATAATTGTAAATTATAAATTGAGGCAATTAAATTAAATCTTAAACCAAATCTTTTTCTTCGATTACGATATTTTTCTGTAATAATTTTAAATTTTTTAAGAATAGCAAAAATATTTTCAATAATAATTCTCATTTTTGAAACTAGTCTATTATATTGCTTTTGTTCTTTGTTTAAAGGGTTTTTCTTTGTTTTCTTTGTAGGTATTAGAACATTATTGTGATTTTTTTGTATTCCTCGATAACCACTATCAACTATTAATTTGGTATTTTTTAAAATTGGGATTTTTGATTCTTTAAATAAAGCATAATCATGTTTTTTTCCGAGCGAAAAACTTGTTGCAATAATTTTTTTGGTTTCTTGTTCGATAATTACTTGTGTTTTGATCGTGTGTTTTTTCTTTTTACCAGAATAAGATTGTTTTTGTCTTTTTTTGGGCGTTGGATTGGAGTTTCGGTAGCATCAATAATAATAGTTTTATCATTAAAATAATCATTTATTAGTGCTTTTTTACCAGCAAGTTGTTGAAAATCAGAGTTTTTAATTAAAATATCTTCAATTCACTTAATATTACGATAACAATTAGCCTCACTAATATCAAAACTTTTACCAAGATGAAAATAAGTCGGATATTCTCGTCAATATAATAAAGTCATCAATAATCTATTTTCTAATGATAATTTATTAGTTTTACCACCTTTTTTAAATTTTTCTATTTCAGCAACTTTTAAAATATCTAACATTTTATTAAAAGTGGATTTTTTTATTCCTGTTAATCTTAACCATTCTCTATCATTAAGAGTATTAAATTTATTATTGTTCATATTTTTATGTCCTCATAAATTATATTTTATAATAATATTTTAATAAAAAAGGGTATCGCAAGAAGTCTATTGAAGATGAAATTAAAGAACGTGTCATCCAAAATATTTCAGAAGAAGAATATTTACGCCATAAAGCAATTATCGAAATATATGAAAAAGCTAAAAATGAATTAGAATTGAGTAAAAAAGGAAATTCTAATTAATAAATAATACTAAATGTATTATTTTTTATTTATTAATTTAAGATAATTACAACCGATTGCTTTTAAATTTTCTTCCAAATAACTAAATTGTATAATTAAAAATGAGAAAAAATCTCATTATAATGCACAATTATTTAGTTTTTATTTTAAGCAAATAAAAACTAAATTTAATTAAATTAAGAAAAATAATTTAAAAATTAAAGAATAAAAGACATAATTTTAGATTTTTAAGTTAAAATAATACTAAGTGTATTTTACACAGATATAAATGGTCAAACATACCAGAAAGGTTCTAAATATGAAAAAAACTGAGAAAAGAAAATTAAAGTTATGACATAAAATTACAATCTGAGGAATATTAAATGCTTATGCTTTAGCAATGTTAATTGCTGTTTTAGCATTACCACAAACACCTTGACATTGTCGTTTATTTGCATTTATTAATATCTTTGTTGTATTGTTAATCCAAGTGGTTTATTATACTCGTCTTTATGTTAAAAATAAAAAGAAATCTATCAAAAGTAAAACCGTTGAATTAAAATAATTTTGCACCATAAAAAAACACACTTATAAAAGTGTGTTTTTTTAATTTTAAATACTCAACTATTCACAAGAAATTAAATGATATTTTCGTTTTCCACGACGAACAATTAAGTATTTATTAAATAAAAATTTATCTTTTGTAACAGTCCATGTTTCTTCATTAATAACAATGCCATTCACGGTGATTGCTCCTTGTGTTAAAAACTCCCGCCCTTCTCGTTTTGATGAAACGATTTCTGCTTGAACTAATAAATCAAGAATTGATAAATCAAAAGTTGATAATGAAAAAAACGGTAAACTAGTTTGTAACTGATCCAACTGTTGATCTGATAACTGGTGCAAATTACCATTAAATAATGCTTCACTCACAATTTGTGCTGTTTTCAAACCGTCTGCTTGATGCACAAATAATGTTACTGCTTCAGCTAATTTTTTTTGTGCAATTCGCTTTGCTGGTTCTTTTTGGTGTTCTTTTTCAATTGCAATAATTTCTGCTTCTGTTAACATTGTCAAATAACGTAATAATTTCCCGGTTTCTTGATCATCTTGATTAAAGAAAAATTGGTAAAATTCATATGGTGATGTTTTTTTTGGATCTAACCAAACGGCTCCTGATTCTGTTTTTCCAAATTTTGTCCCATCAGCTTTTGTTAATAAGTTCATTGTTAAACCACAAGCTAAATTATCTTCGCCAATTTGTTTATGAATATAGTCTGTCCCTGAAGTAATATTTCCTCATTGGTCACTTCCTCCGGTTTGAACAGCACAATCATAATTAACATATAATTGATAAAAATCATATGCTTGTAATAAAGTATAAGCAAACTCAGTATACGATAAACCAACTTCAATTCTTGTCGCGATATTTTCTTTTGCCAACAAATAACTAATATTAAAATCTTTTCCAACAGTTCGTAAAAAATCAATTAAAGTCATTTTTTGTAATCAATCAGTATTATTAACCATTCGGACATTTTTTCCAATTAATTGTTGCATTTGTTTACTTATTGCTTGGACATTGTACATAATTGTCTCATCATTTAATAATACACGTTCTGCTTTCTTACCACTTGGGTCACCAATCATTCCAGTTCCGCCACCAATAATTGCAATTGGTTGAAAACCAAACATTTCAAACCGTTTTAATAACATGATTTGAATTAAATGCCCAACATGTAATGAATCACCTGTCGGATCAAAACCACAATAAACCCCTTTTTTTAAAGTTTGAGCTTTTAATAATTTTGTCTCATTAGTTACTTGTTTTAATAGACCTCGTCATTTTAATTCTTCTATAATATCTTTTACCATCTTTTATTTCCTCTACTATTTAAAAAACTCTAAATTGTTAGAGTTATTCTTTATCGACTTTTGCGATTTTTTTAAGTTGATTAGGTTTTTCCTCTTCAATAATTTTTTCTGAAATTGACGCTGATGTTTTTTTCAGATCTTCTGTTACTTTAATTCCCGCATCAATAGCAGAAACTGTTATTTTAGCTAAGTCTTTCGCAACAGCACGAACATTTGGTGATTTTGCGGCAGCTTTAATTAATTTTACTGTCCCAACATCAATTTTCTTTAATGCTTTATAAGCCATTTCTTTTGTTGAAGCAGAATCTAAAATTTCTACCGCACCCTTAACATCTTTGATTCGTAATTCAATATCAGCTGCTACTTCGTCTGATTCAATTCCTTGTGATTTTTCTCACACAATTTCAATTTTATTAACCATTTTTTTCAATTGTGGATTATATTTTTTAACTAAATTAATAAAATCTTGGCGTAATTCTGATCCTTTTTTAGGGGCAATAAGCATCCCCGCTACCATAATTGCTAATGTTTTAACAAATTTAAAAGCCATAATTATTCCTTCTCATCAGAATTAGCAAAATCTTTTAATTTATCAACAATTCGATAAGCAATATCTTTATTACGGGCAATAACTTTTACTCATGCTTTAACATTCCGTTTCGCAAAAGCTTCAAAAACATCAATATAATTTGAAACTTTAACAACTGTATCAACAGTCGAGTTTAACATTTCTGATTTATAAGTTAAGTCTTCAACAAAATAATCAAATTTCTTAGCAGCAATTGCAACTTTCCGTGCAGCAATAATTCCATAACAACAAAATACAATTGCTAAAAATAATAAAACAATAATTAAAATTGTTTGTGAAATTAATAAATCGTCACTAGTTGCTAAGATATATATCATTTTTTCCACCCTTTTTTCTAATCAAATAAATATTACTTTTACATTATAACTTATTTTATTTAATATCAAAATAAAAATCCTTATTTATTCTCATCTTTATCAAAATTTTTACTTTCATTAATTTGGGTTTTAATTCGTTCTTTGCGTTTTTCCTCAGCTTCTCGCGTAGTTCGTTCTTCCATTTCTAACATCCGTGATAAATATGGATTGCGTTTAGTATAATAGTCATTAACATGTTTTGTTTCTGAATCGGAATCTTCTTTTCGCAAATCATGCAAGTTTTTATGATACTGTGCAATTGGTTTTGAACGACGCAAAAATTGATTGTTTACATTACTTTCTTGTAAATTAAGTGATGTTTTAAATCTAACTGCTCCCGCTTTAGTTGAGTTCTGTTGAATTAAACGACGGCGTTGATCTAATGGCATATCCTCGGAAAAATTATCATCAATTTGATTGGCTTTTGCAATCGCTTGGCGAATTTGTTCATTAATTAGTTTTTGTTCTTCTATTCCTTCAAACAATGCTGTTTGTTCATATTCATCAACTTGATGGCGTGGTTTTGGGTTACTAATTTTCTCTTTAATTTGTTCTAATTCTAACGTTAATTCATTTGTTCGCTCCCCAAAAATATTTTCCCCATTTTTACGTTGTTTAAATAAAAATGACACTGTTTGAGCTGCTTGTTCTGATAATTTATTGCGATTTTTTAAAGTTGATTTAATTTTGTTGCTATCTGTCAATGGATCATATTTTTTTAAAATATTGTTCAACATTAGCCTTTTCAGCATCTGAAATTTTTTCTTCCACAACATAAATTTTTGCTAATTCAGCTTTTTCTCAACAATTTTTTGTTCAATAATTTCATTAATTGAATTTGAAGCAGCATTTTCGAGTTCATCATGTAAATTATCTTCATAACTACTTATTGTGTGTTTAAATTCATTAGCTCCATCAAGTTTTTTCCCATACAAAGGTGAAATAACTTCTCCTATTGGATTTAAAGGAGGCTTTTTCTCAACCTGATGCTCAACACTAGTTGTTTCTGGTATTTCTTCTTGTTGTTGCTGTGCTTTTTGTTCACGTTTTAGATGAGGATAAGCATCATCATGATTATAATAGGATTCGATTTTTTGGTTTTTATTTTCACTCATCATGAAAACCCCCTTTATTTACCTAATATTATAAAACATTTCTTACTTTTTAACTAGTCGATTTGAAATAATGTTATGACGACCAACTTTGGCTTGATCAATACCATTTAATTGTACAGCATCACCAGTAAAACCAAATTAATTTTTGCTAAAGATTGACCAACCCCATAGATATCTACTGGCACCCCTTCCGTCTCAAATTCAATAATTTTTTGAACATTAAATCCTGAAGAAACAATAATTTTAACATAATCATAACCTTGCTGATTTAACGCTTGTCGCAGGGCCCAAACTAAATGTTTATTGACCCCCCTAATTTCATCAACGGAGTATTGTTTTTC
>NZ_CM020866.1:194570-229554 GCF_009866525.1 Spiroplasma poulsonii
TTGTGTTATTATCACCAAAACAATATCATCTTGGAAGTAGTTTTTGAAAGGAATATTATAATGAGCAAAATTAAAGCAGGATATTATAGTGCCGTTTATTTTTTAAAAACAGCTAATATTTTAAAAAATGAGAAACCAAGTGATATCGTAACAATGCAATTTTTTTCAGCGTGAAGAAAATGTTATTTTAGCAGGGGTTAATGAATGTATCGAATTATTAAAAACAGAAGCTTTTAATCCAGAAACACTTGAAATTACTGCTTTGACTGATGGTGACGTAATTCAACCAAATGAACCTGTGTTAAAAAGTTGCTGGACATTATTATCAATTTGGTCATTTAGAAGGAATTATTGATGGTATTTTAGCGCGACAAACTAGTATTGCCACTAATTGCCATCGAATTTTACAAGTAGCAAATAACAAGCCAGTTATCTATATGAATGATCGTAGTGATTATTATTATAACCAAGAAAATGATGGTTATGCTGCTAAGGTTGGAGGCATTACCAATTTTGTAACAACAGCTCAAGTAGCAAAACTAGCTGGTAATTATGAACCAATGGGAACGGTGCCGCATGCTTTAATTCAAGCATTTAATGGTGACTTAATTGCTGCATTACATGCTTACCAACGTTTTTATCCAACCGATAAATTAGTAGCCTTAGTTGATTATAATAATGATGTTATACCGATACTTTAAAAGTTGCTAGTGAATTTCCAAATTTATATGCGGTTCGTGTTGATACATCGCAAGCTTTGGTTGATAAAAATTTTCTTGGAAAAGAAAAACAATACTCCGTTGATGAAATTAGGGGGGTCAATAAACATTTAGTTTGGGCCCTGCGACAAGCGTTAAATCAGCAAGGTTATGATTATGTTAAAATTATTGTTTTCTTCAGGATTTAATGTTCAAAAAATTATTGAATTTGAGACGGAAGGGGTGCCAGTAGATATCTATGGGGTTGGTCAATCTTTAGCAAAAATTAATATTGGTTTTACTGGTGATGCTGTACAATTAAATGGTATTGATCAAGCCAAAGTTGGTCGTCATAACATTATTTCAAATCGACTAGTTAAAAAGTAAGAAATGTTTTATAATATTAGGTAAATAAAGGGGGTTTTCATGATGAGTGAAAATAAAAACCAAAAAATCGAATCCTATTATAATCATGATGATGCTTATCCTCATCTAAAACGTGAACAAAAGCACAGCAACAACAAGAAGAAATACCAGAAACAACTAGTGTTGAGCATCAGGTTGAGAAAAAGCCTCCTTTAAATCCAATAGGAGAAGTTATTTCACCTTTGTATGGGAAAAAACTTGATGGAGCTAATGAATTTAAAACACACAATAAGTAGTTATGAAGATAATTTACATGATGAACTCGAAAATGCTGCTTCAAATTCAATTAATGAAATTATTGAACAAAAAATTGTTGAGAAAAAAGCTGAATTAGCAAAAATTTATGTTGTGGAAGAAAAAATTTCAGATGCTGAAAAGGCTAATGTTGAACAATATTTTAAAAAATATGATCCATTGACAGATAGCAACAAAATTAAATCAACTTTAAAAAATCGCAATAAATTATCAGAACAAGCAGCTCAAACAGTGTCATTTTTATTTAAACAACGTAAAAATGGGGAAAATATTTTTGGGGAGCGAACAAATGAATTAACGTTAGAATTAGAACAAATTAAAGAGAAATTAGTAACCCAAAACCACGCCATCAAGTTGATGAATATGAACAAACAGCATTGTTTGAAGGAATAGAAGAACAAAAACTAATTAATGAACAAATTCGCCAAGCGATTGCAAAAGCCAATCAAATTGATGATAATTTTTCCGAGGATATGCCATTAGATCAACGCCGTCGTTTAATTCAACAGAACTCAACTAAAGCGGGAGCAGTTAGATTTAAAACATCACTTAATTTACAAGAAAGTAATGTAAACAATCAATTTTTGCGTCGTTCAAAACCAATTGCACAGTATCATAAAAACTTGCATGATTTGCGAAAAGAAGATTCCGATTCAGAAACAAAACATGTTAATGACTATTATACTAAACGCAATCCATATTTATCACGGATGTTAGAAATGGAAGAACGAACTACGCGAGAAGCTGAGGAAAAACGCAAAGAACGAATTAAAACCCAAATTAATGAAAGTAAAAATTTTGATAAAGATGAGAAAAATAAGGATTTTTATTTTGATATTAAATAAAATAAGTTATAATGTAAAAGTAATATTTAATTTGATTAGAAAAAAGGGTGGAAAAAATGATATATATCTTAGCAACTAGTGACGATTTATTAATTTCACAAACAATTTTAATTATTGTTTTATTATTTTTAGCAATTGTATTTTGTTGTTATGGAATTATTGCTGCACGGAAAGTTGCAATTGCTGCTAAGAAATTTGATTATTTTGTTGAAGACTTAACTTATAAATCAGAAATGTTAAACTCGACTGTTGATACAGTTGTTAAAGTTTCAAATTATATTGATGTTTTTGAAGCTTTTGCGAAACGGAATGTTAAAGCATGAGTAAAAGTTATTGCCCGTAATAAAGATATTGCTTATCGAATTGTTGATAAATTAAAAGATTTTGCTAATTCTGATGAGAAGGAATAATTATGGCTTTTAAATTTGTTAAAACATTAGCAATTATGGTAGCGGGGATGCTTATTGCCCCTAAAAAAGGATCAGAATTACGCCAAGATTTTATTAATTTAGTTAAAAAATATAATCCACAATTGAAAAAAATGGTTAATAAAATTGAAATTGTGTGAAAAATCACAAGGAATTGAATCAGACGAAGTAGCAGCTGATATTGAATTACGAATCAAAGATGTTAAGGGTGCGGTAGAAATTTTAGATTCTGCTTCAACAAAAGAAATGGCTTATAAAGCATTAAAGAAAATTGATGTTGGGACAGTAAAATTAATTAAAGCTGCCGCAAAATCACCAAATGTTCGTGCTGTTGCGAAAGACTTAGCTAAAATAACAGTTTCTGCTATTGATGCGGGAATTAAAGTAACAGAAGATCTGAAAAAAACATCAGCGTCAATTTCAGAAAAAATTATTGAAGAGGAAAAACCTAATCAACTTAAAAAATCGCAAAAGTCGATAAAGAATAACTCTAACAATTTAGAGTTTTTTAAATAGTAGAGGAAATAAAAGATGGTAAAAGATTTATAGAAGAATTAAAATGACGAGGTCTATTAAAACAAGTAACTAATGAGACAAAATTATTAAAAGCTCAAACTTTAAAAAAAGGGGTTTATTGTGGTTTTGATCCGACAGGTGATTCATTACATGTTGGGCATTTAATTCAAATCATGTTATTAAAACGGTTTGAAATGTTTGGTTTTCAACCAATTGCAATTATTGGTGGCGGAACTGGAATGATTGGTGACCCAAGTGGTAAGAAAGCAGAACGTGTATTATTAAATGATGAGACAATTATGTACAATGTCCAAGCAATAAGTAAACAAATGCAACAATTAATTGGAAAAAATGTCCGAATGGTTAATAATACTGATTGATTACAAAAAATGACTTTAATTGATTTTTTACGAACTGTTGGAAAAGATTTTAATATTAGTTATTTGTTGGCAAAAGAAAATATCGCGACAAGAATTGAAGTTGGTTTATCGTATACTGAGTTTGCTTATACTTTATTACAAGCATATGATTTTTATCAATTATATGTTAATTATGATTGTGCTGTTCAAACCGGAGGAAGTGACCAATGAGGAAATATTACTTCAGGGACAGACTATATTCATAAACAAATTGGCGAAGATAATTTAGCTTGTGGTTTAACAATGAACTTATTAACAAAGCTGATGGGACAAAATTTGGAAAAACAGAATCAGGAGCCGTTTGGTTAGATCCAAAAAAAACATCACCATATGAATTTTACCAATTTTTCTTTAATCAAGATGATCAAGAAACCGGGAAATTATTACGTTATTTGACAATGTTAACAGAAGCAGAAATTATTGCAATTGAAAAAGAACACCAAAAAGAACCAGCAAAGCGAATTGCACAAAAAAAATTAGCTGAAGCAGTAACATTATTTGTGCATCAAGCAGACGGTTTGAAAACAGCACAAATTGTGAGTGAAGCATTATTTAATGGTAATTTGCACCAGTTATCAGATCAACAGTTGGATCAGTTACAAACTAGTTTACCGTTTTTTTCATTATCAACTTTTGATTTATCAATTCTTGATTTATTAGTTCAAGCAGAAATCGTTTCATCAAACGAGAAGGGCGGGAGTTTTTAACACAAGGAGCAATCACCGTGAATGGCATTGTTATTAATGAAGAAACATGGACTGTTACAAAAGATAAATTTTTATTTAATAAATACTTAATTGTTCGTCGTGGAAAACGAAAATATCATTTAATTTCTTGTGAATAGTTGAGTATTTAAAATTAAAAAAACACACTTTTATAAGTGTGTTTTTTTATGGTGCAAAATTATTTTAATTCAACGGTTTTACTTTTGATAGATTTCTTTTTATTTTTAACATAAAGACGAGTATAATAAACCACTTGGATTAACAATACAACAAAGATATTAATAAATGCAAATAAACGACAATGTCAAGGTGTTTGTGGTAATGCTAAAACAGCAATTAACATTGCTAAAGCATAAGCATTTAATATTCCTCAGATTGTAATTTTATGTCATAACTTTAATTTTCTTTTCTCAGTTTTTTTCATATTTAGAACCTTTCTGGTATGTTTGACCATTTATATCTGTGTAAAATACACTTAGTATTATTTTAACTTAAAAATCTAAAATTATGTCTTTTATTCTTTAATTTTTAAATTATTTTTCTTAATTTAATTAAATTTAGTTTTTATTTGCTTAAAATAAAAACTAAATAATTGTGCATTATAATGAGATTTTTTCTCATTTTTAATTATACAATTTAGTTATTTGGAAGAAAATTTAAAAGCAATCGGTTGTAATTATCTTAAATTAATAAATAAAAAATAATACATTTAGTATTATTTATTAATTAGAATTTCCTTTTTTACTCAATTCTAATTCATTTTAGCTTTTTCATATATTTCGATAATTGCTTTATGGCGTAAATATTCTTCTTCTGAAATATTTTGGATGACACGTTCTTTAATTTCATCTTCAATAGACTTCTTGCGATACCCTTTTTTATTAAAATATTATTATAAAATATAATTTATGAGGACATAAAAATATGAACAATAATAAATTTAATACTCTTAATGATAGAGAATGGTTAAGATTAACAGGAATAAAAAAATCCACTTTTAATAAAATGTTAGATATTTTAAAAGTTGCTGAAATAGAAAAATTTAAAAAAGGTGGTAAAACTAATAAATTATCATTAGAAAATAGATTATTGATGACTTTATTATATTGACGAGAATATCCGACTTATTTTCATCTTGGTAAAAGTTTTGATATTAGTGAGGCTAATTGTTATCGTAATATTAAGTGAATTGAAGATATTTTAATTAAAAACTCTGATTTTCAACAACTTGCTGGTAAAAAAGCACTAATAAATGATTATTTTAATGATAAAACTATTATTATTGATGCTACCGAAACTCCAATCCAACGCCCAAAAAAAGACAAAAACAATCTTATTCTGGTAAAAAGAAAAAACACACGATCAAAACACAAGTAATTATCGAACAAGAAACCAAAAAAATTATTGCAACAAGTTTTTCGCTCGGAAAAAAACATGATTATGCTTTATTTAAAGAATCAAAAATCCCAATTTTAAAAAATACCAAATTAATAGTTGATAGTGGTTATCAGGAATACAAAAAATCACAATAATGTTCTAATACCTACAAAGAAAACAAGAAAAACCCTTTAAACAAGAACAAAAGCAATATAATAGACTAGTTTCAAAAATGAGAATTATTATTGAAAATATTTTTGCTATTCTTAAAAAATTTAAAATTATTACAGAAAAATATCGTAATCGAAGAAAAAGATTTGGTTTAAGATTTAATTTAATTGCCTCAATTTATAATTTACAATTATTATATTTAACATAAAATATTTATTTAAAATTAAATAATTTAAATAATAAATTAATTTTTCGTTGTGGAAAAATATTAAATTTTTAAATAAAAAACATAATTAATTAAAATATATTTTTCTATTAGTATCTTTTTTACAAATATTTGCAATTTTTTAACAAGTAATGCAAGAAGTCTAATAAATAAAAATATATATTTATTTAATGTGTTAATTGCTTTTTCAATTTCTTCGTTTGTTGCAACATAATCAGAAATTAAATTCAAATTTTTTCTCAGTTTAAATTATTAACAAAATCTAAAATAACCGTGGATTTTCTTTAATAGACTTCTTGCATTACTTGTTAAAAAATTGCAAATATTTGTAAAAAAGATACTAATAGAAAAATATAATTTTAATTAATTATGTTTTTTATTTAAAAATTTAATATTTTTCCACAACGAAAAATTAATTTATTATTTAAATTATTTAATTTTAAATAAATATTTTATGTTAAATATAATAATTGTAAATTATAAATTGAGGCAATTAAATTAAATCTTAAACCAAATCTTTTTCTTCGATTACGATATTTTTCTGTAATAATTTTAAATTTTTTAAGAATAGCAAAAATATTTTCAATAATAATTCTCATTTTTGAAACTAGTCTATTATATTGCTTTTGTTCTTTGTTTAAAGGGTTTTTCTTTGTTTTCTTTGTAGGTATTAGAACATTATTGTGATTTTTTTGTATTCCTTGATAACCACTATCAACTATTAATTTGGTATTTTTTAAAATTGGGATTTTTGATTCTTTAAATAAAGCATAATCATGTTTTTTTCCGAGCGAAAAACTTGTTGCAATAATTTTTTTGGTTTCTTGTTCGATAATTACTTGTGTTTTGATCGTGTGTTTTTTCTTTTTACCAGAATAAGATTGTTTTTGTCTTTTTTTGGGCGTTGGATTGGAGTTTCGGTAGCATCAATAATAATAGTTTTATCATTAAAATAATCATTTATTAGTGCTTTTTTACCAGCAAGTTGTTGAAAATCAGAGTTTTTAATTAAAATATCTTCAATTCACTTAATATTACGATAACAATTAGCCTCACTAATATCAAAACTTTTACCAAGATGAAAATAAGTCTGATATTCTCGTCAATATAATAAAGTCATCAATAATCTATTTTCTAATGATAATTTATTAGTTTTACCACCTTTTTTAAATTTTTCTATTTCAGCAACTTTTAAAATATCTAACATTTTATTAAAAGTGGATTTTTTTATTCCTGTTAATCTTAACCATTCTCTATCATTAAGAGTATTAAATTTATTATTGTTCATATTTTTATGTCCTCATAAATTATATTTTATAATAATATTTTAATAAAAAATGGTATCGCAAGAAGTCTATTTAATAAAAAATAAAAACTAATTTGAATTACAACTAAAAAACAATTGCCAAGGTTTTTTTTAACTTTTATTTTTAAAACAGAAAGATTAGTAATATATGAAGCAAGATAAAGAACCGCAAAAAAAACTAAGATTTTAACAATAAAAAGTAATAATGCTAAATCAAGATATTTAAACCCCAAAAGTGTAGAAATTAATTTGTCCATTTTTATACCTTGTCTTTTTCAAATTCTTTCCGGCATTTTTTATTATTATATATATTTATTTACAAAAATGCAAAAAATTTTTTTAAAAAAATAAATGTTATAATTAAAATGCAGTTGATAATTTAAAAAATTATTAACATTAAAAGGATTCAGGAGGTATAAAAAATAAATGTTACCAGAAAAAATTGATATTTTTATTGACGAACATATTGATAAACCTTTATCAGAATATATTAGACTTCTTGCGATACCCTTTTTTATTAAAATATTATTATAAAATATAATTTATGAGGACATAAAAATATGAACAATAATAAATTTAATACTCTTAATGATAGAGAATGGTTAAGATTAACAGGAATAAAAAAATCCACTTTTAATAAAATGTTAGATATTTTAAAAGTTGCTGAAATAGAAAAATTTAAAAAAGGTGGTAAAACTAATAAATTATCATTAGAAAATAGATTATTGATGACTTTATTATATTGACGAGAATATCAGACTTATTTTCATCTTGGTAAAAGTTTTGATATTAGTGAGGCTAATTGTTATCGTAATATTAAGTGAATTGAAGATATTTTAATTAAAAACTCTGATTTTCAACAACTCGCTGGTAAAAAAGCACTAATAAATGATTATTTTAATGATAAAACTATTATTATTGATGCTACCGAAACTCCATTCCAACGCCCAAAAAAAGACAAAAACAATCTTATTCTGGTAAAAAGAAAAAACACACGATCAAAACACAAGTAATTATCGAACAAGAAACCAAAAAAATTATTGCAACAAGTTTTTCGCTCGGAAAAAAACATGATTATGCTTTATTTAAAGAATCAAAAATCCCAATTTTAAAAAATACCAAATTAATAGTTGATAGTGGTTATCAAGGAATACAAAAAAATCACAATAATGTTCTAATACCTACAAAGAAAACAAAGAAAAACCCTTTAAACAAAGAACAAAAGCAATATAATAGACTAGTTTCAAAAATGAGAATTATTATTGAAAATATTTTTGCTATTCTTAAAAAATTTAAAATTATTACAGAAAAATATCGTAATCGAAGAAAAAGATTTGGTTTAAGATTTAATTTAATTGCCTCAATTTATAATTTACAATTATTATATTTAACATAAAATATTTATTTAAAATTAAATAATTTAAATAATAAATTAATTTTTCGTTGTGGAAAAATATTAAATTTTTAAATAAAAAACATAATTAATTAAAATTATATTTTTCTATTAGTATCTTTTTTACAAATATTTGCAATTTTTTAACAAGTAATGCAAGAAGTCTATTAAAGAAAATCCACGGTTTATTTTAGAGTTTGTTAATAATTTAAACTGAGAAGAAAAATTTGAATTAATTTCTGATTATGTTGCAACAAACGAAGAAATTGAAAAAGCAATTAACACATTAAATAAATATATATTTTTATTTATTAGACTTCTTGCATTACTTGTTAAAAAATTGCAAATATTTGTAAAAAAGATACTAATAGAAAAATATAATTTTAATTAATTATGTTTTTTATTTAAAAATTTAATATTTTTCCACAACGAAAAATTAATTTATTATTTAAATTATTTAATTTTAAATAAATATTTTATGTTAAATATAATAATTGTAAATTATAAATTGAGGCAATTAAATTAAATCTTAAACCAAATCTTTTTCTTCGATTACGATATTTTTCTGTAATAATTTTAAATTTTTTAAGAATAGCAAAAATATTTTCAATAATAATTCTCATTTTTGAAACTAGTCTATTATATTGCTTTTGTTCTTTGTTTAAAGGGTTTTTCTTTGTTTTCTTTGTAGGTATTAGAACATTATTGTGATTTTTTTGTATTCCTCGATAACCACTATCAACTATTAATTTGGTATTTTTTAAAATTGGGATTTTTGATTCTTTAAATAAAGCATAATCATGTTTTTTTCCGAGCGAAAAACTTGTTGCAATAATTTTTTTGGTTTCTTGTTCGATAATTACTTGTGTTTTGATCGTGTGTTTTTTCTTTTTACCAGAATAAGATTGTTTTTGTCTTTTTTTGGGCGTTGGATTGGAGTTTCGGTAGCATCAATAATAATAGTTTTATCATTAAAATAATCATTTATTAGTGCTTTTTTACCAGCAAGTTGTTGAAAATCAGAGTTTTTAATTAAAATATCTTCAATTCACTTAATATTACGATAACAATTAGCCTCACTAATATCAAAACTTTTACCAAGATGAAAATAAGTCGGATATTCTCGTCAATATAATAAAGTCATCAATAATCTATTTTCTAATGATAATTTATTAGTTTTACCACCTTTTTTAAATTTTTCTATTTCAGCAACTTTTAAAATATCTAACATTTTATTAAAAGTGGATTTTTTTATTCCTGTTAATCTTAACCATTCTCTATCATTAAGAGTATTAAATTTATTATTGTTCATATTTTTATGTCCTCATAAATTATATTTTATAATAATATTTTAATAAAAAAGGGTATCGCAAGAAGTCTATTGAAGATGAAATTAAAGAACGTGTCATCCAAAATATTTCAGAAGAAGAATATTTACGCCATAAAGCAATTATCGAAATATATGAAAAAGCTAAAAATGAATTAGAATTGAGTAAAAAAGGAAATTCTAATTAATAAATAATACTAAATGTATTATTTTTTATTTATTAATTTAAGATAATTACAACCGATTGCTTTTAAATTTTCTTCCAAATAACTAAATTGTATAATTAAAAATGAGAAAAAATCTCATTATAATGCACAATTATTTAGTTTTTATTTTAAGCAAATAAAAACTAAATTTAATTAAATTAAGAAAAATAATTTAAAAATTAAAGAATAAAAGACATAATTTTAGATTTTTAAGTTAAAATAATACTAAGTGTATTTTACACAGATATAAATGGTCAAACATACCAGAAAGGTTCTAAATATGAAAAAAACTGAGAAAAGAAAATTAAAGTTATGACATAAAATTACAATCTGAGGAATATTAAATGCTTATGCTTTAGCAATGTTAATTGCTGTTTTAGCATTACCACAAACACCTTGACATTGTCGTTTATTTGCATTTATTAATATCTTTGTTGTATTGTTAATCCAAGTGGTTTATTATACTCGTCTTTATGTTAAAAATAAAAAGAAATCTATCAAAAGTAAAACCGTTGAATTAAAATAATTTTGCACCATAAAAAAACACACTTATAAAAGTGTGTTTTTTTAATTTTAAATACTCAACTATTCACAAGAAATTAAATGATATTTTCGTTTTCCACGACGAACAATTAAGTATTTATTAAATAAAAATTTATCTTTTGTAACAGTCCATGTTTCTTCATTAATAACAATGCCATTCACGGTGATTGCTCCTTGTGTTAAAAACTCCCGCCCTTCTCGTTTTGATGAAACGATTTCTGCTTGAACTAATAAATCAAGAATTGATAAATCAAAAGTTGATAATGAAAAAAACGGTAAACTAGTTTGTAACTGATCCAACTGTTGATCTGATAACTGGTGCAAATTACCATTAAATAATGCTTCACTCACAATTTGTGCTGTTTTCAAACCGTCTGCTTGATGCACAAATAATGTTACTGCTTCAGCTAATTTTTTTTGTGCAATTCGCTTTGCTGGTTCTTTTTGGTGTTCTTTTTCAATTGCAATAATTTCTGCTTCTGTTAACATTGTCAAATAACGTAATAATTTCCCGGTTTCTTGATCATCTTGATTAAAGAAAAATTGGTAAAATTCATATGGTGATGTTTTTTTTGGATCTAACCAAACGGCTCCTGATTCTGTTTTTCCAAATTTTGTCCCATCAGCTTTTGTTAATAAGTTCATTGTTAAACCACAAGCTAAATTATCTTCGCCAATTTGTTTATGAATATAGTCTGTCCCTGAAGTAATATTTCCTCATTGGTCACTTCCTCCGGTTTGAACAGCACAATCATAATTAACATATAATTGATAAAAATCATATGCTTGTAATAAAGTATAAGCAAACTCAGTATACGATAAACCAACTTCAATTCTTGTCGCGATATTTTCTTTTGCCAACAAATAACTAATATTAAAATCTTTTCCAACAGTTCGTAAAAAATCAATTAAAGTCATTTTTTGTAATCAATCAGTATTATTAACCATTCGGACATTTTTTCCAATTAATTGTTGCATTTGTTTACTTATTGCTTGGACATTGTACATAATTGTCTCATCATTTAATAATACACGTTCTGCTTTCTTACCACTTGGGTCACCAATCATTCCAGTTCCGCCACCAATAATTGCAATTGGTTGAAAACCAAACATTTCAAACCGTTTTAATAACATGATTTGAATTAAATGCCCAACATGTAATGAATCACCTGTCGGATCAAAACCACAATAAACCCCTTTTTTTAAAGTTTGAGCTTTTAATAATTTTGTCTCATTAGTTACTTGTTTTAATAGACCTCGTCATTTTAATTCTTCTATAATATCTTTTACCATCTTTTATTTCCTCTACTATTTAAAAAACTCTAAATTGTTAGAGTTATTCTTTATCGACTTTTGCGATTTTTTTAAGTTGATTAGGTTTTTCCTCTTCAATAATTTTTTCTGAAATTGACGCTGATGTTTTTTTCAGATCTTCTGTTACTTTAATTCCCGCATCAATAGCAGAAACTGTTATTTTAGCTAAGTCTTTCGCAACAGCACGAACATTTGGTGATTTTGCGGCAGCTTTAATTAATTTTACTGTCCCAACATCAATTTTCTTTAATGCTTTATAAGCCATTTCTTTTGTTGAAGCAGAATCTAAAATTTCTACCGCACCCTTAACATCTTTGATTCGTAATTCAATATCAGCTGCTACTTCGTCTGATTCAATTCCTTGTGATTTTTCTCACACAATTTCAATTTTATTAACCATTTTTTTCAATTGTGGATTATATTTTTTAACTAAATTAATAAAATCTTGGCGTAATTCTGATCCTTTTTTAGGGGCAATAAGCATCCCCGCTACCATAATTGCTAATGTTTTAACAAATTTAAAAGCCATAATTATTCCTTCTCATCAGAATTAGCAAAATCTTTTAATTTATCAACAATTCGATAAGCAATATCTTTATTACGGGCAATAACTTTTACTCATGCTTTAACATTCCGTTTCGCAAAAGCTTCAAAAACATCAATATAATTTGAAACTTTAACAACTGTATCAACAGTCGAGTTTAACATTTCTGATTTATAAGTTAAGTCTTCAACAAAATAATCAAATTTCTTAGCAGCAATTGCAACTTTCCGTGCAGCAATAATTCCATAACAACAAAATACAATTGCTAAAAATAATAAAACAATAATTAAAATTGTTTGTGAAATTAATAAATCGTCACTAGTTGCTAAGATATATATCATTTTTTCCACCCTTTTTTCTAATCAAATTAAATATTACTTTTACATTATAACTTATTTTATTTAATATCAAAATAAAAATCCTTATTTATTCTCATCTTTATCAAAATTTTTACTTTCATTAATTTGGGTTTTAATTCGTTCTTTGCGTTTTTCCTCAGCTTCTCGCGTAGTTCGTTCTTCCATTTCTAACATCCGTGATAAATATGGATTGCGTTTAGTATAATAGTCATTAACATGTTTTGTTTCTGAATCGGAATCTTCTTTTCGCAAATCATGCAAGTTTTTATGATACTGTGCAATTGGTTTTGAACGACGCAAAAATTGATTGTTTACATTACTTTCTTGTAAATTAAGTGATGTTTTAAATCTAACTGCTCCCGCTTTAGTTGAGTTCTGTTGAATTAAACGACGGCGTTGATCTAATGGCATATCCTCGGAAAAATTATCATCAATTTGATTGGCTTTTGCAATCGCTTGGCGAATTTGTTCATTAATTAGTTTTTGTTCTTCTATTCCTTCAAACAATGCTGTTTGTTCATATTCATCAACTTGATGGCGTGGTTTTGGGTTACTAATTTTCTCTTTAATTTGTTCTAATTCTAACGTTAATTCATTTGTTCGCTCCCCAAAAATATTTTCCCCATTTTTACGTTGTTTAAATAAAAATGACACTGTTTGAGCTGCTTGTTCTGATAATTTATTGCGATTTTTTAAAGTTGATTTAATTTTGTTGCTATCTGTCAATGGATCATATTTTTTAAAATATTGTTCAACATTAGCCTTTTCAGCATCTGAAATTTTTTCTTCCACAACATAAATTTTTGCTAATTCAGCTTTTTTCTCAACAATTTTTTGTTCAATAATTTCATTAATTGAATTTGAAGCAGCATTTTCGAGTTCATCATGTAAATTATCTTCATAACTACTTATTGTGTGTTTAAATTCATTAGCTCCATCAAGTTTTTTCCCATACAAAGGTGAAATAACTTCTCCTATTGGATTTAAAGGAGGCTTTTTCTCAACCTGATGCTCAACACTAGTTGTTTCTGGTATTTCTTCTTGTTGTTGCTGTGCTTTTTGTTCACGTTTTAGATGAGGATAAGCATCATCATGATTATAATAGGATTCGATTTTTTGGTTTTTATTTTCACTCATCATGAAAACCCCCTTTATTTACCTAATATTATAAAACATTTCTTACTTTTTAACTAGTCGATTTGAAATAATGTTATGACGACCAACTTTGGCTTGATCAATACCATTTAATTGTACAGCATCACCAGTAAAACCAATATTAATTTTTGCTAAAGATTGACCAACCCCATAGATATCTACTGGCACCCCTTCCGTCTCAAATTCAATAATTTTTTGAACATTAAATCCTGAAGAAACAATAATTTTAACATAATCATAACCTTGCTGATTTAACGCTTGTCGCAGGGCCCAAACTAAATGTTTATTGACCCCCCTAATTTCATCAACGGAGTATTGTTTTTCTTTTCCAAGAAAATTTTTATCAACCAAAGCTTGCGATGTATCAACACGAACCGCATATAAATTTGGAAATTCACTAGCAACTTTTAAAGTATCGGTAATAACATCATTATTATAATCAACTAAGGCTACTAATTTATCGGTTGGATAAAAACGTTGGTAAGCATGTAATGCAGCAATTAAGTCACCATTAAATGCTTGAATTAAAGCATGCGGCACCGTTCCCATTGGTTCATAATTACCAGCTAGTTTTGCTACTTGAGCTGTTGTTACAAAATTGGTAATGCCTCCAACCTTAGCAGCATAACCATCATTTTCTTGGTTATAATAATAATCACTACGATCATTCATATAGATAACTGGCTTGTTATTTGCTACTTGTAAAATTCGATGGCAATTAGTGGCAATACTAGTTTGTCGCGCTAAAATACCATCAATAATTCCTTCTAAATGACCAAATTGATAATAATGTCCAGCAACTTTTAACACAGGTTCATTTGGTTGAATTACGTCACCATCAGTCAAAGCAGTAATTTCAAGTGTTTCTGGATTAAAAGCTTCTGTTTTTAATAATTCGATACATTCATTAACCCCTGCTAAAATAACATTTTCTTCACGCTGAAAAAATTGCATTGTTACGATATCACTTGGTTTCTCATTTTTTAAAATATTAGCTGTTTTTAAAAAATAAACGGCACTATAATATCCTGCTTTAATTTTGCTCATTATAATATTCCTTTCAAAAACTACTTCCAAGATGATATTGTTTTGGTGATAATAACACAATTTTTTTCCCAACACTAGAAACTGGTAATCCTAATTCTTGTTCCGAACATAACATTCCGTTTGACATAATACCACGTAATTCACTAGGAATAATTTGTAATGTTGATGGCATAATTGCTCCAACGCGAGCGACAACAACTAATTGACCAACATCACAATTATCTGCGCCGCAAATAATTTGAAGGACTTCCGAACCAATCGTAACTTGACAAATATTTAGTTTATCAGAATTAGAGTGTTGCTTACGTTCCAAAATCTGACCAACAATAAATTGTGGTCTATTATTAATATTATGAAATAGACCCCCTTGTTTTTTAAAGTTTGTTGCTAACTCTGTTAATAATAATTTATTATCACTATTAATACCTGGTTTTAATTTTGTTGTTAAATGTTGACTAGCATTTAATAAATTAAAACCATAACATTGTTTGCTTTCATTATGAAAGAAAACCCATTCTTTCTTAATTATATGTTCTCCTTGCGTAACAGTTGGTTCATATCCAACTAAAACATCAAAGACTGGATGATAAAATAAACCAATTGATTTTGTTTCCATTTTTACCTCTTCTCACTTCAATTAAAATTTTTAATCTTTATCTCATCTAAATCCTCAATAATAGTTGTGACCAACTTAATTGTTTCATTAAAATCATCTAAATCAATAATACCACTAATTGTATGTAAATTACGAGCAATTAGACAAGCCTGAATTGTTGGAATTCCATAATCTGCTAAATGAACACGTCCAGCGTCAGTACCACCTGGTGAAATATAAAATTGGTATTTGATTTGATGCTGTTGCATTAGATCAAGTTGATATTTAATCAAATCATGGCGAGTAACATAACCATTGTCCATTCCTCGTAGCATTACACCTTGTCCTAATTGCCCAAAGGTACTTGTTGATTCATAGTCTTGCCCTGGCGAAACATCTGTCACAATTGCAAAATCAGGTTTAATTAAAGCTGTTGCAGTTGCTGCCCCACGAGTTCCAACTTCTTCTTGGGCACTAAAACCAACATATAAATCAAAGTCTAATGCTTTATCTTTAATTTGTTCTAATACTTCTAACCCCAAAATAAGACCCATTCGGTTGTCAATTGCTTTCGATAATAACCGTTTGTCATTTAAAAAAACAGTTGGTCCTTCACAAATAACAAAATTACCTTCCCGAACCCCAGCCGCATATGCTTCTGCTTTTGAAGTAAACCCAAAATCAACTAGCATATTAGCAATCGGTGTTGGTTTTGAACGTGCTTCTGGTGATAACAAATGCGGAGCAATTGCTGAAATAGCGCCTATTATAAAAGTTCCATCATCTTTTAATAATCTTACCCGTTTTGCTAATAATGTTTGTTCTCAAATTCCTCCTAATGGGTTAATTCTAATTAACCCTTTTTCATTAATTTGGCTAACCATAAAACCAACTTCATCACCATGGGCCATTAACATTACCTTTTTAGCATTTTTAATTCCTGTTTGATTACGAATAACTGCAAAACAACTTCCTAAATTATCTTGAATTATTTCTGATGTATACTTTTGATAATATTGCTTCATTAATATCACAACTTGTTCTTCGCATCCCGATGGACCAAATGCTTGCAAAATGTTTTCATACATTATTTTCTTTTCATTAGTAATTTTCATTTTTATCTCCCTTTCGTTCTTGAAATTATTATATCAAAGTTTATAATTATTATATTGTTAAGAGTTTAAAAATATAATAACTAAAATTCAATGATAGCTAAATTTATAGAAAATAATGGAGGGCAATTATGCGTAAAGTTGCATTAATAATAGACTCATCGTCAGGAATTAATAAGGACGAATTAAAAAAATATGAAGACACCTATTTATTACCGTTATTATTAAATTTCCCAGATGGGAGTGAGGTTGAAGATGATGAAGATATTATTTCATTTAATGAATTTTATGATATCTTAGAACATCAAGTAATTAAAACAAGCCAAATCCCAATGGGAAAAATGTTAAATACTTGAAATGAACTATTAAAAAAATACGATAATATTGTTTTTGTAGGACTATCGAAAGGTTTATCAGGGCAACACGAAAATATTTCAATGTTAGCCCAAGGTGAAGAATATAAAGGAAAGGTCTTTATTATTGATACTGATGGTGTTAGTGAATTATTAGTTTATATGATTGATCTAATTTACAGTTGAATTAAAGAAGGCGTAGAATTAACAGAATTTCAGACAAGAATTGATGTCATTAAAACAAAATTTAGTGCATTTATTATCCCAAAAAGTTTAGAAACTTTAAAACGTGGCGGGCGAATTACTACTGCCGCAGCAGCATTAGCATCATTGTTAAAAATAACACCAATTTTAAGATATGATGGTCGAATTGATAAGTTTGACAAAACAAGGACATTCAAAAAAGCTGTTTCAACAGCTTTTCATCAAATTAAAAAAGAACGTCAAAATTGAAAAAATATTATTCTACTACATTCCAAAACAGATAAAGAAACTTTAGATGAAGTTTATCAAATAATTACAGATGCGGGTGCTATAATTACTTCAACATACATTTTAGCAAACGTCATCGCTGCTCACACTGGCCCTAATACCGTGGTCTTGGTATGTTGAGATAAATAAAGGAGAATTAACTTTATGAATAAAAAAATTGCAATCCTAACTGACTCATCAGCTGGTTTTACAACAGCAGAAATTAAAGAATTAGGAATCCACGTTATTCCATTGCACATTATTTTAAATAACGAAATAGATATTTTAGATACCGAAGAAGAAATTAAAAAGTATCACTTTTATAATATTGTTAAAACAGGAACTACTAAAACAAGCCAAGCTTCAACAGGAGAATTAATGGCAAAATGAGATGAAATTCTAGAAACATATGATGAAATCATTCACTACCCTATTGCCGAAAAACTATCAAGCCAATATGCAACAGCTTATACTTTAAGCCAAGATAAACAATATCTTGGAAAAGTTCATGTTGTTCGTAATCATACTGCCGCTTTTGCTTTAAAAACATTAATTATTTATGCCAATGAATTAACAAAACAAAATTTTACTGTTAAAGAAATCATTGCAAAAACAAATGCCTTAGAACAAAAAACATATATGGCAATGATCCCTGGTAGCCTAGAACGTTTATCAAAAGGTGGGCGTGTTGGAAAAGTGCTGCTATCATTAATTAACTTATTTAAAATTAAAATCTTAATCCAATGAGGAGAATATCCTAAAAAAATTGCTTCATCACGAACATTAAATAATTTAATTGAAGCATTAGTTGAAACATGAGATAAATTTAAAAAAACAGTTAAAGAAAAATTTCAGTTATTTGTTTTAAAAACAGATCAATGCGCTGACAAAGTTTGAGATAATGTTACACAAAAATTAAATGAATTAAAAGTCGATTATCATACTGAACAATTAGCTAATATTTTTGTTGCTCATGCTGGCTTAGATACAATTGCTTTTGTTGCAATTCCAGAAAATAAATAAAACAAAAAAACCATTTCTAATTTAGAAATGGTTTTTTTGTTTTCTTCTAATGGCGGAAGTAAAGAGATTCGAACTCTTGCATGGATCACTCCATCTAACGGTTTTCGAGACCGCCCCCTTCAACCAGACTTGGGTATACTTCCATCTTTATTATCCTGGCAGGGGTGATAGGACTTGAACCCACAACGTACGGTTTTGGAGACCGCTGTTCTACCATTAAACTACACCCCTAAATTCTTTTAAATCATAACATAAATATTACAAAAGAATCCTCTGGTTTTAAAATAAAAAAAGTATCTACATACTTTCATCTTATAAAACATCATGGCAGGGGTAGCAGGACTTGAACCCACAACACTCGGATTTGAAGTCCGATGTTCTACCACTTGAACTATACCCCTAAAATAAAAATTAAGTATCAAAATTGACACTTAATTATTTTAACAAAATAATTTAAAATAGCAAATAATTCTATTTGTTTTCTAAAATTACAATTTGTTACATAATATTTAATTCTAATTTTATTTTATTAATTTAAAATTAAATGAATAAAACAGATAGTTTTTTAATCCGCCGCACTTATTATTCCAAAATCAACATTCTCCTCACTATTAGAGGTTGGATTTGATGCAAAAGAATAATATAAACCAGTATCCAAACTGTTACCAAATGTAAACATAACTGCCCATTTGTCTTCTATTTGTCAGTCTCATTCCAAATAAGTTGATTCTTTTAGTAGTCCATGTCCTTTTGGACTTGTTAATAAAGAATTTTTCATTAAACTAAATAAATCAATATCTTCTAAACTTTTTGCCTCATCTGAATCCTTAAAACTATCGAACATAATTTTAATAGCCCCTTTTAAACCATCCTTTTGATTTTTCATTGTTATTTTTTTAAAATCTTGGATAGAGTCTTCTAAACTAATACTACTATCCGCTGTAATACTACCAGAACCTGAATATTTTAAAAATTGAACAATTATTTTTCCTCAATTAGTTAATTTTTTATCAATTCCATCTCCAGATAAATTTAATGCAATTGATAAATCCTCATTATTTTTATTTTTCACATTGCCAGATAAACCAAGACCAAAAATATTTAAATAATTTAAGCTAATTTCAAAAGTACCTAAATTTAAAGAATCATTTTTATCAACATTAAAGACAGAACCAACTTTTGTTTTATAAAAATCAACAAAATTTTCAGCAGTTGCATTAGATAATTGTTTTCATGGATTATTTTTACCAGCATTAGGATCAACTCAATTTGCTAATGATAACTCAGTTGCTTTTTTGGTTTTAGATATTCCCATGAAGCCTTTATTTTCAGCAGTTAATTGACCATCTTCCACTTTTTTAATTAAATCAGTATCATTATAAGTTATACTAAGGTTTTTAAATTCTTTTTTACTAGCAATATATTCTTTAAATGAATTTTTTAAAGTACTATTTAACTCAGTTGTATCTTTTGAAAAATCTCAAATCATTTGATTATATAATGGTTTAAAAATTTCATTTTCTGAAAAATCAACAGTTTCTAATTTTATAAAATAGTCTTTAATATTTTCAATTAAAAATCCTACTGCCTTATCAGAAAAAGTCCGTAAAGCAGCAACGTTTTCACTAACATTATAAATACTTGATAGTTGGAAACTAGCATACATTTTTTTAAATTGTAACTGAATTGTCGCTGTATAATCAACTCGAACAGCTGAAAATGGTTCGGGATTAATATCTGTTGGAAACTTACTACGTAAATTTTCAACATCAATATAACTTACTTTTACAACATTTCTTTCATCATCTAACGTTAATGGCACTGTATTAGAAAAATAATTTGAATATTCGTTTTGTAATTCATAATTAACATTATCAAAAATTTTTGTAAAATTGTTAATAAAATAAGTCGCTAATTTATTATCTTCTGAATTGCTTAATTTTAATTGATAAGGTTCAGTATCACCCTTATTTACTTTAGAATAGATTTTTGATAAGTCATTTTTTGTGCTATCGACATATGGCGTATCTTTAATTTTTTGATTAATTTTTTCAGATGCTTTTACTTGAATTTCATTAAAGACTTTAATGTCTTCTGCTGTAATACTTTCGTTGCTAAGATTTTTTTGTTATGACAGGCAACAACATTTGGTGCAACAGTTTCAACTAATGTTTATTGTCCCTAAAATACTTAATAGTTTTTTCATTGTTTTTTCCCTCTTTGCTTTTAGTTATATTTATTTAAAATTTAAAAACTAAAATTTAGGCGGGATATGTATCTTACGAAATAAACATAAACATTTTGTATGCAAAAAATTAATTAGAAGGGCAATTTTATAATAAAATTTAATTTTATAAACAATCAACATAATTCTTTCATCTCTATTCTCTACTATTTTTATGTGTTAATAAAAAAACTATAACATTTAATTATTAGACTTCTTGCGATACCCTTTTTTATTAAAATATTATTATAAAATATAATTTATGAGGACATAAAAATATGAACAATAATAAATTTAATACTCTTAATGATAGAGAATGGTTAAGATTAACAGGAATAAAAAAATCCACTTTTAATAAAATGTTAGATATTTTAAAAGTTGCTGAAATAGAAAAATTTAAAAAAGGTGGTAAAACTAATAAATTA
Organism: Spiroplasma poulsonii; assembly: GCF_009866525.1. Taxonomy (GTDB): domain Bacteria; phylum Bacillota_I; class Bacilli_A; order Mycoplasmatales; family Mycoplasmataceae; genus Spiroplasma; species Spiroplasma poulsonii. The sequence goes on from NZ_CM020866.1 coordinate 216,054, forward strand.
TCATTAGAAAATAGATTATTGATGACTTTATTATATTGACGAGAATATCAGACTTATTTTCATCTTGGTAAAAGTTTTGATATTAGTGAGGCTAATTGTTATCGTAATATTAAGTGAATTGAAGATATTTTAATTAAAAACTCTGATTTTCAACAACTTGCTGGTAAAAAAGCACTAATAAATGATTATTTTAATGATAAAACTATTATTATTGATGCTACCGAAACTCCAATCCAACGCCCAAAAAAAGACAAAAACAATCTTATTCTGGTAAAAAGAAAAAACACACGATCAAAACACAAGTAATTATCGAACAAGAAACCAAAAAAATTATTGCAACAAGTTTTTCGCTCGGAAAAAAACATGATTATGCTTTATTTAAAGAATCAAAAATCCCAATTTTAAAAAATACCAAATTAATAGTTGATAGTGGTTATCAAGGAATACAAAAAAATCACAATAATGTTCTAATACCTACAAAGAAAACAAAGAAAAACCCTTTAAACAAAGAACAAAAGCAATATAATAGACTAGTTTCAAAAATGAGAATTATTATTGAAAATATTTTTGCTATTCTTAAAAAATTTAAAATTATTACAGAAAAATATCGTAATCGAAGAAAAAGATTTGGTTTAAGATTTAATTTAATTGCCTCAATTTATAATTTACAATTATTATATTTAACATAAAATATTTATTTAAAATTAAATAATTTAAATAATAAATTAATTTTTCGTTGTGGAAAAATATTAAATTTTTAAATAAAAAACATAATTAATTAAAATTATATTTTTCTATTAGTATCTTTTTTACAAATATTTGCAATTTTTTAACAAGTAATGCAAGAAGTCTATTGCATTAATGTAAGTTAAAATCTTATTAATTAAAATCATTTTTAAATATTTTGTTCACAGTTGTCTAAAAAAATATAATGTTACAATAACTGAAACAATTCCTAAAAAGCCAAAAATAACAGCACTATCTGGTGTTTTAACTTTGACCTTATCAACGGCATACACTACAATTAAGATGAGTTCAAACACAATCGAAATAGCACATATTATTGAATCAGTAGACTTATTGCATTACTTGTTAAAAAATTGCAAATATTTGTAAAAAAGATACTAATAGAAAAATATAATTTTAATTAATTATGTTTTTTATTTAAAAATTTAATATTTTTCCACAACGAAAAATTAATTTATTATTTAAATTATTTAATTTTAAATAAATATTTTATGTTAAATATAATAATTGTAAATTATAAATTGAGGCAATTAAATTAAATCTTAAACCAAATCTTTTTCTTCGATTACGATATTTTTCTGTAATAATTTTAAATTTTTTAAGAATAGCAAAAATATTTTCAATAATAATTCTCATTTTTGAAACTAGTCTATTATATTGCTTTTGTTCTTTGTTTAAAGGGTTTTTCTTTGTTTTCTTTGTAGGTATTAGAACATTATTGTGATTTTTTTGTATTCCTTGATAACCACTATCAACTATTAATTTGGTATTTTTTAAAATTGGGATTTTTGATTCTTTAAATAAAGCATAATCATGTTTTTTTCCGAGCGAAAAACTTGTTGCAATAATTTTTTTGGTTTCTTGTTCGATAATTACTTGTGTTTTGATCGTGTGTTTTTTCTTTTTACCAGAATAAGATTGTTTTTGTCTTTTTTTGGGCGTTGGATTGGAGTTTCGGTAGCATCAATAATAATAGTTTTATCATTAAAATAATCATTTATTAGTGCTTTTTTACCAGCAAGTTGTTGAAAATCAGAGTTTTTAATTAAAATATCTTCAATTCACTTAATATTACGATAACAATTAGCCTCACTAATATCAAAACTTTTACCAAGATGAAAATAAGTCTGATATTCTCGTCAATATAATAAAGTCATCAATAATCTATTTTCTAATGATAATTTATTAGTTTTACCACCTTTTTTAAATTTTTCTATTTCAGCAACTTTTAAAATATCTAACATTTTATTAAAAGTGAATTTTTTTATTCCTGTTAATCTTAACCATTCTCTATCATTAAGAGTATTAAATTTATTATTGTTCATATTTTTATGTCCTCATAAATTATATTTTATAATAATATTTTAATAAAAAAGGGTATCGCAAGAAGTCTACTGTGGCTGCTCGTCGCTACGAAAAAGAACAAGCAACAAACCCTTTTTTAAGTGGGTTAACATACCAACAAGCACGCGAACAAATTTGTGCTGAAAGCGACAAATTAAAAGCAGAATACCATTCTTTCGTAAAAAACAAGTATTCTGCTAAAACCACAGCAAGAGAAAATAATTCTCTTGTAGATAAGTCTAACACACACTATGAAAAAAACAAGGGTGACCCGCCAGAATTATCCGAAGAAGAACTCGAACAATTACTTATCGACTTAGCCGAGTTAGGTTAACTCCATATCAACAAAGCATAAGAGCTTGTATAAAACCACCGAGTAGCAAGACAACAAATAAACAAACCCAAGATATGGTCTTCCTCATATCCTTTTTACTGTTTAAAAAAACAGCATTTTTTTGCTCTTTTTTATTCCAATAAAAGTCCAAAATCAATACCATTACTATACCAAAACAAAAATTTATTAAATTTTATCTATTTTCTAAACAAATTTAGTAGTAATTTTTGAATAAAATCACTAAATATATTAATTTAATATATAATTAATATATATAATTTATATAAAAAACATTGTAATATTAAAGTTAAATATGATGCAGAACGACAAGAATTTTGGCACGCCAAGCACCCGAAACCCCGCACTCCCAACGTTGTTGATAGTGCGGGGTTTCGGCTTAATGTTTGTGTTCCGCAGTGGTGGGTTTTTATTGGTTATGTTAATTGCAATTAACATAACCAATAAAAACCCACCTAGTTCCTTTTTTCTTTTTGCCCGTGCCCTTAAAAGAAAAAAGTGAACCCAAAAAAGAAAAAACCCTGCCCTGTCAAGATATGTTGATCAAATGACTTTGTAGTCAAACTGATATTGAGAACTATCAAACGGAGCGGGAGTTAAAAATGAAAAACGGCAATTTAAATACTTACCCCGACCTTATCATCACCAAAAATGATGATAGTGAAATTTATGTTGAATTTGAACGCACCCGCAAGCCCCCAGAGCGTTTTAGAACTAAACTAATTAACTTATGCGAGTGACTTGTTGTGGGCGGTAAAATTCACTGAATTACTCCTATTCAAACATTAGCTATTTGAATTGAAAACCAAATTAACAATATTGGTGCTTATCCATCACAGCATACCTACGAAATTTGAAACAACAAAGAATAATGAAAAAGAAATTATAAATGAATACCTATTAAAATAAGTTTGTTTGCTTTTTTTATAAAATATGTTAATATTAATTTGGAACAATAAAAAATTGAGAGTTAACCACTCTCCTATTGTGTTAAATTATCCTATTTGGATAATTTTTTAATTATGTAAATAATTTGCAATAGTAGCGTGATTATTTTGAGAACATTACAAATAATTTGTAATAATTCCATTAAACCACCGCCTAACTATTTTTTTTGGAACCATTAGGGAGTGGTTAAAACTCTCAACTTAATTATAACATCGTTAAGTTAAAAACTTTTTTAAGATTTTTATAAAATAGACTTCTTGCATTACTTGTTAAAAAATTGCAAATATTTGTAAAAAAGATACTAATAGAAAAATATAATTTTAATTAATTATGTTTTTTATTTAAAAATTTAATATTTTTCCACAACGAAAAATTAATTTATTATTTAAATTATTTAATTTTAAATAAATATTTTATGTTAAATATAATAATTGTAAATTATAAATTGAGGCAATTAAATTAAATCTTAAACCAAATCTTTTTCTTCGATTACGATATTTTTCTGTAATAATTTTAAATTTTTTAAGAATAGCAAAAATATTTTCAATAATAATTCTCATTTTTGAAACTAGTCTATTATATTGCTTTTGTTCTTTTTTTAAAGGGTTTTTCTTTGTTTTCTTTGTAGGTATTAGAACATTATTGTGATTTTTTTGTATTCCTTGATAACCACTATCAACTATTAATTTGGTATTTTTTAAAATTGGGATTTTTGATTCTTTAAATAAAGCATAATCATGTTTTTTTCCGAGCGAAAAACTTGTTGCAATAATTTTTTTGGTTTCTTGTTCGATAATTACTTGTGTTTTGATCGTGTGTTTTTTCTTTTTACCAGAATAAGATTGTTTTTGTCTTTTTTTGGGCGTTGGATTGGAGTTTCGGTAGAATCAATAATAATAGTTTTATCATTAAAATAATCATTTATTAGTGCTTTTTTACCAGCAAGTTGTTGAAAATCAGAGTTTTTAATTAAAATATCTTCAATTCACTTAATATTACGATAACAATTAGCCTCACTAATATCAAAACTTTTACCAAGATGAAAATAAGTCTGATATTCTCGTCAATATAATAAAGTCATCAATAATCTATTTTCTAATGATAATTTATTAGTTTTACCACCTTTTTTAAATTTTTCTATTTCAGCAACTTTTAAAATATCTAACATTTTATTAAAAGTGGATTTTTTTATTCCTGTTAATCTTAACCATTCTCTATCATTAAGAGTATTAAATTTATTATTGTTCATATTTTTATGTCCTCATAAATTATATTTTATAATAATATTTTAATAAAAAAGGGTATCGCAAGAAGTCTAATGATGTCAATGTTTTTATATTTTGTTGATTGAATAATGTTATTAATTCCAACATTAAACCCACCAAACAATTTTAATAAAGTAATATCTTTTATAATTTTATTTGTATAAAATTGAACAGATAAGGTTGCTTGGGGGTCAAGATCAATCAACAAAACCTTTGCCCCATCAAGTGCTAATTTATAAGCAACATTTTTGCATAATGTTGTTTTGCCAACCCCACCTTTTTTATTACAAAAACTAATCATCTTCATTGTTGTTGTTTTCCTTTCCATAGCGCTCTTCTAAAATAATTGTCATTAAAGTTGTATAACTCCACCTTTTTTCTTCTGCTTCTTTTCTAAATTTATTTACTAAATATTTAGAACAAAAAGTATTGGGTATCATATCTTTGCTTGTTCTTTTTTTAAATTCTTTTGTATTAGAAAAACTTGATAGTTCTTTTATTCCATTTTTTTCAAGAAATGTATTTAATTTTGCCATAATATTTCTCTTTTTTTCATATATATTTTATCATTATTTTAAAAATAAAATATTTTTTATTTGTTTTATTTTTAAAATGTAAATAAGTCAAAAAATGAAATATATAAATATTTTATAATGTTATTATCATTTCCCTGCGAAAATAAAACTCAATGCGCCACAAACGACGATAACAAAACAAGCAATGAAAAACCCTTATTTTATAAGGGTTTTAAGTAGGGAAATATGTTAAATTATTCGGTTTAAATTGCTCTAAATTTTTAATAAGAACACTGAATAAAGTTTTGTGTTACTATTATTTTAGTATCAAAAAAAAAATCAATTATTAACTTAACAAAATATCAAAATAATACAAATTTCAGAAAGGAAACATAAAATGAAAAAATTACTAAGTATCTTAACCATAACAACATTGACGGCGAACGTTCCTGCTCCGTTGCTTGCCAACACACCTTTAACTCGTAATAAACGCGATGTTGGCGCAACTAAAACAGATGTTAATACACGTGTAATAAAAACTGATGGAGCTAATAAACCAACAGCACATCAAATAAAAAATATATTAAAAGAATTAAATCTACAATTAGACATCACAAAAATTAACGTTACAAACATTACTAATAACAGTGCAACAATTACTTCTACTGAATTTAGTGGTAGCAGAACATTAAATTTTAAAGTTGATAAATCTATTGATTTAAAAAAAATAATTATTAACATTGATTTAGGTTCAATTATAACTGATGGAATTAACTTGCCGACTATTGAACAAATCAAAGACAAATTAAAAGAATTAAATCTACAATTAGACATCACAAAAATTAACGTTACAAAAATTGCTAATAACAATGCAGCAATTACTTCAAATGATGAAAATATTTATACCAAAAATGTAATTGTTAATTATACTATTTCAATAAAATCATTTATTAGAAATACTGATTTAGGTTCAATTATAACTGATGGAATTAACTTGCCGACTATTGAACAAATCAAAGACAAATTAAAAAAATTAAATAATAAATTAAAAGATGTTAAATTTCATTTTTTTATTAAAAATATAGATATTACTGATATAAAACCTACAAGTGCAAAATTAAATTATCTATATCCACATATTTATTCAGATACAGTAGATATTAATTTTACATCTAATATTAATTTAGACAAAATTATTACAAATAATAATTTAGGTGAATTTATAACTAATAATTTGTTTAAACCAGCAGAACAACAAATCAAAGACAAATTAAAAGAATTAAATCCACAATTAGACATCACAAAAACTAACGTTACACACATTACTAATAACAGTGCAACAATTACTTCAAATGATGAAAATATTTATACCAAAAATGTAATTGTTAATTATACTGTTTCAATAAGTTCAATTAATTGATAAATATTATTTAAAAAATATGGAAAAATATGAAAAAAAATAAAAAGAAATGAAAAAAAATAATTTATGCAATTAATATAAAATTATTTTTATTAGACATATGCTTAATAATTTTTATCATTTTAATATTATATTTTAGTTTTTGTAATATATCAAATATTGTAATTCAACCAACAAGTGTAACTGACAACAAACAAATAAACGAAATAATTAAAAACACTGATTTAGGTGAATTTATAACTAATAATTTGTCTAAACCAGCAGAACAACAAATCAAAGACAAATTAAAAGAATTAAATCCACAATTAGACATCACAAAAATTAACGTTACACACATTACTAATAACAGTGCAACAATTACTTCAAATGATGAAAATATTTATACCAAAAATGTAATTGTTAATTATACTGTTTCAATAAGTTCAATTAATTGATAAATATTATTTAAAATAAAAAGAGCATATTAATATGCTCTTTTTATTTTTCGTTGTTTCATATTTCGTAGGTGTGTTGTATTGGATAAGTGCCAATAGTGTTGATTTGATTTTTAATTCAATTTGTGAGTGTTTGGGTTGGAGTAATTCAATGAATTTTACCACCATCAACAAGCCAGTCACGCAAGTTAATTAATTTCGTTTTAAACCGGTCGGGTGACTTGCGGGTGCGTTCAAATTCAAAATAAATTTCACTATCATCATTTTTGATGATGATTAAATCAGGGTAGACATTTAAATTGCCGTTTTTCATTTTTAACTCCCGCTCCGTTTGATAGTTCTCAATATCAGTTTGACTACAAAGTCATTTGATCAACATATCTTGATGGGGGAGTTCATAGCAATTTATTTTAATTGCTTTTTTATGTTCTAGGCCAACAAAAGTATTACCTTTATAAGAAAGATAATAAATATTGCGATGGGTATGTTGGTCAACTTATTCCATCAATTTTGGTTGGTGTGTCTGAACCCGCAGACAACTTATACGCACCAGTATCAGTAGCATAATAAATACTATTTGAACTATCAATGATAATTCCGTTTATTCATGCACTAATACCATTATTTTTTTTATTGGTAGGTAGTTGTTGTTTGCGTTAGATGTCAAAGCACTAACATCGCGCTTGACACGAGTTAGTGGTGCATTGGCCAGCAACGGAGTGGGAATGCTTGCTGTCAAGGTTGATATGGTTAAGATACTTAATAATTTTTTCATTTCGTTATTTCCTTTCTGAATTCTCTTTTTAACAAAAAAGAGAATAGCACCACCGCACTATTCCCACATGCAATTTTCCAACATATTTGACAGCACCACAAAGCATATAACACCATCAAATATGTTAAAATTGTCTGTGGAAACGCTAGTTTGTCGCTAGTGTTTCCAAGATACTAAATTGTTTACAAGACAATTTAGTATCACTTTATTAAATTTTAGCAAAAGTAAGGAGATACAAACTACTTATTTATATTATTTTACCATATCTATAAATAGATATGGTTTTTTTATATAAATTGCTATTTATCAAAGTTTTTATTACCTTCTTTTCTATCGTTTCTTGTTATTTTTTATATATTTATATAAAAAATAAGTACCAAGAACAAGTAACACCACACCAATACTTGAACCAATTGCAATAAATGCAATTTCAATGTGAGATAATTTATTACTTAATTCAGGTACGTGCGCAGGTGGTGTTGGTTTAACAATCGGAGTTAATTTATAAACCCCATCATCTGTCCCAAAATATACATTATCTTTACTATCAATGTCAATAAATCAAACATATCTATTAATATTTTCAATTTTAGTTGCAGTTGTAGAACCCTGTTTAAGCACAAAAGCTCCATCAGCTGTCCCAAAATAAATGTTATCTTTACTATTAATCGCAATAGAAAGAACATTACCACTTATACCATCAATTTTGGTTGGTGTGTATGAACCCTGTTTCAAAACAAACGTACCATCACTTGTCCCAAAATATACATTATCGTTGTTATCAATTACAATATTATTAACATAGCCAATAATACTATCAATTTTAGTTGCAGTGTCTGACCCCGCGAACAACTTATATGCACCATTATTTGTTCCAAAATATACATTATCTTTACTATCAACTATAATTGTTCTATCATCACTGATACCATTTATTTTTGTTGCAGTTGTAGAACCCTGTTTAAGCACAAAAGCTCCATCAGCTGTCCCAAAATAAATGTTATCTTTACTATTAATCGCAATAGAAAGAACATTACCACTTATACCATCAATTTTGGTTGGTGTTGTTTCCCCGTGTTTCAACACAAACGCACCATTGTTTGTTGCAAAATAAACATTATCGTTGTTATCAATTACAATATTATTAACATAGCCAATAATACTATCAATTTTAGTTGCAGTGTCTGACCCCGCGAACAACTTATATGCACCATCAGCTGTTCCAAAATATACATTATCTTTACTATCAACTATAATAAAAAATGTACTATTAATATTTTTTATTTTATTTAATGGTAGGTAGTCGTTGTTGGAATTAGATGTTATAACATCGCGTTTATTACGAGTTAAAGATGTGTTGGCAAGCAACGGAGCAGGAACGTTCGCCGTCAATGTTGTTATGGTTAAGATACTTAGTAATTTTTTCATTTCGTTATTTCCTTTCTGAATTCTCTTTTTAACAAAAAAAGAGAATAACACCACTGCACTATTCCCACACGCAATTTTTAAACATATTTCACAGTAGTACCACAGAAATACTACCAAGAAATATGTTAAAATTGTCGGTGGAAACACTAGTGACAAGCTAGTGTTTCCACGATACTAAATTGTTTACTAGACAATTTAGTATCACCAAATTTTTATTAAAAATATTTAATTACATAAATATTATATCACTATAAACAATATTGTTTATAGTTTTTTAATTTTAATATTTGGCACAAAAAATATAGAAAAAATTTGCATTTAATACATTTTTGATATTTACTATATTTGATACATTTGGGCTAGATACCAAAGATAAAAATATCTTGGTAAGGAAATTATAACCCAAATTGTTATTTTTTACCGCAGTTTTTATTTCCCGTGTTAATCGTAAATCACTCATCATCCACTTTTTGAATGGTGAAACTACAATTCAAACACTTTTGTAAATCAACATCAACAATCATTAAATTATGATTTTTAGTATCTTTATTCTCTACTTTTTTCATTGTTATTTGATTTCCTTGATGAGTTCTTCATGGGCTTGTTTTTGCCGCCAATAATATGGGTTCTCCCAAATGCTATTAAAATCATTTTCACTTGTAGTAAAATTTTCAGAATGTTTTATAAAAATATTTAATAAATTATCATATAAATTTATTTCTTTTAATCATTTTTCAAATTTATACAAGTAATATCACAAACCAAGTTAATACATTTTACTATGCAAATAGTAAAAATACTATCATACTAGTTAAACCAACAGCAAGTAAGCAAATAGTGTGATAACAGGGGTTGTGTACAGTTGTGATGAAAATTGACAAAAAAATGGGGAGCAAGATACTATTGATTTAACAAATGATATTAAACTTGATGGTTCACAACTAGATACTTATCAAGGTCAATATTTAATAGAAACAGAAGATAATGCAAAAAACAAAAGTAGTTATTATGTTGTTATTAACAAAGATACAGAAAAAGATTAATACACTTAATGAAAATACAAACATTAACTGAAAAATGGAAAAATTATTTAAAATATTCATTAGATATTTTAAATAATGTAAAATCTGAAAAAACTGTTATGAGATATATTTATAATAGACTTCTTGCGATACCCTTTTTATTAAAATATTATTATAAAATATAATTTATGAGGACATAAAAATATGAACAATAATAAATTTAATACTCTTAATGATAGAGAATGGTTAAGATTAACAGGAATAAAAAAATCCACTTTTAATAAAATGTTAGATATTTTAAAAGTTGCTGAAATAGAAAAATTTAAAAAAGGTGGTAAAACTAATAAATTATCATTAGAAAATAGATTATTGATGACTTTATTATATTGACGAGAATATCAGACTTATTTTCATCTTGGTAAAAGTTTTGATATTAGTGAGGCTAATTGTTATCGTAATATTAAGTGAATTGAAGATATTTTAATTAAAAACTCTGATTTTCAACAACTTGCTGGTAAAAAAGCACTAATAAATGATTATTTTAATGATAAAACTATTATTATTGATGCTACCGAAACTCCAATCCAACGCCCAAAAAAAGACAAAAACAATCTTATTCTGGTAAAAAGAAAAAACACACGATCAAAACACAAGTAATTATCGAACAAGAAACCAAAAAAATTATTGCAACAAGTTTTTCGCTCGGAAAAAACATGATTATGCTTTATTTAAAGAATCAAAAATCCCAATTTTAAAAAATACCAAATTAATAGTTGATAGTGGTTATCAAGGAATACAAAAAAATCACAATAATGTTCTAATACCTACAAAGAAAACAAAGAAAAACCCTTTAAACAAAGAACAAAAGCAATATAATAGACTAGTTTCAAAAATGAGAATTATTATTGAAAATATTTTTGCTATTCTTAAAAAATTTAAAATTATTACAGAAAAATATCGTAATCGAAGAAAAAGATTTGGTTTAAGATTTAATTTAATTGCCTCAATTTATAAATTTACAATTATTATATTTAACATAAAATATTTATTTAAAATTAAATAATTTAAATAATAAATTAATTTTTCGTTGTGGAAAAATATTAAATTTTTAAATAAAAAACATAATTAATTAAAATTATATTTTTCTATTAGTATCTTTTTTACAAATATTTGCAATTTTTTAACAAGTAATGCAAGAAGTCTATTAAAGACTTTAATGTCTTTTGCTGTAATACTTTCGTTGCTAAGATTTTTTTTGTTATGACAAGCAACAACATTTGGCGCAACAGTTCCAACTAATGTTATTGTCCCTAAAATACTTAATAGTTTTTTCATTGTTTTTTCCCTCTTTGCTTTTAGTTATATTTATTTAAAATTTAAAAACTAAAATTTAGGCGGGATATGTATCTTACGAAATAAACATAAACATTTTGTATGCAAAAAATTAATTAGAAGGGCAATTTTATAATAAAATTTAATTTTATAAACAATCAACATAATTCTTTCATCTCTATTCTCTACTATTTTTATGTGTTAATAAAAAAACTATAACTTTTAATTATTATATCAAATTATTTAAGTTATTTTAATAATTAGTTTTGACAAAAAGTGGAATCAAGCCTTTACGATTTACTACATAATGCCATATATAATAGACTTCTTGCATTACTTGTTAAAAAATTGCAAATATTTGTAAAAAAGATACTAATAGAAAAATATAATTTTAATTAATTATGTTTTTTATTTAAAAATTTAATATTTTTCCACAACGAAAAATTAATTTATTATTTAAATTATTTAATTTTAAATAAATATTTTATGTTAAATATAATAATTGTAAATTATAAATTGAGGCAATTAAATTAAATCTTAAACCAAATCTTTTTCTTCGATTACGATATTTTTCTGTAATAATTTTAAATTTTTTAAGAATAGCAAAAATATTTTCAATAATAATTCTCATTTTTGAAACTAGTCTATTATATTGCTTTTGTTCTTTGTTTAAAGGGTTTTTCTTTGTTTTCTTTGTAGGTATTAGAACATTATTGTGATTTTTTTGTATTCCTTGATAACCACTATCAACTATTAATTTGGTATTTTTTAAAATTGGGATTTTGATTCTTTAAATAAAGCATAATCATGTTTTTTTCCGAGCGAAAAACTTGTTGCAATAATTTTTTTGGTTTCTTGTTCGATAATTACTTGTGTTTTGATCGTGTGTTTTTTCTTTTTACCAGAATAAGATTGTTTTTGTCTTTTTTTGGGCGTTGGATTGGAGTTTCGGTAGCATAAATAATAATAGTTTTATCATTAAAATAATCATTTATTAGTGCTTTTTTACCAGCAAGTTGTTGAAAATCAGAGTTTTTAATTAAAATATCTTCAATTCACTTAATATTACGATAACAATTAGCCTCACTAATATCAAAACTTTTACCAAGATGAAAATAAGTCTGATATTCTCGTTAATATAATAAAGTCATCAATAATCTATTTTCTAATGATAATTTATTAGTTTTACCACCCTTTTTAAATTTTTCTATTTCAGCAACTTTTAAAATATCTAACATTTTATTAAAAGTGAATTTTTTTATTCCTGTTAATCTTAACCATTCTCTATCATTAAGAGTATTAAATTTATTATTGTTCATATTTTTATGTCCTCATAAATTATATTTTATAATAATATTTTAATAAAAAAGGGTATCGCAAGAAGTCTAGTTAAATAATGCAATTCTTTAATTGCAGTGTTGCAAATCGCTTGATAACCTGCTAAACGATATTTGTTATTATCTCTTGTGTTATAAATTCAGTAGGTAAATAACATATCAATGCCAACCAAAAAGTATTTACCAGTTTTATCAATAAAACACATTATTTTTGGTACACAAATAAATTTGTCATAAATTTTGACTTTGTAGCTAGTTTCGCGGGTAGGGTGTTGGCGAACATATTTTTTCGGAATGTAAAAATTAGAGACATGTTTATTCTTGTCAAGTTGATTAATAACTTTATAGTTCAATCCATTTATCTCCACAAAGTGGTAATTGACTTGTTCTGCTTGCTGTACTAAATTTTCCATAATTTCTGTTCCTTTATTTGGTTTTGAGCGAATTTAACCCCCTTATTAGCGTTGATATTTTCCAAAATGTAATCCCTTCTTTTGGTTAGTTTAAACGCTAATTTAAAGGTAAAAATTTATGATTTATAAATTGTGTTCTTTTTTGATTTGTTCAACGCGTTTTTTATAT
>NZ_CM020866.1:229654-374159 GCF_009866525.1 Spiroplasma poulsonii
CCACAACGAAAAAATTAATTTATTTTTTTAAATTATTTAATTTTAAATAAATATTTTATGTTAAATATAATAATTGTAAATTATAAATTGAGGCAATTAAATTAAATCTTAAACCAAATCTTTTTCTTCGATTACGATATTTTTCTGTAATAATTTTAAATTTTTTAAGAATAGCAAAAATATTTTCAATAATATTCTCATTTTTGAAACTAGTCTATTATATTGCTTTTGTTCTTTGTTTAAAGGGTTTTCTTGTTTTCTTTGTAGGTATTAGAACATTATTGTGATTTTTTTGTATTCCTTGATAACCACTATCAACTATTAATTTGGTATTTTTTAAAATTGGGATTTTTGATTCTTTAAATAAAGCATAATCATGTTTTTTTCCGAGCGAAAAACTTGTTGCAATAATTTTTTTGGTTTCTTGTTCGATAATTACTTGTGTTTTGATCGTGTGTTTTTTCTTTTTACCAGAATAAGATTGTTTTTGTCTTTTTTTGGGCGTTGGATTGGGAGTTTCGGTAGCATAAATAATAATAGTTTTATCATTAAAATAATCATTTATTAGTGCTTTTTTACCCAGCAAGTTGTTGAAATCAGAGTTTTTAATTAAAATATCTTCAATTCACTTAATATTACGATAACAATTAGCCTCACTAATATCAAAACTTTTACCAAGATGAAAATAAGTCTGATATTCTCGTTAATATAATAAAGTCATCAATAATCTATTTTCTAATGATAATTTATTAGTTTTACCACCTTTTTAAATTTTTCTATTTCAGCAACTTTTAAAATATCTAACATTTTATTAAAGTGAATTTTTTTATTCCTGTTAATCTTAACCATTCTCTATCATTAAGAGTATTAAATTTATTATTGTTCATATTTTTATGTCCTCATAAATTATATTTTATAATAATATTTTAATAAAAAAGGGTATCGCAAGAAGTCTAGTTAAATAATGCAATTCTTTAATTGCAGTGTTGCAAATCGCTTGATAACCTGCTAAACGATATTTGTTATTATCTCTTGTGTTATAAATTCAGTAGGTAAATAACATATCAATGCCAACCAAAAAGTATTTACCAGTTTTATCAATAAAACACATTATTTTTGGTACACAAATAAATTTGTCATAAATTTTGACTTTGTAGCTAGTTTCGCGGGTAGGGTGTTGGCGAACATATTTTTTCGGAATGTAAAAATTAGAGACATGTTTATTCTTGTCAAGTTGATTAATAACTTTATAGTTCAATCCATTTATCTCCACAAAGTGGTAATTGACTTGTTCTGCTTGCTGTACTAAATTTTCCATAATTTCTGTTCCTTTATTTGGTTTTGAGCGAATTTAACCCCCTTATTAGCGTTGATATTTTCCAAAATGTAATCCCTTCTTTTGGTTAGTTTAAACGCTAATTTAAAGGTAAAAATTTATGATTTATAAATTGTGTTCTTTTTTGATTTGTTCAACGCGTTTTTTATATTCGCGTTGTTTTTCTTTGTCTAAATTGCTGTATCAGCTACGTTTTCATTCCTGACGAACTCTTACCAATTCAAACTTTTCTTTTCTAACGCCAATTTGTTGGTTATTAGTTTGTATTCTTTTTGTTTTTCTTTAGTTAAGTTTTCAAATCAACCACTTTTTCACTGTTTCTCTCACTGTTTTAAAGCAAGGCGACCAGGGTGGTGTTCGATTTGGTATTGCTTTACCCGACGTTGTTCTTTTTGAACATCATTTTGATCATAATCAATTTTTGTATCAATATAACTTGCTCTGCGCATAACATCATGTCCTTTCTAATAAATATTTTCATAAATAAAAAAATAGGTAGATGACTTTTTTATCATTCTACCTATACACAAAAATTAAAAAATGTTATAATTTAACTGACCTACCAAAAGGTGGGGTTAAATTAATAAGCCCTAGTTAAGTGGTTGTCCCCGCTTAATAGGTGTATAGAAGAATGACTTGCGTGTCATTTTTCTTTTTGTTTATTTAGTTGTGTTTATTATAGCACAGGTAGAGTGTATTATTTATTTAATTGTTAAAATAAATTATCTAAATAAGTTGGGTCAACTTGAATTTTTTTAATAAATAACTTGCCACTCGGTAGAGTGGTTTTTAAATAGCATTCCCCGATTTTAAGGTTTTTAAGGTCATTCGGATGAACAATAAATTCATCCACCGAACGCACCGACCCCATATCAGCCGTGTTGTTTTTAAAATCAAGTTGTCGAGTTAGTTTTTCGGTTTCTTGGGTGCCAAATACACTTGCTATATATTCGGCCGTGTTTGGGTCTTTCAATGAGTGACAAACAATAGTGCTAACATTTCCAAAAATGGTATCTGTTAAATTCATATTGTTTGTTTTTAGGTCATTGATTGTTTGGGAAGATAAGAAACACTGATAATTAAAACTACGCGACTTATTTATCAAGTTGATAATCGTTTCACTCGCAAAGACATTAAACTCATCTAAAACAATGTTAATTTTTTGATTAACTGGTTTTAGCGTGGTTAATTCTTTTAAGTCTTGGATAATGATTTTACCAACTGAACCCGCTAGTTTGGGATACATCAACGAATTGATTACTAAACAAAATCGTTTTATGTTTAGTAATCAATTCTAACAAAGTATTTTTATTGCCCAAACTATTGTTTAGTTGTGTGTTGTAAACATTTAATTGATTAAAAAGACTGTTAATGTCTTTTTAATCAAAATTTGATAATAACGAAATGCTATTGTCATTAAAAGCAATTAATTTTTCTAATTGTTTAATAGGAAAATATTTAACTAAATTATCAAAAGTAATAGCTATATCATTTTTTAAAAGTGTATCAAGCAATAGTAATAAATAATTATGTGCTAAATTTTGATAATACTGTTCGGAAAAGTCAAACAACGACATTATTTTATCCGCTAAAATAACTTTATTTTTATTTGCAAATGGTTTATATTCCGTTGTGCCACCAATTTCTCAAATAAAAGCGTTAGGGTATTGTTGTTTAATTTTTCAATTAAATCAACATCCCCTTTTCCATCATAATAATTGTGGTTTCACGGAATTTAAACCTTAACTCTTTTATAATTTGCATTAATGTCGTTGTTTTACCGCTCCCAGTTGTACCAACTAGGAGAGTATGTTGAGTTAAATTTGATTTTATTAAACCAAAGTTTTTATTTAATTTAAGCAAATTACTTTGTTGAATTTGTTTAAATTCTTGTTCTTTTTGTTTTGCTTTTTTCTTTTGTTCATAATCAAACATATCAAAGTGTTGTCATTTTTGATAACCAATAAAACCAGCAACGACAAGCACAACGATAGTGCTGATAATTGCTGAAATTTTAAAGCAAATATCTTTGCTATAAGCAGTTGAAAAGGTTTGTCAAGTAACTGCTTTTAATTTTATTCCTGCATAGCCAAGCGAAATAGTAATATTAATTAAAGCAACTAGCAAGAAAAAAGTTAATATAGCAAAAATAATTCAAAAGATTACTTTTTCAAATTTATTAAGTTTTTTATATCATTGTTTTATTTTCCGCATAAATTTTACTCCTAACTAAATGCTTCTTGTTCTATTTCACTTGCTTCAACATTTAACAGCATTCGGTTATTAGCACCAATCGAAAACAGACATGTTCCCGTTGGTGCGGTTGCAATCGTATCTTTTTGATATTGATTTAATCGCCCACTAGTGGCAATTAAATTATCATAATATTGTAAATCGCTTGCCGCTAAATGATGAACAAACTGATATAAACAGTTGTTGATTATTCCTTGGGTTTGCGTTTTAATATTCGCATTGCCCATAAAGTCGTTGATATTTTGCGTCATAATATATAAAATACCATTATATTTTCGAATGCGTTTTGTCATTTCAAATAAGAAATTCAACGCTAAGGTATTGTTTTCATTAATCAATAAGTGAGCTTCATCGATGGCAATACAAATTCATTAGACTTCTTGCATTACTTGTTAAAAAATTGCAAATATTTGTAAAAAAGATACTAATAGAAAAATATAATTTTAATTAATTATGTTTTTTATTTAAAAATTTAATATTTTTCCACAACGAAAAATTAATTTATTATTTAAATTATTTAATTTTAAATAAATATTTTATTTTAAATATAATAATTGTAAATTATAAATTGAGGCAATTAAATTAAATCTTAAACCAAATCTTTTTCTTCGATTACGATATTTTTCTGTAATAATTTTAAATTTTTTAAGAATAGCAAAAATATTTTCAATAATAATTCTCATTTTTGAAACTAGTCTATTATATTGCTTTTGTTCTTTGTTTAAAGGGTTTTTCTTTGTTTTCTTTGTAGGTATTAGAACATTATTGTGATTTTTTTGTATTCCTTGATAACCACTATCAACTATTAATTTGGTATTTTTTAAAATTGGGATTTTTGATTCTTTAAATAGACTTCTTGCGATACCCTTTTTTATTAAAATATTATTATAAAATATAATTTATGAGGACATAAAAATATGAACAATAATAAATTTAATACTCTTAATGATAGAGAATGGTTAAGATTAACAGGAATAAAAAAATTCACTTTTAATAAAATGTTAGATATTTTAAAAGTTGCTGAAATAGAAAAATTTAAAAAAGGTGGTAAAACTAATAAATTATCATTAGAAAATAGATTATTGATGACTTTATTATATTGACGAGAATATCAGACTTATTTTCATCTTGGTAAAAGTTTTGATATTAGTGAGGCTAATTGTTATCGTAATATTAAGTGAATTGAAGATATTTTAATTAAAAACTCTGATTTTCAACAACTTGCTGGTAAAAAAGCACTAATAAATGATTATTTTAATGATAAAACTATTATTATTGATGCTACCGAAACTCCAATCCAACGCCCAAAAAAAGACAAAAACAATCTTATTCTGGTAAAAAGAAAAAACACACGATCAAAACACAAGTAATTATCGAACAAGAAACCAAAAAAATTATTGCAACAAGTTTTTCGCTCGGAAAAAAACATGATTATGCTTTATTTAAAGAATCAAAAATCCCAATTTTAAAAAATACCAAATTAATAGTTGATAGTGGTTATCAAGGAATACAAAAAAATCACAATAATGTTCTAATACCTACAAAGAAAACAAAGAAAAACCCTTTAAACAAAGAACAAAAGCAATATAATAGACTAGTTTCAAAAATGAGAATTATTATTGAAAATATTTTTGCTATTCTTAAAAAATTTAAAATTATTACAGAAAAATATCGTAATCGAAGAAAAAGATTTGGTTTAAGATTTAATTTAATTGCCTCAATTTATAATTTACAATTATTATATTTAACATAAAATATTTATTTAAAATTAAATAATTTAAATAATAAATTAATTTTTCGTTGTGGAAAAATATTAAATTTTTAAATAAAAAACATAATTAATTAAAATTATATTTTTCTATTAGTATCTTTTTTACAAATATTTGCAATTTTTTAACAAGTAATGCAAGAAGTCTAATAAAGTCATCAATAATCTATTTTCTAATGATAATTTATTAGTTTTACCACCTTTTTTAAATTTTTCTATTTCAGCAACTTTTAAAATATCTAACATTTTATTAAAAGTGGATTTTTTTATTCCTGTTAATCTTAACCATTCTCTATCATTAAGAGTATTAAATTTATTATTGTTCATATTTTTATGTCCTCATAAATTATATTTTATAATAATATTTTAATAAAAAAGGGTATCGCAAGAAGTCTAATGAAAGCAAATCATAGTGTTTTATTTGAAAATAATTTATCTGTTGTGTTGTTTTCGCAAAGTGTTTTTGTTCTATTTTTAATTGCTTTTTCAGTTGATAGTTCAATTATGATTCGTAAGATTTTATTAATTTTTAAAAAACATAATATTAAACAAAACCTTAATTTTGTTTTGTTAATTGACTTAGATGATATTATTAAATGATTACAAATGCATATGTTAGTTAATAAACGTAGTGATAAGGAGTTAAAAATTGTTGTTAATGGTTATCAACGGGAGTTATTAAATTAGAATGCTCCCTTAGGTAGTTATTTTTGATTAAATAAAAGTTTTTATTAATGTAGAGAGTGTAAAGGAGATAAAAAATGAAAAAACTTTTAACTATTTTAGGGACGCTTGTTTTAACTAGTTCATCAGCTTTTAGTGTTACAGCCTGTCAAAACCAACCTTCTACGGTAAAGCCACCAGATGATCCAGACCATGAGCATGGGCAAGATGTTCCAACGCCAGCGACAGATCCTATTCAAGCGGCAAAAAATAAAATTATTAATAAATTAAATCGTTTTTCTGAATTAACACCAATGATTGTTGATAGTAATGATTTTCAGACCGTTAATGCGGATAATGCTTTTGATGTTTTAAAAAATAATTTTACTGAGTTTGGTGATGATTTAACATTATCACAAACTAGTTTTAGTAAAATTGAGATTGTTGATAAATCAGTAATGCATTGTGGGCAATTAGAAGTAAATGCTAGTTTTAAAGGAGAAGAATTAGTTAATCCAAAAACAAAAGATAATAATTTTGCTGTTGGGTTACTACTAATGATTTAAAATTAACAAATGAAACAATTCAAAAATTAAATCAAAGTTTAACAATTATTTTTTCAAAAATGAATTTGCCAATTGCAGGAACAATTTGCCAATTGAAAATATTTTAGATATAGTTGCGCAGGTTGGGTTATTTAATAATTTACCAACCGTTATTTCAACAAAATTTGATGATAGTGATTCAAATTGAAAAAAATGACAAAATTTTATTAATTCATTAACTAATTTACCATTTGTTGGTTATTTTCTTAAAGATGGGGCAATTGATAAAACAATTAACCAGGATGTTATTATTGGAACGACAGCAACAATCACAATTAAAGCAAAATATCTTGATATTTTAAATAGTTTGGCACCAGATATTATTTATTTTCGTAATTTTATAATTGAATAACGCCAACAACAAAAATCACAAAACTTATTATTACTATTAATTCAGTATTTATTTGATGCACCACGAAATATTAACGATGATGGTTTTTTAGATGTTAATAAAGATATTAATAGTAATAAGGGTGGCAAAATTAAATTTAATACTAATTTAGAGCATATTTTACATAATTTATTTGATGGTTGAAAAAACAAAAGTAATGAATGATCAGCGGTTAGAACCCCAATTTCAATTGTGGTTGCTGTTAAAGTACTTTTTGTTACAACAACTATTAATATTAAATATGAACAAGCTCCACCATTTTGATACCAAGTAACATCAGGAACAGAAGGGATTATTGATATTCTTCCAGTTCAACAATTTAAATCTTTTGTTAATCAATTATTTGATTATGATTTAAATTCTGATTTAAAATTAACAGCGCATATTGTTAAGTAAGATTTTGATTTTCCAATTTCACTTAACACACAAATTCAACAATTGATTCCAACAATGTTGAAAATCAATGGTCATAGTGATGCAGCAATTGCTGATAGTGAAGTTAAATTAACTAGTGGTAAATTGCAGATTGAATATCAAGATAAACCAAATGCGGAATGAAAATTAGCGAAGGGTGTTGATGATCTAGTATCAGCGCTTGATATGCGAATTAATATTGGAGGGATTGCTTTTACCGTAAAAGCAATTAATGATAAAACAATTTTATTTGAAACAACTAATGAAGATTTACATATGATTTTTATTCCAGATATTAACTCAAACATTTTAGGTTAATAATTTTTTCCAAAGTTGCTATAGATTTCTTTTAAGTGAAACAAGGGATAAACAATAAATATCAATGACTTTAGTAATAATACTAAAGTCATTTTTTGAATTATTGCATTTTTAATTTATAACCAGTATAATTTAATATAATTATAAATAATAGACTTCTTGCGATACCCTTTTTTATTAAAATATTATTATAAAATATAATTTATGAGGACATAAAAATATGAACAATAATAAATTTAATACTCTTAATGATAGAGAATGGTTAAGATTAACAGGAATAAAAAAATTCACTTTTAATAAAATGTTAGATATTTTAAAAGTTGCTGAAATAGAAAAATTTAAAAAAGGTGGTAAAACTAATAAATTATCATTAGAAAATAGATTATTGATGACTTTATTATATTGACGAGAATATCAGACTTATTTTCATCTTGGTAAAAGTTTTGATATTAGTGAGGCTAATTGTTATCGTAATATTAAGTGAATTGAAGATATTTTAATTAAAAACTCTGATTTTCAAAAACTTGCTGGTAAAAAAGCACTAATAAATGATTATTTTAATGATAAAACTATTATTATTGATGCTACCGAAACTCCAATCCAACGCCCAAAAAAAGACAAAAACAATCTTATTCTGGTAAAAAGAAAAAACACACGATCAAAACACAAGTAATTATCGAACAAGAAACCAAAAAAATTATTGCAACAAGTTTTTCGCTCGGAAAAAAACATGATTATGCTTTATTTAAAGAATCAAAAATCCCAATTTTAAAAAATACCAAATTAATAGTTGATAGTGGTTATCAAGGAATACAAAAAAATCACAATAATGTTCTAATACCTACAAAGAAAACAAAGAAAAACCCTTTAAACAAAGAACAAAAGCAATATAATAGACTAGTTTCAAAAATGAGAATTATTATTGAAAATATTTTTGCTATTCTTAAAAAATTTAAAATTATTACAGAAAAATATCGTAATCGAAGAAAAAGATTTGGTTTAAGATTTAATTTAATTGCCTCAATTTATAATTTACAATTATTATATTTAAAATAAAATATTTATTTAAAATTAAATAATTTAAATAATAAATTAATTTTTCGTTGTGGAAAAATATTAAATTTTTAAATAAAAAACATAATTAATTAAAATTATATTTTTCTATTAGTATCTTTTTTACAAATATTTGCAATTTTTTAACAAGTAATGCAAGAAGTCTAATAAAAAATGGAGGCTTTATATGAAAAAGATTAGTTTAATTTGTTCAGCGGGGATTAGTACTAATCGAATTTTAGATAAGATTAATGATGTTATTGCAAAAAATAACTATGATATGCAATTTTTTGCAATAACACCAGAAGAATTAGAACATGATGATTATAATATTATTTTATTAGCCCCGCAAGTTGAATATTTAACAACAAAAATAACAGCTATGCTAAAAAATAGTAAAGTTGTTGTTTTACCATCTGAATTATATATTAACAATGATTCAGAAGGAATCATTAATTTTGTTAATACACTATCTGATTAGATTAAGTAACATAATGTAAAAGACTACTTTTGCATTATTTTTTATTTTTAGACAGTATTTTTTATCAAACTTTTTATTTATTTTTCTTACAAAATAAAAATATTTTTTATATAAAAAGTATATACTTTATTTTTTTATGTTAGAATATATGTGTATTATTTTTAACTAAAGAAAGAGTGGTGATATTTCTATGCTTGGACAACAGGAACAGTCCGGAACCAGTAGGGACCGGTTAACAAAGGGTATTAATTTTAATAAGAGTAATATATTATTTAATATTGTTTCTGACCATCAAAGAGATAATCACCGTAATTATGCATAATTATTAATATTTTTGCTTGCGTTAATTTATCTTCTTATTTTGTTGTGTCAAGAAACAAAGCAGGAAAGGAAGCAGAACATGTTTGGGAGAGATAAAACAAAAGAAGCTTTATTAAAAAAGCTAAATTTTAATGATAAAAAATTAAAATCATGTTCAAAACTTAACCAAACTGAATTATTAACTGAATTTAAAGATAATCAGTTTGGTGTAAAAACTACTGATGTAGAAAATTGACAAAAAGAATATGGATATAATAAAGTAGATGCTACAAAATTTAATTGAGTTTTAAATTTCTTTAAATCATTTTTTGGACCATTTAACTTAGTTTTAATGGCAATTAGTGTTTGAAACTTTTATGAATTTTTCTCTACTCCCGTTGCAGAACGGGGAATTACGGATGTTTTACCAGCAATTATTGTTGCAATAATGATTTTTGCAAGTGGGACTGTTGTTTATATTCAAACAATTAAAGCCCACTTTGTCACAAAAAAATTAATTAGTATTGTTAGTAATAAGGCAATGGTAATTCGTGATATTGAAGGATATGGCAACATTAATCATAATAATGTGTTTGAATTAATTAAAAAAGGAGAAGATATTGATGTTCGTGATCTAGTGCCTGGTGATTTGGTTTACTTATCAAGCGGGGATATGGTTCCTGCCGATGTTCGAATTTTAGTTAGTCGTGATTTATTTATTAACCATGCTTCATTGACAGGAGAATCAATGCCAATTGAAAAGCATGCAATAACAGATAATACTAATTTATTAGAATTAGAAAATATTTGTTTAATGGGGACAAGTGTTGTTTCAGGAAGTGCAATTGCAATGGTTGTTCAAACTGGAACCAAAACATACTTTTCATCAATTTCAAGTGCATTACAAGAAAAACGTCCATTAACAAATTTTCAAACAGGAGTACAACGTGTAACATTTTTGTTAATTATGTTTGTGCTAATTATGGCACCAATTATTTACCTAATTTATTCAGGAACTAAAAATGATTGACTAGGAGGGCTTACATGAACAGCAGCGGCAGCAGTTGGGATTGTTCCAGAAATGTTGCCAATGATTGTAACAAGTAATTTAGCACGTGGGGCTCGTAAAATGAGCCATAGCAAACTTGTTTTTAAAAATTTAGGGGCAATTCAAAATTTAGGAGCAATTGATGTTTTGTGTACTGATAAAACAGGAACGTTAACAAATGATAAAATTGAGTTAATTAATTATGCAAGTTTAGATAATAAAAAAGAAACAGATTTATTGAAACTTTTATACTTAAATAGCTATTTTCAAACGGGAATTAAAAATCAACTAGATAGCGCAATTATAGATTATGTTAAAGATAGTTTACATCATTTTACTCCTGATAAATATCAAAAAATTGATGAAATTCCTTTTGATTTTGAACGTCGTCGTTTAACAATAATTGTTAAAAACGAAGAAGAAACAAAATTAATTTCAAAAGGTGCAATTGAAGAAATCATTAATGTATCAAATAAAATTTATTATCAAAATAAAATTGTTGATTTAGATGATGAAATGAAAAAACAAATTACTAGTACTGTAACACGTTTAAATAATCAAGGATATCGTGTTTTAGGAATTGGTTATAAAGTTGTCAGCGATAATAAAAAAGCATATAGTGTTAGTGATGAAGAAGATTTAATTTTTTATGGATATGTAACATTTTTAGATGTTCCAAAACCATCAGCAGCAAAAATGGTAAAAGTATTAGCAGCTCGTGGAGTTGATTTAAAAATTTTAACAGGGGATAATGCTGCTGTAACTCGTTCAATTTGTGAACGGGTTGGGATGCAAATTAAAGGGATTATTTCTGGTGAAGAGTTAGACAAATTAACTGATTATGAATTAAAACGTGCCGTTGAAATTAATAATGTATTTGTTAAACTAAATCCAATTGAAAAATCAAGAATTATTGCTTTATTAAAAGCAAATAATTATGTTGTTGGTTTTATGGGTGACGGAATTAATGATGTTCCTGTTTTACGACAAAGTGATATTGCAATTTCAGTTAACAATGCAACTGATGTTGCTAAAGAAGCATCAGATATTATTTTATTAGAAAAATCATTAGATGTAATTGAACATGGAATTGAACAAGGGCGTTTAACATTTGGAAATATTTTAAAATATATTAAAATAACAATGGCGTCACAATTTGGAAATGTTTTTACATTAATTGTTGTGGCCTGGTGAATACCATTCACGCCAATGCTGCCAGTACAAATGTTATTCCAAAATTTAATTTATGACTTTTCACAATTCGCAATTGTGTTTGATCGTGTTGATGAAGATTTCTTACTACAGCCACAACGTTGACGAACAAAGGGAATGTTATCGTTTACCTTTGTTAATGGTCCGATTAGTAGTGTCTTTGACATAATTACCTTTGTTATTTTAGGATATGGCTTTGGTGTCTTTAATGCATATGCTGCTGATCCAAATTCAGCTAATGCTGCTTACCATATCGCTATTTTCCAATCAGGGTGATTTATTGAAGGATTAATTACACAATCAGTAGTAATGTTAATGTTTAGAACAAAACAAATTCCATTTATTCAATCAAGACCAACTTGACCAGTTAATGTATCAACAACACTTGTTGTGGTGTTAGGATTTTTAATTCCATATGTCTTTAACAATGTCTTTCCAATGACCGCGCCACCATTGATATATATTCCAATTGTGTTGGGTGTCATTGCGGCATATTGTATTACCGCACAATTATCAAAAGTTGGTTATATTAAAGTGGTTAAAAATTGATTATAAAACAAAATAATGAAATATTTTAAAGGAATGACCAATAAAAAGGCTTATTCTTTTTATTTTTTAATGGAATTACTATTTTAATGTTAAAATTTTAAATATACTTGTGTTAAAATTTTGACATTAAATAATATAGGAAGATTATTATTTAGCGTTTTATAATTTTGAGAACTGAAAAAAATAAATTAATGGAAAGGGCGATGTTAAATTATGCAGAAAAAGGCTGCTCAAAAATATGGATTTTTTATGTGCTTTTGTATGGTTGTTGGAACAGTTGTTGGAACAGGAATCTTCTTTAAAAACGAGGGGGTTTATGGTCTAACGAATGGTAATGGAATTTTAGGGTTAATTGCTTGAATTATAGGAGGTGTTATGGCACTTTCATTTGGATTATCGTTTATGGAAATTTCGTCGGCAAAACAAGATTCTAATTCAGGAATTGCTTTATATGCAAAATTATTTGGTGGTCAACGTTTTGGCCGTGTTGTTCGAAATGCAATGAATCATATTTACATTCCGTTAACTACTTTTACGGTGGCTTATTATACAACAAAAGCATCAATTTGAGCTTTTGGTGGTGACTTAGCGGCCGAAGTTGCGTTTAGTGAAAGGGTTGGTGGTTATGGAAATTATCAGTTAATATTAACCTTTTTTGCGGTTTTTTATACTATTTTATTAATGTATATTTGTACTTATTTAGAAAAAACTGGGAAGTATATTCAAATGACAACCGTTGTTTTAAAGTTAATTCCGTTAGTTTTAGTTGGTTTAATTGGAATGTTCTTTTTTAAAAATGATCCAAATGCTTTTAGTGAATCTGGTTTAGGAGATCCTGATAAATATAAATTGGTATCAAACAAAAGCGGATTTGAAATGATTTTAATGGCTTTGCCGGGAATTTTATTTTCATTTGATGGGTTTTTATCAACAACATATATTCAAAAAGATGTTAAAAAACCAGAACGTAATATTCCATTAGCATTAGTATTAGGATTAACATCAGTTACTATTCTTTATCTAATTGTTTCAATTGGAACTTTAAATTTAGATGCTAGTGGAAGCGTTGCTGCTGCCGCGGAAAAGATTTTTAATAATCCTGTTGCAAATAAAGTTTTTGAACGAGTTATTTTCTTCTTTATTTTAATTAGTGCTTTTGGAACTTTAAATGGTTATAGTTTCTCAATGGTAAAATTAACTCGTTCATCAATTGAAGATAATTTTATTATTGGGACAAAATTGTGTAATAAAATTGTTGCGAAGCGTAGTCTTAATTTAGCAAACTTTGTTGCAGCAGTAATCATAACATTAGTATGAGGGTTAATTATGGGAATTCCAACCATTTTTGCAAAAGAAACGTATAATTTTTATGATTTTATTAGTAATGCTGGTGTTGTTGTGGCTTTTCTAATGTATGGCGCAATTATTGGGTTAGGAATTTGAAATCGTTATCACCAACGGATTAAAACAGCTAAAAATTGATATTTTATTCCAGCTGCTGTGATTAGTGTGCTTTGTATTGTAACAGTTATTATTTATAATGTTTATTCATATTTCTTAAATGCAATTGTAATGTTAGAAAAAACAGGACCAATTTTAGCAATTGTTTGATTACTTTTAATTTTAGTTTTACCATGACTTGGTTTATGAATGAAAGATAATGAAACAAAAGTGAAAAATATTACTTTTAAGAACGACATAAATGTTCAAAATAATAGTGTTAACAGAACAGATAATCTTGAAGAAAGTAAAGATAATGAAACGTAGTTAACAATAAAAAAACATATCTAAAAGATATGTTTTTTTATTGTTAATAAATTCCCCTTTTTTGGTAGGGGAATAAATCTGTTGAATAGGGGAGTTTTTCTTAGTTTATCCCCTAAAATAGGTAAAAGTTTATTTTTTATGTAAAATCCACTTGCTTTTTTGCCATAATCAAGAATTATATAGAAAAATACAAAGGAGAATATTTTATTATGAAAAAACTATTAAGCATTTTGGGGACTATAACATTAATAGACTTCTTGCATTACTTGTTAAAAAATTGCAAATATTTGTAAAAAAGATACTAATAGAAAAATATAATTTTAATTAATTATGTTTTTTATTTAAAAATTTAATATTTTTCCACAACGAAAAATTAATTTATTATTTAAATTATTTAATTTTAAATAAATATTTTATGTTAAATATAATAATTGTAAATTATAAATTGAGGCAATTAAATTAAATCTTAAACCAAATCTTTTTCTTCGATTACGATATTTTTCTGTAATAATTTTAAATTTTTTAAGAATAGCAAAAATATTTTCAATAATAATTCTCATTTTTGAAACTAGTCTATTATATTGCTTTTGTTCTTTGTTTAAAGGGTTTTTCTTTGTTTTCTTTGTAGGTATTAGAACATTATTGTGATTTTTTTGTATTCCTTGATAACCACTATCAACTATTAATTTGGTATTTTTTAAAATTGGGATTTTTGATTCTTTAAATAAAGCATAATCATGTTTTTTTCCGAGCGAAAAACTTGTTGCAATAATTTTTTTGGTTTCTTGTTCGATAATTACTTGTGTTTTGATCGTGTGTTTTTTCTTTTTACCAGAATAAGATTGTTTTTGTCTTTTTTTGGGCGTTGGATTGGAGTTTCGGTAGCATCAATAATAATGGTTTTATCATTAAAATAATCATTTATTAGTGCTTTTTTACCAGCAAGTTGTTGAAAATCAGAGTTTTTAATTAAAATATCTTCAATTCACTTAATATTACGATAACAATTAGCCTCACTAATATCAAAACTTTTACCAAGATGAAAATAAGTCTGATATTCTCGTCAATATAATAAAGTCATCAATAATCTATTTTCTAATGATAATTTATTAGTTTTACCACCTTTTTTAAATTTTTCTATTTCAGCAACTTTTAAAATATCTAACATTTTATTAAAAGTGAATTTTTTTATTCCTGTTAATCTTAACCATTCTCTATCATTAAGAGTATTAAATTTATTATTGTTCATATTTTTATGTCCTCATAAATTATATTTTATAATAATATTTTAATAAAAAAGGGTATCGCAAGAAGTCTAATAAATACAGGGACAACTTTCCTTATTAGTTGTAGTAATAAGATGACTGATGATAATGAGCCAACTGATGAACCAGCTGCTGCGAAGGATGCAAAAATTTTAAATGAAATTTCAAAGCGAGCTTCAAATAGCTTGCAAAAATATGCTTCAAAAAAATCAATGATTGATGAAACAAACTATGATATTAGTTTTGAAAAATTATATAAAATGGTAACATTAACTAATCCATCAGTTGTGCTTGTTATTGATAATCCTGATGTAGCAAAAATTTTACAATTAATTAGAACAGGTTTTAATGCTGAATTTGAAAATATTAATCGTGAAATTATTAACGATTATCCAAATTATTATCCAACAGATGAACCATTAGCGGTTGTGGAGAATTCAATTAATTATCAATTAAATTATATTGACTTAACACAATTAGCAAAAATAACAGGAGTTGATGTTACAAATGTCAATGCTGTTCGATTGGATTTTAGGTTTAATTTTGTTGTTCGCTTTAAAAGTTTGGAAACAACAGTGCCAGTTACAATTTCATATGTTTTAACTGGAAATGCTAAAATTGTTAATGATTTATTATCAGGGGTTGTAGCAAAAGTTGCAAAACCAATTGTTAATTATTTTAACCAAATTAAAAGTATTAAAATTGATAGTAATCAAGATTTTAAAAAATTATATGATAATTTTGATATTATTTATACTAATAACTATGAAGAATTAGATACAATTGTAATGCATAAACTTAATGAACTTATTAAAATCGATGATGATTTAGCACCATTTAAAGATAAAATTACTTTTGTTTTTTCAGAAAGAATGTTAAATTTAGTATCAGCGTCAATTACGGAAGCGGCGGCCGGTAATGCGGCCGGTTCTAATGCTGTTTTTGACCTGGTTGCAAATCGAACAACAGCAAAATGAAGTGGTGAAGGATTTAATCCTAATCAATTAACGGGACAAAACTTTTTAAATTTTTATCGGTCAGTTATGCCAATTTTTCAAACAAATAAAGGAATTCTACAGTTAGGGTCATTTAATGTTAACTTATTAAAAGTTCAAGTTGCTGGGTTTCCATTATCAGGAGTTGTTGCAGATAATAACAATCAAAACTTAAATGTTAGTGTTGAAGTGTCTGATCAAGGATTAAATAAAAAGTTAACAAATTTTGGTAATATTATTGCGGCATTTAATAAGTATTATCGTATTGAAACATATTTACCTGGAAAACGATCAATTTTTCATG
The DNA here is from genome assembly GCF_009866525.1 of Spiroplasma poulsonii. Taxonomy (GTDB): domain Bacteria; phylum Bacillota_I; class Bacilli_A; order Mycoplasmatales; family Mycoplasmataceae; genus Spiroplasma; species Spiroplasma poulsonii. The sequence continues at coordinate 246,377 of NZ_CM020866.1, forward strand.
TTCCAACAAATGATTTTGATAAAATAAAAACATATTTAAAATCAAGTGGTGATTTGAAAAAAATGTGAAGTATTTTGGAAGCAAGTTTTAAAAAATTATCTTATGCTAATGGCTTAGAAGATCTTAATTTATTTTATTTAGGTGAGTCATATAAAGCTTTAACAACTAATGCAATGTTATATTATATTGATGGAAATGATAATATGCTTTATCCAAATGCTTCATATAAACTTGGTGTGACATCGGGCGGAAATGTTTATTGAACATTTGATTATCGTTTTGGTGTTGACAAAGATAGTTCCTTTATCTATTCGGTTTATAGTGGATATTGAACAAGTTTTGGAATTATAAGAGAGTAACAATAAATAAGTGATACTAATGTCAAAATTAAGGTTACTTTCCTTTTTTAATGATATAATAAAAATATAAATTTTATTAAAGTAAAAAAATATTAAATAATGAAAGTATACTCCTTATCGTGATTATACAAAAACAACTATGCTTTCACAATAATTAACCTGTTTTATTGGTAATTTATGAGAGTTTTAGTTTTTTAGAAGAACTCTTTTTTTATCACTGGTACCAAAATAGCAACATTAAAGGTGTGTGGTTACTAATGATTATTATTCACAATGCTATGTCTTTTTGTCCAATTTTACTTTGAAGTATCTTTTTGAATACAAAGTATATTTTGTTGTTTAGAAAGAAATATGTTCCCCAGTAGAGGCCATTTTATACAAGATATCAAAACAAAATAATATGCTGCTATAATATTTAAGAAAAAGGATAATGCCTAGTTACTAAACGATTATTAGGAATCAGTAAAGCTAAAGCATAATTGCTGAATATCTGTTAGTTTTTTAGCGAATGCCAAACTAGGCCATTATTTATTAATCTGTTATGATAAAAAATAATATATAATCTAATAAAATTTTCCAAAAACAAATAAAAATGATATTAATTTTATAATTAATATCATTTTTTTATTTTTTTGTTAATTAATATTCTGGACTTTTTTGCATTATTTTCGTTATAATTAATATATAAGTAATAACAAAGAAAGGCTGTGGTATGAACTATTCAGATGTATAAAAATTATGAAAAGAAAGTTATTATGGATTTAGGAATTTTATTACTTTACAGATTTAATTTAAATTGTGTTAAAAGTCCTAAATTTATAATGGTTTGAATGTAATTTTTATAGGAGAAAGGAGTTTTGTAATGGCGAAAATAATAACTAAATTTAAAGGTGATAATAAAGACTTTAAAGGACGAAAAAAGGAAATTGGGTTTTTAAAAACAGATGAAATTAAACAAATTTCACAATTTTCGCAAACGGAAATTTTAGAGCATTTTGATCTTAAAAATTTTGGGTTAGATTATGATGAAGCAAAAGAAATGGGAAAAAAATATGGTGATAATTCTCAACAAAAAACAAAGTTTCATTGGTTTAAAAATTTTTTAAAAGTATTATTAAACCCCTTTAATATTGTTTTAGCAGTAATTGCAACTTATAATTTGGTAAGTTATTTTACTTTGGGTGGCGATAGTTTTGAAATAATTGGTGTTATTATTATTGCTATTATGATTATTATTAGTACCACAATTGCTTACATTCAAGATATTCGTAGTTTTTTAGTTACAAAAAAATTAACTGATTTAGTTAGTAACACCATTACGGTGATTCGATTAGAACATGATGAAAAGGTTGCTGAGGTTTCCGTTAATAATAATACTAGTTTAATTCGTGAGGCAAAGGAATTAGAAATTCATGAATTAGTACAAGGAGATTTAATTTATTTATCAAGTGGGGATATGGTTCCTGCTGATGTTCGAATATTATGAAGTAATGAGCTTTTTATTAACCAGTCAAGTTTAACGGGTGAATCACTGCCAGTTGAAAAGCATGCTGGTTATAACTCACATAAACCAAGTTTATTAGAATTAGAAAATATCTGTTATACAGGAACTAGTGTTGTTTCGGGAAGTGCAATTGCAATTGTTGTTGGGGTTGGTCAAGATACATACTATGCGACAATTTCAAAAACATTACAAGTTAAACCACCAGAAAATAGTTTTAATCGTGGAATTAAAAGAACAACATGATTATTGTTATCTTTTATGTTTGTGATGGTGCCAATTGTGTTTGTTATTAATGGGGTGACAAAAAATGATTGATTAACCGCATTGTTATTTGCAATTTCAGTTGCCGTTGGTTTAACCCCAGAAATGTTACCAATGATTGTGACTTCTAATTTGGCACGTGGAGCAAGCCGGATGAATAAAGCGAAAGTTGTTGTTAAAAAACTAGAGGCCATTCAGAATTTAGGGGCAATTGATGTTTTATGTACTGATAAGACAGGAACTTTAACAAATGATAAAATTGAGTTAGTTGATTATCAATTATTAGATAAAAAGAAAGATGATCGGTTATTAACATATTTATATTTAAACAGTTATTTTCAAACGGGATTTAAAAACCCCTTAGATAAAGCAATTATCCATTATATTGATGATCATCATTTATCAAATTTTAAAAATGATTATCAAAAAATTGATGAAATTCCGTTTGATTTTAATCGTCGTAAGCTGACAGTAGTTGTTCGTGGTAAAGATGAGCATCATACGTTAATTTGCAAAGGTGCAATTGAAGAAATTGTTAAAAATTGCACCAAAATTGAATATAATGGGCAAGTTGAAGATTTAACTGCAGAGCATTTACGAATGATTAATGCAACAACTGAACAAATGAATACTCAAGGGTTGCGGGTTGTTGGTTTGGCATATAGTCATGGTCATAACACTGATACGTATTATTCACCAGCTGATGAAAAGGATTTAATTTTCTATGGTTTTGCTTCGTTTTTAGATAAACCAAAGCCATCAGCAGCAAAGATGATCCAATTGTTACGCAAAAATGGTGTACAGTTAAAAATTCTAACTGGTGATAATGAACAAGTAACACGAGCAATCTGTGATCGTGTTCACTTAAAAATTAAAGGGGTTGTCACGGGTGATTATATTGAAAAGCTAAGTGAATTTGAACTTCGTGATGTTGTTGAACAAAATAATGTTTTTGTAAAATTAAATCCATTGCAAAAAGCTAAAATTATTACTGCTTTAAAACAAAATAAGCATGTTGTTTGTTTTATGGGTGATGGCATTAATGACGCGCCGGTATTACGCCAAAGTGATGTAGATATTTCGGTTGATAATGCAACCGATATTGCGAAAGAAGCATCAGATATTATTTTATTGGAAAAATCACTATTAGTATTAGAAAAAGGAATTGTCCAAGGACGACAAATTTTTGGAAACATTTTGAAATATATTAAAATTACAATTGCTTCAAACTTTGGGAATGTGCTAAGTATTTTAGTAGCATCAGCATGATTGCCATTTCAGTCAATGATGCCAATTCAAATTTTATTTCAAAATTTATTGTATGATATGTCACAATTGGCAGTTGCCTTTGATAAGGTTGATGCTGATTTCTTATCAAAACCACAAACATGGACAACAAAAGATATTTTACCGTTTGTCTTTATTAATGGGCCAGTCTCCTCAATTTTTGATATTTTAACTTTCGTTGTGATGGGTTACTACTTTGGAGTGTTAAGCAATCCACAACATATTACTGCCGAACAAGTGACTTTATTCCAAACAGGATGATTTGTTGAAGGATTAGTAACACAAACTTTAATTGTTCAACTATATCGAACAAGAAAAATTCCATTCTTTCAATAGACTTCTTGCATTACTTGTTAAAAAATTGCAAATATTTGTAAAAAAGATACTAATAGAAAAATATAATTTTAATTAATTATGTTTTTTATTTAAAAATTTAATATTTTTCCACAACGAAAAATTAATTTATTATTTAAATTATTTAATTTTAAATAAATATTTTATGTTAAATATAATAATTGTAAATTATAAATTGAGGCAATTAAATTAAATCTTAAACCAAATCTTTTTCTTCGATTACGATATTTTTCTGTAATAATTTTAAATTTTTTAAGAATAGCAAAAATATTTTCAATAATAATTCTCATTTTTGAAACTAGTCTATTATATTGCTTTTGTTCTTTGTTTAAAGGGTTTTTCTTTGTTTTCTTTGTAGGTATTAGAACATTATTGTGATTTTTTTGTATTCCTTGATAACCACTATCAACTATTAATTTGGTATTTTTTAAAATTGGGATTTTTGATTCTTTAAATAAAGCATAATCATGTTTTTTTCCGAGCAAAAAACTTGTTGCAATAATTTTTTTGGTTTCTTGTTCGATAATTACTTGTGTTTTGATCGTGTGTTTTTTCTTTTTACCAGAATAAGATTGTTTTTGTCTTTTTTTGGGCGTTGGATTGGAGTTTCGGTAGCATCAATAATAATAGTTTTATCATTAAAATAATCATTTATTAGTGCTTTTTTACCAGCAAGTTGTTGAAAATCAGAGTTTTTAATTAAAATATCTTCAATTCACTTAATATTACGATAACAATTAGCCTCACTAATATCAAAACTTTTACCAAGATGAAAATAAGTCTGATATTCTCGTCAATATAATAAAGTCATCAATAATCTATTTTCTAATGATAATTTATTAGTTTTACCACCTTTTTTAAATTTTTCTATTTCAGCAACTTTTAAAATATCTAACATTTTATTAAAAGTGGATTTTTTTATTCCTGTTAATCTTAACCATTCTCTATCATTAACAGTATTAAATTTATTATTGTTCATATTTTTATGTCCTCATAAATTATATTTTATAATAATATTTTAATAAAAAAGGGTATCGCAAGAAGTCTAATCAATGTCATCATGACAATTATTGGTGGCGGGGGCTGCCGTGATTGCAGTGGGAATTGCATTACCATACACATCAGTTGGACCACAATTAAGTTTAGCGCCATTACCAGCAATATACTTTGCCTGATTTGTCTTATTAGTGGGTGGTTACTGTTTTATGAGTCAAGGCGTCAAAGTATTTTATATTAAAATGTTTAAACGATGATTATAGATTTACGATTAGTAAATCTATTTTTTATAAAATAAAAAACATCTTGCAGTTGCAAGATGTTAGGTGTTAACCTTTAAACATTTCAAATAAAGTTTTAATCATAACACCAGTTCCGCGACCATCAGTAGTGTCAGCTGTTCCAGCAATGTCTAAATGGATATATGGTTTTTCTTCAACAAATTCACATAAAAAAGCAGCAGCAGTGGAACTTCCTGCAAAGCGTGAACTCTCAGCATTAGTTAAATCAGCAATTGGAGTTTTTCGCATTACAGCAGTATGTTCTTCTAAGATTGGCATTCTTCAGATTCCTTCATGTGCATTTACTGCAGCATTAGCGAACCGATCATATCAACCATCATTATTAGCAAAGACCCCAGTTAACCATTTTCCTAAGGCAACTAGAATTGCTCCAGTCAAAGTTGACGCTTCAATTAGTTTATCAACATTTAATTTACGAATTGCATAAGTAATTCCATCAGCTAATACTAATCTTCCCTCCGCATCAGTATTGTCAATTTGAACGGTTTTCCCGTTCATTGACGTGATAACTGATTCAGTTAGGGTTGCTTTTCCCCCAATACGGTTTTCAGTTAAACAAGCAACCGCAGCAATATTTGTTTTAACTTGTGCTTTTGCTAAAGCTAAAACTGTTGAACAAACAATTGCTGCTCCGGACATATCAAATTTCATTCCGGCCATAGCAGTTGACGGTTTTAGATTATATCCACCACTATCAAAAGTAATTCCTTTTCCGACTAAACCAACTTTTTCTTTACTACTACTATTACCAGTATATTCTAAGACAACAACTCGCGGTTCTAGGTAACTACCAGCATTGACAGACAATAGGAGACCCATTTTTTCTTTTTCAATTTCTTTTTTATCTAAAATAGTAACTTTTAAATTAGCAATCCCTTTAGCAGCATTTGCAATTTTTTCGGCAAAAATTTCTGGATACATTAAGTTTGGTGGTGTATCTTGTAACATACGGGCAAAATTAACAAATTCCATTTTAATTTTAATTTCTTCAAAAACAGTTGCTGCTTTATCACAATTGTGAATTAAGTTAATTGTATAAGTTTTTTGTGCTTTTTTGGTTGTTTTTAAAGTATAACTATCATTTAAATCATATAATGTTCCTTCTGCTAATGCTTTGAAAATATGACTATTTGGTTCAGCGCCTTTTTTAAAAGTATCAACCTCAATATTTAAATTATATTTTATTGTGCTCATAAATTTTTTAATAAAATCTTCTGCGGTTTTAAAAGTTAATGCTTTTTCAAAATAAACATAAAGGATTTTTTGATCTGAAATTAATGTTGTAACACCATTTTCTTGAATAACTAATGGATTAATGTCAGCTCCTTTAAAAACTGCTTTTAATGTTAAATCTTGTTTTTTGTCGTTTAATAATACCATTGTAAATTTCCCTCTTTCTATTTAAATTATTATATAAATAATATTATAACATTAACTAGGATAAGGACAAAAATATTTTGTTTTTCCGTTATAATTATGAGGTATAGTTTTGATAGAAAGAAGGAAAAAATAATGAAGCGAAAAGATGCACCAACACAATATAAATGAAATTTTAGCCATTTATATCAAGATAATAAAGCGTGAAAAGCTGATTTAGCTAAAATTGTAAAAAAATTAGAAGAAATTATTACTTTTAAAGGAAAGTTAAATGATCCAGTTATTTTTAAAAAATATGTCTTATTGGACGAAGAAATTGATTTAATTGCTAGTAAAATGGGACAATACTTGCATATGGGGGATATTGATACAACTGATTTATCATATCAAGAATTAGCCGGAATTTATTCAAATACTTTAAATCAAATTTCAAGTCAATTAGCTTTTATTGCTCCGGGGTTAAAAGCAATTGGTGAGGAAACCATTATGATGTGAATTAAGAATGATTCAACCCTTAGGGTATATGAATATAGTTATCGTAAGTTTTTTAAAAATGCCAAATACATTTTAGGAGAACGTGATGAAGAAGTATTAGCATTGGTTACTCGCTCTCGTGGTGTCGCTTATGATTTATATGATTTATTAGCATATGCTGATAAAAAACCAGTGTTTATTGATTATCATAGTAAAAATACGGAATTAACAAGTGCTGTTTATAGCGAAATTATGGAAAAAACTGATCCGTTAACTGAACAAGAGTTTCGGATTAAAGCAACACAATTATTTACCGAGCATTTAACTGATAAGAAACACGCTTTTGCTCGTGTTTATGAGGGAATTATTCAACATAGTGTTGAAGCAGTTCGTTTACGTGGTTATCAAAATACTTTACAAGCAGCATTAAGCAGTGATAATGTTTCAGAAGAAATTTATGCAAGTTTAATTAAATATGGTCGCGAAAATAGTCGCTTATTTGTTCGTTATAATGAATTGTTAAAAAAACATTTTAAGTTTAAAAAATTTTATGCGACAGATCGTAGTTTAAAATTAGTGACTAATGTTGCTTTATTGGACAAAAAATATACTGTTGAAGAAGCAAAAACAATGATTCGTGAATCATTACAACCGTTAGGATCAGAGTATTTGACTCAATTAGAAGTAGCATGAAGTGATCACCGAATTGATTATTTTGAAGATACTAATAAACGAAGCGGTGCTTACTCATCGGGTGGTTCGGGAGTTGACCCAATTATTTTAATGAATTGAGATGATACAATTGGGTCAGTTAATACACTAGCCCACGAAGCAGGACATTCGGTTCATACTTTATTAGCAGATCTAAATAACAAATATCCGTTAAATAATTATCCAATTATTTTAGCAGAAGTTGCGTCAACGGTTAATGAACATTTATTATTTGATTACTTATACAAGAATGCAACAAGTAAAGAAGAAAAAATTTATTTATTACAAAATCGTATTGATGAAATTATGGCTACTTTTTTCCGTCAAATTCATTTTGCTGATTTTGAATGAACAGCACACAAGATGGTTGAAAATAATGAGCCATTAGATGCTGATAAATTAGCTGTTCTTTTTGAACAAAAAGCAAATGAGTTTGGTTATACTGTTTTTGACAAGCGTAATCCAACAAAAAAATCATATGGGTGACCACGAATTTTACATTTCTTTAATTCACCATATTATGTTTATAAATATTCGACATGTATTGTTGCTTCCTTTAAACTTTATAATGATGTTATCAACGGTGAACCAGAACAATTATTAAAATTCTTAAAACAAGGTGGCCAAAAAGAACCATTATTAATTCTAAAAGATATTGGGATTGATTATACTGACTCAAATGTTTATCGTGCTTTAATCACAAAGTTAACAGCAATGATTGATGATTTAGAACAACTACTATTTGCTAAAGTATAAGACTTTTTGATAAAATAAAACAATTCGTTTTTAACGAATTGTTTTATTTTATAACATTATGAATTATAAAAACATTAGTTTAATAAGTATTTAAATTAAAATTCAATGCCTTTTCGTGCCGGAACTTTTTGATAAAAATAGTGCTTTGTTGCTTGAACATGACTTACTAAATCAACAGCATTAATTAAATTATCGTTAATATGATGGCCGGAAAAAGCGATTTCAATACTAGGGTTTTTATTTTTAATAACTTCAATTAATTCTGCTTCGGTAATTAATTCGTTATAAATACAGCCAAGAAGTTCATCAACGATAATTAAATCAACTGTTCCATCTTGACTTAGTTTCTTAAGTTCTTCAAAACCAACACGCATTTCTTTACGAAGAACTTCTTTTTCTTGATCATCCATTTCTCAAAAAAACTTTGTGTTTGATGAATAGTAATTAATTACCTCGAAATTAGGGTCATTTAATTTTTGAAAAAATAACATTTCTCCAGAAATACGATTTTTTAAGAATCGCAAATATTTAACTTTTCATTGATATCCTAAAGCACGAATTGTCATTCCATTTAAAATCGATGTTTTTCCTTTTCCATCACCATAATAAATATGACAGTAACCTTTTTTTTGCATAATTACCCCCGTATGTATAAACATTGTACTAAAAAGTTCCTAGTTTTAACTTTTAAATATAAAGAAATAAGCAAAAATATACTGGCAAGTTTTATTTCTAATTTTAAATAGAACAGTACTAATATTAATTTTGTGATAAAATTAAATTACCATTTAAAGAATTTAAATGTAGCTTAGAATTAACAATGAAAAAATAATTTTACAATAATATTAACTTTAAAAAAATTACTATGAAGATATATTCGATATTAACAAGTAAATGAAAGGATAAATATTATGAAAAAGATGTTGTTAACAGCCATTATTATGGTGACATCAATGAATGTAGTTCCTTTGAACTATAAATCTCAACAAAATAATGATTTAAATAATATAATTACCGCTAAGGAGCAGATAACATTAACAAATGATGATTTAGGTTTTTTCAAACATATATTAATACATTTATGAAATTACAAAATCATAATATTAATACTACGTCTATTAAAACAGAATTAATTAGTAAGATTGATGAAGTGTTAACAGAAGGTGATTATAAGAATATTGGAGTAATCACACGCTTATATGAATTAAAAAGTGAGTTAATAGGAACTGATGATAAAGCAATGATGATTGATTCATTAGACTTCTTGCGATACCCTTTTTTATTAAAATATTATTATAAAATATAATTTATGAGGACATAAAAATATGAACAATAATAAATTTAATACTCTTAATGATAGAGAATGGTTAAGATTAACAGGAATAAAAAAATCCACTTTTAATAAAATGTTAGATATTTTAAAAGTTGCTGAAATAGAAAAATTTAAAAAAGGTGGTAAAACTAATAAATTATCATTAGAAAATAGATTATTGATGACTTTATTATATTGACGAGAATATCAGACTTATTTTCATCTTGGTAAAAGTTTTGATATTAGTGAGGCTAATTGTTATCGTAATATTAAGTGAATTGAAGATATTTTAATTAAAAACTCTGATTTTCAACAACTTGCTGGTAAAAAAGCACTAATAAATGATTATTTTAATGATAAAATTATTATTATTGATGCTACCGAAACTCCAATCCAACGCCCAAAAAAAGACAAAAACAATCTTATTCTGGTAAAAAGAAAAAACACACGATAAAAACACAAGTAATTATCGAACAAGAAACCAAAAAAATTATTGCAACAAGTTTTTCGCTCGGAAAAAAACATGATTATGCTTTATTTAAAGAATCAAAAATCCCAATTTTAAAAAATACCAAATTAATAGTTGATAGTGGTTATCAAGGAATACAAAAAAATCACAATAATGTTCTAATACCTACAAAGAAAACAAAGAAAAACCCTTTAAACAAAGAACAAAAGCAATATAATAGACTAGTTTCAAAAATGAGAATTATTATTGAAAATATTTTTGCTATTCTTAAAAAATTTAAAATTATTACAGAAAAATATCGTAATCGAAGAAAAAGATTTGGTTTAAGATTTAATTTAATTGCCTCAATTTATAATTTACAATTATTATATTTAACATAAAATATTTATTTAAAATTAAATAATTTAAATAATAAATTAATTTTTCGTTGTGGAAAAATATTAAATTTTTAAATAAAAAACATAATTAATTAAAATTATATTTTTCTATTAGTATCTTTTTTACAAATATTTGCAATTTTTTAACAAGTAATGCAAGAAGTCTATTGTTTATTTAATGTTTAATAAACAATGTTATTAACAATGTTAAATATATAAAATAATAAAAATTGACACACTGAAAAATACTATTTAATTTTTAATAATAGTTATTAAAATATAAAATCATAAGTTTATAATTAAGTTGATATTATTATGGTTTTCTCTCTGTATAAATTATTTTAAATAGAAAGAAAAAATAAAATATCGAAGAAATAATAAATTCATTTTTTACAAATATGATACCATCTATTTTTTGATTATCATGAATGGTATCACCAATTAAAACAATTATTTCAATAACAATAGTTTTAATAATAACTTTTAAATTTATTATTTGAATTTTTAATAAATTAACAAATTTATAAATATTTTTATACAGAGAGAAAACCATAATAATACCTTAAATATAATTAAATTGATATTTTTACACTATACACTGTTTACAAATAAATCCTACTAAAAAATATTTTTCATAATAGACTCAATATTATGAATAATAAACAATATAAATTTATCCACCATAGAAAATATAGTTAAAATTATATGTATAATAGGAATTTTTATAATTCCAACATTAACAATAATAATAAAATTTATTAAAAAATAAATTTGTAAACAGTGTATAGTGTAAAAATAAACAATAAAATTATTTAATAAAATCACATATAAAAACTAGTGTGCCACAGCTAAGATATATGATCAATTATAATAAATATTAAAATCCTTTAACCATAACACGGAAAAAGTTTAAAATCTTAATAATTACAAAAATACCAAATGGAATTAAAATAATTCATGCATCACCTAAAAAGGTCATTAATTGTGGTAATACAGCATAAATTGCTTCTTTAACTTTCATCATTGCTTGCCCTAAACCACTTCAAATAGAACCCATTCCATCTGAAATAGTAGGTTTATCACCAACTGCTAAAAAATTAATTGCTGTTGTTAAATACATACCTAACATTATTTCTTATCCTCCTTATTTTCAATTTCTTTTTTATCTTTTTTCTTTCCTCGAATTTGGCGAATTTTTTGATAAATTGATAAACCAATTCAAGCAAAAATACCTAATATAATAACAACACTAAAAATTGTCGTTAATCAAACTGGCATAACTTATTCCTCCCAAAAATCTAATTTTCGCGGCACGCTTCGCGTGTTCGCTACGCTCAAAATAAACTATATTAGACTTCTTGCATTACTTGTTAAAAAATTGCAAATATTTGTAAAAAAGATACTAATAGAAAAATATAATTTTAATTAATTATGTTTTTTATTTAAAAATTTAATATTTTTCCACAACGAAAAATTAATTTATTATTTAAATTATTTAATTTTAAATAAATATTTTATGTTAAATATAATAATTGTAAATTATAAATTGAGGCAATTAAATTAAATCTTAAACCAAATCTTTTTCTTCGATTACGATATTTTTCTGTAATAATTTTAAATTTTTTAAGAATAGCAAAAATATTTTCAATAATAATTCTCATTTTTGAAACTAGTCTATTATATTGCTTTTGTTCTTTGTTTAAAGGATTTTTCTTTGTTTTCTTTGTAGGTATTAGAACATTATTGTGATTTTTTTGTATTCCTTGATAACCACTATCAACTATTAATTTGGTATTTTTTAAAATTGGGATTTTTGATTCTTTAAATAAAGCATAATCATGTTTTTTCCGAGCGAAAAACTTGTTGCAATAATTTTTTTGGTTTCTTGTTCGATAATTACTTGTGTTTTGATCGTGTGTTTTTTCTTTTTACCAGAATAAGATTGTTTTTGTCTTTTTTTGGGCGTTGGATTGGAGTTTCGGTAGCATCAATAATAATAGTTTTATCATTAAAATAATCATTTATTAGTGCTTTTTTACCAGCAAGTTGTTGAAAATCAGAGTTTTTAATTAAAATATCTTCAATTCACTTAATATTACGATAACAATTAGCCTCACTAATATCAAAACTTTTACCAAGATGAAAATAAGTCTGATATTCTCGTCAATATAATAAAGTCATCAATAATCTATTTTCTAATGATAATTTATTAGTTTTACCACCTTTTTTAAATTTTTCTATTTCAGCAACTTTTAAAATATCTAACATTTTATTAAAAGTGGATTTTTTTATTCCTGTTAATCTTAACCATTCTCTATCATTAATAGTATTAAATTTATTATTGTTCATATTTTTATGTCCTCATAAATTATATTTTATAATAATATTTTAATAAAAAAGGGTATCGCAAGAAGTCTATTTTAGTATTCCCTTTTTAAAGAAATGTGTTTTAATAAATGTGTAAATAAGATACTTTTAAATTAAGCGGTTTAATGATTAACTATTTTTAAAAATAGTCTAAAATTGTTGTAAAACTGGTACCTAAAATAATATTCGAACTCTTTTTTTAATAATTATGTCGTTATCCTAGATAATGTTATAATATTAATATAATGGTTTCATACTGGAGGGATATAATGGCAGAAAAAACAATGGCTGAAATTTTAGCAACAGCTAAAAAAGCAAAAGCAGCAATTGATGGTGATCAATATGCGACTGAAGGTGAATATTTTAATCCTAGTAATTTAACATTAGAACAAAAGTTGAAATTACGAAAAGCAGCAAATAATCCAAACGATCCAAATTATCATATTTGATTGCAAATGAATCAAGAAAAGCAAACTTCTGGTTGAGTTAAAATTGATAAAAAGAAAATAAAAGATTTATCAGAAGATGATGACGATAATAATTAGTATTTTTCTTTACTAGAAAATAGTTTTTTGTATTCAAATGCTAGAATCAAAATGGTTATTAGAGAACTCTAATAGCCACTATCATCTTGTTTATATTAATGTTTTAACATCCGTTTTGTTTCGGATGTTTTTTTATATTAAACTTTTTTAAGAACCCTATGGTACTATCCATATGGCGTAAACCTTTTAATTTAAGGCGTTTTTTGGTATAATTATAAAAAATGGGACGTAATATTTTATCAATTTTTAATTATAACAAAACTAATCTTGTTAAAGGGGAATGGTTATGAAGAAAACAAAAAATATTACAATGATTACAATTTTAATTGTGAGTTTAGGGCTAGCGGTGTTGTTTGCCTGAATGTTTTGAAGTGTTTTAAAAGGCGATAATGAAATTAATTATGCTGAATATAGTAAATGTTTATTATATGCTGATCATAGTAACCAAAAAATAGATTTAACCCGCCAAAATAATAACCAATTAGTAAGTGCCACCTTTAAAAACTTTGCGCATGCAAATGGTAAAATAAGACAACTTAGTACCAATGACTGAGCTTTTATTAAACGTTGTGAAAATAATATGCTTTATCAAGCAAACCCTAAAGTTGTAGCAGCATTTAATCAAAAAAAGCATTGTCGCATTTTAAAACAATTACTGATGTTGTTAATGGTTTAACAAATAATAATATTTATCCATATCAATTAGAAAAAATGGTATTAACGTTATATTAGACTTCTTGCGATACCCTTTTTTATTAAAATATTATTATAAAATATAATTTATGAGGACATAAAAATATGAACAATAATAAATTTAATACTCTTAATGATAGAGAATGGTTAAGATTAACAGGAATAAAAAAATCCACTTTTAATAAAATGTTAGATATTTTAAAAGTTGCTGAAATAGAAAAATTTAAAAAAGGTGGTAAAACTAATAAATTATCATTAGAAAATAGATTATTGATGACTTTATTATATTGACGAGAATATCAGACTTATTTTCATCTTGGTAAAAGTTTTGATATTAGTGAGGCTAATTGTTATCGTAATATTAAGTGAATTGAAGATATTTTAATTAAAAACTCTGATTTTCAACAACTTGCTGGTAAAAAAGCACTAATAAATGATTATTTTAATGATAAAACTATTATTATTGATGCTACCGAAACTCCAATCCAACGCCCAAAAAAAGACAAAAACAATCTTATTCTGGTAAAAAGAAAAAACACACGATCAAAACACAAGTAATTATCGAACAAGAAACCAAAAAAATTATTGCAACAAGTTTTTCGCTCGGAAAAAAACATGATTATGCTTTATTTAAAGAATCAAAAATCCCAATTTTAAAAAATACCAAATTAATAGTTGATAGTGGTTATCAAGGAATACAAAAAAATCACAATAATGTTCTAATACCTACAAAGAAAACAAAGAAAAACCCTTTAAACAAAGAACAAAAGCAATATAATAGACTAGTTTCAAAAATGAGAATTATTATTGAAAATATTTTTGCTATTCTTAAAAAATTTAAAATTATTACAGAAAAATATCGTAATCGAAGAAAAAGATTTGGTTTAAGATTTAATTTAATTGCCTCAATTTATAATTTACAATTATTATATTTAACATAAAATATTTATTTAAAATTAAATAATTTAAATAATAAATTAATTTTTCGTTGTGGAAAAATATTAAATTTTTAAATAAAAAACATAATTAATTAAAATTATATTTTTCTATTAGTATCTTTTTTACAAATATTTGCAATTTTTTAACAAGTAATGCAAGAAGTCTATTATAAAGAACAAGCACCGTTCCGTAATAATTTAATTGACTTTGCCAATTTGTTTGTTAGTATTTTTGGCGCAGCCGTTTTTAAAAAATTAATCTATAATTTAGAAATTAATAATAGTATTGGTCAATATGGTACAGTAAGTAATAACCAAGTTTTAGCTTTTACAAAACTAAAAGGAAATGGAAATGATTTAGCACAATGTTTAGTGTTTACGGAACATTCGCTGCAAGCGCGAATGAGTAAAATTCAATATCAAATTGGATTTCATTCAACCGCAACTAATATTTCAACTATTGTTCATGAAATAGGACATGCGATTTCAAATTATGCTTGAGTTTGACCAAATAATCGTCTTCGTTTTAATCATAATATTACACCAGCAACTGGGCGTTGTACACCAACTAAAGATAAGTCATTAATTAATATTCGTGGGTTTATGTATAGTCCAAATGATTCATTAGTTCGTTATTTAGGAAAACAAGTTGGCATTAGTAATAATGCACCGTTTCAACAACAATTAGCGGATTGGGCATTTATTCAATCTGGTTATGGTCGGACAGGTGGTAACGCAGAATTATTCGCCGAAGGTTTTGCCCAATGGTTATTAACGCCAGATGATCAAAAGGGTTTAAATTGACAAATTCTTAATGATTTTTATGGGACATATTTTAAAAACTATTATTTAATTTAAAAAAGGGCATTAGCCCTTTTTTATACGTTTTCACCGTTTAGTAATTTTTCTAAATAATCACCAACCCCACCTTCATCATTAGTTAAGTGGGTAATTCCACGCGCATTAGTTTTTAAATTATCATTACCATTTTTCATTGCAACGCCATAACCAACATTTTGCAATAATTCTAAATCATTCATTTCATCACCAAAGGCGATAACATCACGAATATCAACATTATAGTATTGGGCTAAAATATCAGCTGCAAATCCTTTTGAAACAAGTTTATTTGTAATATTAATCATTGTTTGATTTTGTTTGCTGCTATAGTGGCCAATATTAATTCGAACAGAGTTCTTAAAGTTTTCAAACATTCTTAATACTTCATCTGTTTTATTAGTTCCGTTTAAATATAACGCCATATTACTAGCGGGACCTTTTCAAGAATTGTAAGGGTCGGCAATAAAATATTCATCATCAGCCACATCATCAAGATGGAAGTAGTTTTCAATTGCCTCATTTTTTTTTCAACAAATTGCTTTATCATAATGTTCAATTAAAACATTTTCAACATTGCCTCTAACATCGGGATGATTAATAATACTTATAATTACATCATATGCAATTGAGAAAACTAATCGTTTAAATTCACGTTTTAAGGGGTCATGAATATGACCACCATCAAAATTTGTTAATAATGTATCTAATCCTAATTCACGATAAAAGCGAATACTTGCCCGGTGGGGGCGCCCAGTAATAATACATACTTTATGGCCAACATTAACAGCTTTTTTAATTACTTCTTGTGTTTTTGGATGGATTGTTTTACCATCATTCATTAATGTTGTCCCATCTAAATCAATTAAGATTAAACGTTTTTTATCTAAGTGTTGTAATTTCATTGGTACTCCTTTCTAAAAATATGCTTTTTTTCTTCTCCCTTTACTTCTTATTATATCTAATATTTTTGTAATTAAATTATTTTTAAAATTTTAGCACTATTTAGTTGACTTTGCTAACAACTATGATAAGATATAAATATCAAATTAGCAAACAGAGAGTGAGAGTGCTAAAAAAGGAGGGTACTTTATGGGATTTGCACAGCAATATGAACCAGGAAAA
This sequence comes from Spiroplasma poulsonii, assembly GCF_009866525.1. Classification (GTDB taxonomy): domain Bacteria; phylum Bacillota_I; class Bacilli_A; order Mycoplasmatales; family Mycoplasmataceae; genus Spiroplasma; species Spiroplasma poulsonii. The sequence continues at coordinate 263,421 of NZ_CM020866.1, forward strand.
GATCCAAAGGTTCTTGAAAAATTTACTAAAAACCTTAATAAAGAAGCAATTGCTGGAAAATTAGATCCAATTATTGGACGTGAAGATGAAATTAACCGGGTAATCCGAATTTTATCTCGTAAAACAAAAAACAATCCCGTTTTAATTGGAGAACCAGGGGTTGGGAAAACGGCAATTGTCGAAGGATTAGCTCAACGAATTGTTAAAGGTGATATTCCTAGTAATTTACAAAATAAAACAATTTATGAATTAGATATGGGAGCCTTAATTGCAGGAGCTAAATTTCAAGGAGAATTTGAAGAACGTTTAAAAGCGGTGATGAATAAAGTAAAAGAATCTAATGGTGATTTTATTTTATTTATTGATGAATTACATTTAATTATTGGGGCTGGTAAAACCCAAGGAAGTATGGATGCTAGTAATTTACTAAAACCAATGTTGGCTCGTGGTGACTTACACTGTATTGATGCGACAACATTAGATGAACATCGTTTATATATTAGACTTCTTGCATTACTTGTTAAAAAATTGCAAATATTTGTAAAAAAGATACTAATAGAAAAATATAATTTTAATTAATTATGTTTTTTATTTAAAAATTTAATATTTTTCCAAAACGAAAAATTAATTTATTATTTAAATTATTTAATTTTAAATAAATATTTTATGTTAAATATAATAATTGTAAATTATAAATTGAGGCAATTAAATTAAATCTTAAACCAAATCTTTTTCTTCGATTACGATATTTTTCTGTAATAATTTTAAATTTTTTAAGAATAGCAAAAATATTTTCAATAATAATTCTCATTTTTGAAACTAGTCTATTATATTGCTTTTGTTCTTTGTTTAAAGGGTTTTTCTTTGTTTTCTTTGTAGGTATTAGAACATTATTGTGATTTTTTTGTATTCCTTGATAACCACTATCAACTATTAATTTGGTATTTTTTAAAATTGGGATTTTTGATTCTTTAAATAAAGCATAATCATGTTTTTTTCCGAGCGAAAAACTTGTTGCAATAATTTTTTTGGTTTCTTGTTCGATAATTACTTGTGTTTTGATCGTGTGTTTTTTCTTTTTACCAGAATAAGATTGTTTTTGTCTTTTTTTGGGCGTTGGATTGGAGTTTCGGTAGCATCAATAATAATAGTTTTATCATTAAAATAATCATTTATTAGTGCTTTTTTACCAGCAAGTTGTTGAAAATCAGAGTTTTTAATTAAAATATCTTCAATTCACTTAATATTACGATAACAATTAGCCCCACTAATATAAAAACTTTTACCAAGATGAAAATAAGTCTGATATTCTCGTCAATATAATAAAGTCATCAATAATCTATTTTCTAATGATAATTTATTAGTTTTACCACCTTTTTTAAATTTTTCTATTTCAGCAACTTTTAAAATATCTAACATTTTATTAAAAGTGGATTTTTTTATTCCTGTTAATCTTAACCATTCTCTATCATTAAGAGTATTAAATTTATTATTGTTCATATTTTTATGTCCTCATAAATTATATTTTATAATAATATTTTAATAAAAAAGGGTATCGCAAGAAGTCTATTGAAAAAGATGCTGTTTTAGAACGTCGTTTTCAAAAAGTAATGGTTGTTGAATCAACAATTGATGAAAGTATTTCAATCTTACGTGGATTGAAAGAACGCTTTGAAACTTTCCATGGGGTTAAAATCCATGACAATGCTTTAGTTGCTGCTGTTAACTTGTCATCACGTTATATTACTGATCGTTTTTTACCAGATAAAGCAATTGACTTAATTGATGAAGCTTCTGCAACAATTAAAACGGAAATTGCATCGGTGCCAACCGAGTTAGATAACTTAAATCGTCGTGTTGTTCAATTAGAAATTGAAAAAGCTGCGTTACAAAAAGAAACGGATAAAGCTTCTAATGAACGGTTAGTTGATATTGCAAATGAATTAAAACCATTAAAAACAAAACAAGAAAAATTAGAAATTCAGTGAAATTCCGAAAAAGAAAGTATTACTAAATTAAAGAACTTAAAATCAGAAGTTGAACAATTAAAAAAAGAATTAGAACAAACACAATTACGCGGTGATTTTAATCGTGCGGGGGAAATTCAATACGCCTTATTACCAAAATTAGAACAACAATTACATGAGCAAGAAAAAAGTGTTTCTGAATCACACTTGTTAAAAGAAGATGTAACTGAGCGCGAGATTGCGGCAATTGTTGGAAAATGAAAAGGAATTCCTGTTGACCGGTTAGTTGAAACCGAAAAAGCAAAATTACTGAATTTAAATAAGATTTTGTGTCGTCGTGTTCGCGGTCAAAATGAGGCAATTCAAGCGGTTTCAGATGCGATTATTCGTAGTCGTAGTGGAATTAAAGATCCCAATAAACCAATTGGTAGTTTCTTATTTTTAGGACCAACCGGAGTTGGAAAAATTGAAGTTGCTCGTAGTTTAGCGTATGTTTTATTTAACTCAGAAAAACAGATGGTCCGATTAGATATGTCAGAATATATGGAGAAACATTCTGTTAGCAAGTTAATTGGTGCTCCACCAGGTTATGTTGGTCATGAACAGGGGGGCAATTAACAGAAGCTGTTCGTCGTAGTCCATACTCAATTGTTTTATTTGATGAAATTGAAAAGGCCCATCCAGATATCCTGAATATTCTTTTACAAATTTTAGAAGATGGGCGTTTAACTGATTCATTAGGAAAAACGGTTGATTTTAAAAATACAATTATTATTATGACTTCAAACATTGGATCAGAATATCTATTGAATGAAAACAACGAAGGAGTTGGGCTGTTAATTCAAAAAGAATTGGCCAAAAAATTTAAGCCAGAATTTTTAAATCGAATTGATAATGTTGTAACCTTTAATGCTTTATCGAAAGAAGTGATTAAAGAGATTATTGAAAAAGAATTATCGGAACTAACTCAGCGCATTGAAAATAGTAAAAACATTCGGATTACTTATTCAGAAGCAGTTTTAGAAAAAATTTTAAACGAAGGATATGATCGTGAATTTGGAGCTCGTCCAATTAAGCGTTACATTCAACGAAACCTTGAATCATTAATTGCACATACTATTATTTCCGAAGAAGTTCAAGAGGGAAAATCATATATGATTGATGTTGCTAATAATGAAATGGTCATTAAAAACAGTACAAAATTAAATTAGCACTTGCATTCTTAGAATGATAATTTATAATATTATTGTTAGCACTATTTAGTGTTAATTGCCAAATTTAGATCAGAATTGAAACTAGGAGGTGTTAATGATGTTAACTCAACGCCAAGAAAACATCTTAAAAGTAATTGTGGAAGAATACACGAAGATAGCGCAACCTGTTGGAAGTAAAACTATTATGGCTTCTTCGTTAATAGATTCTTCTTCTGCAACAATTCGGAATGAATCTGCAATTTTAGAAAAAGAAGGTTTTTTAGAAAAAGAACATGCTTCATCGGGGCGCATTCCATCAACAAAAGGGTATCGTTATTATGTTGATAATTTAATGGATGAGAAAAATATTGATGATATTAAAAACCGAATTGAAGCATTATTTGTTGATCGTAATATGTCAATTAATGATATTCTTGATCAAACAGGGCAAATCTTAAGTGAAATGACAAATTTAACAACGGTTGTTGTTGGGCCAAATTTTAAAGAAGAAATGTTAAAGAAAATTGAGTTATTACCAATTTCTGCAACGCAAGCGGTTGTTGTCTTTGTTTTAACAAACGGCCACGTTGAAAACAAATTGTTTAATATTGATGAAAATAGTTCAATTAATGATTTACAAATTTCAGTTGAACTATTTAACAGCCGGTTAGAAAACACTAAAATAACGGATATTACTGCTAAATTTGATGTTATTCGACCAGTTTTAGAACAACAAGTTAAACATTATGAATATATTTTAAAACAATTTGCGAATGCTTTAACAAGCATTGTTAAACCAAGTTATTCAACACATGGTTTACAATATATGTTACAAAATCCGGAATATAATAATCCGGAACGAATTAAACAAATTATTCGCTTTATTGAAACAATTTCCCCATTTGATTATTTTAAAAAACAACAAGATAACCCAAATGAAGACTTGGTTTCAATCCAAATTGGAAATGAAACAGGATTTAATAATGACGATATGGCATTATTAACAACAACATATAAAGTTGATGATATGCAAGAAGGGGGCATTGCTTTGGTGGGACCAAAGCGCTTGGAATATGATAAGCTCTATGAAGTGTTAGAGTGATTAGCAAACCGTATTAGAGAAGCATATCAAAAAGAAGATAGAAAGGTTGAGATTAATGAATAATGAACAAAATGGCAAATCTTCACCAAACCAATTAAAAGAAAAAATTGAAAAACTACGGAAAGAATTGGCTAATACGCAAGCAATACCTTCGGAAACAGCATCATCAGAAGCTGAAACACCGACAGCTGAAGCAAATAACTTGGCTATTATTGAAGATTTAGAACAAGAAATTGATTTATTATTAAAAGATAATATGCGATTACGAGAAGAAAAGTTATTAGCATTAGCAGATGGGGAAAACTTAAAAAAAAGAATTCACACTGAAGTAGATGATATTAAACGTTATCGTGCCGCCGGAATGGCAGAAAAATTACTGCCAACCCTAGATAACTTTGAGCGGGCATTACAAGTTACAAATGTAACTCCAGAGGTTAAAAACTTTTTAACTGGATTTGAAATGATTAACCGTATGTTTAAAACGGTTTTCGAAGAAGAAGGAATTACTGTAATTGATACAAAAGTTGGTGAACATTTTAATTCTAATCTTCATGCGGCAATTGAGATTGTTGAATCAACTGATGTTGATTCAGGATGCATTGTTCAAATTATGCAAAAAGGATATATGATTCATGATCGTGTTTTAAGACATGCATCAGTGCAAGTAGCAAAATAACAATATTTGAGAGAGGAAGGAAAGATATTATGTCAAAAATTATTGGAATTGATTTAGGAACAACGAATTCATGTGTTGCTGTTATGGAAGGAAACGAATTTAAAGTTTTAGAAAACCCAGAAGGACAACGTACAACACCATCGGTTGTTTCATTTAAAAATGAGGAAATTATTGTTGGAGATTCTGCAAAACGTCAAGCAGTAACTAATCCAAATACAATTAGTTCAATTAAAAGAAAGATGGGAACATCTGATAAAGTGCATGTTAATAGCAAAGATTATAGTCCTGAACAAATTTCAGCCGAAATTTTACGTTATTTAAAAAGTTATGCTGAAAAAAAATTAGGACAAAAAGTATCAAAAGCAGTTATTACTGTTCCAGCATACTTTAATGATGCCCAACGTCAAGCAACAAAAGATGCCGGAAAAATTGCCGGATTAGATGTTGAACGAATTATTAATGAACCAACCGCAGCGGCATTAGCTTATGGAATTGATAAAGTTGACAAAGAACAAAAAGTGTTAGTTTATGATTTAGGAGGAGGAACATTTGATGTTTCAATCTTAGATTTAGCTGATGGAACTTTTGAAGTATTATCAACTGCGGGAGATAACCATTTAGGAGGAGATGACTTTGATGATGTTATTATTAAATGAATGGTTGAAGAATTTAAAAAAGAAAATGGAATTGATTTAAAAACAGATAAAATGGCAATGCAACGTTTAAAAGAAGAAGCGGAAAAAGCAAAGAAAAATCTGTCTTCACAATTACAAACAGAAATTGCGGCACCGTTTATTACTGCTCGTGATGGTAATCCATTACACTTAAATTTAACTTTAACAAGAGCAAAATTTGATGAAATGACAAAAAGTCTTGTTGATCGTACCGTTGAACCTGTTCGTAAAGCATTGGCGGATGCTAAATTAAAAGCTAGTGAATTAGACCAAGTGTTATTAGTTGGTGGAAGTACTAGAATTCCAGCTGTTCAAGAAGTGATTAAACGTGAATTAGGAAAAGAGCCAAACCGAACAATTAATCCTGATGAAGTTGTAGCAATTGGAGCCGCAATTCAAGGGGGAGTTTTAGCTGGTGATGTAAAAGATGTTTTATTATTAGATGTAACACCATTATCATTAGGAATTGAGACATTGGGAGGGGTATCAACTGTTTTAATCCCTCGAAATACAACAATTCCAACTTCAAAAGCACAAGTGTTTTCAACTGCTGCTGATAACCAACCAGCGGTTGACATTCATGTATTACAAGGAGAACGGAAAATGGCTGGTGATAACAAAACATTGGGGCGTTTTCAATTATCAGGAATTGACCCGGCGCCAAAAGGAATGCCACAAATTGAAGTTAAGTTCTCAATTGACGCCAACGGAATTGTTTCAGTTGCAGCAAAAGATTTAAAAACAAACAAAGAACAATCTGTTACAATCACTAATGGTGGCGGATTAACCGATGAAGAAATTCAACGTATGGTTGATGAAGCTGAAAAAAATAAAGATAAAGATGAACAAAAATTAAAAAACATCGAATTACGTAATAAGGCTGAATCATATGTTGCAGTAATTAGTCAAGCATTAGAAACGAACAAAGATAAAATGGATGCTGAACAATTAAAAACATCAGAAGAAATGGTTAAAGAAATTAAAGAATTATTAGATAAAGAAGATTATGCCGGATTAGAAGCAAAAATGACTGGGCTTGAACAAGCAATGGCCGAAGCTTCAAAACATATGAATGATCACCAAGGTGAACAATCTGAACCAGAAATTACTGAAGATGATGAAAAGAAAGATAAATAACAATAATGATGACTAAAATTATTTTAGTTATCTTTTCTTTAAGAAGGAAAGTAGGAAGATGGTAAAATGGGGAAACGAGACTATTATGATGTATTGGGTGTTGAACGAAATGCAACAGATGAAAAAATTAAACGAGCATTTCGCCAACTAGCCAAAAAATATCACCCGGATGTTTCAAAAGAAAAGGATGCAGAAGCAAAATTTAAAGAAGTTAACCAAGCTTATGAAGTATTATCTGATCCAAATAAACGCCGGAACTATGATCAATTTGGCCATGCCGGAAATGATCCAAATGCTTTTGGCGGTTTTGGTGGCTTTAGCCAAGGCTTTAGTGGCGGTGGTGATTTTGAAGATATTTTTTCTGGTGGTTTTGGTGATATTTTTGAAAACTTTTTTGGTGGGGGCGCTAAAAAACGTCGTGGTTTTAGTAACCAACCAATTAAAGGAGAAAATGTTGCAGCACGAGTAACGGTTACTTTAAAAGAACAAATGTTTGGAAAAACAATTAAACTTGATTTAAATGTTGATAAGACTTGTGAAGCGTGTGATGGAACGGGTGCCAAAGATCTGAAAAAAGATATTCATACTTGTACAACTTGTGATGGGTATGGATATGTTAATATTGAACAACGTAGTTTATTTGGCGTAATTCAATCGCAACAACCTTGTCCTGATTGTAAGGGTCGTGGAAAAGTTGTTGCAAGTAAATGTCCAAAATGTAAAGGTCAAGGTCATTATCGTGGGAAAGAAGTTGTTGAAATTGAACTACCAAAATCAATTTATGAAAACCAACAATTACGAATTCGTGAAAAAGGAAATTATGGTTTAAATAATGGTCCGCGTGGTGATATTTATTTAGAAATTACTGTTAAACCAAATAAATATTTTAAACGGATTAATGATAATTTGCACTTAGATTTACCAGTTTCTTATTTAGACGCCTTATTAGGTGCTGAAATTAAAGTGCCAACTTTTGATGGTGATGTTCATTTAAAACTGCCAGCAAACACAAAAACAAATAGTGTTTTTAGTATTCCAAACCATGGGTTTTTTAAAGGCCCAGCATCTACTAAACGTGGTGATCTAATTGTTAATGTTCTTGTTGCAATTCCGACTAAATTATCTGTTGAGGAAAAAACAAAGTTACAAGAATTAAAAGATATTAGTTCATTTCATATTATCGATAATTTCTATGAAGATTTATAATAAATAAAAAGGATTTAAAATTAATTTTAAAACCTTTTTATTTATTATTTTTTTTGTTTTTTCAGCGATAATAACCATAAATGCCAGTTGTTAAAACATAAACATTAGAGTAGCCAAGTTGGCGTAATTCTAATGCGGCTTCACTACTGCGGTTACCACCGTTACACAGAGTAAAAATTAGTTGTTCTTTATCTGGCAAATAATGATTTGGGTTTTGTAACAAGTCAAAGATATAAACATTTGTTGAATTTGGCATTTGAGATAACGTTTTAAATTCAACATTAGTTCGAACATCCAACAAGTAGGCGTTATCTTTTATTGTTTCAAAGGTTTGATTATCAATATAAACTGATTGCTGTTTCATATTAGGTTCCTCAACTTTTTCGCTATATTTATATCATATCTTAAATATCAAAATAATGTGTGATAAAATTAAAAAGGTTTAAAATAACAGAGAGGAATTAAGGGTTTTGATGGCAAAACAAGTATTTAAAAAGATAATTAATAATCGACAATTGATCGTTGAACATGGACAATTAGCAAAACAGGCCAGTGGGGCTGTTTTAATCCGTTATGGTGAAACAGTGGTCTTAGTAACAGCAACAGTTAGTAATAAGGTTAGTGAAACTGATTTTTTTCCATTAACAGTTATTTTTCAAGAAAAGTTATATTCGGTTGGAAAAATTCCGGGTGGTTTTTTAAAACGGGAAGGAAAACCATTAGAATATGGAACCTTATCAGCACGGGTGATTGATCGTGCGTTACGACCATTATTTTCAGAAAATTTTCGTAATGAAGTTCAAATTATCATTAATGTTTTAGCTGTTGATAATGATAGTGATGTTCGGATTGTTAGTTTATTTGGCGCATCATTAGCCCTTGGTATTTCAAAAATCCCGTTTGCTGGTCCTGTGGCGGGAGCATTATTAACCGTTGATCAAAAACAAAACATTATTGTTAATCCAACTTTAGAGCAGTTAAATACGGGTCAAATGGAATTAATTGTGACCGGAACAACTGATGCAATTAATATGGTTGAAGCTGGTGCGAAAGAAGTTTCGGAAGCAACAATGTTAGAAGCAATTTTAAGGGGTCATAAAGTAATTGTCGAATTGGTTGCTTTTCAAAATGAAATTATTGCTAAAGTTGGTCAACCAAAAATGGATGTTACATTATTTACTGTTCGTTCCGAAATTATTGCGTATGTTAATGAACATTATGCGACAAAGTTAATTGCGGCAGCACAAATTAAAGAAAAGGTTTTACGTTATGAAGCAATTCAAGGTTTAACTGAACAAGCGTTAGAACATTATCCGATTGCAAACGATATAACTGAAAAAGACCGTCAACGAATTATTTTGGAACTAAAAACAGCATTATATGATGTTGTTCGGCAAGAAGTTCGTCGTCAAATTTTAATTGATAAAACACGATTAGATAATCGTCGCCTTGATGAAATTCGTCCTTTAACTAGTGAAATTGATATTTTACCAGTTGTTCACGGGAGTGCTTTGTTCACACGAGGTGAAACACAAGTCTTGTCTGTTGTGACATTAGGAGCTTTAGGGGAAAATCAAATTATTGATGGTATTACTGATGAAGATGGGAAACGCTTTATGCACCATTATAATTTTCCGCCTTTTTCTGTTGGTGAAACAGGACGGATGGGACCACCATCCCGTCGTGAAATTGGCCACGGGGCTTTAGGGGAAAAAGCATTGTTACAGATTATTCCGAGTGAAAAGGTGTTTCCATATACAATTCGCATTGTTTCAGAAGTATTAGAATCAAATGGTAGTACCTCACAAGCTTCAATTTGTGCTGCAACTTTAGCTTTAATGGCCGCTGGTGTTCCAATTACAGCACCCGTGGTCGGAATTGCAATGGGATTAGTAAAAGAAGATGATAACTATACCATTTTAACTGATATTCAAGGAATGGAAGACCATCTTGGCGATATGGATTTTAAAGTGGCAGGGACAGCACAAGGGATTTGTGCGTTGCAAATGGACATTAAAATTGCTGGTATTAATGAAACAATTTTACAAGAAGCATTGTTAGCGGCTAAAAAAGCTCGTTTGCAAATTCTTGATAATGTTTTAGCAACGATTGTAGCACCACGAACACAATTAGCGCCAACAGCGCCGAAAATGAAAACATTTATGATTCCAGTTGATAAAATTCGCGAAGTGATTGGTCCTGGTGGTAAGATGATTACAGCCATTATTGAGAAAGCTGATGATGTTAAAATTGATATTGAAGATGATGGTCAAGTAACAATTTATCATAAGGATTATCCGGCAATTGAAAAAGCTTATGAATTAATTAAAGCAATTGCAATGCCCGTTGAAATTGGTGCTGAAATGACAGGACCAATTGTTAAAATTGAAAAGTTTGGGGCTTTTGTTAATTTAAAAGAAAATGTTGATGGTTTAATTCATATTTCAAAATTAGCGGAAAAACGAGTTGAAAAAACCGAAGATATTGTGCAATTAAATGATCTTGTTAAAGTTAAGGTCTTAGAAGTTGATAGTAAAGGAAAGATTAAGTTACAGTTACTTGAAGTTTTACCAAAAAAATAATTATTAATTTCCATAATCTTTTCGTGAAAAAAACTAGTTAATTATTTGTTATAATTAAAAATAAGTTAGGAGATTTAATTATGAGTAAAATTGCGATTGACATGATGGGAACCGATTTAGGAATTAATCCAATTATTGGGGCTTTGAAAGTTTTTATGAAAAAATATCAAGATGTTACATTTATTTTAGTCGGTAATGAAAGCGAAATTCAAACCGCGGTAACTAAAGTAAAATTAGATGCAACAAGGTATGAAATTTTTGCAACAACAGAAGTTATTTTAATGACAGAAGGCTTAATGGAAGTTCGTCGTAAACCAAATAGTTCAATGGTTCGTGCTGCTGAATTATTACGTGACCAAAAAGCTGATGCCTTTCTTTCGGGTGGCTCAACGGCAGCTTTTTTAGCAGCATGTCATTTTATTGTTGGTGAAATTCCTGGAATTTCTCGCCCAGCTTTTATGTCTTTTATTCCAACGATTAAAAAAGGAAAATCAGTTTTAATGTTAGATGTTGGGGCTAACTTAGAAAATGAACCCCAAGATCTTGTTAATTTTGCAATTATGGCTAGTGTTTATGCACAAGCAATTATGCATAATCCAACTCCAACAGTTGCTATTTTGAATATTGGTAAAGAAGCATCAAAAGGAAAAGACTATCATAAGGAAGCTTATAAATTGTTGGCTGGCAATAATAAAGTTAATTTTAAAGGAAACATTGAACCACGGGATATTACAAGTAATCTTGTTGATATCATCGTAACAGATGGTTTTACCGGGAATATTGCTTTAAAAACGTTAGAGGGAATGGCAAAAAACTTAATGGCAGTTATTAAATATGAATTAACTAAAAATCTTTATCGTAAATTAAAAGCATTATCCCTTCGCAAAGCGTTCCGGGGTGTTCGTGAAACATTTGATTATAGGAATAATGCTTCAGCTTTAGTACTAGGGTTAAAGGCAATTGCTATTAAAACGCATGGCAGCAGTGATGAGAAATCATGGATTAGTACATTAGAAATGGCTCGCACTGCAATTGTTAATGATTTTGTTCAAAAAATAACGATAAAATTATTAAAGGAGGATTAATTTTACGATGAAGTTTATAAATAAACAACCCGACCAATTATTTGCAGAATTAAAAGGGTTCTTTAGAAAATATAATATTCGGATTAAAACAAAAAAATATTATTTAGAGGCTTTAACCCATAATTCTTATGCTAATGAAAATAATTTGAATTATACTTATCAACGAATGGAATTCTTAGGTGATGCTATTTTAGCAAAAGAAATTTCATTATATTTATTTTTAACTTTTCCTGACAAAAATGAGGGAGAAATTACTAATTTACGAAGTAAAGTAGTTCGTGAAGGGACATTGGCAGAATTAGTTCGGCAAATGAATTGAGCTCCCTTTTTGTTGTTAGGAAAAGGTGAAATTAAAACAAAAGGGTATGAAAAAAATCGCATTTTAGCGGATATTTATGAATCAATGTTAGCAGCATTATATCTTGATTTAGGAGAAGAAACAGTTCCTACTTTTATTGATCAAACTTTAATTAAAATGGTTTCAAGTCCGGGTTTTTTTGACCAAATCCGTGATTATAAAACCGAATTACAAGAATTTTTACAGGCTGGTGATGTGCGAACGCTGGAATATAAGTTAGTAAAAGAATCACCACCATTAGAAGGCAACCGCGTCTTATATACTGTGATGGCAGAAATTGATGGCATTCGTTATGGCGAGGGTCATGGTTATACGCATAAAGAAGCAGAACAATTAGCGGCACGAGACGCTTTACAAAAATTAGCAAAAAATCCAAAATATAATTTTGAAAAATAACCAATAATGTATTATGATTAAATTAAATTATACGGAGATGAAAACTAATGATAAGACATTTATTCAAAAATTTTTGATTAAGTTTTACCAAGAATAGTTTGCAGGTTTTGGGATTGTTTTTAATGTTGGGTGTCGTCATTACTCTTTTTGGAGGAATGATTATGTCAAATGATTTAAGTACTAGTCAATTAGCTGTGATTGGAAAAAACTTATATAATACCAATATTTCTTTTCGCTTTAGTGAGCAATTAAAAATTGCTTCAAATAATAAAAATTTATCATATGGATTAAATAACATTAACTATATTAATTCTAACCAAACAATTGATGCTACAAAAGTAGAAAGTTCTTATTTTTTATTGCGAAAGGGAACGAATGATAGTTATCAAATTTTTTTAGATTCAACAAAGGATCCAACATATAACGGAAAATGACTTGCTTTAAATAGTTCAAATCCTTATTTTGTTGAGCAACTAAAAGCAACGGGGAATGTTGTTTTAAATTTTACAAGCAATATTTTACCTAGTAGTGATTATTTTTTAAGTCAAGCAGATTATGCTGAACTACTGGGATATTTAAAAAACCCTAATGGTTTGATTCCGTTTGTTAGTTCACCAAATAATCCGCGTTTAGCAACTGATACAAATGTTTTTACTGATGCTTATCAAAGTTTTGTTCAAAACCAACCACGCATTTATCAGTTAGAATTACTTTTATTAAATTCTGTCATTATTGGTTCGGTTGCTGATCGAGCAATTATGAATGAAACAATGCAAGTTTATGACATTTTTAAAGCTGAAAATTTTTACATACAAAGTGATCGCCCGTATTATTGAACAACACCAATTATGGTTAAGGGGGATTATAAAACTTTTTTAGATTATAATGCAACAAGTGATTATCCACCAATTATTATTAATAATTCTTATGCTTCGCATAATAAAATTAAAATTGGTGATTCTTTTACCATTTATGGATTTAAATATCGTGTTGTTGGATTTGGAACTAATGCTTATGTTAATAGTGCTTCGAATGAATCATCATTTATTTATAATCCGTATTTATGAATTCGTGGTGATGAATATGATCGTTTGCAGCAAAATATGGCAGCAGCAGCCCGAATTATGAGTAATGGGGTAACAATTAATGCGGCATTGGCGAAGGACCAATGAAACAATGATTTTTTAGCAGCAAAAAATAGTTGAAGTGATATGGCAAATGTTTATGATAATGCTAATTTTTCATATTCAAACGGGGCGTATAGCCCGTTAAATCATATGAAAGAATTGATTTCAAATAAAGAAGAAATTATTTGGTCAATTTTAGTGGCGATTTCATTACTATTAGTAATTTCATCATTTATTATGATCAGTATGATTGTCAATAAATTGTTATTTGTTAACCGTGGTATTATTGGAAATTTAAAAGCCCAAGGTTATGGCACAGGAACAATTGCTTTTTTACTATTATCTTGTTTTCTACTATTAATGTTTGTAATTGCTTCGTTATCACTAATAACGAGTTGAATCTTTGCGTTTATCCTAAATATTACATATCAAGGATTTTTAGAATTTACAACTTATATTTCAATTCCACCGTGATGATTAATTATTGGAACGTATTTATTGTCAAGTTTAGTTGTTTGTGCCTATGCGTTCTTATTTATCATTATTGAAGTGTCACGACCAACCTTAGTTTTGTTAAAACCAAAAGTGGTAAAAACGCACATTCCAAAAATTGGTTTTTTACATTTAAATTTTAAATATAATATTAGTCTTAAGTTTACCTTAGATGCAAAATGGAAATTATTATTAACAATTGTTGTAACAACTTTAACGGGAGCAATGTTGTTTACTGGTTTAACAACCATTATTAATTTTAGTCAGATCAATCTTAATTTAAAAGAAAATACAAATTGGAAATATGTTTACCGTTATGATACAAACTATAATGATCCTACTGGTCAAACCCCACCATATGATTACTTGGTATATGAAAGTCCAGCTGCAGTTAAAGATCCTAATGTTTCGGGGTATCTTTTATTAAATCCCCAACAAAAAATTTTTACGGAAGAAATGGTTTTGAAAAAATATACTAGTGTTGGAACAACACCACCAGTTTGTGGACCATTTGTTGGTGATAGTACTGTTATTCCTTCGTTAAAACATTTATGGTTTAAAGCTAATTCTTATGAATGATACTTACAAAATTGTAAAGATACCAAATATTATGATCAAATTACAAAGTTTATCCAAGGGTCTGTTTACGAGTATTTTATTAATGAATTAAGTCATGAAGATGGAATTATTACAATAGGGTATCAACCAATTATTTATGGACCATATCAATCAGAAATTTTTGCTTATACACAAAGTCTTTATGCGCAAGAAGCAATTAATTATAATAATTTAGAACATTTTTTAACAAGTTATCAAACGGCAAATGATGAATCAACAATTAATTTATCAATCCCAACTTTTTATCGTAATTTTATTAGTAGTAAAAAGTTAAAATCTTTAACAGGAAATGCAATTGAGTTTTATGATTATAAAAATAATACTAATTTATTTTATCCAAACGTTGAAGAAAAAACAGATATTAGTTGATTCTTTAATAAAATAAAAAGTTTTGACCAAAGTGGTGATACAGATAGTTTATTACGTGCAGCACAAGCAGAACGCTTTAGTTCAAAAGTTAATTATGCTATTTTGCAAGTTAATGAAATGAAAAAGTTAATTCAAAGTAAAAACTGGTTTTATAGTAAGAATCCAAAGTGAGATCCAACCAATTATCGTGTTCAATTATATCCAATTATTATTAACAAAGCGTATCGGTTTTTACAAGGTGTTAATATTGGTGATATTTTAGTAAGCAATTTTAATGATAAAAATGTTACTTTTTATGTTGTTGCTGATCAGTTTGATAATGGAATGAAAAATATGTTTTTAATTAATCGTTATAATAATCAACGTTTAACACCAAAACGATTAGCAACATTATATTCATCTTTACTTCAAAATGAAACATATCATTATATTGGGGTTTATGAAAAAAATAACAACTATAATGTTTTACCCAATCCTTCTCAATATCAACCTTCGCCAATATATAATGGAACGCAAAACTTAAAAATATTGTTACAGCAAACGATTAATTTACAAATTATTTTATTCTTAATTTATTTACTAATACTTGTTGCATCAATTGTTGCTTGTATTTTCCAAATCTTCATTATTACTAATATTATTTTAAAAGATAATTTAAAAGTCTTAAATAGCTTTAAAGCATTAGGCTATTCTGACCTTTGAATTTTTAACCGAATGTTTTTAATTTATTTACCAATTATTTTAATTAGTTGAGTAATTTCAATTCCAATTGGAGCAATGGTTATTAATTTAATTCGTTATCAAATTGTTTATAATATGTTGTCCTATGTTTCGGGAACAGTTAACATTGGTGATTACTTAATTAGTTTCTTATGATTATTATTAGTAATGTTTATTGTTGCTTTTGCTTTAAATAAACGATTTATGAATCGACGTTATCCAATTTTGAAAACAATGAACTGAACTTAACCAATTGCTTGTTGAGGTGGAATTTAGAATTAATCATTCCAAGGAGGCTTAAAAATGGACACAGATTTATTAAAACAATTACAAATATTAGCAGTTGATCAAAAAAACTTAACAAATCAAACAATTGCCCGTTATATTTTGACAAATCTTACAACAATTAATAAGTTAACAACAAGTGAGATCGCTACTAATTGTTTTACTTCGGCCGCTGGGATTATTCGATTTTGTCAAAAACTTGGATTGGAAGGAATTAATGAATTAAAATTTAAGGTCAAATATTTAACAGAACATGTTTCGTTAGATGTTCAACAATTTAATGCTAATAAGCAATTAGTTCATGATGAAATGGCTTTTTTTGACAAATACTTAAAAATTAAAATTGAATCAGCGGAATTGTTACACACTGCTTTTTTTCAAAATGATTTATCAACATTAATTAAAAAAATTACAACTGCTAAAACTGTTTTTATTTTTGCGTTTAATTTAGCATATAATGTTTCACGAAATTTTGCTCAACGGTTACGATGAATTAATAAGAATGTTATTCACCAAAATGATTTAAACTCAATTGAATCTTATTTACCAATGATAATGACTGATGACATGGTGCTTTATATCACTTTGAGTGGACAATCGAATTTTATTGCTGCAATTGCTAAACAAGTTAATCCTGATGTATATTCCTTTGGAATTATTGGGAAAAAAACTGCTTTAACAGAACACATAACAAATTATTTTGTTGTTAATTCGCGGGAAAATGAAATTTGAGATGTTTTTTCAATTCGTTCACAAACGGTAATGCAATTTTTAGATTATTTATATGCAAAAATTATTCGCAAGTATTTTTAATAAAATCTATTTCATTTGTTAGAACTATATTCCAAAATATAGTTTTTTTATTGTTTTAATTTTCCTTTTTGCTTTAATTAAGGCAAGGACAACAAAATTTTATTAAAATAAGGAGGATAAAATGAGTATTAAAAATAAAGATGATCTTTTTTCAATTGAACAAATTGTTTTAGATTCATCAGCTACAACAAAAGATGAGGCATTTCAAGAATTAGCAACAATCGCTTATAAGGCAGGATGTATTGATAATATTGATAAATTAACAAAAGCGCTATGAGCCCGGGAACATGAAACATCAACGGGGTTAGAAGATGGTTTTGCAATTCCCCATGCACGAATTAAATATATTAAAAAACCAGCGGTTATTTTTGTCCGTTATCAAACTGGATTATCATGACCAACATTTGATAATAGTGCTGTTCAAGTTGCAATTGCTTTAATTATTCCAACGAATAAAAAAAATGATATTCATTTAGAAGTCTTAAGTAATGTTGCTAAAAAATTATTAAATCCTGATCTGCGGCAAACCTTAAAAAAAGAAAACGATAAAACAAAAATTTTGGCATTATTACAAGCAGAAGATGAACCAACAACTGTAACAAAAGAAAATTATAAGGGCTATGTTTTAGGAATTACTGCTTGTCCAGCTGGGGTAGCGCATACTTATATGGCGGCGAAAAAAATTGAAGATGAAGCAAAGCGTTTGGGTTATGCAGTTAAAGTTGAAAAACAAGGAGCAAATGGTTTTGAAGATAAATTAACACCAGAAGATATTCAAAACGCTAATGTGCTAATTATTGCGGCTGATATTGCTATTGGTGAACAAGAACGGTTTGTTGATATTCCAATTTTAAAAGTAGCGGTTAGTGAACCATTGTATGATGTTGATGGTGTTTTTAAAAAAGCATTTCAAATTATGCGTCAACTTCCAAATCAACAGATTCCAACAACAAAACAAATTAAAACTAAAAAGGAGAAAGGTTGATTTAAATTACATTTTAAAACGGGAGCTGTTAGTTTAAAAAATGCTGTTTTAACGGGAATTTCTTATGCAGTACCAGTTATTGTGGCTGGAACAGCAATTCAAGCTTTAATTACAATTATTATTCAAATTGCTGGAGCGGATTATATTGTGCAACATGCTAATTGATTAAATACTTTAAGTAATGTTGCTGGAAAAAGTTTAAGTATTTTATCAGCACCAGTACTAGCAGCTTATATTGCTTATGCCATGGCTGATAAACCAGGGTTAACACCAGGGTTTCTTGGTGGTTTAGCATGTGTCTATGTTACAAAAACCGCTGCTGATGGCACAGTAATTGTTGATGGCCTTGGGTTTTTAGGTGGTTTAATTACTGGGATGCTAGTTGGATATATGATGAAATTATTTAAAAAATATTTAGTTAGTCAAAAAATGCAAGGAGTTTTAACGTGGTTTGTATATCCTATGTTAGGGTCATTAATTAGTATGTGTGTAATTTTATTTGTTATTGGGCAACCAATTGCTTTATTAATTAATGTTATTTTTAGTGGGTTAACAACTTTACAAACATCAAATTTAGCAGCCTTGCTAGGAATTATTATTGGAATGATGTGTGTCTTTGATTTGGGCGGGCCATTTAATAAAGTAGTATGAGCTTTCTCATTTGCATCATTTTCACAAGCCTTTACTGGGGGACAATTAACTAACCCAACATTATTGGTACCATATGCTTGTTTTTGAGCAGCAGGAATTGGAACTGGTTGAACTACAGCATTAGTAACATTTATTGGTCGTCGTTTTTCCAATCAATATGAAAAAGAAGCTGGTAAAATGGCATGAATTCTATCATCGTTAGGAATTACTGAAGGTGCAATTCCGTTTGCTTTATCTGACCCATTCCGTGTGATTCCTTCGTTTATGCTAGGTGGTGCTGTTTCGGGGAGATTATGTGCAGCCTTTAATTTAGGTTCAACAATTACTGGTGGTGGTTTTATTACAATGGCGGGGATCCAATCAACAACGGGTACCGTCTCAATTGGGGTAGCAATCTTATTATGATTAATCTTTGCCATTATTGGTTGCGCAATATCAACAAGTTTATTATTAGGGTTAAAATATATTAAGACAAAACCAATTATTGAGAAAAAAGTTCAAACTTGAACAGTTAATATTTTATCATTAGGAATTGTTCCAGTTGTTAAAAAACAGCATTTAAAAAAATTTAAACAATTATCATCAAGGGAACAAGAACAATATTTAAATCATAAACAGAGAAAAAATAATTCTAAGATCGAAAGGTAAAACTGATCATAATGAAATATAACTTTGATATTATCATTGACCGTAGTCAAAATTTAGAACGAAAATGAGATCACACTTACATTGCAAAAAATTATCATCTAACTGGTGATAATATCATTAATTCATCAATTGCCGATTTAGATTTTACGACACCACTACCAATTATAGATGCTATTTTGGAACGCGCAAAAAAAGGAGTTTATAGTTATAGTTATGTTAGTGATGATCTTTATCAAGCAATTAGTAATTGATATTATCATCAACATCAAGTTAACGTTCCGGTTGATAAAATTAAGTTGGTTCATGGAACTGTTAATGCGTTGCATCAATTAATTCAATGTTTAACAGATGTTAATGATTATGTCTTAGTTCAAACCCCAGTTTATGGGCCATTTGGGCAAGCAATTATTAATAATAAACGGCGCCTGCTTGCAAATCAATTACAATGAGTCGATGATACTTATCAAATTGATTTTGCAATGTTTGAAACAACAATTAAAAAATATCAACCAAAATTATTTATTTTGTGTAATCCTCATAATCCTGGGGGGCGTGTTTGAACAAGGAACGAATTACAAAAAATAATTGCAATTTGTCAGCAATATCATGTTTTAATAATATCAGATGAAGTACACGGTGATTTAGCATTACCAAACGTTAAATTTAATTCGTTACTATCATTTACAATTTTAGATAATTATCTAATTGTTTGTAATTCCCCAAATAAAGCTTTTAATCTTGGCGGTTTAAAATCATCGTACTTAATTACACATAACGAGATGTTAAGAGCCAAAATTGATGAACAATATCAACGTGCTTCAATCACGTCACCCAATGTGTTTACAATTCCAGCTTATCTTGCTGCTTATAATAATTCGGAAGTAATTATGTGAAAGACAGCAATGTTAACCTATGTTGTAAAAAATTATCAGTATGTTAAAGAAAAACTAACAGTAATTCCAGGTTTAAAAATTATGAAATTAGAAGCGTCATATTTGGTTTGAATTAATTATGCAGAAACTAACCTAACTTAACAAGAAGTTAATGAACTACTATGAAAACATAAATTAATTGTTAGTAAAGATAATGATTTTGTTGAAACGCCACCATCATGTTTTAGAATTAATATTGGAACATCGTTTGCGATGGTCGGCAAAATAGTCAACATTTTAATAACAATTTTTACTAAATAAGAAAGGAAAATTTAAGATGAGTAAAAGAATTATCGCAACTACCTTAGCTCCGCAGGCAATTGGTCCGTATTCACAAGCAATTAAAGCTGGTAACTTTCTATATGTTTCAGGACAATTACCATTAGATCCATCAACAATGACTTTTGGTGGAACAACAATTACTGATCAAACAAAATGAGCATTAGAAAATTTAAAATCAGTTATTCAGTCAGCTGGTTATAGCTTAGCAAATGTTGTAAAAGTTAATATTTTCTTAAAAGATATTAATGATTTTTCGGCAATGAATGAAGTTTATCAAACATATTTTACCGAAGACTTTCCCGCTCGTTCAGCAGTGGCTGTTGCAGGTTTACCAAAAGATGCTTTAGTTGAAATTGAAGCAATTGCTTATTTAGATAATTAATTAAGCTTTATCTTAAAACAAAGAAGAAAATTTCTTTGTTTTTTATTATTTATTTTTATCGAAAAAATAGTATTAAAAATTTAAGATAATTAAATTAAAGTTACTCTCTGATTGCTTATAGAATAAAGTGTTATAATTATTGGCAGTGAGTAATTAAAATTATGAAAAAAGATCAAAGAGATAATCAATTAACAGAAGCAGAAATTCAACAGAAATTACAAGAAATTGAAAATAATTTTAAATGTGTCCCTGAAGTTTTCGATGGTGTTGGATTTTGTGCGAAGTCATTTGATGAAAATGGCAAACTAATTACCCAAGAACCAGACGAAAAATCTAAAAAATAAGGTAAGATTTATATGTAAGGAGAATGTGATTAAAAATGTTTGGATTAGCACAAATAACAGGATTAGTTTATTTTGTCTTCATTGTAATTACAGGTTTGTTTATTTTAGGATGATTAACTTTTGGTTTTGTTCTACTTGGATATAAAAGACGTAAAACAGCTTTAGAACCACGAAAATTATTACGAAAAATGTTAGATGATAATGATTTTCAAGATGTTAATATCGGGGAACGAAAACGTATTATTAAAGCGCGTAATTTTTCTAAAATAAGTAATGCCGTAGTTATTCGACAAAATGATTATAAAGACCAAAGTATTGCTAAAATTTATGATATTATTTTTCATTTTTATTATGTTTATAATAAAAAAACAAAAGAGTCAAAATCTTTTTTTTGATTAAAATTTTTATCATGATTTTTAGTGTTTGATTTATTTTTATTTATTGGAACAACAATTTTAGTTGTTTTAACACAATTCTTAAAAGACAGTGATGTTATTAATGGGATGGGAATTGCAATTCAGGTTTTATCAATTATGGGGATTATTTTTTTAATTCTTGGTTGGTTTTGTTGAATAAATTTAGTAGAACATTATCGCCAAGATCTAATAACATTAGCAACAGAATATTTATCAGATAAAGATTTAAAAACTTTTAAAATTTATACTAGTTTTAAAGCTTTTTTCCCGTTTTCTGAAAATGTCATTTGTTTATGTTAAAGGGATTGAATTTTAAAATTTAATTCGGTATATTTAAAGAGTAAATATATTAGACTTCTTGCGATACCATTTTTTATTAAAATATTATTATAAAATATAATTTATGAGGACATAAAAATATGAACAATAATAAATTTAATACTCTTAATGATAG
The DNA here is from genome assembly GCF_009866525.1 of Spiroplasma poulsonii. Classification (GTDB taxonomy): domain Bacteria; phylum Bacillota_I; class Bacilli_A; order Mycoplasmatales; family Mycoplasmataceae; genus Spiroplasma; species Spiroplasma poulsonii. The sequence continues at coordinate 285,315 of NZ_CM020866.1, forward strand.
AGAATGGTTAAGATTAACAGGAATAAAAAAATCCACTTTTAATAAAATGTTAGATATTTTAAAAGTTGCTGAAATAGAAAAATTTAAAAAAGGTGGTAAAACTAATAAATTATCATTAGAAAATAGATTATTGATGACTTTATTATATTGACGAGAATATCAGACTTATTTTCATCTTGGTAAAAGTTTTGATATTAGTGAGGCTAATTGTTATCGTAATATTAAGTGAATTGAAGATATTTTAATTAAAAACTCTGATTTTCAACAACTTGCCGGTAAAAAAGCACTAATAAATGATTATTTTAATGATAAAACTATTATTATTGATGCTACCGAAACTCCAATCCAACGCCCAAAAAAAGACAAAAACAATCTTATTCTGGTAAAAAGAAAAAACACACGATCAAAACACAAGTAATTATCGAACAAGAAACCAAAAAAATTATTGCAACAAGTTTTTCGCTCGGAAAAAAACATGATTATGCTTTATTTAAAGAATCAAAAATCCTAATTTTAAAAAATACCAAATTAATAGTTGATAGTGGTTATCAAGGAATACAAAAAAATCACAATAATTTTCTAATACCTACAAAGAAAACAAAGAAAAACCCTTTAAACAAAGAACAAAAGCAATATAATAGACTAGTTTCAAAAATGAGAATTATTATTGAAAATATTTTTGCTATTCTTAAAAAATTTAAAATTATTACAGAAAAATATCGTAATCGAAGAAAAAGATTTGGTTTAAGATTTAATTTAATTGCCCCAATTTATAATTTACAATTATTATATTTAACATAAAATATTTATTTAAAATTAAATAATTTAAATAATAAATTAATTTTTCGTTGTGGAAAAATATTAAATTTTTAAATAAAAAACATAATTAATTAAAATTATATTTTTCTATTAGTATCTTTTTTACAAATATTTGCAATTTTTTAACAAGTAATGCAAGAAGTCTATTAAACAACACCACCTGTATATGCTAGTAATATGGTCTAGCGTTTCTACGTCTTGTAAATGTAACAAAGACTCTATAGGTTAATGCTCTTTCTTTTTGCGTTAACTTATGTTTATCAACAAGGTTAATGTTTTTTATTTTTGCATAGATTTGAATGGAGAGTTAGATTAAATGTTTAAAAAAAAGATTGAAACTTTTTTTTCGTTTTGGTGATTTAAAAACTACTTTTAAAAAAGAAATTATTGGTGGTTTAACAACTTTTTTAGCAATGTTATATATTTTGTCCGTCCAACCGAATATGTTATCTACTGCACCAGATATTAATCATCTGGCCTATCCAAGTCAGAATATGGCTTTTGGCGGAATTTTCATTGCTACAGCACTGGCATCTTTCATTGCTACATTAATTATGGGGTTATCAGCAAATATGCCAGTTGGTTTGGCACCAGGAATGGGACTGAATGCTGTTTTTACTTTTAATGTTGCTAATAATGGTTTGGGTTACCAAGGGGCTTTAATTGCTGTCATATTGTCAGCGGTTATTTTTTGTCTTATTTCAGTAACAAAATTACGAACAATTGTTATTAATGCAATTCCAAATTCATTAAAACTGGCAATTGGGGCTGGAATCGGCTTTTTTATTGCTTATATTGGTTTACATAATATTGGTTTTGTTGGTGATAATGCTGTTACGCCAGGAGGAATTGTTGTTAATGGTGGAATTCCAGTTGCAACATTAGGAAATTTAAAAACTAATTTGCCAATGATTTTAATGGGTTTTGGGGTATTAATTCTAATTTTTGTTTTACACTTTAATAAAGTGCCTGGAGCAATTGCAATTGCAATTTTAGGAGGGCTGGGTGTTTCTTTGATTATTGGGAATGTTATTGACAGTGATTTTATCCGATTAAATTTTGCACATTGAAAGGGTTGAAGTTATAGTGATTTTAATGGCTTTGGTACTAATTTAAAATCAACTTTCACAGCATTTACGAATCCAAAAATTTGAACATCACCAATTATGTATATTTCAATTTTTGTTTTTCTCTTTGTTGATTTTTTTGATACAACAGGAACGTTATATTCTGTTTCAACACAAATTTCAACCGCAACAGGAGAACAATATGATTTAAAACCACGCGCTCTAATTGCTGACTCTGTTGGAACCTTAGTTGGTGGAACATTAGGATGTTCACCGGTGACAAGCTTTGTTGAATCAACAACTGGCGTTTCACAAGGAGCACGAACTGGATTTTCTGCCATTATTACAGGAACAATGTTTTTAGTTGCAATTCCGTTATTTCCAATTTTTAAATTAATTACGCCAGCGATTTCTGGGGCGGCAGTTATCTTTGTTGGAACATTAATGGTTAGTCAAATTAAAGATATTGAATGAGCAAAACCAGAATTCGGAATTGCTGCTTTCTTTACGATTATTACAATGATTGTTACCTTTTCAATTACAAATGGTTTAGCGCTTGGGTTTATTGCATATGCCTTAATTTGTTTAATTACAAAAAAAGCCAAAACTGTGGCAATTACAATTTATATTTTAGACCTCTGTTTTATTGGATATTTTATTGCTTTTGCCTTTGTCCAGTAACGTTGAAAAGATAAATATGCAAGGAAACTCTTTTTGAAAGAGTTTTTTTGTTAAAAATAATGTAAAAGAATAATTGTATTAATAATAAGTTTATTTTAAAATATAAAGAAGAAGGTAAGGAGGCTAGTAATATGCGGTTAGATAATAAACTTTATGATGAAAATTTAACAACAGACGTTAATTTTTTGAAACAAAAAGTAGTTGATTGAAAAGACTATCAATTTTTAATGGTCCTTGGTTCAGGTTATAATGATCTTGCTGCTTCATTTAAAATTAATCATAGTATTAAATATGTTGATATTCCGTTTTGACCAGGTTGTACAGCACCACATCATTTTGGAAATTTAGTTTTTGCTGAACATAATGGTAAAAAAGTGGTATTTATGCAAGGGCGACACCATTATTGCGAGGGATATAGCATGAGTGAAATTGCTTTTCTAATTTATACTTTAGTACTGTTAAATGTTAAAACAATGATAGCATCTAATGCGGCTGCTAGTCTAAATGCACAAGCAATTAAAATTGGCGAAATTTGTGCAATAACAGATCATATTAATGCTTTTGGTGACAATCCAATTATTGGATTAAATAATCCACGATTAGGAATTCGCTGACCAATTCCGCAGAATTTATATGATAATAAATTACGACAGTTACTATTAACAGTTGCAGAAAAAACAATATTAAATTAAAAACAGGAGTATATGTTGGATATCCAGGCGGAATATTTGAAACAGCTAGTGAAGCAAGGATGTATAAACTATATGCGCAAATGATTGGAATGAGTATTGTTGCAGAAGCAATTGCCGCCTTTCATAGTGGGATGAAAGTGGCTGGGTTAGCAACAGCAACAGTTTGTTCAATTGGTGATAATCCTGATTTTGTGGATGATGATTATATTATGAAACAAACCCAAAAAATGGCGGGTGATTTAAAAATTTTATTAATGGAATTATTAGAAATAATTTAAAAAAAGCAGAATTATTATTCTGCTTTTTCTCTGTTTAAATAACCACTTCAAATTAAAAAACCAATAATTGTATTAACAATAAAGAAACTCATTTGAATTAGCATATTAATATTAATTGATATAGGATAATTACCACCAACACTATTTACTCCAGCAAACATTGAAAATTACAAAATATTAGAAATTAATCATAAAATTCATTGTTCTTTTAATCGTAAAAACATTAGAATTGAAGCAATAATTGCAATACTATTAGTAATACTATCGAAAAGATGCGGAACTGATTGGTATAAATAAGCATAATCTTGTTTGACAACAGCATAATGAAAGGCGGGAATTTCATAATATCAAGCAATTGTTAAAATAGCACAAGCGCTTAGGACAATTGGGGTTATAATTCATCATTTTGATGTTCTAATGTTTAAAGAGGAGTTTTGTTCAAAGACCAATGTTTTTTGTCAAATGTATTAACCAATAAACTGAAAGGGTAGATAAAAGAATAAATTTAATTGTGCATCACCGGTATAACCAAAATCAAAAGCAAATAATCCAAAAGTTGTAACATTAATTAAACCTCAAAAAAAGTTACTCATTTTTCCAAAACTAATTAAAAAAACATTTAAAATTCCAGTAAAACTAACTAATCCACTTAAGGAATATAATGTTGCATCAATTCATTTTGGCATATTGTCCAAATAAGGTTTGGGAGTATTTAGGACATTCACAATACTAAAGAAAGAAGGAATATTATAAGGATCAATAAAATGATTAAAATCAAAAAAAGATAATAAGGTAACAATAATGCCAAGACAAATTAAAAGAATCTTAAAACTCTTGGGTAGTTATTTAATATCTTTTCAGATTGTTTTTACACCAAGAAAATTAATTGGTCGGGTAATTATAAATCATTTTTGCTGTTTATTTTTCATTTTAGATAACTATCTTAAACTTTCTTTTTGTTTATCTTCTTAAAGTTATAAATATATCTTAACAAAAAATATTGTTTTTTGTTATATTTTGATTGGATTTGCTATAATCAAACTAAGAAAAAGTCATGATAAATATTTACTAACACGATAATTTTTAAAAATAATATTAAGTTTGAATTAAAAGGAAGATTAATAATGAAAAAGTTATTAAATATGTTTTAAAAAATGATTATTAGTCAAAATAAGTTTAAAAATAGTTTATGGTCACGTTGTATTACAACAGTATTAATAATTCTGTTTTTTCACTTTATATTTATTATACTTGAGATATTAATTGACAGTGACTTCTCATTAATTTTTCTATATTAACAGGTGTAAGTATTGTCATTAATATTATTGATTGATATTTTCAATTGTATATAATTAAACATCATGAGCAAAAATTCTTATTTAAAATAATGAAAAATCGGAGTTATCCTCAAAATTTTAACGCAAAAAAACAAGTAAATATTATAGTTAACCTAAAAAAGAGTGAATATTTTATTGTACTGTTTTAAATGTTTTTATTATTATTTTTATGCCTTTATTTTTGATGTTATTAAATGATTTATTTTTAATTGGTAAATTATTGTTACTTATGCTTATCTTTAGTTATTTTTTATTATTAAGTTTATATGAAATATATTACAATAATCAACACGTTATTTTAAAAGATAATGATGAGTATCAGAAGATTTTATTCCGGTTTATTTAGGTTTTTTTGGATTAATTGCCAATATTGTTATATAGTATATAACTTTAAGCTATTTATATGCCCAACCCTTTAGTAAGATAATTATTGCAACAAATAGAAATGGAATCTGAATTTTCTTTACATCATATAATTATATTCATGTTATTTTGCATAATTTCTTTATGCTTCTTTTCTTAATGTGACTTATGTAATTAATGTTATTTTATTTATTAGATTTTAGTACTCTTAATAAAAATAAGAAAAGACTATTAATTCAAATTTTTTGTTTTTTAAATATTTTGGCTATTTTAAGCTTAATTATAAAATTATCTTTAAAAGTATAAATAAATTAAATTGATGCAACAGTTATTGCACAAATTTAATTTTTAAAGAGTTTTATAAAAATTAAAAAAATGGCTAAAAATAGTTGCTTGTTTTTCAATATTTAGTATATAATGAATAAGGCTAAAAAATATGCCATGCCTAGTTAGCTCAGTCGGTAGAGCACTCGGCTGTTAACCGATCGGTCGCAGGTTCGAGTCCTGCACTAGGCGCCATTATTTTTTTTTGAAAATTTTTACGAATATTTATTGGCCTGTTGGTGAAGCGGTTAACACACATGCCTTTCACGCATGCATTCACGGGTTCAAACCCCGTACAGGTCACCATTTTCCGGTGTTAGCTCAGTTGGGAGAGCGCCTGCCTTACAAGCAGGTGGTCAGCGGTTCAAGTCCGTTACACCGGACCATTTTTTAATTATAGGCTGGCTTAGCTCAACTGGTAGAGCAACTGACTTGTAATCAGTAGGTTGGGAGTTCAATTCTTCTAGCCAGCACCATTGACTTTCTCCTGTTAGCTCAGTAGGTAGAGCATCTGGCTTTTAACCAGTGGGTCAAAGGTTCAAGTCCTTTACAGGAGACCATTTTTAAAAACCAAATACCCGGGTGTGGCGGAACTGGCAGACGCACCAGACTTAGGATCTGGCGGGGTAACTCGTGGGGGTTCAAGTCCCTTCACCCGGACCATAAAAAGAAACAAATGACACTTTATAAGTGTTTTTTTATTTTGTAAAATTTTTTTAATTTTGTTATTTTTCTACTATAATTAATAAAACTATAAAATAGTGTCTGATACATACCTTAAATAATTGATCATACAACTTTTGGTTAGAAAGAAGGATACAGATGAAAAAAGCCGTTTTTTCAGATCTAGATGGAACTTTATTAAAGGATAATCATCGTTTTAGTAAATTGACGAAGAAAACCATTAATTCAGTGCAAAAAAAAGGAATTCCGTTTGTGGTAACAACGGGGCGATTAGCAAATGATGCAATTCGTCAAGCCCGTAAACTAAAAGTTCATAAATATCATGGTTATGTTTTGGCCAACAATGGGGCGAGTGCATATTCATTTAAAACAAATAGTTTTTTATGAATGATGATTTTTACAACAGCTGAAATTAATACTCTTTTTAAATTTACTTATCAAAAGTATAAAGTTCATTTTTTTAGTAATAATAGTACTTATGTTTATGAGTATGGTGAAAATTCTTATTATTGATCAAAAATAATGCGAACTAAATATCAGGTTATTACTAAACCAGAAGAGATTATTGAAGACATTACGCATGCCAATGTTATTACACATGAATCATTGAATGATAATGATGCGGCAGGATTAATACAAGAATTACGGCAACTATTACCACAATTAGATATTACACAGTATAATAATCGTGTTTTTGAAATTGCTTGTAAAGTTATTTCAAAAGGGAGTGCATTGCAGTTTTTATCACATCATATTGGGATTGATATTAGTCAAACTTATTCGTTTGGTGATTCTTATAGTGATCTTGAATTGATTCGTCAAGCTGGAGTTGGAATTGCTGTTGGTAATGCAATTGATGAATTAAAAGCAATGGCCAATGAGGTGACGTTATCAAATCGGGAAGATGTACCAGCAAAATATTTGCAACAGTTTTTATTAAAAAAATAAAACTTTTGTGATATGATAAAAAAAGCAAGAAAGTTCAGTAAAGGAGAGAGTAAAAATGGCTGTAAATGAAATAAAAACTATTGATGACTTTAAAAAAGCAATTGCCGAAAACAAATTAACATTAGTTGATTTTTATGCTGATTGATGTGGACCATGTAAAATGATTGCGCCGGTAATTAGTGAATTGGCAAAAGACCGTGGTGATGTTAATTTTGTTAAAATTAATGTTGACGAATTACAAGATCTTGCTCAAGATTATGGAATTTTATCAATTCCAACATTAATTACATTTCAAAATGGAAGTGAATTAAAACGAAAAACTGGATTTGTAACTCGTAATGAAATTGAACAAGAATTGTTAAGTTAAAATTAGTTGTTAAAAAAATTTAATAACAATCAAAAGAAGAAGGTGAATAGGAAATGGCAATGAAAAAACGCCGTCGTTTAATTGCGGAGAAAAAAACAGCGAAAGCCTTAGCACGAAAAGAAGCTGCAAAAAAAACAAAAGAAAAAGATAACTTAGAAGCGAAAGCTTCAAAATAAAAAAAGAAAATAATATTATTTTCTTTTTTATTTATCTTAAGATAGAAAAAATAACAGCTGTAATTAAAGCATAGCTAAAGTTAATGCCAAGCGTTGTTACAAGGATAAAACCTTTTTTCTTTAAATATCAAAGATAACCATCATATTCTGTTTGTAAATGTGAATATTTGGTTATAATATTAAATCCTAAATCTGCTTGTAACGGAGTTAATTCTTTAGTTTTGCTTAGTTTTCGTAAGGGATTTCGAACGATAATTCAATTACTAATAAACATTGTTAGAATAATAATAATTAAAATTCCAAAGAAAATTTGTGATAAATCACTATTACTTAAGTGTAAGGTATTTTTATATAATACTAACGGAATTGTTGTTGCAATTTGTGCTAATAGAAAAATAACATTACAGCTTAAACTAATAATTAAAAATGTTTTAAGTGATGTTTTCATGGTTATATTATTGCTTTCTGATTAATTGTTATCTGTGTATTAACTTTTAAAAGATAGTAACAAATTCATCTTCTGGAATTCGTAAGCGGGGAAAACTTGTTCCTGCTGTGTTGTCATCATAATATCCAAAAAGCATTCCTAAAGCTAAATGTCATTTTGTTGTGTCAACAATATTGTGTTCTTTAAAAAAAGGGAATAGCTTGGGTTGGTGTGACCCCGCCCATAATACTTGACCCAATTTTTAAATCAGCTGCTTGTAATGCCAAAAAACTAGCAACTATATGTGTTTGTTCATCAGAAAACATATCTGGACTTAGGCAAGTTTTTAAATAATTACTCATTCCTTTTACATTATTTGTTAATGCTTCGCCTTCAAAAATTCGTCCCAAACGTTTTGTTAGAAATTCTTCTGAAGTTAAATAATCTCCGTTTGATCCTAATAATAATGCCAAAACTGGAACGTCTTTTACTTTTTGTTGGTTTCCTGCCATAAAACAATTTAATGCTGCTTGTTCTTTTAATTTTTGATCTTTAATAATAATAACTTTCACTGGTTCTAATCCATTTGAACTAGGTGCTAAAGCACCAGTGGTTAAGATTGTTTTTAAATGAGCATCGCTAATTGTTTTTGTTTTATCGTAAATTTTGATGGCTTTACGAAATTGTGCTGCTTGTTGTACACTCATTGTTTTTCCTCTACTTTCTCGGTTTCTTAATAGTTCTTATTATACGCGAATAAAATTAAATTAATAGTGCTTAAACCGCTAACAAACTTTACGAACAATGCTATAATAAGAAAAGATAAAATTAAGAAAGGATAATAAAAATGGAATTTTCGCATAAGGTAATTGAGCAAAAATGACAACAATATTGAGAAAAACACCAAACTTTTAAAACACCAAATAATTCTGATAAAAAGGCTTATATTTTAGATATGTTTCCGTATCCTTCGGGGGCAGGTTTACATGTTGGACATCCAAAAGGATACGTTGCAACTGATGTTGTTAGCCGTATGCGAAAATTACAAGGGTATGATGTTTTACATCCAATTGGGTGAGATGCTTTTGGATTACCAGCTGAACAATATGCTTTACAAACAGGAAATGATCCTGCTGAATTTACATTACAAAACATTGCTAATTTTCGGAATCAATTAAAAGCCCTTGGATTTAGTTATGATTATAATAAAGAGGTTAATACTTCTTCACCAGGGTTTTTTAAAACAACACAATTGATTTTTGAATTATTATATCAAAATGGTTTAGCTGAGATGCGTTATGTTGATGTTAATTGGTGTCCTGAACTAGGAACTGTTTTAGCAAATGAAGAAGTTTTAAATATCAATGGCAAAATGGTATCAGAACGAGGACATTATCCAGTTTATAAAAAACCAATGCGGCAATGAGTTTTAAAGATTACGGCTTATGCTGAAAAATTATTAGAAGGTTTAGATGAAGTTGATTGGCCAGAATCAGTCAAGGATTTACAACGTAATTGAATTGGTAAATCAGTTGGTGCTGAAATTAATTTTGCAGTTCAAGATAGTTCAGAAATTATTGAAGTTTTTACAACTCGAGCAGATACTATTTTTGGTGTTGAATACATAGTTTTAGCACCAGAGCACCCATTAGTCACAAAATTAACAACATCAGAATACAAAACAAAAGTAACAGAATTTTTAGCAACCACAAAAGCAAAAAGTGATTTAGATCGTCAAGACAATAGTAAAGAAAAAACGGGAATGTTTATTGGAAGTTATGCAATTAATCCAGTTAACAAAAAAGTTTTACCAATTTGGATTGCTGATTATGTGTTACCATTTTATGCAACCGGAGCTGTAATGGCTGTTCCTGGTCATGATGAGCGTGATTATTTGTTTGCTTTAAAATATCAATTACCAATTAGTTATGTTATTGAAGGTGAACACTATGGAAAATTACACAATAAGGATGGAAAACACATTAATTCGGAGTTTTTAAATGGTTTAACAACTAACGAGGCAGTCACAAAAGCAATTACTGTTTTATCAGCGGCAGGACATTCCACTGCAAAGGTAACTTATAAACTTCGTGATTGATTATTTTCTCGTCAACGTTATTGAGGAGAACCATTCCCGGTTATTCATTGAGAAGATGGTTCAATTAGTTTAGTTGATGAAAAAGAATTACCATTAGAATTACCAAAAATGACAAACATTAAACCTTCGCAAACTGGAGAATCACCATTAGCTAATGCAAAAGATTGGTTAACAGTTGTTGATAGCACTGGTAAAAAGGGACGACGAGAAACTAATACAATGCCGCAATGAGCTGGTAGTTGTTGATATTACTTGGGCTATATTTTAATGGAAAACAATGAAATGTTAGATTTACGAAGTTCAGCAGCACAAAAATTATTAAAAAAATGATTACCAGTTGATTTATATGTTGGTGGCCAAGAACATGCTGTCTTGCATTTATTATATTCACGGTTTTGACATAAATTTTTATATGATCAAAAGTTAGTCCCAACTTCAGAACCATTTTATAAGTTAGTGAACCAGGGGATGATTTTAGGTGCTGATGGGACAAAAATGAGTAAATCAAAAGGTAATGTAATTAATCCTGATGATATTATTAAATCGCATGGAGCTGATACTTTACGGTTATATGAAATGTTTATGGGTCCAATTGAAGCATCGTTACCATGAAATCCAAGCGGTTTAGACTCAGCCCGAAAATGATTAGATCGGGTTTATCGTCTTGTTAAAAATAATAACTTTACGCAAGTTAATAATCACCAATTAGATTTTGTTTATCATAATATGGTTAAAAAAGGGACAGAAATGATTGAAAAACTAAGTTTTAATACTGCTGTTTCGCAATTAATGGTTTTTATTAATGCTTGTTATAAAGATGAGACCCCCATTTATCAACCATATTTTGAAGGGTTTACGAAAATGTTAAGTCTTTTTGTACCACATTTAGCAGAAGAAATTTGAGTTAATTTACAACAAACATCAGCAATTGCACTATCAACTTGGCCAACTTATGATGAAAAATATTTACAAAAAAATGAAGTTATAATTGCAGTCCAAGTTAATGGTAAATTACGTGCTAAATTAGAAGTTGTGATTGATACTTCCGATGAGGATTTATTAGCTTTAGCAAAAGCAAATCCTAATGTTAAAACTTTTTTAGTTAATCATCACATCGTGAAAGAAATTGTTATTAAAAATAAAATTGTTAATTTTGTTGTAAAATAATGTTGAAAAATTATTTAATAATTTATAATTTTAAGCAAAGGAGAAAATAGAAAGATGAAATTTGTTCGTTCTAGTGATGGACCTTGAGGATTCTTTGATTCAGCAGGTTCATATGTACCAGGAGCAGATTGAATGAGCCAATGATTTTCTAAAGGACATAGTTATATTTTTTAATTAGTTGGAATTGCTATTTTTGTCTTAATTATTGGATCATTATTTTTTGCAAAAAAATATTATGCTAAAACTGTTAATTGAAAATGATTTCGAATTTCAATTGGAAGTTATCAAATTGCAACTTATTTTTTAACTTATGCGATTTGAGTATCATATTTAGCACTTGTTTTAAAAACAGAATGAATTTGAGGACCAGTTGGTCCGTCCCAAGTTCGTGGTTTAAGTGAATTAATGCCCTTACATTTATGTAGTCTGCACCAGTTATTATCAGGATTTATTTTAATTTTTCCTAGTCGAAAATTTTTTGAAGTTGTAGCACCATCAGCAATTATTTTACCAATCTTAGCAATTATTACACCAGTTAATGGGTATTGAAGCTTAGATAATTTCTTTTATTATAATTACTTTATTAGACTTCTTGCGATACCCTTTTTTATTAAAATATTATTATAAAATATAATTTATGAGGACATAAAAATATGAACAATAATAAATTTAATACTCTTAATGATAGAGAATGGTTAAGATTAACAGGAATAAAAAAATCCACTTTTAATAAAATGTTAGATATTTTAAAAGTTGCTGAAATAGAAAAATTTAAAAAAGGTGGTAAAACTAATAAATTATCATTAGAAAATAGATTATTGATGACTTTATTATATTGACGAGAATATCAGACTTATTTTCATCTTGGTAAAAGTTTTGATATTAGTGAGGCTAATTGTTATCGTAATATTAAGTGAATTGAAGATATTTTAATTAAAAACTCTGATTTTCAACAACTTGCTGGTAAAAAAGCACTAATAAATGATTATTTTAATGATAAAACTATTATTATTGATGCTACCGAAACTCCAATCCAACGCCCAAAAAAAGACAAAAACAATCTTATTCTGGTAAAAAGAAAAAACACACGATCAAAACACAAGTAATTATCGAACAAGAAACCAAAAAAATTATTGCAACAAGTTTTTCGCTCGGAAAAAAACATGATTATGCTTTATTTAAAGAATCAAAAATCCCAATTTTAAAAAATACCAAATTAATAGTTGATAGTGGTTATCAAGGAATACAAAAAAATCACAATAATGTTCTAATACCTACAAAGAAAACAAAGAAAAACCCTTTAAACAAAGAACAAAAGCAATATAATAGACTAGTTTCAAAAATGAGAATTATTATTGAAAATATTTTTGCTATTCTTAAAAAATTTAAAATTATTACAGAAAAATATCGTAATCGAAGAAAAAGATTTGGTTTAAGATTTAATTTAATTGCCTCAATTTATAATTTACAATTATTATATTTAACATAAAATATTTATTTAAAATTAAATAATTTAAATAATAAATTAATTTTTCGTTGTGGAAAAATATTAAATTTTTAAATAAAAAACATAATTAATTAAAATTATATTTTTCTATTAGTATCTTTTTTACAAATATTTGCAATTTTTTAACAAGTAATGCAAGAAGTCTATTCTACATACTTTAATTATTTTTGCTTATTTATATGTTTATAAATATGGTTTAGTTGGGCGCCCTTATAGTGGTTTATTATTTAAATGACAATTATTATGATTAACATTATTTTCAATTATCGCAGTAGTTTGAGATTGGATTTTTAAAACTAATCAGTTATTTGTTGGTCCAAATAGTGGAGAACCATGAAATAATGGTGGTTTTAATGTCGGGGGATGAAATACAAACTTTATCGGGCTTAAGTATATGTGACCATTTGCCCGATTACCAATGTTTATTTTAGGAATTGTAATGGTTTCTATCACCCATGTCGTCTTATTTTATATTCCACAAAGTTTTTTATATGATGCAAAAACAAAAGAACTAATATCAGTTCCGCGTGGATCATGTAATAAGTTTCGAACAAAACAAGGGTTAACTTATGTTGGATTTACTTTTACTTATATTTTTTGACCAGATAATAAAATTCACCATCATTTAAGTCAAACTAATTTATTACAGTTTACTGATGTTGAATTACTAACCCTATCTCACTAAAATAGGCAGAAATACTGCCTATTTTTTAATTAATCCGACTTACAATTTAAAATAAAGGTATAATATAACTAAAATGTTAAGAAAAGGTGGATGATAACAATGTTTAAATATGCAATTATTGCAAATGACTATCAAGAATCAGCCAAGTTGGTTAGTAAAATTGCCAAAACATTACAAAATTATGGTTTAGCAGAAGATATTGTTAATCCAGAATATGTTTTTGTTATTGGTGGGGATGGTACCTTATTACGCGCTGTTAATGAGTTCCAAGATATTATTGATGAAGTTTATTTTATTGTTATCAAGTCTGGATCATTGGGGTTTTATGCTAATTATGATGAGAAAACATATTCTCGAGCAATTGATGCAATTATTAATGATACAGCGCGGATTCGGCAAATGCCCTTATTAGAAATTAAATATAACAATAATATTATTCGCTATGCTTTAAACGAAGCAAAAGTTGTTGACCATGTTAAAACAATTCGGACTGACATTTATGTCAATAATGATTTGTTAGAACATTTTCGTGGGAGTGGTTTAGTATTTTCAACAAAAACAGGGTCAACAGGGTATATGCGAGCAATTAATGGCTCAATTATTGCGGCGAATATGACAACATTATGACAATTAAAAGAAATTGCCCCCGTTGCTAATTCAACATTTTCAACGATTAATGCTTCTATTATTTTGGACCAAGCACAGGTTGTTCGCTTAACAGGAGAATTAGCAGGGAAAAGTTTAGTTATTGATACTTATGAATCAGAAATTTTGAGTTCGCAAATTGAATTAAAAATTAGTCAAAAAACATTAAATTTATTTTATGATGAAGAAAATAATTTAAGTATGATTGCTAAAATGAAAATTTTATTTGCACATTGTAATAACAACAGAAGGGATGAGTAGCAATGCGAGCAGAATATATCATCATTATTGTAGTGGCCATGATTTTAATGCTATTATTTATTTTAATGATGGTTTTTCGTAAAAAGATTTTTAATTTTCAAAAATTCTTAATTCCAAAGCAAAAAATCTCTTTTTCTGTTAATGACCTAATCACGATTTTAGGGACAAGTGATAACATTGTTATGGTTAAAGCAACTTTGACCCGTTTACGAGTAACAGTAAAAGATTTGGATGAAGTTGATTTTGAATTATTAAAAACAAAGTTTAAACTAAAACACATTGATACTGTTTTACAAACAGTAATTATGCCATTTGGTAATATTAGTGTGGCTGTTAAGAGTGAAATTGATGCCGTAATGCAAAAAGAACAATAGATAATATTTGATTAATAAATTGACGGTAGTAAAATTGTTATAAAAAGGAGTATATATCACAATGAATTGAGTAATTATAGTTTTGGTCATTGTTGCTTTTTCTTTAGTGGGAGCTTTGTTTAGTTTTTGGTTTCGAAAGGCAAAATATCATTTTAAAAATGAAGAACATACCATTAATGGCAAAGACCAAGCCGATAAAAGTTATGAGCTTATGATGACAATTATTGTTGAAGATGAATCAATTGCAAAATATTTGTTACCATTACCACGATATGTTGATACTTCAATCCCAGATTATCAAATTGATTTTAACTTAGGATTATTTATGTCTGATTATTGAGAATTAATTCATTATTTGAATAAAACAACAGACCCAATTGCAAACGATATTTTTATTGAATATTTTACAACAATTAATGAAGAATTAAATAATTTATTAACAGAAGTTATTAGTAACAACATTGAACCGTTAGCAACAGTCTTTGTAGCATTATATGATCAAAAAACATGAGGTAAAACTTTTGTTGAATGTTTTTTAAAACCATATGTCTTATTAACTAGAAAGATGTTAGCAACGCATTTAGTTCCTGATAGTTTTACAATTTTGAAACAAATTAAATTTTATTTACGATGAAAAGATCGCCAAATTTTTGCTGAATTAGAAGCAGTTTTTTATACCGCTTTAAATGAACATCTTACTTTGGTAAATAAAATTTATCAAGAATTTATTCAGAAATTAGAAACTGATTTTAACACTTTTTTTGATTCACAAACATGAGAAAACTTTCAACAACCTGCATCAACTACTGCTGAATTAGAAGAATTATATCAATTGTTTGGGTTAAATTCATCAGCTTCAATTAATGATATTAAACGAGCATATCGTCAGTTAGCAAAAAAATATCATCCTGATTTAAATAAAAGTTTTGATAGTGAAGAACTAATGCGAAAAATTAATGATGGTTATAAAAAGTTATTAGCTAATCATCAACAAGAAGAAACGGAAGTTTAAATATTTGTTAGTTACCAATTGTTTTTATTAAAATTAATAGTATAATTTTATTAACTTAATAGACTTCTTGCATTACTTGTTAAAAAATTGCAAATATTTGTAAAAAAGATACTAATAGAAAAATATAATTTTAATTAATTATGTTTTTTATTTAAAAATTTAATATTTTTCCACAACGAAAAATTAATTTATTATTTAAATTATTTAATTTTAAATAAATATTTTATGTTAAATATAATAATTGTAAATTATAAATTGAGGCAATTAAATTAAATCTTAAACCAAATCTTTTTCTTAGATTACGATATTTTTCTGTAATAATTTTAAATTTTTTAAGAATAGCAAAAATATTTTCAATAATAATTCTCATTTTTGAAACTAGTCTATTATATTGCTTTTGTTCTTTGTTTAAAGGGTTTTTCTTTGTTTTCTTTGTAGGTATTAGAACATTATTGTGATTTTTTTGTATTCCTTGATAACCACTATCAACTATTAATTTGGTATTTTTTAAAATTGGGATTTTTGATTCTTTAAATAAAGCATAATCATGTTTTTTTCCGAGCGAAAAACTTGTTGCAATAATTTTTTTGGTTTCTTGTTCGATAATTACTTGTGTTTTGATCGTGTGTTTTTTCTTTTTACCAGAATAAGATTGTTTTTGTCTTTTTTTGGGCGTTGGATTGGAGTTTCGGTAGCATCAATAATAATAGTTTTATCATTAAAATAATCATTTATTAGTGCTTTTTTACCAGCAAGTTGTTGAAAATCAGAGTTTTTAATTAAAATATCTTCAATTCACTTAATATTACGATAACAATTAGCCTCACTAATATCAAAACTTTTACCAAGATGAAAATAAGTCTGATATTCTCGTCAATATAATAAAGTCATCAATAATCTATTTTCTAATGATAATTTATTAGTTTTACCACCTTTTTTAAATTTTTCTATTTCAGCAACTTTTAAAATATCTAACATTTTATTAAAAGTGGATTTTTTTATTCCTGTTAATCTTAACCATTCTCTATCATTAAGAGTATTAAATTTATTATTGTTCATATTTTTATGTCCTCATAAATTATATTTTATAATAATATTTTAATAAAAAAGGGTATCGCAAGAAGTCTAATGGATAAAAGAATTTATTTTAGTATGCAAAAGTTATGACAAGAGAGGAAAAATAAATATGACTGTGCAAAAAGTAATAAAATGATACTATACTAATTTAAAATTTAATAATTGAGATTTATATGTTGCTGTTTCTGACCAAGGAGTTACTTTTATTGGTTCTAACCATAAAGGTTTTAGTGAGTTAGAATATTGACAACAGAAAAAAGGTACAAATATTCTGTTAGTTGCTGATCAAGGGGGAAAGACCGATAAGGTAATTACCCAATTAACAGAATATTTAGCAGGGAAACGAACAACTTTTACCTTACCGTTTGATTTTATTGGAACATTGTTTCAACAAAAAGTTTGACGAGAAGTTGCAAAAATACCATATGGGACAACAACTTGTTACTCAGATATTGCCCAAAAAATTGGCCATCCCCGCGCCGTTCGTGCTGTTGGAACTGCCATTGGAAATAATTCAATGACAATTATTGTGCCATGTCACCGTGTTCTTGGCAAGAATAATGCTTTACGTGGTTATCGTGGTGGATTGGAAATGAAAGCATCATTATTACAATTAGAAAACATTTGATAATTTACAATATTTTATTATTTAAAAATAAAATATTTTTTAATTTGTAATTTTTAAAATTATGTTATGATTATTGTGGCCCTTTTGATAACGTTTAAGATGTAATCTTTAGGAAAAAAGAAAAAATAAAGATTAATTTAAATAATAGACTTCTTGCGATACCCTTTTTTATTAAAATATTATTATAAAATATAATTTATGAGGACATAAAAATATGAACAATAATAAATTTAATACTCTTAATGATAGAGAATGGTTAAGATTAACAGGAATAAAAAAATCCACTTTTAATAAAATGTTAGATATTTTAAAAGTTGCTGAAATAGAAAAATTTAAAAAAGGTGGTAAAACTAATAAATTATCATTAGAAAATAGATTATTGATGACTTTATTATATTGACGAGAATATCAGACTTATTTTCATCTTGGTAAAAGTTTTGATATTAGTGAGGCTAATTGTTATCGTAATATTAAGTGAATTGAAGATATTTTAATTAAAAACTCTGATTTTCAACAACTTGCTGGTAAAAAAGCACTAATAAATGATTATTTTAATGATAAAACTATTATTATTGATGCTACCGAAACTCCAATCCAACGCCCAAAAAAAGACAAAAACAATCTTATTCTGGTAAAAAGAAAAAACACACGATCAAAACACAAGTAATTATCGAACAAGAAACCAAAAAAATTATTGCAACAAGTTTTTCGCTCGGAAAAAAACATGATTATGCTTTATTTAAAGAATCAAAAATCCCAATTTTAAAAAATACCAAATTAATAGTTGATAGTGGTTATCAAGGAATACAAAAAAATCACAATAATGTTCTAATACCTACAAAGAAAACAAAGAAAAACCCTTTAAACAAAGAACAAAAGCAATATAATAGACTAGTTTCAAAAATGAGAATTATTATTGAAAATATTTTTGCTATTCTTAAAAAATTTAAAATTATTACAGAAAAATATCGTAATCGAAGAAAAAGATTTGGTTTAAGATTTAATTTAATTGCCTCAATTTATAATTTACAATTATTATATTTAACATAAAATATTTATTTAAAATTAAATAATTTAAATAATAGACTTCTTGCGATACCCTTTTTTATTAAAATATTATTATAAAATATAATTTATGAGGACATAAAAATATGAACAATAATAAATTTAATACTCTTAATGATAGAGAATGGTTAAGATTAACAGGAATAAAAAAATTCACTTTTAATAAAATGTTAGATATTTTAAAAGTTGCTGAAATAGAAAAATTTAAAAAAGGTGGTAAAACTAATAAATTATCATTAGAAAATAGATTATTGATGACTTTATTATATTGACGAGAATATCAGACTTATTTTCATCTTGGTAAAAGTTTTGATATTAGTGAGGCTAATTGTTATCGTAATATTAAGTGAATTGAAGATATTTTAATTAAAAACTCTGATTTTCAACAACTTGCTGGTAAAAAAGCACTAATAAATGATTATTTTAATGATAAAACTATTATTATTGATGCTACCGAAACTCCAATCCAACGCCCAAAAAAAGACAAAAACAATCTTATTCTGGTAAAAAGAAAAAACACACGATCAAAACACAAGTAATTATCGAACAAGAAACCAAAAAAATTATTGCAACAAGTTTTTCGCTCGGAAAAAAACATGATTATGCTTTATTTAAAGAATCAAAAATCCCAATTTTAAAAAATACCAAATTAATAGTTGATAGTGGTTATCAAGGAATACAAAAAAATCACAATAATGTTCTAATACCCACAAAGAAAACAAAGAAAAACCCTTTAAACAAAGAACAAAAGCAATATAATAGACTAGTTTCAAAAATGAGAATTATTATTGAAAATATTTTTGCTATTCTTAAAAAATTTAAAATTATTACAGAAAAATATCGTAATCGAAGAAAAAGATTTGGTTTAAGATTTAATTTAATTGCCTCAATTTATAATTTACAATTATTATATTTAACATAAAATATTTATTTAAAATTAAATAATTTAAATAATAAATTAATTTTTCGTTGTGGAAAAATATTAAATTTTTAAATAAAAAACATAATTAATTAAAATTATATTTTTCTATTAGTATCTTTTTTACAAATATTTGCAATTTTTTAACAAGTAATGCAAGAAGTCTAATGTTAAATTCACAAGAATTAAGTTATTTTTCTAATGAATATAATAATTTTGGTCGTTCTCCACAAAATATTATTATGTCTTATGAATTACAATATAATGTAAAATTTGGTGTGTGTTTTAAAACAATGTATAAATATATTAGATTAGGTTATTTTAATTTATCAAAAGATAATTTGTATTTTAAAAATAAAAAACGAAAAACAAAAAATGGTGAAAAAAATGATAATCGTGGTGTATTGCTTAATATTAGAGATTATAAGCAATTTTTAAATGATTATGGTGATGATTTTAGTTTTAGTGGAATTTGAGAAATGGATACTCTTGATTGTGGTAATTTTCATTTATTAGTTTTAGTAAATAGGAAATCTAAAATAGTTTTTTATGATATTTTATTTACTAAAAAAGCAAGTATTGTTTTAATGGTTTTAATGAAAATGATTAGACAAATTGGCAGTAATAAATTTAGTTGTATTTTGACAGATAGAGGAAAAGAATTTTATAAATGAAAACCAATAGAAAAATCTTTTAAAATAAGAGTTTATTTTTGTGACCCTGGTAAACCAAAACAAAAAGCATTAGTTGAACGAATAAATAGAGATATAAGGCGATGATTTGGATCAAATGAACCTTTGATTAATATTCGTAGTAGATTAAAAAATGTTTTAAATATATTAAATACTACAATAAGACCTTGTTTAGAAAATTTTACATCAAAACAATATTTTAAAAAAATATTTGTTCATTAATTAGTTAATGTATATAATAAAAATAATAAAATTTATTAATTATTTTTGTGTTTAACAAATTATTTTCATCATTTTAATAATATAATTAGATTTTAGTAAAGGAGAAAAAATATATGTATGGAATGGCAAGGGTTTTTTGGACAAATTTTATGTAGAGTAAAGATTTTTATATTCAATTGGTGTTAAATAATTTAATTTGCTGTGAATTCGTACATTATTGTATCAATTAACATAGTCAAATAATTCTAATTTAAATTGTTCAATATTTTTAAATTTTCTGTTTTTAATTAATTCTGTTTTTAAAATTTTATAGGTTGATTCAGAAACAGCATTATCATAAGGACAGCCTGGTTTACTATAAGATTTTGCAACATTGTTTTTAGCTAAAAGATTGTAAATGATATTGTTATTAAATTCGCTGCCTTGATCAGTATGAAATATTTTAATATTATCTAAAGAAAAACTAAGCTTTTTAAAAGTATTTTCAACTAATTTGGCATCTTTATGAGAACTAACATCATAACCAATAACTTCACGATTAAATAAATCAATTAGAAAGCACACATAATATCATTTGCTATTGATAGCAACTTGTGTTAAATCACTGACAACAACTTCATGTAGTTTATAATTATTAAATTCTTGATTTAACAAATTATGATATTTGTATATAGCGTTTTTGTTACTTTGATGTTTATATTTAAGTTTTGTATAATTGGAAATTAAGTTATATCTTTGCATTATTTTACTAATTTTTATTCGTGATAATAAAATATTTTGTTGTGCTAACATAACTTTAATTTTTCTTGTGCCATAATTTTTACGACTTTTTAAGAAAATACTGATAACAGCATTATCAATAGTATGGTTTGATTTAGGATTATTTGATTTCAATTGATAATAAAACGTTGATCTAGGAACTTTTAGTGTTTTGCATAAATTAGTAATTGCATATTTTTCTTTGTTGTTTTTAATAATTACTATTTTTTGCCTATTATCAGTGTGGCTTGCTTTAAAATATCATTTTCCATTCGTAATTATTTAATTTCTTTTCTTAGATGAATTAGTTCATTTTCTTCTGGGCTTCGATTATCTTTTGCTTTAAATGAACCAGAATTATTGAATTCATAAATTCATTTTCAAACTGTTGATTTACCGACCTGATAGTCACTGGACAATTGTTTTGCTGTTTTACCTGTTTTATAAAGACTAACAATTTGTTGTTTAAATTCATCGGTATAATGATTCTTTGCCATAATTACACCTCCATTTATTAATTTAATTATAATCCTTACTCCACATTATTGTTGTCCAATTTATCTTAACCCATCCATAAATTTAATACTCTTAATGATAGAGAATGGTTAAGATTAACAGGAATAAAAAAATCCACTTTTAATAAAATGTTAGATATTTTAAAAGTTGCTGAAATAGAAAAATTTAAAAAAGGTGGTAAAACTAATAAATTATCATTAGAAAATAGATTATTGATGACTTTATTATATTGACGAGAATATCAGACTTATTTTCATCTTGGTAAAAGTTTTGATATTAGTGAGGCTAATTGTTATCGTAATATTAAGTGAATTGAAGATATTTTAATTAAAAACTCTGATTTTCAACAACTTGCTGGTAAAAAAGCACTAATAAATGATTATTTTAATGATAAAACTATTATTATTGATGCTACCGAAACTCCAATCCAACGCCCAAAAAAAGACAAAAACAATCTTATTCTGGTAAAAAGAAAAAACACACGATCAAAACACAAGTAATTATCGAACAAGAAACCAAAAAAATTATTGCAACAAGTTTTTCGCCCGGAAAAAAACATGATTATGCTTTATTTAAAGAATCAAAAATCCCAATTTTAAAAAATACCAAATTAATAGTTGATAGTGGTTATAAAGGAATACAAAAAAATCACAATAATGTTCTAATACCCACAAAGAAAACAAAGAAAAACCCTTTAAACAAAGAACAAAAGCAATATAATAGACTAGTTTCAAAAATGAGAATTATTATTGAAAATATTTTTGCTATTCTTAAAAAATTTAAAATTATTACAGAAAAATATCGTAATCGAAGAAAAAGATTTGGTTTAAGATTTAATTTAATTGCCTCAATTTATAATTTACAATTATTATATTTAACATAAAATATTTATTTAAAATTAAATAATTTAAATAATAAATTAATTTTTCGTTGTGGAAAAATATTAAATTTTTAAATAAAAAACATAATTAATTAAAATTATATTTTTCTATTAGTATCTTTTTTACAAATATTTGCAATTTTTTAACAAGTAATGCAAGAAGTCTAATGAAAATATTAATAAAATAAATGAAAATGAATAAATTAGTAAAATACAATAAAAAAGTAAAAAATAGTTTTTATACTACTTTTTACTTTTTTATTGTATTTTATTTTTAATTTGTTATAATACTTCTAACTTTTTATGGTTTAGTTTTACAGTATACACCGAATTAAAATTCCATCAGTCATATGTGATAAAACTTTAATTGTGTCATAAAGAGACTCTTTTTGGCCAAGATGAATTTCTCTAGGTTTTAAATATTGTGTATGTCCGCCCAATAATGTCATTGCTGCTTCAAAAGAAACCCTTGTTCTTGTTGAAGGTTCTTCAAAAATCATTGCTAATGTTTTATTTTGTAATAAGGGTGGAATTGCACCATTATAACGAGCAGTTTTTAGTTTTTTCATTAGCGTTAATAAATCCAAGATTTCATTCTTACTAAAATCTTGTGTATCAATAAAATGTCGTAATTTATTCATTGTAATTCTCCTTTCTTTGCTTTTATTATATTTTTCTCGCAACATTTTACAAATTAAGATTCCAATTATTTTATAATTAATTAGGAAAAAATGGATTTTTTTTCGGAAATAAGTTAATATTAAGGCATAAAAAAGGACATTAAAGGATTTTAATCAGTAGCATTAACATTTTAATTATAAAATAATGGTTAAAATAAGGACCTATTGGAATGAAATCAGGTTATTTTGTTTTTTTAATTAAAATTGAGAGGTAATAGTATAATTAGATTGGATGAAATAGAATGGGATATTATTGGGCAGTTGCAAAAAGATAGTCGCATTTCAATACGCAAAATTAGTAAAACAATTAATATTTCTGAAAAAACAATTCGTATGCGAATTAATAAGCTAATGGGGAAAAATATTATTAAACCTATTTGTATTGTTAACGGTAGTATACATTATTTTGAGGTTTTTAATAAAATTAAGTAATTAGAAACAAATTAAGTTTCGCTTATAATTAAATGATAACAAAATTTATAAAAAATTCAACTTTTTTAAAAACATAATTTTTATTTGAATAAATAATTTATAAATTTATGAATTTTGATACACTAAAAAATACTTTTTAAAGTTATTACTAATTTTAAAAGGTTTTTTATTTTTTATAAAGATAAAAATTGCTTTTTAGATTGATTTAAATTAAATATATTAAATTCAATTTTTTCTTTATTTTTATTAGTTTTATCAATTTTTTCTTCATTTGTTTTACTATTAAGTCTTAACATTGAAGCAATTAACATATTGATAAATGTTTCTTTACAATATATTTTCGCGCCACGCCCCTTAACTGCCTTAATGTAGTGTGATATATCACCTTCCATGTGACAACCAATATTATATTCTAATGCTTGATTTTCAATTCCTTCTTTATTATTTTTAATTAATTCAATAGTTTCTAATAAAATTTTCTTTTTATTATCAATAACATAGGGCAAATGACACATTAAAAAATCTAATAATACTTCATAATTTCCAGTAAAAAAATATATTTTTGATAATTTATATTTTAATCTATGAATTTGGTTTTTCTTACGATTTGGGAATAATTCTTTAAATCTTTTTACTAAATGAAATTTATCTAAACTATATGATACGGTGTTTTTTTTATTTTTTGCTTTTATTGCTATATAAATTTTTTTAATTTGTTTTTCACCATCACTTAATATTAATATTTTAGTATCTTCATTAATATCATAAGTATCCATTGATTTAAAAATTTTATCAATAAAATTATCAATATTAGATTTATCATTTTTATTCTTATGATTTTTATTCATCATTTGAAAAACGCCTTTTTTCTTTTTCATTTTTTTTCTGTTTTTTGTTGATTTTTCTTCATCAACACCAACATGCATAGTTGAAAGAAATATTTTATTTTCAACTCTTTTTTTATTTTCTCACATAGGTTCAAATGCCCCATCAATTTGAATATATAAAACATTATTTGGAATTTTAATTTTATTGTTATTTTTATTACTAATGTAATCGGTTTCTTCTAAATCTGCATTTTTAAAAATATTAGATATTGTTCTTTCACTAAGATTAGCGTTTTCGACAGTATCTAAAATATCTTTATATCTTTTTCCATCGCCTAAAAATGAAGTAATTTTATTTATTAAATTTTGTTCATTTCTTTGGTATTTTTTTAAACCTAATTCTTCATCCAAAGGATAGCGGTTTATATATTCATTTTTTTCTTCATCATATTTAACATATATTCGTCTTTTTAAAGTTATATCTCCATCTTCTGTTTTAATTGTTTTTGGTATTTTTGATACAACCTTATATCCTTGTAATATTTTTCCTTGTTGATATAATTTAAATATCTCATTATCTCTTTCAATCAAGAAATTTTTAGTTTCATTGTTTGTTTCTATTATTTTATTTTCTTTATAATTTCCTAATAAATTTTGTTTTAATTCCATTTTATAATTTCCTTTCTTAATTAAAAAAATATTTTAAATTATGCTAGTTAATAAATTGTGATATTTAATACTTAATATTATTTTATCAAAATGGGGGTACATGAAAAATGCAGGATTTTACAAAAATTAATAACAAAAAACGAATTACTATTTATGAACATTTAAATAAAAAATATGATTTGAATTTTAGTGACTATAATTTTGGTTTTGATTGAGAAGTATTTAAAGAATTTGTTGGTGATAGTTATGCCCGATATTTTACTTCGCCAACTTTTTTTAAGTTTGTTTCAGCGGGGCGTGGTACTAATAAAACATGAAATCATTTAGCAGAAAAATTATTTTTTGCTTGTAATTTTACAGATGCTTCATCTAATATTTTACGAAGATATGCCAACACCCACGAAGATACTACATTTGGCGATACAATTAATGTCTGTAATTATCTATATGATAAATATGGGATTGATATAGGACCCGACAATGAAAATGGTATTGTTTGACCTAAAAATGTTAAAGAAGGCGGCGAGATTGTTTTTCCTAGTGGTGTTCGCATTGCTTTTGCGGGTTATGCTAATGGTAATAAAATTATGGGTAAAGTTGGTAAAGGTAGCGGTATTATATCGGCGTGAACAGATGAAATGATACATGCCGAAGAAAAAGAAATCTTAACTGATAAAGAATTAGATAAAAGATATAATAATTTAAGAGTTTCAATGTTTCGTTCTAAAAGTTTAAAAGTATCTTATGAAAAATATACCGATGAAAATAATAATGAACAATATAATCTAGATAATTCTATTCCTGTAAAAGAATTATCTTGGACATTTCAAGAATGAGATAACATAGCAAAACAACATATAACAGTAACAACATATTTTCATAAAACATATTCTAATCAATTTACTTTTAATCCTTTTGATAAATACCATGTATTTTATGAAAAATTTGTAACCCCATATTTACCCTTAAATGAAAGAATTAAAAATATTTTAAAAGAACATAACCAAGTATATTCAGAAAACAAACAAGCATTTAATGGTTTGGGTATTTTTAATTTACGATTAACAATGGGTTCTGTATGAAATAAAATACCTGATATTACTAAAAAACTTGTTTTAGCAAATAAAGAAGAGCGACCTGATTTATTTGAACTTGAATACTACGGTTTTGAATATAACGATAATGACCCCAGTATTTATGTTTTACGAAATTATCGTAAATATATTAAAGAGTATAATTTACAAGATTTTTATAATTCCAATACAAAACAGTATCAATTTGATAGTTATTCAATTGGTGTGGATTATGCTAATGGTAGTGAAGACCATACAGTGTTTTTATTTAGTGGTTATAAAATTAATGAAAATAATGAATATGATAAATATTTAATTGAAGAAAATGTTGTTACACCTAAAAACACAATGAATTTAAATGAAATAGTTGAATATTATGGACAATGAATAATTAATACATTTGATAAATTTGATGATTTTGAATATGCTACATTTCATTATGATATTAATGCCCACGACTTTATGCAAAAATTACAAGAAG
Source organism: Spiroplasma poulsonii (assembly GCF_009866525.1). Classification (GTDB taxonomy): domain Bacteria; phylum Bacillota_I; class Bacilli_A; order Mycoplasmatales; family Mycoplasmataceae; genus Spiroplasma; species Spiroplasma poulsonii. The sequence goes on from NZ_CM020866.1 coordinate 312,147, forward strand.
ATATTTATCCTTATTTGGGTTATAAAATTAAAATGTTTAAAGCCAAAAAACATCAGACATCCCTTAATAAAGAAGCAGGTATAATAAATCGTGTAACATGAATAAGAAAAATGTTTGTTCAAGGCAAAATATATGGCACATTAGATAACTTTCCATTTTTAGATAAATGCATTAGTTAACTAAGATTTAGTGACACCAAAACAAACACACCCGATAGTAAAATGTATCATGACCCATATGATGCTTTGTTTTATGGTTCTTATCCATATCGTTTTAAAATGAGAATATAAAAAAGGTTTTTAAAACCTTCTAACATTTATAAATTTTATTTACTTTTTATTTATTAAATAATTGGTATTTAATGACTTTTCTAAACTAGGTGATTTTTCTTGTATTTCATTACCATCATCATTTTTCAATAGTTCAGGATGACAATTTTTATAACTTAATTTAAGATGTTTTCTAACTGTATTAAAATCTAACACCTCAACTTCAATTTCATCACCAATATCAAAAAAATCTTTAATATCTTTAACAAAGTAATCTGAAACTTCACTAATATGGATTAAACCATCAGCCTTTTCTGCTCTACAAAAAGCACCATAAGGTGTAACGTTTGTTATTTTAACATTAACTTTATTTCCTTTTTTATACATAAATTAAATATACTTCCTTTCTTTAAATAATTTAATTATATCATTAAGACTATAAAAAATCATTTGCAGGAATTGGGCGAGCGGTTGATTTTCTTAAATTTTTGTGATAAAATGACTTACAAGTTAAAAAAATTTTTGAGATTCTTTCAAACAAATTTGGGAACCTTTATAAAATTCTTCGCTTAACGCTTAGAATTTTTCCCAAGTATTTTGAAAAGCGCGGCAAAAGTTTTTTTAAACTTTAAGTTATTTTTCACAAAACTATCGAAAATCACCGCGAGCCCAGATTAATGCAGTATAATCACAATAATAAACATATATTCACCTCCTTTCTAAAATAAACATATTTAAAAATGCTTGACTTGCATATATATATATATATATATAATGTCAATAGGTCTTGATAAAAATTTGCAAGATTAAATAAAGGAAATAACGAAATGAAAAAACTTTTAAGTTTATTAAGTGTATTAACTATTAGTGGAACTACAATGCCAACATTGGTTGCTAATATAAGTTATCCTTACAATAATTCAGATACAAGAATATCTTTTCAAGATAATCATGAAGAATGAGGATGGGGACCATCAAGAGGAAGAATTGATTTTAATGTTTTATCAAAAAAAATTGAATTTGGTGGTTTTGGATATGCTGATAATAAATTTGATACTTCAGTAACTATTCGTATTACAGATGAAAATAAAAATATTGTTAAAACAATTTTTATTAATAAAAATAAATCTTTAAATGATATTATTAGAGAATATAATTTACAAAATGGTATTGATTATAAAAATGGTTATTCTATTGATATTTGATCAGAAAAAGCAAATTCAACAATTTTTCATTATAAAAATAATTTAAATAATCGTGTATGAAATCTTTCAACCGGACCTCATACTGAAAAATTTATAATAATGAATGATAAATTGTGAGAGCCAAATATTTTAATAGAAAAATTTCCTAATTTAATAACTAGACCATTAGTTAGACGAACAAGTAATAATAATCAAAATAATTATGCACCAAATTTAGTAATAGATGAATGAGATGACAATCTTAGTCAATATTATGATTCTTTAATTAGTGTTGTAGATTATTTAAATAGAGAAGGAATAATAGAACAATTTGGCAGAACGAACGGCACTTACCGTTTAACTAACCAAAATGGATATTTTATTATAGGTATACAATTTCAAGGTTTATCTAGTTTAAATAATACTGTTGAATTAGTTTTTGATAGATCAAATTTATATCTTCAAGGATTTATATTAAGAGAAGATAATGGTAGACAAAATAGTGCTGATGGAACATATTATTATTTTTCAGATAGTACTTATAGAACAAATTTAGGAATTAATCATTTAACTAATGTTAATTTAAATTTTGGAGGAAGTTATACTAATTTAATCGCTGATGGAGATCTTAATATTTCTTCACAATCATTATTTAGTTCTTTTCGATTTTTAGCATCTTTTAATAATAGCAATCAACAAAGAATAAATATATCATCAAATTTAATGCGTATAATTTTAGCTACTTCAGAATCACTTAGATTTAACAATATAATTAGTACGATTCAACGTAATAATAATCCTATTTCATGGAGAAGCTATTTCTCAAATTTATTAACTAATTGAGGTTCAATGAGTCAAGAATTTATAAGACGAGTAAATAATATGAATAATGGTGTGCAAATTTGAGATCCTGTTAATGATAATTCTAGTAGAATTTCTCCAGCTTTAATGGCTTTTCTTTTAAATATAAGAATATTAAATAATAAATAATTAAAATTTCTTATAATAGGAATAAATTGAGTTTATTCCTATTTTTAATTAAATTATCAAAATTTATAAAAAACACAAAGGAGATAAATATGAAAAAAATATTAAGTCTTTTAGGAACAATAACTTTAATTGGAACAAGTACAACCAGTTTAGTTGCTTGTAATACATCACAATATAGTGAAGAACAATTAAAAAAACAAAAAGAAAAATACAAAATAGATACAAAAGATGGTATTTTAGAATGAATAGCACCACAAGAAAAACCATTTAATCAAATTGATAATAAATGATATTTTGTTGTATGAAAAACTAATAATTGAAATATTACTAAGTTTAAAAATAATACTTTAATAAATAGATGACATCCAAGTATTGAAATTGACAATAAAAATGAAGATTAAAATTATAAATTAAATTTAGAATGAATAAGGGGACATGGAACAATCGTTATTCGTTCTTATAGTGTTATAAGTGATTGACCTGCTCCTAGATTTAAAACAATTTATCGATGAAATTTAGATACAAATATGCCCAATTTAATTGTTGGTAAAGATGGTATTATAAAAGTTAATTAATAAAAAAGTCATTTATTAAAATGACTTTTTTATATTTCTAATGTAATTAATGATAATTTTTCATTGTTTTTATTAAATAGTTGTAAATTATCAATATTAATTTGTTCTCTTACTGATGGATATAAAAATATTACACTATTTGATTGTTTTAGAAAATTAACAACCGCAATGTTTGAATAAGATTTTTCATCTTCAATACCATTTTTATATAAATATCAAACATTAAATTCTATTAATTGTAAATATGTATCTCTATCTTTTCCGCTGACTTTAGTTCCAATTTGTGTTTTTTCGATTAATTCTAAGTTTATATATTTTCCTTCAATAATTTTTTCATTTGGTTTTTCAATAAAAATATTTATATCATAGCTTCCATAACCTCATATACCAGATATTTCAATTTGATTTAAATTAAATAATTTTTTATCATAAGTTATTTTAATATTATCTACAACTAAATTTTTAGTCATATCCATTCAAAATGTTTTAGAATAAAGTAATCTATATCGTTGTGAATAATAGTCTAAATAGTCTTCTATTTTGTTATTAGAAACAATTAAACTAATTAAATATTTACCATATTCGCCATCAGATAATTTAATTTCTGCTGGAATAAGAGAAGGAATATTGTTTGTTTCTAATTCATTTGTTATTGATAATCAATTAAAATAATTTGCTTCTAATTTATAAATAGGGTTTTCTGAAATATCTTTGTTTTTAGAATTTATTTTAATTTCATTATCATCATTGTTAATGTTATTTTGTTGTTTTAAATTTCAATCTGTAATTTGTCCTGTATTTGGATTAATTTGAGGTTTAAGAGGTTCATCAATACCATTTCATCGATAAATTGTTTTAAATCTAGGAGCAGGTCAATCACTTATAACACTATAAGAGCGAATAACGATTGTTCCATGTCCCCTTATTCATTCTAAATTTAATTTATAATTTTCATCTTCATTTTTACTGTCAATTTCAATACTTGGATGTCATCTATTTATTAAAGTATTATTTTTAAACTTAGTAATATTTCAGTTATTAGTTTTTCAAACAACAAAATAATACTTATTATCAACTGTATTAAATGGTTTATCATTTGCATAAACTTCTTGTCAATAATTTATTGGTTCAGGTGGAATGGGGGCGTTATCACTAAAATTAAAATATAATGAATTTAATTGAACTTTACAATGTTCGAATAATCAATATCCTATTTCTGTTGTTGAATTAGGGGTTGATATTAATTCAAAATAATATGGAGCAATTAATTTAACATCATCATTATAACCTTTATTAATGGCATATTTGCTATACGTATAATTTGAAAGCATATAAATAATTTGTTTAAATCTTTTAACAGATTGATCATTAATAGATGTAGAATTATCTAATTTTCAGTTTTCAAATAAACCATCAATAACATCTTCGGGTTTTTGTCCTTCAAATTTTTGACGTAGTTCAGCTGCTTTATTGTTAGGATTACCTTTTTCATCGTATTTTGCCCCCTGAAATTTTCTATCATAATTATAACGATATGTTAAATAATTTAATAAAACTTTTTCTAAACCATTCTTATTTACTAAATCTAAAATATCTTTACCTTGAATATAGTTTTGGGCGATACTTCATGGTAAAAAACTTTCGGTAAATCAATACTGAAATATTCGTACATTAGGACTAGTTTCAATTGGCATTGATAATAATGGAACTAAACTAGCATTTTCAATATTTGATGATGGATAAGAATAAACACCATTGACATTACCTCAACACTTAATATTTCCAAACAACATTGATTTAGGGTACTTAATTTTAATCCCAGTAAAAACAGTATTCTCGGGCAATGATTTTTGTAAAACTAAGTGAATACTATTCTGATTTTTTCATTTAAAATCAGTCACTTTAACTAAATGAGTAGATTTAATAATGTTAACTTCATCTGGTGAATAAGGGCGTTTGTATTCTTCAATGATATAGCATTCATTTTTATTGTCTTCGGTAATTGGTTCATTAATAGATACTACTTTTAAGTCGTAAGATTCTAAAAATGTTTTATCTTGTTTTGAAATATCATTAATTAAGATATCTTTTTCATCAATCATCACATAACTTGTACTATTATCTTGGATTGTGGTGTTTTGCTGAATTTGTAATTTAAAATTAAAGTCACTAATTTCATAACCAATAATTTTAATATATTCATCTTTGTCAATAAAACCGATTTTAACGCTATTTTGAGAGTAGTTTAAGGTAGGTTTTTGTTTTTGTCTTAACAAGATTATTAATTTTATAAATATATAAGGTTCTGGCACGGTCTTCTGTAAATAATTGTTCTAAGTCAGGGTCGCTATATTGTGATTGATTAGCAAAATCTAGCGGAATACTATCAATTGAATAATCAATTGGTTCATCATTTTCTGATAATTGTGCTAACATTTTTTCTGATGGTTTTAACATTATTCTTGTTCTTCTTATCCATTAGGTATATTGATAATAGTTTCGTTATTTTTTAGTTGTCTGTTTAAAGTAGCATTTACTGGTAAACGAATATCAACAATTAACTCGTCAATATTTTTAATATTGAATGTTCTACCGTTTAAAATCGCATTATCATATTTAATTAACTTAATAATAAATTCAGTTAATTTAATTTCTCTAATATATATCATTTGTTCATATGATGCGTTTGTTTGAATATTTACTCCCGCAACTTCTGCTTGAGTTTGTTGGGCTCCTTTAGCGATTGCGGGAACATAATGGCGATTTATTTTATAGTAATTAGTTAATAATCAATCATATATTTTGGTTAATTGTTCACCTTTAAAATTACCAGCAATATAGTCTACTGGTTGAAAATTACTATCAGGGTCTCCTTCAACTAATAACAAGTCATTTTCAATAAATGAAGCTAACATTTTGCTAATTTCTTGGTCAACTACACCAGTAACTCCATTAGTATTAATGGTAAATTTACCACTATTTAATAATGGGTCTAACATTATCTTTTCAGCAATAATATCTAAAATACTAGCGAATTGTTTGCCATAACGAGCAGAAGGTTCAAAATTAGGGTTGTTAGGAATAATTTCAATTGGAATAAAATTAAGTGGTAATATTTCTTTTCTTTGTAATGTTGTATAGTTATTTCATTTTACATCATCAATATATAAATCGGTAATAGTACTGTATAATCGTGTTTTTAACTTTCTAATAACTTTTACTTGTTTAGTTATATAATCAATTTCTAATTTTTCAGTAATAAAAACACTCTGGTCATTTTTAATATAAGGATCATAATCAAAAGTACAAGATACTAAATTACCCAATTCGTCATATTGGTCATTGTAAAAATCAATCGTAATAAAATTAAGTTTTGAATTATTAGCAAAAATAAAGTATGCACCTTTACCATTTTTATTAATTTTATATTCGTTATATCAATTCTTATTAGTAAAGTCTTGCATTTTTAAAAAGTTATTAATTAATTTAGTATCTAATTGTTGATTAGTAAGTGGATTATAAATGCTAATTTCTAAATCTCGTGGATTTAAAAAATTAGCATTATCTTCACAAATTCTTTTTTCTAAAATTTCATTATGTTTTTGAACAGTAACATTTTTACGATTAGTAATCGTTGATGCTAAATTAAGATAGTAACTATCAATATCATATTCTTTTTTTAATTTCTTTTTGGCTGGTAACAATCCCATTTATAACACCTCTTTATTTTGTATCTTCTTTTTTAATAACATCTTCAATACTATCTTGTTTTTGTTGTTTGTTATGAGTTTTGATAAATCTAATAGTTTCAATAATTAAAACAACAACCCCAAAACCATTAAGCATTGCACCAATAATTACATATGCAGGTCAACCAATCCCTAATTTAGTAGGTCCTATAAAACAAATAATAATTCCTGCGATAAAAAACAATGATGAAACTCCAAAGATTTTCAAAAACATAATTACATCTTTAACTTCTACTTTTGGCATAAAAACATCTCCTTCCTAACTTACTTTTTTTCTTTCAATATACAATCCTTTAATTTCAACACTATTTGATATTGATGATAATTTAAACTCACCTTCAGGAAATAATTGAATGGTAATTCAACCACTTGGATTATTTCCATATGATATTCCACTTGCTAATTGACCTTTAAAATTTATATGCGTAATTATATATAGTTCTATCTCAAGCGTTGTATAACACCATAAACGATAATAATATTCTGACTTATTAAAATTTTTAATTTTATATCCTTTAGAATCTTGAACAAAATCACTAGTATTAACAACTTCTCAATCATTTGGTATTTTAGGTAAATCTTTTTTCTGTAAATAAAATTTATCAATATATTTAGTAGTACCAAAGGTATCATCTGTACTCTCAATTCCTGCAACACCACCATCGATAACATCATAATTCGCAACTATTTTACTTCCACCAAAACTAGGGTCTCAAATTCTTAATTCCCCTGTTTCAACATTAAAATCAGCATTATTATTTTTACTGGCGTTTGACATTAAAGTAATTTTATTTTGTTTTAAATCTGAAACTTCAATTTTTCCATCATCATTTTTAATGATAGTTTTATTATCAAATGGAACATTTATTTCATTATTGTTATTTTTAACAATACTTTTATTGTCAATCTTAATTTTTTCTTTTTCTATTAAAGCATCAACTTCTAATTGTGTATAATATGCTTCTAAATCTATCATTGTTAAATCAATATCTTCTTTTTGAAAAGTACGAAACATTTTCTTTAAAGTTGTTAGATTAGCTAATGATTTTACATAGGTGGGCAATAAACCTTGTCATGTTGCCATTGGGTCATTTTGAGAAGAATAATTAATATCACCAACATTCATAGATGCTGAAGTAAAGAATTCAATCGGAATACGATTAAATATTCAGTGTTCAACCGTAATAAATACCATGTTAATACATATTTTCTTCAATAACGGGTCTTTAAATGTTTCAAACTTTAATTTTGAAAATGGATAATTCAAATAGGAATTAATCATATTTTGGGCTCTTAAAGCAAATGTTTTAAATCATAATTCTACATCACCTTTAAAGAACTTATTATAACGAACTGGAACTTGTGTAATTTTACCTGTCATTGGATTAAAATTATTATAATTTTCCAAAGTAACATTTTGTCATAATTCATTTAACATTTAATCATCTCCTTATCATTTACTTTTTTTAGAATATATTTTCTTTAATATAAATTTTTTACTATTTAGTAATGTTTTTGTTTTAATTGTTTTGTTTAAATCTTGGTTTGCTCTGAATTGTTTGTATGTTTGAAACGCTAAACCACCACCCAACAAACTAGTAACCGCACTGTTTTCTAGTGTTTTTAACATTTTATCTTTATTAGTAAGATTGTTTTTAAATTGTTCTTGCAATTTTAATACCTTAGCAATTGTTCGATATATTTTAAAACTATCTTTTACGATTTGTTGATAAGAAACTGGAGCAAAAGAAACTAAATTAAATAAACTTGCTTTTTTAAATCCTCAGCCAATAAACCATTCACTGTTCATATAGAATTTAAAAGGTTCAGAAGCCAAAACAAACTGTTCTGCTTTGATTAAAGTTGTCATAACGACAATAGGGGCATATTGCGTATTTTTATAATATATTGTTAAAGCAACTTCACCGGCAACTGATAAAGGAGCAATTTTAACTGCTAAAAAAACATCAGAACCATAGGCAAAAGGTAATAATTGGCCTTTTTTAATAGCCTTAGTTTCAAATTTAGATAATATTTTTTTAGTTTTATCAGTAATTTTATTAATTACTTTTTGTTTAATAGCAATTATTTGTTTTTCAATTGGGGCTAATAATTTTTTAGTTACTTTTTGAATATAAAAATTTGGGTTTAAATGATTTAAAATTTTATTTAATTTAATTGGTATTTGATGTAAAATATTTAATAATTTATTATTAAATATTTTACTGCCCCGCATTAAATTAGCATTTAATAGTAGGTTTTTACCAACACCTTTTTTATGAAGATTGGCCATAATTTTATATCATTCATCAGTATTTATTTTGCTTATTTTATTAATATTTAACCCATATTCAGACAATCATTTATTAGCATTTTTTTCATTTACGCTTGGTATTTTTTGAACTAATTTAGGACTTATTTTTTGAATATTTTTCTCAATTTTTAATAAATTATTAATTGTTTCTAAATTAGAAACTTTAAAACCTCTATAAAAATCATTTCGTGCTAATTTTCCAATTGTATATAATAAAGTTTCATTATTAGCCTGTTTTGTAAAATCAAATATTAATTTATCAGATAAAATCTTTTTACCCGTAACTTGGCTTACAATATCTTCTAAATTATTAGCAGTTATTAACCCTAATTTTTCAAGTAATTTATTTTCTTTGGCTAATTTTAAAATTCTAGTTGTGCGAGCAGCCCGTGTTAATTTACCAACACCACCAATTGCTGGTAACAAATTTAAGGCAGTACTTTTTACTGTCACTTCTGATGTTAATTTATCGTATATTTGATTTACAGCAAAATCGGTTGCTGTTTCTACTCCAAACGAGATAAATGCTGCGGCAAAATTAGATAATCCCGCACCAAGACCAATAGCAGATGCTACACCACCAGTTAAAACTGATAAACCAAGGGCTAAAACTTGAATTCCTAAAAATTCTAATAACTGTAAACCAAAACTTTTTTCTTGTTGTTGGATTGACAATCTAGTTGGATTTTTTTTTAACAGCATAAATAAGGGCTGTTTTAGATGTTCCAATTGGCATATCTATTAAACCAAAAAGTACTATTTTTTAGTACTATTAATAATTTTTAATTTTAACATCAATCGGATTTGTTTGACCAGTAGCATTGTTTTTACCTTCAATTTGAACTTCAACAGTTTTATCATTTGTAATATTAATTGGTCAATCTTCACCTTTACTTTCAATAAAGTAATTGAAATCACTTTCAGTTAAAGAACTATTTACTGCTTTTACCACTTTTAAAACAACATCTTTAAATTGTGGTTTTAATTGTTCTGCTGTTGTTTGTGTTGGGTCTGTAACATGAATAGTTGGTTTATCTAATTTATTAATTTTACTAATATTAATTTTTGCAACGATATGTTTAATAATTCCTTTGGATTCAACTACTGCTCCACCTAAATATAAAACTCTTTCCATAATCAAAATATTACCCATTCCAGTACCTAACGCAGCAGCACCAACTCTTAACGGAGTATGGTCTTTTTTGCGTAAAATAAGGGGGTCATATTTTTTGCTAAATTTAAAGGCAATTGCATTAACTCCATTTGATAATAATTCAATTGTTCCTTCTGAACCATCTTTATTAATAATTGGTAATTTTTTAGGAACCATATAGTATGTTGTTCCTTCAACAGTTTTCATTGCTCCACTCGTTTCAATTATGCTATTTATTTGGTCGTTTGCTCCAAGTTGTAACTGTAATTTATTACGAATTCCACGAATAAAATCAGCCGAACCTAATACAACTGTTTCTGATGGGGTAAAGCCGTTTTCATATATTTTATCCATAATTTCATCGTGGATTTGTAAAGCATTTGTATCATCTGCTTTTTGTCCTTGAATAGTTGTAACTGTTCCTTTATTAATAATTTCTAAAATTTTATTGCGTTTATAAGCAACCTCAGTATCCATTGCTTGCTCAATATCGGCAGCCCAAAGATTAGGATTAAAATCACTTTCTACGGGGTCTAATTTACGAGCAAAAGTTAAAATTGTATCTAATTCAACAATTCCATCTTCAAATTCCACTGTTGAATATTTTAGTAGGTTATCATCAGTATTAAATACTTGACCGTTTGCTCCTAGACCTTCATTGTATTTAATATTTTTCTTTCTTTTATATGTTAAACCAAACTTATTTGCTTCTTTTCATGCAAATAAAGCTTCTCAACTAAATTTTTGTTGATAAGTTTGTAAATATCATTGTTCAAATGTTTCTCGGTCTCTTTTTGTTGCTTGATTAGCAATATCTCCGAAAATTCTTTGTGGGTTTTGTGCCATAATTTACTTCCTTCTTTCTATTTATTAAATACATTGTCTGTATCTAAAATATTGTTTTCTTTGTTTTCTACTTTTGGTACGCCACCAGTATTAACTGTTTGTACCTTAATTAATTCATCATAAACACTTTGTAAGTGTGCTTTAATAACTTCAATATCATCATTAATATCATAAGATTTTAGTAAGACATTTTTAAATTCGTCATTATCAGTTAAAAAATTATTGAAGTTATTAATTTCAATTTGTTTTAATTGAAGTGTTTGTTGTTCTAATTGTGAAATTAATTCATTATTTTTTGTTTGTAGTTCGTTGATTTGTTGATTGCTATTCTCTAAATTACCTGTATTAAATTCATTAATTTCTTCAGAATTTTCTAAAATAACTTCTACCGTTTTAATATCAAAACTATCATCTTCATTTTTAATTGGTTTATCATGTTCATCAATAAGAACATATTTTACATTTTTTAATGCCATGTTTTTTCCTCCTTATTTTTTAATATTTTTGTTTGTTCTTTTTCTAATTGCTTTTTGTATAATTTCAAAACTATCTACTCTAAAAGATAAAAAATAGCGTTTAGTTTTTATATTTAACTGATTAAATACTGAGCCTTTAATTTTTATCTCATCATCTTTTTTTAATTTCAAAAACTCAGTTAAAATAGATGGGTTATATATTGATAATGTTGAGTAATTTAATCCGTCTCATTGACATTTAGCCGAACAAGCATCAACTTCAACACCACCAGCAACCAGTGCCTTAATTTTAGTTTTAATCGGATTTTCATGTAATCTAACAGTTAATTCTAATTTATTAACTTTTTTATTTTTTATTTTAGGTTTATTAGTTATTGATTTTTTAGGTAAATTACTTTTTGCTTGTGCCATTTTTATCAACTCCTTTTGTTATAAAATATTGTAAATGTTTCCAAGCATCGTGTTCGTGTTCTGTCATTTTAATATTTCCTTTATAAAAATAATTTTTCTTAATAACTGGTGATTGTAAAACATAATTTAAATTAAATAGATATTTGCATAAAACTTTTAAACCACCAATGAATTTAGGAGTAGATAATGGGTTTTTTATTTTTAAACCTTTATGAAGTTGATAATCTTCAATTATTACAATAACTTTATTTAAATAAGAACAAATTTTATTTTTAAACTCATTTAATATTAAATACATATTATTTATTGCTTCTTCTTCATTTTTGGAATTAAAAGTAATATTATTAATTATTTTCTTTTGCAAAACATTATAAATAATAATACCAGTTTGTCCAATTCCAGCAGGGTCAATTGCAATAATATATTTTAATTTATTTGTTTTATTTTTTTGTCAATTTGTAATATTTTTCATCCATCTGATGCTAAATCTAAAATATCGTTAATTTTATAATATTGCACATAAGAAGCAATAACATCTCACTTGTCTTTAAATAAATTTAAGTACATTTTGGCTCATTCTAAACATTGCAAATCATAATGATTTTTATGATGTGAAATACGACAATTAACAGGCTGACAATTAGCTCATTCAAAAGATGTTGTTATTTCATTTCAAGTTTTATTAATATACAAACTTTTATATTCTGTCATTTATCTATACTCCTTAATTCTTTTTATTTGTTGCTCAAATTTCATCATTAATATCATTTACCGTTACTGGATAAGCTCGTATCATTAATTCTTGTAATTTATTTTTAATTTTTTTATTTCATTTTTTCATAAAATATTTTCCTTTCTGTAAAAAAACATAATATTCCTTTATTGGTTAATATTTTGATATTTAGTAAATAATTTATTTTAGTATTTAATTACTTCGCCGCTCGCTTCACTTTGAAGGTGAGCGGGGGCGGTAGGATATTTTAATAGAGTTTTACCCCCACGGAAATAAACAAAAAAAACAGTTTACCCAGTTATTAATTACGCTTCATCCATCCCTAGACAACTTTATATAAAGAAAATAACCTTTTGGAGCTCCAACCCTCTTGTTTTTTTAATGTCCAATATTGTTTTTTTCAGTTTAACAACACTCTTTTTATGAAAACAAGCCAAAAAACACGCGCTCTGACATTTCGCAAGTGATTAATCTTGCCGAGAATTAAAGAAATAAATAGGAGAGTAAATCCAATCGCTTTCACACTTTCTTTAAGGCTTCGTGCCATAGATGAGTTATCCATCTTTAAGCATCAAAATATTAAGTTTTAGATTGCATTATTCATCAGATAGTACCTTTATTAAAAATGATATTATTAGTTGTTAAACCGAAAAAATATAATAAATCACAGAAAGGAAATTATAAAAATTAACTAGTTTGTAGGGCAAAATAGGTTAATTTTTAATTTTAAAGATACTATCTGATGAATAATGCAAATAAAAAAATCGCTCTAATAAGCGATTAATTTAATTTGTATTTAATTACTTTATTTATATTTTTTATAAAACCTCAACTTTTTTCTTACTACCTTGTTAACCCAAATGCTTTTGGTTATGTTAATTTTGTTGATATTTTTTTTAAAATTGAGCATGATGTTGATATTAAAGTTTTACAAGAATGATTACATAATAAAATTTATGTTTCATACTCATCACGTCATTGACACGACCAAGACTTTGCAATTCAATGTTGGTTTCAGTCAGGAAAAGAAATGATTAATTTTATTAGTGAATTAGAGAGTTATCCTGGTGTTTTAGATGTTAAGTATTATTTAATAAGTGAGATTTTATGAGATTCTTATTCATGAAAACCAGAGGATAAGAATTATCGCTAATTAACATTGTGCAATAATTATGCGAACATTATTTTTTATGATAGAATAAAAATGATTATTTATAATTGTGTAGAATAGAGGAGATAGTTGCATGGCAGTTAGCGACCGCAATATTGTAAAAAAACATGGAAAAATAGCAGATAAGATTATAGCCTTAGATGGAGCAATGCAAGCATTGTCTGATGAAGCATTAAAAGCAAAAACAGCTGAATTTAAAGAGAAATTAGCACAAGGTGCAACATTAGATGACATTTTAGTTGAGGCCTTTGCGGTGGCACGGGAAGCAGCGCGTCGTATTTTAGGTTTGCATGCTTATCGTGTTCAATTAATTGGGGGAATTGTTCTACATAAAGGTGATGTTGCGGAAATGAAAACCGGGGAAGGGAAAACCTTAACTGCCTTAATGCCAACATATTTAAATGGTTTAACTGGGAAAGGAGTCCATGTTGTTACTGTTAATGAATATTTATCAAAACGGGATTCCGATATTAATGGTCAAGTGTTTTCATTTTTAGGTTTAACAGTAGGGTTAAATACTCGTAGTGGAAATAAAGATGAAAAGAGAAAAGCCTATAGTTGTGATATTACTTATACAACTAACGCTGAATTGGGGTTTGATTATTTACGTGATAATATGGTTAAAAACTTTAGTGATAAAGTACAACACGGATTAAACTATGCTATTATTGATGAGGCTGATTCAATTTTAATTGACGAATCAAGAACACCATTAATTATTTCGGGAGGTCACCAAAATCGAATTCCACAATATCAAGCAACTGATCATTTTGCAAAATCATTGGCACGCAAAAATGATCTTGAAATTGATTTAGAAACAAAACAAGTGTATTTAACGCCAGAGGGAATTTCAAAAGCAGAAAAGATTTTTTCAATTAATTCATTATTTGATATTAAAAATACCGAATTATATCATTTAATTTTAAATGCTTTAAAAGCTAACTTTGTTTTTAAAAATGGAGTTGAGTATGTTGTTCAAAATAATGAAATTATTTTAATTGACCAGTTTACTGGACGGTTAATGCCTGGACGGGCATATAGTGATGGTTTACAACAATCATTACAAGCAAAAGAACATGTTGAAATTGAACAAGAAACAGTAACAATGGCAACAATCACTTATCAAAACTTTTTCCGTTTATATAATAAATTAAGTGGAATGACCGGAACGGCAAAAACAGAAGAAGAAGAGTTTGTTAAAATTTATAATATGCGAGTAATTCAGATTCCAACTAATCGCCCCTTAATTCGTCGTGATGAAGCAGACTATATGTTTGCAAATCGTGATGCAAAAATGCAAGCAATGATGAAAGAAATTCTGACTTTACATGAAAAAGGACAACCAATTCTAATTGGGACAACTTCGGTTGAATCATCAGAAATTGTTTCGCATTATTTACGAAATGCTAATTTAAAATTTGAAATGTTAAATGCCAAGAGCCATGAACGAGAAGCGGATATTATTGCGGAAGCTGGAGAAAAGGGGGTAATTACCTTAGCAACAAATATGGCTGGTCGGGGAACGGACATTAAATTAGGTGCAGGAGTAACAGAACTTGGTGGCTTGGCCGTGTTTGGTGTTGAACGAAATGAAGCTCGTCGGATTGATAATCAGTTACGAGGACGTTCAGGACGACAAGGTGATCCCGGATTTTCGCGTTTTTATGTTGCAATGGATGATGAGTTAATGATGCGTTTTGGTGGTGATTGCCTACGCCGCATTTTTGCAAGATTAGGATCAGACTTTATCCAATCACGAATGTTAACAAGAGCAATTTCAAATGCACAAAAAAAAGTTGAAGGAATGAATTTTGATCAACGAAAACACATTTTAGATTATGATAATGTTTTAGCACAACACCGTGAAGCAATGTATGCTCGTCGTGATCAAATCTTAACAGCTACTGATTTAAAACCAATTATTAAAAAGATGCAGTATTCAGCAGCATATGATTTAACAAAAATGTTTGGAAATCAATCACATGGTGAGTGATTTATTTATTATGATGAATTAATTAAAGGTGTTAATGATAAAGTTGTTGCAAATAATGTGTTAGATAAAACAGTAATGGAAAAAATGACGCGAGAGGAAGTTGCAAAATATCTTGCTGAAAAAATGAATGGCTTTTATCGGGCGCGAACAGAAGATGTTCCTGTTGATGTGATGAACCAAATTGAACGAAATGCGATTATTTCTTCGTTTGATGAATATTGAACAAAGCACATTGATCAAGCAAGTAAATTACGAAGTGGGATTTATTTACGTAGTTATGCCCAAACTAATCCGCTTCATGCTTATGTTGAAGAAGCGGCAAAATTATTTGAACATATGCAATTATCAATTGCCCATGAAGTTGTTATTAAATTAGCAAATGTTGTAATCCGAAAAGTTGAGGATGGGGGAATTGAACCAATACAAGATTCTGAACAAGAGGTTCGCGAATTTAAACAAAAAGGTTAATTGTCCAAACCACTATGCCAAGCTAGTGGTTTTTTCTGTACTATTAAACGAGAATTAAAAGAGGGATAAAAATGAGTTTTGCGTTAGAAGTTAAAGAGGAAATTGTTAAAAAAGAATTTGACCTAATTTGTCAAAAAGCTTTTCTATGTGGTTTTGTTAAATATAATATGACATTAAATATTAGTAACCATTATTTTAATTTTGAAGTTAGTTCAATTAGTAACGCAATTATTCGAACAATTTATATGTTTCTTAAAAACTTATACCACGTTGAAATTGACATTATTATTATGCAAACAACAAAATTAAAGAAACATAAAACGTTTATTCTGCGGATTAAAGAACGGGCAGCTGAAATTTTAAAAGACTTAAATATTTTTGACGCTGACACTAACGAAAAGATTATTACAATTCCAGTTGATTGAAGTGAACGTCAACAACGTGCTTATATTGCGGGGATTTTTGTTGCGTGTGGTAGTGTTAATTCCCCTGAAACAAGTAACTATCACTTAGAGGTACAGTTTATTGATGAAATTTCCGCACAAACTTTTCGTAAATTATTACATAAATTTCATTTTCCTTTTAAAATAATTATGCGACATGATAAATATGTTTGTTATCTTAAGAAATCAATTTTAGTTTCTGATTTTCTAAAATTAATTGATGCAATTAATAGTGTTTTAGTATTTGAAAATACCCGCATTTCGCGCGATATGGTAAACAGTATTAATCGGTTAAATAATGTTGAGATTTCAAATCAACAGAAGGCAATGAAAGCTGGAGAAGAACAGGCCATTATGATTAATTATTTGTTGGATCATAATTTATTTGATGAACTAAATGATAATACTCGAAAAATTGCATTATTACGGGTTGCTTATCCTGATGCATCATTACAAGACCTTTCACTATTATTAGAAAGTGAACATAATTTAGAAATTTCAAAGTCGGGAGTTAATCATTTGTTCCGTGAAATTAAGAAAAAATATTATGAAAACCAAAAATAAGATATGCTATAATTTACTTATCTTTTTTTATAAGATATGTTTATTGAAGGTTATGTATTTGAAAATGGAGGAAAAAAATTATGGGAAAAACGAAAAAATATGTTAAGTTCTTTGAATTTTTAACTGTTTTTTCAACGGCTGTTGGAATTACAATCGGAATTGGGATTTATTTAAAAAATGATACTTCTGAGGGCCATGTTTTATATTTTACTCAAAATCCATATTTAGCAATTGCCCTATGAATTTTAGTTGGAATTTTAGGAATTGCGATGATTATGGTTTTTATTGAAATTGCTTCCATTAACACAAAGAGTGGTAATGGAACATTAGCATCATGAGCCAATGTCTTAATTGGTCGTAAGGTTGGAAGTTTGTTTTCAATTTTTTATATATTTTTTTATTTTCCAATATTACTAGGAATTTTTCCAATTTTTAGTATTAATGCAATGTTTGATGCGTTAGAAGTAACGAGTATTACGAAGGGAACACAAAATGCAATTGCAATTAGTGTGGGTAGTATTCTTTTAATTTTGTTTTACTTATTAAATATTTTTTTACGAAATGTTGGAAAATGAGTACAAACAATCGGGACTTTTGTTAAATTTATTCCACTAGTGGTAAGTTTAATTCTTGGATTTATTATTCCAATGAGTGGTAACGTGTTTGATACTTTTAAAGAATTAAAATTTGGGAATTTCTTTATGGGTCTTTTGCCGGTGTTATTTTCTTTTGATGGCTTTATTTATGCCGCCGGATTACAAAAAGAAGTTTCTAACAAAAATGTTATCCCAAAAGCATTATTTGTGGCAATGGTTTTTATTACGGTTTTTTACTTGATTCAAGTTATTTCATTATTTTTAGGAACAAATGATGGAAGTGTTTTTAGTTTATTTAATAACATTATTAGTGGACCAATTGCTCGTATTTTAACTTGATTTATTGTTATTACCGCATTAATGAGTATTAACGGTTTAACATTTGTTTCACCAGCATTGGGACAAACTGTTCAAGATGAACGTCTTGTCTACATTGGTAAAAGAGAACTAAGTTATCAACAAATTGGTTTAATTCAAATGACAATTACAGTTAGTTTTAACTTAATTATTATGGAAACTAGTTTAGCAGTCAAAGATGATCCGCTTTATTTGTTAGATATCTCTTCAAATTCTGTTAGTTTTGTTGCTTTTATTTGTTATATTAGTTTAATTGTTGCAGTATGAGTAAATCGTTATACAAAGCGGGTTGAAGTAACAAAAGTAAAAGGAATGTATTACTATGCTGGTTTTGCGATCTTCTTGTTAGTAGTTTCAATTTGCTATATTATTTATAGTTTTGTTGCTTTTAAAAGTAATCACAATACCTTATATAGTTTAATAATTATTGTTGGAGGAAGTTTAATTTTGTGAGGAATTAATGAATTATTATTAAGCAAAACAGCGCCTCCAGTTCCATACCAAATAAAAACTCCAATGATTAATAAAATTAATCAATAGGGTTATAAGTTAAGATTTTATCAAGTTCATCAGTGTGGTGAACTTTTTTTCAGCCGCCCATCAAAATATAAACTTTAAAATTATGTTTTTTTAGCAAACGATATAAGTCAAGATGTGAATGACCTGCACTTGAAATAAAAAGGATTTTTTTATCTTTAATAACTTTTTTTGAATAAATTAAACGGAACAAATGATGAGGAATATTAATACTATTAGTAATATGACTTTCAAGTCATTCTTCTTTTGGGCGAACATCTATAATTAATCATTTTTCAGAATTATTAATTTTTGGTAATTTTTTAATTGATTTTGTATTGTATTTCATTTGAAATGCTGAAAAAAACATCTTTTCACCTCTTTGTAATATATTATAACATTAAGAAAGTTATTATTTTACTAGGAAATCTATAAAATTTAAGTATATAATTAAAATGTTATTATAGAAAAGAAACGAGGGAAAAAAATGCGAAAACCAATTATTATTGGAAACTGAAAAATGCATAAGACAACGAGTGAAACAATTGAATTTTTAAAACAAGTTGATGCTGTTTGTGCTAATCTGACATTAGAAGCAGGAGTAGCAGTACCATATGTTAATTTAGCTGTTGCAAAACAACATGCCAAAAATTTAATTATTGCGGCGCAAAACTGTCATTATGAAGATTTTGGGGCCTTTACTGGTGAAATTTCAGTTGATATGTTAGAAGATTTAAAAATAACACATATTATTATTGGGCATTCTGAGCGTCGTCAAATGTTTAATGAAACCGATGAAACTGTTAATTTAAAAGCAAAAAAATTATTAGCAAAGGGAATGATTCCAATTATTTGTTGTGGTGAAACATTACAACAATATGAAAATAATGAAACTCAACAAATTGTTGAAAATCAAATTGCAAAAGCTTTTCAGGGAATTGATTTGGAAGATGCAAAAACAGTTGTTATTGCTTATGAACCAATTTGAGCAATTGGAACTGGAAAAACAGCAACTGCTGAAATTGCTCAAAAAGTTTGTGCGATAATTCGTACTAAAATTGCTGCGCTTTATGATGAGGTAGTAGCAAGTGTAATTCGAATTCAATATGGTGGTAGTGTTAAACCAGATAATATTAAGGAATTATTAGCACAACCTGATATTGATGGTGCTTTAGTTGGGGGAGCTAGTTTAGAACCACAAACTTTCTTAGGATTAGTAAAATAAGGAGGAATAAAAAGGGACTGAATAATTTTTGCCAGTTCTTGTTTTTGAATCCGATGCGTTAAAATAAAAAAAGTTATATTTTAAAAATATAACTTTTATTTTGAAAAATGATTAATTAGATTCTAACTATTTTTAGCTATAATTAAATTTATTAAAATTATAAGCTTTTAAAAATAGGAATAAGTTTGAGAAATTAAATAATTTCTCAAACTTATTCTATTGTTTTTTTGTATAATAGTAAAAATCTTGTTTTTTAGGAAGGCAATTTGGTAAAAGATGGTAAATTATGTTAAAAAACTATTAATTTGTTAAATGGAACTGTTCTTACTCTTAATGATGTTAATGTTTCAGTAAAACCAGATGAACATTCTGCTAATTATAGTAAAAGGTTTATAACTCTAGCTCTTAAGGCTGGATCACGCTTATTTGAAATTAGTGATGGTAAAGCAAAAAAAATAACAAAGAAAGTAAATTATCTAGTATCAACTCAATTTGATATTTATTCTAATAATCACAATGCGTTGGAATAATAATAAGGTTAATACTATTTTATAAAAGATAATTTTATATTATAAAAACTCTGGTATGATTAATATTTGTTTTAATTAAAAAATAGGAAAGATTATTATTAATCTTTCCTATTTTAAATTAATTTTTTTATTTTATTTCAACTAAATTATTATTTTTAATGATATATGTTTTGGGGCCATTTAATGGCTGATATTTATCATTGTTAAAAATTTGAACACGATTTCCTTCGGCAGGAATAATTTCAATTTGATAATTTTCATCATATTTAATGCCATTAGTTAAATCATGTTTTTTAATAATTTCAGCGAAATTTTGATCACCAGTAATAACAATATCTTTTATTAACTCACCAAGATTATTTTTAATTTTAATAGTATAGTACATTTCGTGTTTAAAATAATAATGAATTTCTTCAGAATTACCATCAAATTTAATTACTTTATCTTGTGAATGTAAACCAATTATTCCCTTATATCCATCACTGATTCCTTGGAATACTATTGTATTATTTAATTTGTTTAACTTAAACAAATATCTTTGAATATTTGGAATTTTATTTTTTTGAGCAATTTTCAATTCAACAGGAACTAGCAAAGTATTTTTGTCTTTTAAAAATGTGTTTACTGCTGAATTATAATCAGCAACTACTGTTATTTTTTCATCGTCACTTAAATTAGGCACTGTAAAAATTTTTTTAATTGCACTCATTAGACTTCTTGCATTACTTGTTAAAAAATTGCAAATATTTGTAAAAAAGATACTAATAGAAAAATATAATTTTAATTAATTATGTTTTTTATTTAAAAATTTAATATTTTTCCACAACGAAAAATTAATTTATTATTTAAATTATTTAATTTTAAATAAATATTTTATGTTAAATATAATAATTGTAAATTATAAATTGAGGCAATTAAATTAAATCTTAAACCAAATCTTTTTCTTCGATTACGATATTTTTCTGTAATAATTTTAAATTTTTTAAGAATAGCAAAAATATTTTCAATAATAATTCTCATTTTTGAAACTAGTCTATTATATTGCTTTTGTTCTTTGTTTAAAGGGTTTTTCTTTGTTTTCTTTGTAGGTATTAGAACATTATTGTGATTTTTTTGTATTCCTTGATAACCACTATCAACTATTAATTTGGTATTTTTTAAAATTGGGATTTTTGATTCTTTAAATAAAGCATAATCATGTTTTTTTCCGAGCGAAAAACTTGTTGCAATAATTTTTTTGGTTTCTTGTTCGATAATTACTTGTGTTTTTGATCGTGTGTTTTTTCTTTTTACCAGAATAAGATTGTTTTTGTCTTTTTTTGGGCGTTGGATTGGAGTTTGGGTAGCATCAATAATAATAGTTTTATCATTAAAATAATCATTTATTAGTGCTTTTTTACCAGCAAGTTGTTGAAAATCAGAGTTTTTAATTAAAATATCTTCAATTCACTTAATATTACGATAACAATTAGCCTCACTAATATCAAAACTTTTACCAAGATGAAAATAAGTCTGATATTCTCGTCAATATAATAAAGTCATCAATAATCTATTTTCTAATGATAATTTATTAGTTTTACCACCTTTTTTAAATTTTTCTATTTCAGCAACTTTTAAAATATCTAACATTTTATTAAAAGTGAATTTTTTTATTCCTGTTAATCTTAACCATTCTCTATCATTAAGAGTATTAAATTTATTATTGTTCATATTTTTATGTCCTCATAAATTATATTTTATAATAATATTTTAATAAAAAAGGGTATCGCAAGAAGTCTATTGTTTTAAATTCATCACCAAAATTTATTGTTACATTTTTTGCAGCAATTTCTTTGGTTGATGCTATTTTTTTATTGGCACAATTTTTTGAACAATTGGGTGCTCTTTTGTTGATTCTTCGATGATGTTATTTCAAATTGGTTTTGTTAAACGTTGATATTTACTAATAATATTTTTAGTTTCTTTAGCTGGTTGTAAACCTCATTCTTGAAAGAATGGTGCTAAATTATAACCTGATATTTTTGATGCATGAATAATAAAATTTTGAATTTTAACTTGATCACTATTAAGTTCGTTTTTTTCTGTATTAAGCATTGCGCGATAAGTTTGATTTAATTGTGGATAAAAGTTTTTGCCAAATGCCATTTGTAATTGTCAAAACATTGCTAGTTTAACTAACAAAGGTTCTTGTTTTATTTTATTAAAATCTCGTTTTTCAATTGGAGTTTGGAAAAATAATTTAATTTCTTTAATAGACTTCTTGCATTACTTGTTAAAAAATTGCAAATATTTGTAAAAAAGATACTAATAGAAAAATATAATTTTAATTAATTATGTTTTTTATTTAAAAATTTAATATTTTTCCACAACGAAAAATTAATTTATTATTTAAATTATTTAATTTTAAATAAATATTTTATGTTAAATATAATAATTGTAAATTATAAATTGAGGCAATTAAATTAAATCTTAAACCAAATCTTTTTCTTCGATTACGATATTTTTCTGTAATAATTTTAAATTTTTTAAGAATAGCAAAAATATTTTCAATAATAATTCTCATTTTTGAAACTAGTCTATTATATTGCTTTTGTTCTTTGTTTAAAGGGTTTTTCTTTGTTTTCTTTGTAGGTATTAGAACATTATTGTGATTTTTTTGTATTCCTTGATAACCACTATCAACTATTAATTTGGTATTTTTTAAAATTGGGATTTTTGATTCTTTAAATAAAGCATAATCATGTTTTTTTCCGAGCGAAAAACTTGTTGCAATAATTTTTTTGGTTTCTTGTTCGATAATTACTTGTGTTTTGATCGTGTGTTTTTTCTTTTTACCAGAATAAGATTGTTTTTGTCTTTTTTGGGCGTTGGATTGGAGTTTGGGTAGCATCAATAATAATAGTTTTATCATTAAAATAATCATTTATTAGTGCTTTTTTACCAGCAAGTTGTTGAAAATCAGAGTTTTTAATTAAAATATCTTCAATTCACTTAATATTACGATAACAATTAGCCTCACTAATATCAAAACTTTTACCAAGATGAAAATAAGTCTGATATTCTCGTCAATATAATAAAGTCATCAATAATCTATTTTCTAATGATAATTTATTAGTTTTACCACCTTTTTTAAATTTTTCTATTTCAGCAACTTTTAAAATATCTAACATTTTATTAAAAGTGGATTTTTTTATTCCTGTTAATCTTAACCATTCTCTATCATTAAGAGTATTAAATTTATTATTGTTCATATTTTTATGTCCTCATAAATTATATTTTATAATAATATTTTAATAAAAAAGGGTATCGCAAGAAGTCTAATGTAATTGAAAATTCGCAATGGAACATTAAAATGTTCTTGGACATATAGGGCACTAATATTATTAATAACTTCTCCTAAATCGTTTCTTTTATATTGGGAATTTTAATAAGTATGACCAGTTTCATGTCATAGTGCTCATTGACCAGAAATTTGATCTAAAAATAAATCTTGTCCAGCTGAAGTACTATTTTGAAACATTATTCGATTATCACTAGCATTAGCATAACCACTACTATCATCTTCGTTGGCAATATGAACATATTGTGGATATTTTTTATTGATTCCCTCATTTGCTTCATTTAAACCAAGAATTTCATTAGTATATTTTCACGTTTTATCTCACCCCGCTAAAATAGCATTAAAATGTTGTTCTAGGCGGGGAAAAACTTTCTTAATAATCATTTCTGTTTGCATTGTAGCAATAAAATGATTAGAAACAAATTCAACAAAAGGAGAATTTGTGTTTAAAACATCATTAATAAAATCATATTGATTAGATTTATTTATTTTAAAAGTTGGCATTTTAATAACATCATTAGAATTTTCTAATGTCACGCTAGTTACTTGTAAATCCGTTAGATTATTATCGGCAAGATAAAGAACGCCATCAGTTTCTAAATAAAAAGTAATAAAATTAGCTTTTGTTGGAATTACAAAATGACTAAAAACACTATTTTTGTTTTCATTTATTTTTTTGTATTGTCCTCACTGCCCAATTGATAATTTAATCTGTCCTAATTCATTGTCTGTTAAATCACGGTTTAATGTTACTGTATAAGTATTGTTTGCTTGTAAATAATATCCTGTTGGTTTAAATTCTGAGTGTGTAAGAACACGATTTTCTCGATCAGCAATTTCTCTACTATTTAAAAATTGATAGTTCTCTTTTAACAATTGGTTTGTATTGATACTATACTAGTGTCTGAATAAATCTTGCATGCAAGAATTGTGTTTGTGCTAGTAATTGTTAATCCGGCGGCCCCCAAAATACTCAATAACCTTTTCATGTTATTTTCCTCCTTAGTATTTTAAGTTCTCTAATTTTTATAATTATTTTAAAGTTTAGACTGCTGGCGGTTTATACTCCTTTTTAAGTAAAGACAAGCATTTTGTATGTAAGGCATTAATTAATAATGCTTTCATTAGACAAGCATTATTAAGATTATGAACAAGAGGTTGCATTATTAATTTCACTTTTTTACATATTATTATGTTTTCATTTTATAATCTTTTAAAAAAAATGTAAAGGGATGATGAACTTAACACCTTGATAAAACTAATTATTAAATAAGACCGAATATATTTTTAAAAACTAATTCTAAATTTTATTAGTTAAAATTAAGTTTTTTAATAAATGTAAAAATTTCGATAGTAATGTTAAGAAGTTATTTTATATAAAACTTTTATTTTATTTCTATTTTAAAATAAGGTATAATTATATATTGTAATAAGGAATTGAGGTTAAAATGAGTTTAATTAATATTGAAAATTTAAGTCATGCTAACGGTGGAAAGATTTTATATAAAAACGCAACAGTTCGAATTAATAAGGGTGAACATCTAGCATTAATTGGAACTAATGGAACGGGGAAGACTACTTTATTAAGTATTATTTATGGAAAAATTACACCTGATGAAGGAATGATTGACTTACAACCAAAAGTTAAAATTGCTTATTTAGATCAGCACCAAGAGTTAGATGGTAGTTTGACCGTTGATCAGTTTTTAAAATTAACATATCAACATTTATTTGATATTGAACAAAGAATTTATGATATTTATGAAAAAATGAGTGCTAATTATGATGAAGATAAATTAGTAAAAGCTTTAAAATTACAAGAACATTTAGACCAAAATGGGTTTGAAACAATTGATAAAGAAATTCGTAGTTTAGTTGATGGATTAGGAATTGACCCCACAAGGTTAGATGCAAAGTTATCAGAATTATCGGGGGGACAACGGGGGAAAGTTATCTTAGCAAAATTATTATTATCAGAAAATGATTTTTTATTGTTAGATGAACCAACTAACTTTTTAGACTTAGAACAAGTTGAATGATTGGCAAAGTTTTTGCAAAGTTATGACAAAGCTTTTTTAGTGGTTTCGCATGATATTGATTTTATTAATAAAGTCGGAAAGGTTATTTATGCAATTGAAAATTTAACAGTTAATCGTTATGTTGGAAATTATCAACAGTATTTAGCATTAAGTGAATTAAAAAACGAACAATATGATAAAGCCCAAAAAGGACAAGAACGGTTAATTAAAAAATTAGAAACTTATGTTGCAAAAAATAAGGCTCGTGCTTCAACAGCAAAAAGTGCCCAATCACGACAAAAACAAATTGATAAAATGGAAATTATTGAAAAGCGTTATGAGTTGACTAAACCAAAGTTTAGTTTTAAATATAAACGCCCAGCAAGCACAATCATTGTTAGTGCTGAAAAATTAGAAATTGGTTATCAGTTTCCGTTAATTCAACCACTAACATTTGATATTCGTGATGGTGAAAAGTGTATTGTTCGTGGATATAATGGAATTGGAAAAACAACTTTTTTGAATACGCTAGCTGGAAATATTCCGAGTTTAGGGGGAACTTTGAAACTTGGGAATGGCGTTGTTATTGCTTATTTTCATCAAATTGAAGCAATTATGGATATGACGCCAATTGAATATTTAAAAAATTTATACCCTGAGCTTGAAGATGGGCGCATTCGTAGTATTTTAGCAAACTTTGGAGTTAAAAGTACGTTAATGCAAAATCAAATGATAAAGTTATCGGGGGGAGAACAAACAAAAGTTCGTTTATCAGCGTTATCATTAGAACCATGTAGTTTATTAATTTTAGATGAACCGACAAATCATATTGATGTTTTGGCAAAAGAAGCATTATTAGAAGCGATTCAAGCATTTGAAGGAACTGTTTTAATTACAACCCATGATATTAATTTTAATGTTAATTGAGCAGATAAAGTGCTTGATTTTGAGAAAATGATATAGGAACTAATTATGAAAAAACATTATTTTTATGTGTTAGTTTGTGCTGATAAAACATTGTATGCTGGATATACTGTTGATTTAGTTCGCCGTGAGCAAGAACATAATTTTGGAACGGGGGCTAAATATACGGCGCAATCAAAACGAAGACCAGTTAAAATAATTTATAGTGAAGAATATCAAACTCGTTCTGCCGCAATGCAAAGCGAAGCTGCTTTTAAGCAGTTGTCACGGGTTGATAGAATTAGTTTTTTACAAAAGCAAAATGTTGATTTATCATTTGTAATAAAAACAGATGTGGTAAAATCATAATAGTAATATTAAAACGGGGGTAGGATGGATAACAACATTCAAGTTTTAGTTGATGAGTTAACACAACTATATCAACGATATCAAGTACAATCATTACAAAATGACATTATGATTTGCTTAGATATTTTAAAATACTATGATTTTAGTGATCAAAATAATCAGGTTTTTATTGGCTATGTGTTACGAGTGTTTTATATTTTAAAAGCAAAACTTGAACAAAATATTGATTTAACAACTGATTTATCAAATTTAATGGCAAAAGTATATACAACAGGTAATAACCGGAATATTTTTCGCCGTAAAATTGGAAAGAATCGGCAAGAATTTGAAAATGAGGTTGAATTTTATGTTAACCGAAATTATTTTGATGATGAATATAACCGGTTGCAACGAATGCTTTTGAAAAATGGGGCAAAATTAGTCGGGTCCGCAAGTGCTTCTTTAGCTTGTTTTAACTACGAAAAGATTCTAACAAATTCAATTATTGGATAGTCAAGAGTTAGCATTACGATTACAAAAAATTGTGATGCGAGTATTAAAACCATTTGAAAATGAAAAAAGTCAATTTTTAGCAAAGCAGACAATGGTTAATGAAGATTTGGATGAAACGATAACTAAACGAGAAAATTATTTGCAACAATATAACAAATTATTTAAACAAGAAAATAATTAATTTATATAGTACAATATAAGTAGTTAAAATAAGGGAGGAAAATATGAAACCAGAATTAAAAGAATTATTATTAGAAATTAAAACAAAAATTAATGATGATAAACTTTTTCGCGATTTTGTTGGTGAAATTTTAAATGAAGCTAATTACAATAACTATTATGAACAATCAGTTGCTGATGAAGAAATTGCAGAGCAATTAGTTGAGATTTATTTTATTGAAAATTATAGTAGTGATGAAGAAGTTTCAGAACTAAAAGAAAAAATTATGAAAATTTTATTCTTCTTAGAAGGACAAAAAGAATTAGTTAAAGAATATGCCTATTTTATTGAAAATAAAGTAAGTCAATTTGCTACAGAACTTAACTAATTTTATTAATCGGACAGCAAATGTTAGATTTTTTTTAAACTATATTTGCATTATTTTTAAAAAATAATATCATTTTACTATGTTACTTTTACAAAATAATAATTAAGAAGGTGAAAAAATGGGAAAAGATTGGATTGTTGTTAAAGGAGCACGTGAAAATAATTTAAAAAATATTGATGTTCAAATTCCAAAAGATAAATTAGTTGTTTTTACTGGCTTATCTGGGAGTGGAAAATCATCATTAGCTTTTAATACTATTTATGCGGAAGGTCGTCGACGTTATATTGAAAGTTTGTCGAGTTATGCTCGTCAATTTTTAGGTGGAAATGAAAAACCAGATGTTGATGCAATTGATGGATTATCACCAGCAATTTCAATTGATCAAAAGACAACTAGTCATAATCCCCGAAGTACAGTTGGAACGGTAACGGAGATTTATGATTATTTGCGATTGTTATACGCTCGGGTTGGAACCCCTTATTGTATTAATGGCCATGGTGTTATTAAGTCAGTAACAATCAAGGAAATTATTAATAATTTAAAACAACTTTTAAACGAAGGTGAAAAGTTTATGATTTTATCACCAGTTGTGCGTGACAAAAAAGGGAGTTTTAAAGATTTATTTGCACGATTAAAACAAGAAAGTTTTATTCGGGTAAAAGTTAATGGTGAAATTAAAACATTAGATGAAGAAATTGAGTTAGACAAAAATAAACGACAAAACATTGATATTATTATTGACCGATTAGTGTATAAAAATTCGGAAGATTTATTGAGTCGGATTCATGATGCAATTGAAGTTGCTTTAAAATATGGAAATGCTTTAGTGAAAATTGATTTTGTTGATCAACAAAAAGAAACGTTATTTTCAACAAATTATTCATGTAATATTTGTGGTTTTGTGATTCCAGAATTAGAACCACGATTATTTTCTTTTAATTCACCAGCTGGAGCTTGTAATGAATGTAAAGGGTTAGGAGTGAAATTAGAAGTTGATGAA
Organism: Spiroplasma poulsonii; assembly: GCF_009866525.1. Lineage (GTDB taxonomy): Bacteria > Bacillota_I > Bacilli_A > Mycoplasmatales > Mycoplasmataceae > Spiroplasma > Spiroplasma poulsonii. The sequence continues at coordinate 341,380 of NZ_CM020866.1, forward strand.
GATTTATTAATTCCAAATCGTTCACTATCAATTTTGCAAGGAGCAATTGTTTATTTAAAAAATATTGTTAACACAACAAATATTGAATGACAAAAATTTAAAGTTTTAGCAGAGCACTATCACATTGTTTTAGAACAACCAGTTAGTGATTTGGCAAAAGAACAGTTAGGATATTTAATTCGTGGTAGTGATGAACCAATTGAGTATAATTTTAAAACAGCAAGCGGTAATATTATGCGTGGTTATGATTATATTGAAGGAGTTGGGCAATTAATTGAACGGCGCTATACGGAAACTGCTAGTGAAACTGCTCGGGAATATTACAAACAATTTATGACAGATAAAAAATGTGGAACTTGCCAGGGGAAACGATTAAATGAAATTCCATTGTCGGTAAAAATTAATAATATTAGCATTTCTGATTTTACCGATTTATCAGTTGAAGATGAATTAAAAGAAATTTTAAATTTAGTTTTAACCGAATCACAACAAGAGATTGCACGATTAGTTATTAATGAATTAGTTAATCGTCTTGATTTTTTAAACCGTGTTGGTTTGAGTTATTTAACATTGTCACGGAATGCCTCAACTTTATCAGGGGGAGAAGCACAACGAATTAGATTAGCAACACAAATTGGAAGTCAACTAACTGGAGTACTATATGTGTTAGATGAACCATCAATTGGATTACATCAACGTGATAATGATAAATTAATTGAAACCTTAAAAAGTTTACGTGACTTGGGAAATACTTTAATTGTTGTTGAACATGATGAAGATACAATTCGTGCCAGTGATTATGTTGTTGACATTGGTCCACGGGCAGGAATTAATGGTGGTGAAGTTGTTGCTGCTGGAAGTATTGAGGACATTAAACAAAACCCAAATTCAATTACTGGAAAATATTTGACGGGTGAATTAGAAATTACAGTACCAACTAAACGTCGTGGTGGTAATGGTCTAACATTAGAGATTAAAGGAGCGCGTGAAAATAATTTAAAAAATATTAATGTAACAATTCCTTTAAATAAATTTGTTTGTTTAACCGGAGTTTCTGGTAGCGGGAAGTCAACATTAATGAATGAAATTTTATGAAAAGGAATTAAAAAAAATCTTGGATTGGCAACTGATCGCCCTGGTGCTCATGATAAAATTGTTGGGATTGATAACATTGATAAGGTTATTAATATTTCACAAGATCCAATTGGAAAAACGCCACGGAGTAATCCAGCGACGTATACTTCTGTCTTTGATGACATTCGTGATTTATTTGCAAATACAAATCAGGCAAAGGCCCGTGGTTATTTAAAGGGGCGTTTCTCTTTTAATGTGCCTGGTGGGCGTTGTGAGAATTGTCAAGGTGATGGAATTATTAAAATTTCAATGCATTTTTTACCAACGGTTTATGTTCCTTGTGAAGTTTGTGAAGGAAAAAGATATAATGATGAAACATTATTAGTTAAGTTCAAAGATAAAAATATTTATGATGTTTTAGAAATGACAGTTGATCAAGCTTGTGAATTTTTTGCAAAGCAACCAAAGATTAACCAAAAGTTAGCAACAATGCAAGAAGTTGGTTTGGGTTATATTAAGTTAGGACAATCAGCAACTGAGTTGTCAGGTGGTGAAGCACAACGAGTTAAATTATCAACATTTTTATTAAAACGAACAACAGGAAAAACATTATTTTTATTAGATGAACCAACAACGGGGTTACATGTTGATGATGTTAAAAGGTTATTGTTAGTTTTAAATAAAATTGTCGATAATGGTGATACGGTTGTTACGATTGAACATAACTTGGATGTAATTAAAGTAGCAGATTATATTATTGACTTAGGGCCAGAAGGTGGTGTTGGTGGCGGAACTGTTATTGCAACAGGAACACCAGAACAAATTGTGGCAAAAAATGATATTAGTTATACCGCTCAATATTTACAACCATTATTGGATAAGGGAAAATAATTGATGGATGTTAAGAAACAACTTTTTAAAGCTGCTTTGTTTAAGAAAGAGTATAATTTAACAAAACTATTAGTAGAAAAATATCATAATGGACAAGATAAAATTCAAGTTATTAATGTTGTTGGAACTAATGGCAAAGGTTCTGTTTCTAATTATTTGCAACGCCAACTAATGTTGAATTATAAAAAAGTTGGTCTTTTTACTTCACCAGCATTTTTAAAGCACAATGAACGAATTAAAATTAATAACCAAGTTATTAGTGATAATGATTTAAAACGAATTATTAAAAGTATTAAAAACGAAATTGAAACTTATCAGTTAAATTTTTTTGAAATTTGAGTTTTAATTTGTATTAAATATTTTTTAGAACAACAAGTTGAAATTGCTGTTATTGAAGCTGGCATTGGTGGACGATTAGATGCAACTAATGTTTTTAATAATCAACTAGCGGTGTTATTGACTTCATTTGATTATGACCACACCGAAGTTTTAGGAACAGAATTAGAAAGTATTATTCAAAATAAAGTGGGAATTGTTAAAAATGATTGCCAACTTTTTATTAGTGCAAGTTGTCAAAAATATTTTTCTGTTATTGCAAAATATCTTAATTCGGATAGAATTATTACAAGCGAAGTTTATCCGCAAGCAATTAATTATTATCAGGAATTTAATGTTGGATTAGTAATTAAGTTTTTGACAGTTTTTAAGTTTAAAATTAACTATGCACTTTTTAAAGTAAATCCGGTCTTGGGCCGTTTTACCCAGTTGAGTAAAAATCCGTACTTTATTATTGATGGTGCGCATAATCCAGAAGGAATTCGTGCTTGCATTCATACATTTGAAACGTTAAATAATTTAAATCATAATGAGGTGCTAGTGTTATATGCATCATCGCAAAAGAAAGATTATTTGCAAAACTTAACGTTGTTAAAAGAACATTTTGGGACAAATTTATATATTACTGCTTTTAAAAACCCAATGTCGTGAGATATTACGGACATTAATTTTCATAATAAAGTTAAAAATTGAAAGAAATTATTATTACAAAATAAAACAAAAAATATTTTAATTTGTGGATCGTTATATTTTATTCCGTTAGTATATCAGTTTTATTTAGAAAGGATGTAAAGTATGTTGTATTTATTAACAAATATTGGCGCTTGATTAGGGATTGCCCTGTTACTTGGAATTGGCGCTTGATTAGATTATAAAAATTTAAAAAAAATTAATATTTTAACAATAACAATCACAAGTCTATTGATTGCATTATCAGTTATTTTAACAAATTTAATTGGTTACACAATTCCAATTACAGGAGGAATTAAGTTAGCATTAGGTAACTTTTTAATTTTTGTTGTTGGAATGTTATTTGGGCCTTTCTTTGGTGTTTTAAGTGGAATTGCCACTGATACTTTAGGAGCCTTAGTTAATATTCAAGGAACTTACCATGGTGGTTTTGCCTTTAATCTTGTCCTTTATGGTTTTATGGGCAGCATTGTTTTTCTTTCTAAAAATGAAAAATTCTGAATTATAAAAACAATTATGTTATATATTATTTCCTTTATGTTAATTTCATTTGGATTTAATGTTTTATGACTATATTCAATTGGTTGAAATTCAGTTGTGTTAGGAGCAACATTTATTGCAAAAGCCGTTAAGTTTCCAATTCAAATGGCAATTTATTTACCAATGACAATTTCTAATTTTACTATTTTATATAAATTAATTACATCACGGCACAGCATTACTTTGTGGTGTGCGCAAAACAAGGCGTTAGCATTAATGCCATTTAAATTTAGAAAACGTAATTCTTCTAATAATTAAAAATTGTTTATATGTGCAAAACTTTTAAAAATCTAATAAAAATAAGACTTTTTATTAAAAATATTTGTGGATAACTAAACAGATATTATGATTTTGTTAATTTATATTTACTTATTATTTGTTAGTTGTAATATTATTAGTGAAATTTAAGTGAAGAGGAATGTGAAAAAATGTTGGGGAAAGTGGTTACATATTTAATAAAACAAGAAAACCAGTTATCAGATGATGAACGTATGCTGCTTTTATGTTTATATCGTCCAATTATTGGCGATAAAGCACATATGTTATATCTTGCTTTTACAGCACAAAATTTTGTTTTAGAATTAAATATTAAGTATCAATTAGACCATCTTTTATTATTATTACAAATGACATATGAAGAGTTTTTGACAGCAAAAAATAAATTAGAAACAATTGGATTGTTAAAAATGTTAAAACGCGAAAATGGTGCGCATCATATTTTAAAACCGCAATTACCTATTTCTGCAATTGCTTTTTTTGAAAATAAAATCTTAAGTGAGCACTTATTAAATATTGTTGGCGGTAAATGTTTTGCAATTATTAAAGCTAAATTTAGCGAAGCAGATTATTCTAATGTTACTAATGAACCAGCACCACCACTAAATAGGACCAATGTTAATTTAGATTTTGTTTATATTGATAAGTACTTAGTAGCTAAAAACGCCAATCATAAATTATATCTCCCATATCGTGAAAAAATCATTCAACTAGCAAATTATTACCATGTTTTAACAAATAATCTTGCTATTTTTATTTATAAGAGTATTGAACTAGTTGAGCAAAAACGTATTTTTAATTATGAAAAATTTCAACATTTATTATCTGATTTTCATCAAAAAACAATTTTGAAAAAACAAATAACTGGAGAGCAGTTAAACTTAACTGTTAATGAAGAAAATGTTGTAAGGCCAACAAATATGTTAGAAGCAAAAATTAATGAAATGACATCAATTGATCCAATTGAATATTTAACTTTATTACGCGAAAACACAAAACCAACGCCAATGGAAATTGATTTAATTCGTGATTTAATTGTTAATTATTCGTTAAAGCCAGGGGTTGTTAATTGCTTAATTGAATATGTTTGGTTTAAAAATTCTCGTCGAATTGAAAGAAAATATTGTGAAAAAATTGCAAATACTTTTAATCAATTACAAATTGACACAGTTGATAAGGCAATGCAACATTTACGTAGTGCTTATGCGAAGACGCAAAAAAATAAAATTGCAAAAGAAACAATTAAAAGTACTACTTATAAATTTAAAGAAACAACGGCGAAAGATAACATGGCAGCGTTAGAATATAATAAACTTTATGAACAAAAACGACAAAAACGAGAAGAAGAAAAGGTTGACCTTAACCAATTATTAGATGATTTAAAAAACTTATAAAATAATTTTCAAAAGAGGAGACACAGGAATGACAAAACTAAATTTGTTAGAACAAATTAAGAGTAATGAAGAGTTAATGCTTAATTTGCAAGCAATTGCTTTTGATGTTAATGATTATGAAAAGTTTAGTTCGCTCTTTGAAGAATATTTAAATAATTATCATTACTGTGAATCTAGTCCGAATTTATTATTGTGTCAACAACAATTTAAAGGTTATAAATATTATTTTAAAAAAGAAGCTGACAAGTTATTTTTAACACGGGTTGAGTGTAACCATACTATAACATTGAACGAAGTAAACAAAGTTAAAAATAATTATCTTTACTATGACTTTAGTGATGAGTTATTAAAACTTCGTTTAAATGATATTAAAAAAGATGAAAACTTCAATAATATGCATCAGATTATTGGTGAAATGGTTAAATTTGTTAAAGGACAACGCCAAAAAGGATTATATATTTATGGTGAACCGGGGGTTGGGAAAACTTATTTATTAATTAGATTAGCTAATGTTTTAGCAAATAATAATCGGAAGGTTGCTTTTATTTCAGTAATTAATTTAATTAACCGCGTAAAAGAGTCATTTAATATTTTTAATAACGAATCCTCGTTAGTTGTGGACTTATTACGAGCCGATGTTTTATTTTTAGATGACATTGGTGGAGAAACTGTTTCACCATGAGTTCGTGATGATTTATTATTTCGAATTTTAAATGATCGGATCAGCCGCCAGTTACCAACTTTTTTTTCTTCTAATTTTACAACAACTGCATTAACAACAATTTATGCTAATGTTAAAAATGAAATTGGTGATAAGGAAATTAATAAGGTAAAAGCGTTGCGGATTGTTGATCGGATTCGAGGACTGGCAACAGAATTAGAATTGATTGGAAGTAGTAGGAGAAGTGATAATGATTATGCTAAAGTATGAACTACATAAATATTTTTTTAAAGGATATGATCAAAAAAATAAGGTGCAAGATATTTTATATTTAGATGTTCAAAAATATTGATATGAACCACAAGTTGGGATTAAAGTAATAACAAAAGATAAAAAAGAATATCTAATTAAAAATTATTGATTTGATTATGATAAACCAGACCCAGATGATAAGCTTAAGTTTGAATGTTTTGAACGTGATTTACATCGAATTTTATTTTTAAATGAATGATAACAAGACAAAGAAGCATTTATTGATAAACATTATTTATCATTAGAAAAATTCAATCTTTTAAAAGAACAAAAACAAAAAATTCTGGCCGAATATTTGGCTGTGCATGAAACGCTAGCAAAAGATGATCCAGCATATCGTAGTTTAGAAGCTTCTTTTAGTTTATTAAAACATAAAACACGGCCAGAAATAGTACAAGAATTAACGGAAATGGCAGAATATTATGCAATGGATATGAAAGAATTTGAAAAGCTAAAGCAAGCAAATTCGTTGTTAGCTTTTGAAGCGATTGCATTAGATTTATATGGTGACCCATTATTATTTGAAGCAGCAGTTGATGATGAAAATGAGTTTTTAATTCACAATGAAGATTTCTAGTTTTTTGTGCTTGCTTTATTTGGATATTTTCTAAATTTCTTGCAAATTAAGGAACGAGGTTGTAAAATAAGAGTAAGGATGCAATGTTTTATTGCAGACTAAGTTATTAAACTAGTAGAGGAGAAAGAGTAGATGACAAAAATTGCAATTAACGGATTTGGACGTATTGGCCGTTTAGCATTTAGAAAATTATTTGAAGAAAAAAATGTTGAAATTGTCGCAATTAATGATTTAACAGATGCAAAAACATTAGCAACATTATTAGAACTTGATTCAGCCCAAGGGGGATGAATGCGTGGAAAAATTTCTTCAGAAGAAAATGCTATTATTGTTAATGGAAAGAAAGTAGTTGTTTGTGCAGAAAAAAATCCAACCGCTTTGCCATGAGGGAAATTAGGAGTGGATGTTGTTGTTGAATCAACAGGAAGATTTGCTGATAAAGCAGGAGCTTCACAACATATTACAGCAGGAGCAAAAAAAGTTTTAATTTCAGCGCCAGCAAAAGGAACTGATGTTAAAACGATTGTTTACAATGTTAACCATAAGGATATCACAAAAGATGATACTGTTATTTCGGGAGCAAGTTGTACCACAAACTGTTTAGCACCAATGGCTAAAGTTCTAGATGAAAAATTTGGAATTGAAAAAGGATACATGACAACTGTTCATGCTGTTACAAACGACCAACGTTTATTAGATTTAGCTCATGATGATTTAAGAAGAGCGCGCGCTGCCTGTTCTAATATTGTTCCAACTAAAACTGGAGCAGCCGCAGCCGTAGCATTAGTATTGCCACAATTAAAAGGTAAGTTTGATGGAATGGCGTTACGTGTCCCAACAATTACCGGTTCAATTGTTGACTTAGCAGTTGAATTGAAAAAAACAACAACAGTTGATGAAATTAATAATGCAATGAAAGCAGCTGAATCAGAAACTTTTGGTTATAATACGCAACCAATTGTTTCATCAGATATTATTGGCGAATCACATGGATCAATCTTTGATGCCACATTAACAAAAATTATTGAAGTTGATGGGAAACAATTAGTTAAAGTATATGCATGATATGATAACGAAATATCATATGTATCACAAATGGTACGAACATTATTATACTTTGCAACAGTTTAATTAAAAGTAAGAAGCACTAAAAATTTTTTAGTGTTTTTTATTTTTTTAGAAAAATATATTTCTTATGTTATGATAATTATATATAAGAAACTAATCTTATAATTAATAAAACTGAATAATAATACCTTTTGCGTATTTATAACAGTGCTGTTAAATGGCTGAAGTATTGAAGGAGATTATTAAAATGAAGAATCCTATTTTAGAGAAACACTTTCATAATATTCGCGACCAATTAAAATTAGTCTTAAGTATTGAAAAAATTCGTGATTCCACTAATCCGATTCAATTGTTATATGACAATGTGCTTTGAATTCGAAATAGTGGTCGTGTTATTACTGAAGATGATTTTACATATCGATTGGAATTAGCGTTAGCTGACACCTATAAAACATTATCGCTGCGAATTGATTCCTTATTGTTAAATGCTAAAACATTATCTTTTAGTTATTTCAAAGAGAAATTAGATGTTAAAGTTTACAATAATAAATTATATAAACAGGCAACTAAGATTTTAAAGGAAAATTACGATAATCGTATTGATGACATTGATTTTATTTATATTGCTTATCAAATGACAGAATTGCTAGGAGAAGGCTTACGTAGTATTTCTTCTCGCAAACTAAGTGAAGTAACAAGATAAATTATTGTTAATGAAAAATAGTTATAATGATAACTATTTTTTTATTTATCTGATAAACAGAAAATGCGATATAATTTATATTAGCAATTATAAAAATGAGAGGGATATTATGAGTCAGAACAAGAAATTATTTTATGTTACAACCCCAATTTATTATCCAAGTGCCCAATTACACATTGGCCATGCTTATACAACAACCTTAGCGGATATTTTAAACCGTTATAAGAAGTTAGATGGCTATGAAACCTTTTTCTTAACCGGTAGTGATGAACATGGTGAAAAAATTGAAAAGAAAGCAAAAGAAGCGGGTGTTACACCATTTGAATTTACAACAATGATTGTTAATAATTTTAAGTTATTATGAAATAAATTAGGCATTGAGTATTCAAAATTTATTCGCACAACAGATCAGGCTCATGAACAAGGGGTTCAAAAGATTTTTAGTAAATTATATCATAAAGGAGATATTTATTTAGGTGAATATGAGGGCTTATATTGTGTTAGTTGTGAGGAGTTTTTAACAGAATCACAATTAGATAAAATAACGCAGCAATGTTTGGTGTGCGGGAACAAACCAAAGAAAGTTAAAGAAGAAACTTATTTTTTTAAAGTTTCAAAGTATAGCCAGTTTTTAATTAATTATTATAATTCTCACCCAACTTTTATTGAACCAGAAGCTAGAAAAAATGAAATGTTAAATAATTTTATTCTACCAGGATTAACTGACTTGTCAGTAACAAGAACAACTTTTTCGTGAGGAATTAAAACATTAGAAAATAACAAACATATTATTTATGTTTGAATTGATGCGTTATCTAATTACTTAACAGCATTAGGTTATTTATCAGAAGATGAAACATTATTTAATAAATTTTGAAATAACACAAATGTTGAAATTTTGCAATTATTAGGAAAAGAAATTGCTCGGTTCCATACCATTTATTGACCAAGTATGTTAGAAAGCTTGGGGTTACGTCAGCCAAATAAACTTTTATCCCATGGTTGAATTTTATTCAAAGATACAAAGATGAGTAAATCAATTGGTAATGTTGTTGACCCATTATATTTAATTTATCAGTATGGTCGTGATGTTTTAAGATTTTATTTAGGATATGAAATTCCAACTGATCATGATGGGAAATTTTCTTATGAAATGTTTTTAGAATCATATAATACTCATCTAGTCAATAATATTGGAAACTTAGTATCACGTGTCAGTAATATGATTAGCAAATATTTTAATGGGGAACTTTTATCGCAAGGAACATTAAAAAATGATTTAATTGATAGTTGTTTGTTAGCAATTAAAAATTATCAAATAGTAATGAATAATTATCAAATTGCAAAAGCATTAAGTATTGTTTTAGAATTATGTAATAAAGCAAATAAATATATTGAAGAAAGTAAACCATGAGAATTAGAAAAGAATCAAGAAACAACCCAATTACATACAACATTAGCAACGCTAGCTTATGTTATTATTGTTAGTGCCTTTTTATTACAACCAGTATTAATTGATCACGCGCAAAAAATTGCGGATTACTTTAACATTGATTTACAAAATTTAACATTTTCAACAATTTTAAGTCAAGAAATGATATATAATAAAAGGATAGAGAAAAAAGCAAATTTATTTGAACGTTTAAATGTTGAACAAGAATTAAAACGAATTGAAGCAGAATTAAATCAGTAAAATAATTTAAAGGAGGGATTTTAATGAAAGAATACGATGTAATTGTTATTGGGGCTGGACATGCTGGTGTTGAAGCAAGTTTAGTTGCTGCTAGAATGCAGAAAAAAACATTGTTAATTACTTTACATAAAGATAAAATTGCCTTAATGCCATGTAATCCCTCAATTGGTGGCCCAGCAAAAGGCATTGTTGTTCGTGAAATTGATGCTATTGGTGGTGAAATGGCCAAAGTTGCTGATGCGACTGCTTTACAAATGAAATTATTAAATTCTTCTCGTGGTCCAGCAGTATGAGCATTACGAGCACAATCAGATAAAATTAAATATGCAAAATATATGCAAACTGTTATTGAAAACCAAGTTAATTTGGAATTATATGAAGGAGCAGTGCAAAGTTTGTTGGTTGATGATAATAATGTTTGTTATGGTGTTGTTTTAAAAGATCAAACCCAATTTTTTGCGAAAAAAGTTATTTTAACAACAGGAACATATATGCAATCATTAGTTTTACAAGGAAAAGAAAAAAAGGCACAAGGACCTGATGGAGATATTACAACAGCGGGGTTATCAACACAATTAAAACACTTAGGGTTTGAATTATTTCGGCTAAAAACAGGAACACCCGCTCGTGTTCTTAATACTTCAATTGATTATACGAAAGCACAACCAGAACCAGGAACTGATATGAAGTTAGCTTTTTCTTATGCTACCAAAAAATTTACCCCGTTACAAGAACAAAAATTATGTTGATTAATTCATTCGACCCCAACCACGCACACTATTGTGCAAGATCATTTGCCTTTATCAGCAATGTATTCTGAAAATGTGAAAGGAACTGGCCCACGTTATTGTCCTAGTTTTGAAGATAAGATTGTTCGGTTTGCTAATAAACCTCGTCACCAAATCTTTTTAGAACCAGAGTCAAAGAGTTTAAATACAATTTATGTGCAAGGATTTTCAACATCAATGCCAATTGATGTTCAAGATAAGATGCTCCGTTCATTACCTGGTTTTGAAAATGTTGAAGTTTTAAAATGAGCATATGCAATTGAATATGATGCAATTGTTCCAACCCAATTGGCCCACACGTTAGAAACAAAACGAATTAAGAATTTATATACTGCTGGACAAATTAACGGAACAAGTGGTTATGAGGAAGCTGCTTGCCAAGGTTTAATGGCGGGAATTAATGCGGTATTGAGTATTAATAATCAAGAACCATTTATTTTACGTCGTGATCAAGCCTATATTGGTGTTTTAATTGATGATTTAATTACAAAAGGAACCGAAGAACCTTATCGGTTACTAACTTCTCGCGCAGAATATCGCTTATTATTACGAAACGATAATGCTGAAGAACGGTTAAAAAAATATGCTCATCAGTTTGGTTTAATTGATGAACAAAGTTGAAATGAATATCAAACAAATGTAAAAAACTATAATGAGGTAATCCAATTATTAAAAGATACTTATTTTACTGTAAAATCACCAATTATTCAAAAGTTAGCAACGTTAGGAATTGCCAATATTACGGAACGAATCTCGGGATATAATTTGTTAAAACGACCAAATATTGAGTTAAAATATTTAGAAGAGGAGTTACTACCTTTACAAAACTTAAAATCATTTTTAAAACAAAATCTATTAATTAACATTCGCTTTGAAGGATATATTAAAAAAGAACAAGAAATTGCTTTAAAAACAATTAAATTAGAAAATAAATTGATTCCTGCTAGTTTAAATTATGATTTAGTAGATAATTTGGCACTTGAAGCACGAGAAAAATTTAAAAAGATTCGTCCTATTTCAATTGGCCAAGCAAACCGGATTTCGGGGATTAATCCAGCTGATATTCAAATGCTTTTGTTTCATTTGAAGAAAATGGAATTTGAATCAAATAGATAAGAGGGTGAAGTATGAGATTATATAATACTTTGACTCGTGATTTTACAGATTATGGTCAAACAAAAAAAGTTAATATTTATGCATGTGGACCAACAGTTTACAATTATATCCATATTGGTAATGCGCGCGCTATTATTAGTGTTGATTTATTAGTTAGTTTTCTACAATTTCAAGGGATTGAAGTTAACTATGTGCAAAATTATACGGATATTGATGATAAAATCATTAATAAAGCTGTTATGGAAAATAAAACGGAACAAGAAATTGCTGAATTTTATATTCAAGCGTTTGAAGAAGATGTTACTAATTTAAATGTTAAAACGCCAACAGCGCGGGTACGGGTTACTGATCATATTAATGATATTGTTATTTTTATTCAAGCATTAGTTCAAATTGGGGCCGCATATGAAGTTAATGGTAATGTTTATTTTAATATTAAAGAATATCAAGAAGTTTATGGTTGTTTAGCTAATAAAAAGTTAGCAGAATTAGAAGTTAATGCACGGATTGAACATGATGCAAATAAACATAGTCAATATGATTTTGCTTTGTGGAAAAATACTTCGACAGGGCTTTCGTTTCCATTTTATGATATTAATGGTCAAAAATATCGGGGTCGTCCAGGATGACATACAGAATGTGCGGTTTTAATTGATAAATTTTTTAACCATCAAACAATTGATATTCATGCTGGGGGGATTGATTTGGTTTTTCCGCATCATGAAAATGAACGAATTCAATTTTTTGCTAAAAATAAAGGAAAAGAAATTAGTAAAATTTTAATGCATAATGGGCATTTAAATGTTGCAGATGAAAAAATGAGTAAATCATTAGATAATACTATTTTAGTTCGTGATTTTATTAAATCATATGGTGCTAATGCGTTGCGCTACTTGTTATATGCAACTAATTATACGCAACCTTTAAATGTCACTGATACTATTATTGGTGTTGTTCAAAATGAAATTGACAAGATTTTAAAGGTTTTGAAAGCAATTAATTTATTTTTAGCAGAATATGATTTAAGTTATAATTTAGAAAAGCACGGTGAATATGTTAAAAAGGTTCTTGCTGAATTAGCTAATAATTTAAATAGCCCTAATGTTTTGACAATTATTAGTCAGATGATAAAAATGATCAATACACAATTACGTAATAAAATGTTAGATTTGCAATTAGCTAGTGATTTTTATAATATTATTTTTAATATTATGAATTTTAATTTTAAATTACCGGTTATTAGTGGTGAAATTCGGGAATATTTATTGGAATGAATTAAATCTAAAGATAGCAAAGATTTTGTTAAAGCTGATGAGCTTCGTAAAGTTTTATTAGAAAAAGATATTTTTTAAACTTATGAAGACAAAAGAAATTAATATTTTTGGTGCTGGTTTAGCTGGTTCAGAAATTGCATATCAATTAGCAAAACGAGGATTAAAAGTTAACTTATATGAAGGAAAGAGCAAGCAAAAGAATTCGGTACAAAAATTAGAAACTTTTGCCGAATTAGTTTGTTCTAATTCTTTTCGTAGTGTGTCAAAAGAAAATGCGATTGGCATTTTAAAAGAAGAATTAAAATTATTGGATTCATTAATTTTAAAAACAACTTATGAAGTACAAGTACCAGGAGATGACGCTCTTAGTGTTGATCGTGAATTGTTTTCTACAAAAATTACAACAACATTATTGAATCATCCTAATATTTCTATTATTTACGATGAATTTGTGACAATTGACCCACAACAAGTTACCATTATTGCAGCAGGACCATTAATTAGTCCAAATTTTGAGACAGAATTAAAAAAGTTAATTGGAAACAAAGCGTTATATTATTATGATGGTTCAGCACCAATTATCACAAAATCGGGAATTGATTTTACGAAAGCATATTATGGGGCACGCCATTCCGAACAGAAAGATTATATTATTTGTCCATTAACAGAGCAAGAATTTGACCAATTAGTGACAGAACTAGTTAATGCAAAGCGAGTTATTATCCCTGCTTTTGAAAAATATTTTAGAGGTTGTCAACCAATTGAAGTTATGGCGCAAACATCACGAAAAATTTTGTTAAATGGTCCAATGAGTAGTAATAATCTTTTAAATCAATATGGTGAACAACCATTTGCTGTTGTCCAATTACGCCAAGATAATGTGATTGATAGTTTATATAATTTGGTTGGTTGACAAACAAATTTAACCTGACCAGAACAAAAACGAATTATTAAACAATTTATTCCTGGTTTAGCGGATGTTGATATTGTTCGTTATGGTGTTTTACATAAAAATAATTACATTAATGCACCAAAGATTTTAAATCAATATTTGCAATTTAAACAAAATAGTAACATCTTTTTTGCGGATCAAATTATTGGTGTTGAAGGTTATTTAGAATCCGCGGCATCAGGGTTATTGTGTGCTTTAAATGTTTATCAATATATGATGGAATTGCCGTTAATTAAATTACCTTCAGAAACCGTTTTGGGTTCATTAATTAATTATGTTACTAATCCAAAACAGAAGGATTTAAAACCAATGAAAGCAAATATTGGGATTCCCAGTCTTGGAACCTAAATTTCCAAGTAAAGCAGCAAAAAACTTGGCAATTTATCAGCGAGCAATCGAAAAATTAAAAGAAACTATTAAAAAGTATCAAATTGAACTATAATATTTGTAAAATAATTTATTAATATTGGTTATGCATAATAAAATAGGAAAAGGAAGATAATATGCAAGAATATATATACATTTATGGAATTAATCCCGTTGTTGAATCCTTATTAAACCCAACAATGAAAGTTAATAAATTATATTTATTAGATCAAAGTAAAAATAATGATTATTATTTAAAATTAACCCAAGATCGCCATTTAAAGGTTGCTTTTTGTTCTTCTGATAAAATGACCACATTAGTAAAAACAAATAAACATCAAAATTTAGTGTTAGAAATTTTAAAACCGCAAAATTATTCGCTTGAAACACTAACCCAAGAAGCTTTGCAAAAGAAGCATCCATTTTTATTGGTTCTTGACCAAATTTCTGACCCGCATAATTTTGGTGCCATTCTTCGAACTTGCGATATGTTTAATGTTGATGGGGTAATTATTTTAGATAAACGGCAAGTTGATATTAATGCCACGGTTGCAAAAACTTCGGCCGGAGCTTTTAATTATGTTCCTGTTTCGCGGGTAAATAATTTAACAAATGCGGTTGAATATTTAAAAAAACAAGGTTTTTGAATTTATGCAACAAGTTTAACAACAGATGCACAAAAGGTGCACGAATTAAAATATGATACCCCTGTTTGTTTAATTGTTGGGAACGAAGGGACAGGGATTAGTCACAAACTACTAAAACATTCTGATTTTAACCTTTATATTCCAACAACAGGTCATTTAGATTCTTTAAATGTATCAGTTGCGAGTGCAATTTTAATTTATCAAATTAAAATGCTACAGTAATAAAACAAATGGTAATTAGAAAGGAATTGATGCTTATTAATGAATATGAACTACTTTATTTATTTCAAGAGGGTCATAACAATAAAGCGGTAATTAATTTATGGTCGCATGGGAAAAAGAAGGGTTTTAAAAAATACATAGAAATTGAATAAGAATAATAAATTAAACCATTTACTAAAATGGTTTTTTTATTTGTAAAACCAAAATTATTAATTGATTCAGAGAAAGGGCAACATCTTAAGTTCTTAAAATAGAAACTTTTATCACAACTTTTTGATACCTTCTTTAAGTTATGTTACACATTTATTAAATATCTTAGAAATCTTTACAAAATGTCTTCTGTTTTTTCTCCTAATTTAAGGTGTTGTCCTTTCTCTGTTTCAGTTAATTATTTTATTAAAATTACAACTTAATGCAGTGTGGAACGGTTATTTTAAATAACTAAGTGTTTTTATTCCACAGGAGGCGGTCTAGCCCAGCGGTAATTAGTCCGGAAATAATAGACGCTTTAACAAGCGATAGTCGTGATAAGTCCAAGGTTAATATCAAACGACAATAAACCATAGAGATAATGACTTTATAAATAAATTTGCGATAGATATTACTTCTTAGAAGTGACAGCGGTTTAAAAACCACAAAGTCAGCATTAGGCTCTTCAAGGTGCAAGTAGATTTATTTTAAAAACTGAACGTTTTGACCTGAAATGGTGCGGATGAAGAGAGAGAAAACTCTCTGGCTCCAAAAGAAAAAAACAACTGTCGATTATTTAACTAACAACATACCGCCACCGCTCACCCGTAGTGAAGCGGATGGCGTAGTAAATAAATAGATAAATACTTAATTATATAACTAACTCTCGCTTTGGCACTTTCACTTTGGAGTGAGTGCCAGCGAGTTAAAAATAGGAGGAATTAAATTATGAATAAAAGATATTTATTAGTAATGAAAAGTAAATATGGTGATTTTAAAACTTTATTATTTTATACATTAGAAGAAGCAAAAATTACTGGTAATGTTGAAAATAAACAAGGATGAGAAACAACAATTATTGATTTAGAAGATAACAATATTAAATGACAAGGATGTGAATAATATGTGAAAAGATGAAAATGGTTATGTTTATACTGAAGATGATTTATTTAATTTAGCATTAGAAGAATGTCATTCAGAAGATAGTGCTTATGAATATATTGATAATTTAATTGAAGAAATGGAATTAGAGGAAATTTAATAATGAATAAATTTATTGGAATTGGTAGAACAACTAAAGATATTGAAATTAAAAAAACACAAAATGGTAAAGAATATACCATATTTCAATTAGCAGTAATAAGACCTTATTCTACTCAAAAAGAAACTGATTTTATATCTTGTCAAGTTTGAAATAAACAAGCAACTGTTTTACAAAAATATTGTCAAAAAGGTAGTCAAATAGCAGTTACTGGTGTTTTACAATCTTTTAAAAATAAAGATAATAAAACTGAATGAATAGTACAAGTTTCTAATTATGAATTTTTACATACAAATAATGATTTAAAAAGAGATATATTATTATCTAAAAAAACACCAGAAATAATTGCAGAAGAACAAATAAATTATAGTTCAGAAGATATTAAAGATTTAATGGGTGATAATGATGCCATCATGTGAGATTAAACCATTATATATTTATAATAATGAATTACATAAATATAGTATTTTAATCCCTAGTGTTAGTCAAATTGTTAATATTTTAGTGCCAAAAGATTATTCGCAAATTGATGAGAATATTTTAAAATTAGCACAAACTCGTGGAATATGTTTACATAATATGATTGATTGTTGAATAAAAAATAATTTTGATGATGAATTAATTGAGTTTATTAATTGTGATATAAAATCACACAAAGATATTTTTAATAATTTTACAAAATTATATCAAGAAACTTTTAAAGATATTAAATTTAAACATTATGAAACTGAAAAAACACTTTATAACCCTTTAATGTGTGGTACAACTGATTTTATTGGAATAACTATTGATAATGAATATATAATATGTGATTGAAAAATTACTAGTTCTAATGAAGAAACTGATATTAAACGCTATATTTGACAATTAAAACTTTATTATTTATTAGAAAAAGATTTTTGTATAGATAGTAAAAAAATATTAATGATAATTATAAATCCAAAATTAAAAATAGTAATTAAAGAAAAAGTTAATATTACTAAACAAGATTTAGAAAAAATTAAAGATGCCATTTTAATATGACAAGAAAGAGAGGAATGAGAAAATGCAACAAGAAACTAAAAAAACATTAATAGCAAGTATTGGTGAAATTCAATCTAATATAAATATTTTTGTTGGTAAAAATGCAAGGAATGATTTTAATAAATATAATTATTTTACTGAAAGTGATTTATATCAAACTTTAAAACCACAATTAAAAGAGCATCATATAACTTATACAATTCAAGCAGTTGGTGAACCAACATTTATTAATAATGATAAAATGGTAAATTATTATTCAAAAGGTTTATTAACACTTTATAAAAATGATGAAAAATTAGAATTAGGAATTATTTTATCAGCACAAAATTCAGATATTGCAAAAGCAGTTGGTAGTGCTTTAACTTATGGTGCTCGTTATTGATTGTGTAAGACATTTGGTATAGCAACTGATGAATTAGACCCCGATAGTACTGAAATAAGTAAAGAAAATAGTAATCAAGTTATTAAAGAAACTAATAAGCAACAAATTAATAATTTAAATCCAAATTGAATGAGGGAAGAGCATTTTAATAATATTAAAGATTTTATTACAAATACAAAAATAGAACAAGATATTATTTCAAAAGGTAAAAATTGAATAAAAGAAGAATTAAATGTTGAAAAATTATCACCAGTTATAATTAGAAAGCAAAGCGAAGATTTTTATTATCAATTTAAAGAAAGATTTTTAAGATAATGATAAAAATAGGTATTGACCCATCAGGAACTGGTACTACTGCTATTGTTATATATGAAGATAATAAATTAATTAAACAAAATGAATTTACTAGTAAATATTGAAAAGAACATTATAAATTTATTGATGAATTTATAGATGAATATTTATATTCAGATTATTATGTAAAAAATAAAGGTGAACTTTTTCCAAAAGGATTAAATATTGAAGATTGTTTATATACATCTGCTAATGCTAGTAAAGATAGAGATGATTTATTAAGATTACTGGGTGCGATTGAAAATACTTGAGTTAGTTATAATTGAGTATCACCACGCCATACTAAATCAGTTGTTAAAAATATGGAAAATTTAAGTAAATATAATGATAGTTCTGTATGAAAATATGAAAAAGATACTAATTTAACTTATGAATATGGTAAAGGTTGAAAATATAAGAATGAAAAAATAAGTAATCATTTACGAGATGCCATTATTATTGCTAATTATGAGAGTTAATATTATGAAACATTCATATAATCAAAAAACTGGAAAATATTATTCTTGCAAAATTAGGAATGTTAATATTTACTTAAATAAAAACGAAGAAAAAGTTTGAAATGAATTAAATTTTAGTACTTATTCTCAAAAAATAGAATATCTTATTAACTTTTATATAACACATGATAAAGGAAATAAAGAATATGAATAATTATATTTTATGTTATCGCTCTGAACAAGGTAATCGCCCTTGTAAAAACCCTCGTGGTGAATATATAATTGGGATTGATAAACAAGATGTAGATATTAATTCAACTGAATACTGAGAATATTATAAAAATAATTATGGAGAAAATAATTTAGTTATTTGTAAAGTTAAAAATTTATACTTAATATTAGAAAATAAAAAATAACCAATTAAGGTTATTTTTTTAAATACTATTTGTTAATTTTTTAATAGCATCTTTTTGTGCTTGCTTTTTATCATTTACTTTAACTTGTTTTTTAACATTTTTAATTTGACCTGTTTTTAATGCTAATTCTGTTGCATAATCAGGTCCTCTTAAATGCTTTTCGTGAGCAATAACAGCAGTTCTTAATTCTCTAATTTCTGCTTTATATTTTTTAATTTTTTTAGCAGATAATCCTAGAATACCAAGACTACCCATTCCACCCGCACCCGCTAACACAAGTAAAGCAATCATTAATGTTTCATTCATTTTATTTAATTCCTTTCTTATTCTTACTCAAACAGTGGCCATCTATCCTTTCAGAACAAAATAATTTATAAATTAAACTATATAACCACCCAAAAATATCAACCGCCCCTATATATAGTCTATTTTAAATTTAATTCTTTGTTATTTTCTTCTTGTTTTTGTTTTTTAATATTTTCATTTTGTATATTTTTAAATATTTCTTCTGTTATGCCATCTAAATTATTTCATTGTTTTGCTAATCTTGGTTGAATAACACGCGGATTAATCCGACAATCTAAACAATGTCTTAAATGGTCTTTTTTTCATTTTGATTTATCAATTCAAATGATAATTAAAGAAATTATTAAAGTAATTAAAGGTAATATTGTAAATACTAATCCCATTTTAGATATTTTTAATCTTGGTATATCAATTTTCATATCTACTTTTGGTTTACTACTAGCAACAAATATGCCCTGAATTCCATACGTAAATAAAGGTGTTAATAAAATAGCAATGCCATTACCTCAATATTGACCATAATTATATCAATTAATATCATCTTTAATTGCATTAATCATTCCATATTCTAACCAACAATTTAATGCTAAAAATATCAATGTATAAAAACTAACTACTCAACTACGAATTTTATATTTTCTTTCTCATTCTCTAATATCTTTATGAGTTCAATTATAAGTTGGAATAGGGTCTTTTTTAAATCAATTTCAAGGTAACGCCCCCTTTAATCAAGTTGTTTTATCTTGCTTCATAATTAACTCACCAATTTTCTTTCAATTTTTAAATTAACTATATTTACATTATCATAAGAACTAATAAGACCATTTGTGTCAATATACCAAACAATTCCACAACCAATATCAAAATCTTTAAAAGTTTCTACAAACATATATGGTAAAATTGAAAATTGACATCATATTTTATATTTAAATTTAGAACTATCAAAATCTTTAATTTGATATTCAGTTGCTGGTTTAAAATCACTAGTATCTACAAATTCTCAATCATTACCAACACTAATAGAAATATCACCATTACCTAATAATGAATTACCATTAATAGTTTTAATATTTTCCCCACTTACTAATTTATCTTGTTTAAGAATAATATCTTGTGATGTTTTTACAATATATTTATCATCTTGCTTATCAATATAAGCTTTATTTAAATCACTATCTTTAATACCATATGATGGAATATCACCACTTTGTTTTGCTTTTCAGACATTATCTTCATAATAAATCGTGTTATTATCAAATGGAACTATTAATTTAATATATTCATTATAATCAATTTTAGAAAAATCATTAATAATTGGATAAGTAATATTTATTGAACCATCTGTTTGCAATCGCTCTTTTAATCAAAATAATAATGTTGGATAAAATGTTTTTTTAGTAATATATTTATATTCTTCTTCTCATGGATGAGAATAGTTTCCTAAATGATAATTATACGGTCTAGATACCGTTTTACTAGATATAATATCAATTATTTCACCTGCTAATTTTAAAGCATTTTTAACATCACGAGTAATATTTTCATTTGCTTCTGGGTCATTAGTTTGTGAATATGCTACACCACCTTGTGAAAATGAAGCACTACCAGTTAAATCATTAACTCCTTTTGGTAAATATCAATTTATAACTGCTAATAAACAAGCCGATTGAATATAACTTAATCATTTATCATATTCAATTAAACCAGTATTATCTTTTTTTACTCAAGGAAACAAATCTTTTTTATTAATTTTATCTGAAATTGTCCCACCTGATAATCTATCCATTCATAAACTAGTTTTTAAAATAGCATTATAAATTAAGTTATCATTACAAGCAGATTGCTTTCTATCATTAATAGGTTGTCAAAGTTTACTTTCTTTCACATCTTCAACTGTTATAAATAACAAATTACTTAAATTATTTTCCATATAAAACACCTCTTAATTGATTACGATATTTATTTTTTAAATTACTTGGCTTATAACTATTAACTCTTGTTTTTGTTTTCTTAATTGTTTTGATAGTTTGATTAGTTTTGTAAAACATATTTTTAACTGGTGATTTATATAAATTCTTAATATTTTTAACATCACTTTTTCGTTCTCGATACCATTTTTTATTATTAATTTCACCAGCAAAATTAAAATTAAAATGGCCAATCTTTAAATTATTAATAAACTTTTTAATTTGTTGTAATTTTTGAACTGTTGGTAATGTTAATTTAGTAGTTCCTTTGGGATATTTTTCTTTTAATCCTCTTGGCAGTCTTTTTTTAATATAATTTCTTAAATGACTAGGTAATCATTTTCTTAATCAATAACGTCAAAATAAAGTACCCGCATTAGAAACGGCATTACTTAATAATTTTCAAATTTCAACTGGAACACTAGGATAAACATAGGGACCATAAAACTTCGGGTGTTTTGCTGTTTTTGTATATATTAAAATAGTTAAATTACCTGTTAAAGTTAATTTATTTGTAATATTAAACATACCACTATCAAGTCAACTACTATTTAAAGGTTGTCAATTAGTATTTAGATAATTTTCTTTTTTAAATTGTTCTCTATTTTTAATATTATTATCTTTTTCTAATTGACTTAATATTTGTTGAATTTCTCTTTTATGACCCTTTTTAATTAAATCTAAATAAGTAAATGGATTTAACCACTGATAAATATCTTCAATCTTATTTGTAATTTTTTGTAGCGGATTAGAATAATATGAAGCAAATTTGTTAACCTTATTAATTAAATTAACAAATTTATTTATTATTGATTTATTACCTAAATTCTCTGCTAATAAAGTTAAAATTCGTAATATTAATAAGTTCATTGTTTATTAAGTATTTTTAATTACGACATCAATTGGATTTGTTTGACCAGTAGCGTTGTTTTTACCCTCAATCTGAACTGAAATTGCTTTATCATTTGTAATATCAATTGGTCAATCTTCACCCTTACTTTCAATAAAGTAATCATAATCATTTTCAGTTAAAGAACTATCTACCGCTTTTACTGCTTTTAAAACGACAGCTTTAAATTGTGGTTTTAATTGTTCGATTGTTGCTTTTGTTGGGTCTGTGACATGAATAGTTGGTTTATCTAATTTATTAATTTTACTAATATCAATTTTATTTGTTGTTGGTTCATTAATTACATAATCAACTGGTACTCTAAATGTTTTATTTAAATTATTGTAAGCTGCTGTTCTTTCTTCAATTGTTGGTTCTTTTTCTAAAATAATTTTACATGTTTTTGGATATAAAATTGTTGGTGTTGCATATTGTACTTTACCAATTCATTTAGGGTTAGCAGTATCATTATCTAAAACTTGTTGAATAGTATCCATATTAATTGGATATGCTCATACTTGTTTATTAATAATTAAACCACTTACATTAGTAAAATTATAACCTTTATCACGGTTAACTTGTCCTTTTGTATATGTTTTTTCTAAATGAAAACTTTTTGATACAGGAATTCCCATTGCGGTATTTTCATATAATTCACCATTAACCATTGCTTTTAATTGAGCTTGTGAACCAATTACTTTTAAATAAGCCGGTGTTAATCCTAAATATGCTCTTCGTCCTAAAACCATAAACATTTTATCGGTTGGCAATCCAAAATATAAATTACTAATTTGATTAGTTAATTCAATCAAAGTTTCATTTAATGTAAAGAATGCCTTATTTGCATCATCAGCATTTTCTGCTGTATAACTACGAAATGGAATTACTTCATATTGACCATCTGCTAAACAATAATCATAAATAGCCTGAATTAATTCACATTCTAAATTAACAAATTTATTCTGTACAACACTAGAAATAGCATCAGCAATAACACCATTTTTAATATTTTGTTCTATTAATGCTAAATCAAAAGCCTCATTCATTAATTTTAAATTAAATCTTTTATCAATAGGTACTGGAATTCTTGTTAATCCCATTGTTTGAGTTGCTCCACCATTTGGTAATGAATAATCATTTTGTCATACCACACGATGAGTTAAATTATATAATGCTTGTCCTGCATTAGGTAATCAAGCAACTTGTTCGGCAGTTGCTGTTGCATACTGCATAATACTTGCATATTCATTATATAAAGGTCCACGCAATAAAGCATTAACCATATCAACATAGGCTTTTTGACCTGTTGTATTACCTTGTAATGTAAAAGGTACTTGTGGCAAATTAATTGTTGCCATAATTTTCACTCCTTATTATCTAAGGTTTTTAAGTGTGAAATCTGATATCTTTTTAATCTCTTCCGGAGTATATGCTCCTTTTTCTTTAATAATTTCAATTTCATCATTTTTATTTTCAACTGAATTTTCAATCATATCTTTAATAAAATTAGTTGGTGAAACTGATGGTTGTTCTTCAACAAACAAATCAGGTTTTAATTCTTTTAAAGTTTGCATTTTTTCAGTTAAAGAATTACCACTAACTTTATCTAAGTTAGTTTTAATATCTTCAATTTTAGTAGTTGGAACATATTTAAAGGCTTTTAATTCATCTAATTCATTAGATAATTTAATAAAGTCTTCTTTTGATATAACATCTTCGCGTTTTTGCACACTTTCTCTAATTTGTTTGGCTTCATTATTAAACTGATTTAAGATATTTTCTGCAATTTCTTCACTTAAACCTTGTTCTATTAATTGTTCTTTTGTAAGCGCCATTTTATAAACTCCTCTTTTTTTATCCTTGTTCGATTAACAAGTCAGCATAAACCCTTTTTTATGGAAAAAGATTAAACTCATAATTTAATTATACACCCATAGTTTATAAATACAATACTTTTTATAAACAAATACTAAACTTAATGTATTTTGTTGCTAATTTAAACCTTAAAACGTGTAATAAGAACTATTTTTCAAGATAAAATTTTTAAAATAATTCATAATTTTGCTTGTATATATATATATATATATATATATATATATATATATATATATATATATATAATGCCAATAGAAATTGATAAGAAGGAGAAATACAAGTATGAAAAAATTACTAAGTTTATTAAGCTTATTAACAATTAGTGGAAGTGCTGTACCAACAACAATTGCCGCTAGTCCTTATCAAAAAGAACAAACTATAAGAGTAAAAAGACAAACACAAAATCATATTTTTAAAACTAATGGAGCTGATAAACCAACAGAACAACAAATCAAAGAAAAAGTAGTGGAATTAAATCCCAAATTAAATATTAATAAAATTAATGTTACAGAAATTACTGAAAATAGTGCCGTAATCGCTATAGATGGTTTTAGTGGTAAAAAAACAATTAATTTTACAGTTAATAAATCTGTACCAATAAACAAAGTTATTACAAATACTAATTTGGGAGAAATAGATTTTTCAATTGGTGGATGAACACCAAACCAAATTGTTCAAGAATCCTTAAAACTTTTTAATCCTAAATTAGATATTTCAAAAATTAATATTACAAATATTAGTTTAAATAGTGCCAAAGTTAAAACAAATGATACAAGTATTTATACTGGTGAAATAAATGTTAATTATAGTAACCCAGTAAAATCAGTTTTTAAAAACACTGAATTAGGATTAATTAGAATTAATGGTGTTAATAAACCAACAGAACAAGAAATTAAAAATAAATTAAAAGAATTAAATAAAAATTTAGAAAATAGTATAAATGATTTTGAAGTTAGTGATATAACAACAGCAAATGCAAAAATAAATTTTAAAAGAAAAGATATTTTAAGTGGTAAAGTAGTCGTTACTTTTATATCTAATGTTAATTTAAATAAAATTATTACAAATAATAATTTAGGTGAATTTAAAACTGAAAATTTATCTAATCCAACAAAACAACAAATTAAAAATAAACTAAAAGAAATGTATAGCAATTTAGATATCACAAAAATTAACGTTGAAAATATTAGTAATAACAATGCAATTATCAATTCTTTTGATACAAATACTTATACGGGAAATATAAATGTTAATTATACGGTTTCAATATACTCACTTAATTGATAATAAAAGAGGAAATAATCAAACGAAAAGATTATTAAGTATAATTGGCGTAATCTCATTAGTAGCAACAAGTACAACAAGTTTAGTTGGGTGTAAAACTGAAGATCAATTATGGTTAGAAAAATTAAAAAAAGAAAAAGAAGAAAACAAAATAAATACTACTAACCAAGAAATTAAAGATAATTTAGAATGAATAGCACCACAAGAAAAGCCATTTAATGAGATTGATGATAAATATTATTATGTAGTATGGTGTGGTGATAAAAATCAAAAATGATATTTAAGTAAGTTTAATAATGATACAAAATTAGAAGATGGAAATGAAAAAAAAATTGATAAATTAAATAATTCTACATTATCTTTATACTTTTATATCGATTCTAGTTTTCCAGTTTTAACAACAGATATTTTTTCAGAAAATATAAAAATCCCTTGAAGTAGTAAAAGTAAGTATATTAATTCAGTATATCGTTGAAATTTAACTAAACAAGAACCTGATTTAATTGTTGATAACGATGGTAATGTAAAAGTTAAAGGAGAATAAAAAAGAGATTTTACATTTCTTTTTCTTTTACCTTGGTGTAATTGTGATTTTAATAGGATTATCACTGTTATTTACGATATTTAATACACCCAAAGCATTAAGGTCTATTGTTATATCTTTATTATTACCTGCATAATTTAAGTTAATTTGAGCCAACAATAATAACTGAGCAAATAATACTTTTGATAATCTAATTTTTAATTTCATATCATTAGTATAATATGCTTGTAAATATGTTTCTTTAATTTTATTATCATCATTATCAGATAATTTTGTTATTTGAAGTAAAAAATTAACTGCTCCACTTTTTTCTGTATAATAAATGCTTTTATAATTTCCACTTGGTAAACCAGTAGTAGAAGCAGTAGAGAATGTTTGAACTTCATTAGTTATATTATCAGTATATAAAGTTATAGTATTATCAAAATTAATATTATCATTTTGTGGTAAACCTTCCCTTTTTAAAGTTATATTAGACAATAAACCACTATTAAAATCGCAACTATTAGCCCCGCCTAGAAGATTAATATTTCTATACTTAATAAATCGCTCTATTTCAGGTTTAAAACACCTAACTTGTAAATTATTAAGATTACTTATTTCTATTGTTTTATAAGCATCTTTAAATTTACTAATACTTTGAATTGTTGGGTCAATTTGTCTTAAATCAATTTCGATTTCACAATAACCTTCATTAAATTCATCAGAAAATAAATTAACAGTAGTACCATAATGTTGTGCTTTTTTACATTGTGGTGGTGCTGTAATTTTAGTTTTTAATGCTTGTCCTGTTTTAGCATCTCAGATATCTTTTGTATAAGGTTTATAGTTATATGGTACTGGTGGCAAGACATATTCTGGGTAATTAAATGTTGGTATTTCATAGTCATGTGGTAATAAGAAACTAGTTTTATAATTAGTTGTCATATCGCGTAAATAATTATTTAATGTACTTTTTGTTTTTCCACGAAAACTTCATACTGATAATTTTAAGTAATCTTCTTCATTGTTAGTATATGGGTTATCAGCATAAAAGATAATTTCAAAATTACCTTTATATAATGCTTGGATTGAAAACATATCAATAATATAGCTACAATTTGTTCCATCAGGTGTTTGTAAAAATTCGCAATTATTATCTTTTTCACTATCACTAACTGGTGTTTGTAAATCTACTGCTCTTACTAATTCATTAATTAAATAAACTTGGTTAGTTTTTTGATTTAATTGTTTTAAATTATAAGTTGAATAAATTAATTCACTTGTTGGTTTACCATCTTTAGTTAAAACAGGACCTTTTAATTTATCAGTTAATAAAGTAGTAAAACTAAAACTAGTAGCATTTGCACCAAATATAGCACCAACTTTGTCGTTTCCTTGTTCTCTAAATATTTCAAAGGGTAAATAACCCTTACCTTTTGAATTTTCAGATCAAAATGCATCATTATAAAAACTATAAATATTAGCACTCATAAAGCCATTTAATCATTGAAAATTAGGTCATGATTTTTCATTTTTGTTAATTACTCATCCTCATGGAATACCAAAGGAAATAAAGTTTAAGAATTTACCAACACCGCCCGGTATCGTAAAAGGATTAAATACTAATTTTTGAGTATAGTTTAAAGGTAATACGGTAACTTGGCGATTAATAAAATTATTCATATTTAAAATATCTCAAACATTACATGAACCCATTTTGCTATATTCAATTTGAACTTGACCTACTGTATTACCAAATTCATCTTTTCTTCTAAAATATGATGATGCTTGAGTACTAATAATATTATCAACATTACCGCCATTTACTTTTATTTTGTTTGGTGGTGTTATTTTTCAATCTTTAGATCAATAAAATTTAGAGTTTTTATCTTCTTTATGAATATTTCTACCAACACTAGAATTAGTTGCTGATGTAGTAGTGGGGTCGGTTATAACAATGCCCTCACTATTTTTCTGTTTTCAAAAATCATATCTACTTTCCATATCTTTTTTTCAATCTTCATAACCAGTTATCATTGTTGGTTGAATACCTTGAATGTTATATCAGCTTACTTCTGGTGATGCATAATTATTAACTTTGTCGGGTGGACAAGGATACATGTTATACATTAATAAATCTCTTGAATTCATAACTTTTTTATTAAATTGACCTTTAATAATTGGCCGACCAATTACAGGCATATCAAAAAAGATAGGATTACCATAAAATTTAACTGCCATTGCTCTAACCCCCGGGTCTTTTAATAAAACTTCATCTAATTCAACAATACCTTTATTTAGTTTTTCATCATAAGTTATTTTAGGAAAACAATAACCTTCACCTGGGGCACTTGTTTGTATAAATTGTCTTACTGATAAACCACTATTACTAATTTTGTCATTAATACTTGAAAATGTAATTTCTTGTCATAAAAAACTACCATCATAAGGTGAATAATAATTAATAACATTAGATGGATATAATCATTGTCTATCTTGTGGTGCAGAATTAATATTACCCCCACCAATATTTAAACCACGGTCATTAAATACAGTATAAAAATTATAATAATCATTAATATTTAATTTATTGACATCTTCATCTAAAATTAATAAAGTATATTGTCTTTCAGTTGATTGTTGAGTAAATACTTGTTCAAATTTAGCTTCACCAAATTGAATTGAACTTCTATCATCAATCATATAAGCATCTCAATATTTCCCAACCTTAACTTCTTTAGTATAAAAATTATCTGCTTTATTATCATTATTCATAAAATAACTTAATTTATATTGCTTTAAGTATTCTAGCATTCTATTAATATCATAAATATTTTCACCATCAATTAATTTTCAATAAACATTATTATTTTCATCTTTTAATTTTATAGCAAATGGTGTTTCATTATTGGCTCATATAGTTGAATTAATTGGCTGTTTATTAAAATCATCAATCGTTAATATATTAATTTCTTCACCTTTATATTTTTGTACTATTTTTAAACTATTTTGTCATTGAGCAATAGTACTTTCCATATTATCAAATATGCGTGAATAACTACCATAATCACTTGGTTTTGCATTATTAGGTTTTCATCCTGTTTCAGTATCAGGGATATATGAACTATAAACATTAAAAGGAAATACCATTCAATGACGATTGTCTTTTATGTTTTCTCTGATATCTATTAAAGTATCGTGGGCTTGTCTTCTTAATTCTTCGATAACTCCGGGATTAATTCTACTCATTTGTTAATTCTCCTTAATTTCTGTTCTACCTTGTAAGGCATTTTGATTATTACCAGTTTCATCATATTCTAGTAATTTATTATTATGTTCAATTTCTTTGGTTTGCATTTTATCTTGTCATTTTTCTATTTTTTCAAAATATTTGTTTGCTTCTAATTCATCAATATTATCATATTCAGTAATTGCTCTTATTGGTTCCATTGTGCCATTATCTAATCTAGCAGTAATTAATTCATTTTGTCGCATTTGGTCAACTAAACTAGCACTAACAAAATCAAAACCATAAGGTCGTTCACCAACACCATCTCATAAACCATAATATTTTAAAACAGTATCAAACATCTTTGTATAATATTGTTTACGATATGCTTGTAAATATGCTTGTTTTTCTAAATCTTTGGTTTTAGTTAATAAAGATTGTGTTTTATTTTGGTCATTATCTGATTTATCACCAAAAGGACTAGAAAAATGACATGCTAAATATACTTGTTCAATAATTGATTTTTCGTCTTCGGTATATGTTTCTAAGGTTGGTGTACCTTGTACTACTTGTAAAGATTGTGATAATTGACCATCTACTGCTGATTGACCTGATTGAATAAAAATATCATCAAAAGCATCTTGTAATACTTTTTTATTGCCTTTGTTATAAGCAGTCATTAAATCATCATCTAATACCCCATATCAATGAGTACGATTTGCTCATCTTTCTTTTGATTTAATATTAAAACTATCTTCTAAATCAAATTGTAATTTATAACAATTTGCCATAGTAGGCCATGGGTTTAATGTTGTTGAAGTTGATAAAAATAATGGATTAGGTTCATTAATCATTTCTCAAAAAGGGACAATACCTAATTTGTTTTTAAATTCTTGTACTAAAACAGGTCTAACATCATCTTTAATTTGTGTTTTACTTTGCCCAACAACTACTTCATTATTTTTTGGTCAACCTTTAATAATTATTTTATCTTTGGTACAAATTAAATTTAAAATAAAACCACTATCTGATTGATGATAATTTAATCAAATATCAGCACCTTGTTCAATTTCATTTATTTTGCTTACTCTTGAAGTAAAGTTAAATGGGTTAATTCATAAATCAATATTGCCATCACTAGTTTCTAATAAACCAAAGATAGTTTTACCCATTAAACTGGCTGTTAATTCATTTTTATCTAATTTTTCTTTTATTTTATAAGTTTCATATCATCAATTTAATTTTTCTAAAATGTCTTTACGATGAGACTTAAATAAAATATCTTTACCATTTACTAGTCGCATTTGATGGCGAGCAATAATATTTGCTAAATTAATAGTTCAATCATAATTATAAAATTTTAAAACACTATTAATATCATTTAAGTTTGGTAAACTAGGGAAAGTATTATTCATTGTTATTTTGCTCCTTTAATTTTAAAATAAGTGCATAATTAATAATATTTACTGTTAATAAATTTGGTTCATTTGATAAAACTTGTACACATACTTTAATTTTTTGATATTTCTTAATATATTCGTTATATAAATTTAATTTACATATTGCTATATTATCTTTTTTTAATTCTTGACAAAGTCTTTTTTTAACTTGTCCACAAACAGACATATAAGGTCTTTTTGCATTTATTACACGTTCATCATGTATTACATAAATATCTTTTTTCATTAAGTTAATCACTCCCTTTGTTGTCATAATTTATAATCGGATGAACTATTATGTTTAACCATTGGTATTAATTCAAAGTGTAAAGCATAAAAATCACTATCAAATGTATCATCATATAAATCTAACATTCGTTCTTCTCTTACATCGGGTTTATCTTCTCATTGAATTAATTCATATTGGGTTTTACTTACAGGACATTTTTCTCATAATCATTTTAATTGATTAGTATTTATTAACATTGTAAATGCTTCTACACGATGTTTTATTTTAAACTTCTGCTTTTGTGCTGGTTTAAAATTCATGTATTGACCAAAAGTATAATTATATTTTTCTCTATTTAAACTTTCTAATGTTGCATAAGCACTATCATCAACATTAATTGATATTCCTTGTTGTATTAAATTAAAATATTGGTTTAATTGATTGTTGTAAAACTCTAAAATATCTTTTACTTGTTCTAATGGTCCTTTAAATTGTTGCGTAGCATTTGAGTGTGTATATTCAGCAACTTTATAGGCTTTTTTATCAAATGAATTATATATTCAAAAGCTCGATGCTGTTGTATGTCCTTTGGGACTAGTAGAGTTTGCTAAGTCAACACCACCTAATAATTTAGTTGGTTGAATAATATCTGTTGCTTGCATAATATCAATATATCTTGCAAAAATTGAACCACTAGTATTCCCAGGCAGTCCTCAACTTCATACTCTTGCTCTTTCAATATCTAATTGTTCTAATCTTAATTGTTCATTAACTTTATCTTGTGGTAATTCATAATTAAGTCTTCAACTAGAATAATGAATAATAATCTTCATATTTCATTTTTCAATATAATTAATTTGTTCATATTTACTACGCATTATTTCTTCATTAAAAGGTAATAATTCATTACAATAACCAACAATATATCTTTTTAAGCTTTCAGGATTACATGTATTAATTGTTATTTTATTTTGATAACCACGAATAGCAAATTCTAAATCACTTAAATCTTTTTGTTGAAATTGATCACATTCTTCTCTTCAATCAATAACTAATTTATATTTATTTAAATCAGCAAAAGCTTTTAATTTTTCTTTTCGACTTGGTGAATGTAAACCTTTACAATATATTTTGCTCCCATTTGATAAAGTAAAAGTAAAATTAGATAAATTAATAGTATAAGAAATATTATTTTCATCTAACATATTTCATATGTTTTGAAAGACACTATCTTTTAAATCTTTACTTCAATACATACTAGCAATAATACAAATTGGTTCTTTAATCAATAAACTAATTTTTAATAATTCACCAAACATTTTAATATTTGAAATAGTTTTACCACTATATCGTGTTCCAATTTGATTAATTTCATTAACTAATTCATATTTTTTAGCAAATGGATATTTATCACCAACATTACTATTTTGTAATAACCAATAAGGCGTTTCTAACAAATAAGTAAAATGATTAAGCATTATTATCACTTTCTTTTTTAATATCTCTAATATCAGTTTGTAAATTAACTATTATTGGTTGTTGATTATTTAAATTTAATTCTTTTCAAGTTCTTTTTCTTGCAGTGAATATTTATAATTAAATGCTCGTTGTCA
>NZ_CM020866.1:374259-883645 GCF_009866525.1 Spiroplasma poulsonii
GGTGGACAAGGATACATGTTATACATTAATAAATCTCTTGAATTCATAACTTTTTTATTAAATTGACCTTTAATAATTGGCCGACCAATTACAGGCATATCAAAAAAGATAGGATTACCATAAAATTTAACTGCCATTGCTCTAACCCCCGGGTCTTTTAATAAAACTTCATCTAATTCAACAATACCTTTATTTAGTTTTTCATCATAAGTTATTTTAGGAAAACAATAACCTTCACCTGGGGCACTTGTTTGTATAAATTGTCTTACTGATAAACCACTATTACTAATTTTGTCATTAATACTTGAAAATGTAATTTCTTGTCATAAAAAACTACCATCATAAGGTGAATAATAATTAATAACATTAGATGGATATAATCATTGTCTATCTTGTGGTGCAGAATTAATATTACCCCCACCAATATTTAAACCACGGTCATTAAATACAGTATAAAAATTATAATAATCATTAATATTTAATTTATTGACATCTTCATCTAAAATTAATAAAGTATATTGTCTTTCAGTTGATTGTTGAGTAAATACTTGTTCAAATTTAGCTTCACCAAATTGAATTGAACTTCTATCATCAATCATATAAGCATCTCAATATTTCCCAACCTTAACTTCTTTAGTATAAAAATTATCTGCTTTATTATCATTATTCATAAAATAACTTAATTTATATTGCTTTAAGTATTCTAGCATTCTATTAATATCATAAATATTTTCACCATCAATTAATTTTCAATAAACATTATTATTTTCATCTTTTAATTTTATAGCAAAGGTGTTTCATTATTGGCTCATATAGTTGAATTAATTGGCTGTTTATTAAAATCATCAATCGTTAATATATTAATTTCTTCACCTTTATATTTTTGTACTATTTTTAAACTATTTTGTCATTGAGCAATAGTACTTTCCATATTATCAAATATGCGTGAATAACTACCATAATCACTTGGTTTTGCATTATTAGGTTTTCATCCTGTTTCAGTATCAGGGATATATGAACTATAAACATTAAAAGGAAATACCATTCAATGACGATTGTCTTTTATGTTTTCTCTGATATCTATTAAAGTATCGTGGGCTTGTCTTCTTAATTCTTCGATAACTCCGGGATTAATTCTACTCATTTGTTAATTCTCCTTAATTTCTGTTCTACCTTGTAAGGCATTTTGATTATTACCAGTTTCATCATATTCTAGTAATTTATTATTATGTTCAATTTCTTTGGTTTGCATTTTATCTTGTCATTTTTCTATTTTTTCAAAATATTTGTTTGCTTCTAATTCATCAATATTATCATATTCAGTAATTGCTCTTATTGGTTCCATTGTGCCATTATCTAATCTAGCAGTAATTAATTCATTTTGTCGCATTTGGTCAACTAAACTAGCACTAACAAAATCAAAACCATAAGGTCGTTCACCAACACCATCTCATAAACCATAATATTTTAAAACAGTATCAAACATCTTTGTATAATATTGTTTACGATATGCTTGTAAATATGCTTGTTTTTCTAAATCTTTGGTTTTAGTTAATAAAGATTGTGTTTTATTTTGGTCATTATCTGATTTATCACCAAAAGGACTAGAAAAATGACATGCTAAATATACTTGTTCAATAATTGATTTTTCGTCTTCGGTATATGTTTCTAAGGTTGGTGTACCTTGTACTACTTGTAAAGATTGTGATAATTGACCATCTACTGCTGATTGACCTGATTGAATAAAAATATCATCAAAAGCATCTTGTAATACTTTTTTATTGCCTTTGTTATAAGCAGTCATTAAATCATCATCTAATACCCCATATCAATGAGTACGATTTGCTCATCTTTCTTTTGATTTAATATTAAAACTATCTTCTAAATCAAATTGTAATTTATAACAATTTGCCATAGTAGGCCATGGGTTTAATGTTGTTGAAGTTGATAAAAATAATGGATTAGGTTCATTAATCATTTCTCAAAAAGGGACAATACCTAATTTGTTTTTAAATTCTTGTACTAAAACAGGTCTAACATCATCTTTAATTTGTGTTTTACTTTGCCCAACAACTACTTCATTATTTTTTGGTCAACCTTTAATAATTATTTTATCTTTGGTACAAATTAAATTTAAAATAAAACCACTATCTGATTGATGATAATTTAATCAAATATCAGCACCTTGTTCAATTTCATTTATTTTGCTTACTCTTGAAGTAAAGTTAAATGGGTTAATTCATAAATCAATATTGCCATCACTAGTTTCTAATAAACCAAAGATAGTTTTACCCATTAAACTGGCTGTTAATTCATTTTTATCTAATTTTTCTTTTATTTTATAAGTTTCATATCATCAATTTAATTTTTCTAAAATGTCTTTACGATGAGACTTAAATAAAATATCTTTACCATTTACTAGTCGCATTTGATGGCGAGCAATAATATTTGCTAAATTAATAGTTCAATCATAATTATAAAATTTTAAAACACTATTAATATCATTTAAGTTTGGTAAACTAGGGAAAGTATTATTCATTGTTATTTTGCTCCTTTAATTTTAAAATAAGTGCATAATTAATAATATTTACTGTTAATAAATTTGGTTCATTTGATAAAACTTGTACACATACTTTAATTTTTTGATATTTCTTAATATATTCGTTATATAAATTTAATTTACATATTGCTATATTATCTTTTTTTAATTCTTGACAAAGTCTTTTTTTAACTTGTCCACAAACAGACATATAAGGTCTTTTTGCATTTATTACACGTTCATCATGTATTACATAAATATCTTTTTTCATTAAGTTAATCACTCCCTTTGTTGTCATAATTTATAATCGGATGAACTATTATGTTTAACCATTGGTATTAATTCAAAGTGTAAAGCATAAAAATCACTATCAAATGTATCATCATATAAATCTAACATTCGTTCTTCTCTTACATCGGGTTTATCTTCTCATTGAATTAATTCATATTGGGTTTTACTTACAGGACATTTTTCTCATAATCATTTTAATTGATTAGTATTTATTAACATTGTAAATGCTTCTACACGATGTTTTATTTTAAACTTCTGCTTTTGTGCTGGTTTAAAATTCATGTATTGACCAAAAGTATAATTATATTTTTCTCTATTTAAACTTTCTAATGTTGCATAAGCACTATCATCAACATTAATTGATATTCCTTGTTGTATTAAATTAAAATATTGGTTTAATTGATTGTTGTAAAACTCTAAAATATCTTTTACTTGTTCTAATGGTCCTTTAAATTGTTGCGTAGCATTTGAGTGTGTATATTCAGCAACTTTATAGGCTTTTTTATCAAATGAATTATATATTCAAAAGCTCGATGCTGTTGTATGTCCTTTGGGACTAGTAGAGTTTGCTAAGTCAACACCACCTAATAATTTAGTTGGTTGAATAATATCTGTTGCTTGCATAATATCAATATATCTTGCAAAAATTGAACCACTAGTATTCCCAGGCAGTCCTCAACTTCATACTCTTGCTCTTTCAATATCTAATTGTTCTAATCTTAATTGTTCATTAACTTTATCTTGTGGTAATTCATAATTAAGTCTTCAACTAGAATAATGAATAATAATCTTCATATTTCATTTTTCAATATAATTAATTTGTTCATATTTACTACGCATTATTTCTTCATTAAAAGGTAATAATTCATTACAATAACCAACAATATATCTTTTTAAGCTTTCAGGATTACATGTATTAATTGTTATTTTATTTTGATAACCACGAATAGCAAATTCTAAATCACTTAAATCTTTTTGTTGAAATTGATCACATTCTTCTCTTCAATCAATAACTAATTTATATTTATTTAAATCAGCAAAAGCTTTTAATTTTTCTTTTCGACTTGGTGAATGTAAACCTTTACAATATATTTTGCTCCCATTTGATAAAGTAAAAGTAAAATTAGATAAATTAATAGTATAAGAAATATTATTTTCATCTAACATATTTCATATGTTTTGAAAGACACTATCTTTTAAATCTTTACTTCAATACATACTAGCAATAATACAAATTGGTTCTTTAATCAATAAACTAATTTTTAATAATTCACCAAACATTTTAATATTTGAAATAGTTTTACCACTATATCGTGTTCCAATTTGATTAATTTCATTAACTAATTCATATTTTTTAGCAAATGGATATTTATCACCAACATTACTATTTTGTAATAACCAATAAGGCGTTTCTAACAAATAAGTAAAATGATTAAGCATTATTATCACTTTCTTTTTTAATATCTCTAATATCAGTTTGTAAATTAACTATTATTGGTTGTTGATTATTTAAATTTAATTCTTTTTCAAGTTCTTTTTCTTGCAGTGAATATTTATAATTAAATGCTCGTTGTCAATATAATTTAGCACCATCAGGCGAACGCATCATATATTCAATTATTTCACTTTCAATTCTATCAACTTGTTTTTCAAGCAAAGGAACTATCTTTTCGCTCGCATAAGTATCATATCTTCACTTGCAAGAAAGGTTGAATTTATTGGTTAAATCATTCAATGTATATGGTTTATTAGATGATTTATCTTGTCAAAATTCTTCTATTTTACGGTAAATTGTTCGTAAACTTGCTGTTTTTGGATTAAATTCTTTCATTTTTACTCCTTGTTTCATACTAAAATTGCAATTATAAAAATTATATGGTTAAATATAAGTATAGAAAAAACATGTACGAAAGAACTTGGCCGGTTCTTTTTATTTACATTCTTAATTAAAATAAAAAAAAGGTAAATTTCTTTACCTTCTTAGTTAAATTAATTTGCTAATAAATAAATTAACACCTATATTATAACATATTAAATAAAAATTACTATCTTTTTTGATTTTTTATTATTTTTGTGATAATGTTTGAAATTAAGAAAAGAGGGTAAAAAATGATAAATGTTGATAACAACTTTTTTAACAATTTTAATATTTTATTAGATAAACAAAGTATTGAAATTATTCAACAAAATTTAGAAAATTATGATAAATGAATTTTTAAAAATTATAAAATTGATGAAACTTTAAAAGAATTTAAAGATTATAAAGTAAAAGAAATAAAACCAAGAACATTAACTATTTTAAATGGGAAAATAACTTTTAAAAGAAGAAGATATTATAAAATTAATCCAGAAACAGGTAAAGAAGAATATATTTTTCCTTTGGATAAACTTTTAGTAATTGAAAAATGACAAAGAATAGATAATTCTGTTAAAGAAAAAATATTATCATTTATTGGCAAGAAAAAAACATATCAAGATATTTTAGATACTATGGAACATGTAAAAATTTGTATAAAAACAATTTCAAATATTATGAAAAATGCAAAAACTGATAAAGAATATTATCTTAATAAAACTAATAAAAAAATAAAAATACCGCATACTTTATATATTCAAATTGATGGAACTTTTTTAAAAATGTGAAATGAAAATAAAATAGGAAAACAGAAAATAAAAAAACATAGTATATTTTCAACTGTTTATACTGGTTTTGATAAAGCAAAATCAACTAAAAAAAGACCTGTAATTGAAAATAAATTGGGTGTTATAGAATTAGATAACATTCCAGAATATATTAGAAAAAATAGTAAATTAACTAATTTTGTTAATAAATTACTTATATTAATTACAAGTTATTATGATATTAATGACAATATTGAAATTATGGTATTAGGTGATGGTGCACCTTGAATTAAAAATATTGCAAAAGTTATTCAAGAATATTTCCCTAAAAATAAAGTACATTACACCATAGATAAATTTCATCTTACAAGTAGATTTAAAAAACTATATCCGTTTCAAAATAAAAATAAAGAAAATAGAGAAACTTATCATAAAACCGTTGATTATTTTTATAATGCAAAATATGAAGAATTATTACAATGCTTAGAAAACAGTTCTTCTTTTATAAAAGAATCAAAAATGAAATTCTTAAAAGAAACAATTAAATTAATTAAAAATAATGAAGAGGGTGTCAGAAATCAAATATTATGAAATAATATTGGTTGTCATATTGAAGGTGATATATCACATTACTGTAAGGGTGTTTTGGTTAAAAAAGCAACTTATCATGAAAAAACTCTTAAAAATAAATTAAATACTAGTATGATGAATTTTAAAAATAAAATTAATTTATTTAACACTAATGAACCATTAGAAGAAAATAGAATTAATTATTCAGTTAATAATTTTAATAAAAAATTACAACAAAACTTATATCTTTATTAATTTTATATAATAAATTAAGTAATTTTAATAAAAATATATTTTTTGTTGTGAAAAAATTTAAAAAATACTAAAATATTATTGACAATAAAATTAAAAGTTATATACTATAGATAAGTAAGTGGTATATTATTCCACAATTTCTAAGATATTAATTAAAACCCTTAAATAATACATACAACCTAATTTATATAAATTATATGCCCCCTTTCTAGAAGAGGTAAAACGACGAACGTTTTATAAGTATTTTGCTTTGCCAATTGAATTATCCGATTTAGAGAGTTTGAAGTATTTTTCTGTCCTAGAAAGTGCGAAAATGTATAATCCTCAGTCACGGAAAAAACTAAAAGATTTTATTTTTCAACGTTATACATAAGATATTCATAAGCAAATTCGCCAATGTTTAAATATGCGAAATCGCGTTTTGAATTATTATG
The DNA here is from genome assembly GCF_009866525.1 of Spiroplasma poulsonii. Classification (GTDB taxonomy): domain Bacteria; phylum Bacillota_I; class Bacilli_A; order Mycoplasmatales; family Mycoplasmataceae; genus Spiroplasma; species Spiroplasma poulsonii. The sequence continues at coordinate 380,971 of NZ_CM020866.1, forward strand.
TTAAACTAGCAAATGATAATGTTACAAACAATGAAGAATATTTTTCAACAAAAATTGCGCGTTTTGATGAACAAAAACAAGTTATTAAATTATTTTATCAACGGTTATCACCATTAGAAAAAGAAGTTTTTCGATTATGGTATGCAGGGGAAAATATTTATAATATTCATCAACTTTTAGCCCTAGATTATTGGCAAGTTGATAATGCAATGCAACGAATTATGCAAAAAACAAAGGATTTTTATAAAAATAATTAAATTAAGTATATCAATATTTTTATTAATATACTATAATTAAATATGGTGAATATTATGCGCGAAAAAATTATATTAGTATGCTCGGAATGTTTAAATCGAAATTATTCAACATTTAAGAATAAGATGACACAAAAAGAGCGGTTAGAAATAAATAAATTTTGTAAAACATGTAACAAGCATACGAAACATAAAGAAACAAGGTAGGTGTTCGCAATGACTAAAAAAGCGAAAGATGATAACGCAAAAAAAGAAATTAAACCAGTTTTAACAAAAGAAGAAAAAAAAGCGTTAAAGCTGCAAAAGAAAAATGAGAAAGCAGCGCTAATTTTTCAAAAAAAAGCAAGTAAAACAGCGCCAATTCAAATTGGAACAAAAAAAGAAATTACTGCACCAGAAATTGACGAAAATGGTGAGCCAATTAAAAAAGGTCTTTTTAAAAGTAAACATTCCGATAAAAGTAAAAGAACAAATTGAAAATTAGCATTTCGTGAATTTCCTGTTAAAATGGCCAAAGAAGTAACAAGAATTCGTTGGACAAGTAAAGGTAGTTTAGGACGCAAATTTTTAATAACAATTTTATTTATTATTGCTTTTGCAATATTTTATTTAGTATTGGATTTAGTTTTACACCACTTACTAATCGTCGCGCGCATTATATAATAATAGTACGATAAGAAAAAATTAAAGGAGCAAAATAATGACAGAACAGAACACAATGACAGAACTAGAGGCAAATAATGATAACCTGGATAACAGTGAAGATTTCGATGATGTTACGAAGTATCCTGGAAAATGATATGTAATTAATTGTTATTCTGGTCACGAAGATCGTGTCCGTGATGATTTAATTCAACGGGTAGAATCATTAAATATGAAAGATGTTGTTTTTGATATTATAGTTGTAAAAGAGACAGTCCCACCCAAAAACGGGAAGACAATAGAAAAAAACGTTTATCCAGGATATATTTTTATTAATATGATTATGAATGATGAAGCCTGATATATTGTTCGAAATACAACTGGTGTTACCGGGTTTATTGGTTCATCAGGACGCGGGACAAAACCGTTTCCATTAACTGACCAAGAAGCAAAAACAATGCTTTCAAAATCACTAGCAGCTAAAAAAGCAGCAGCACAACAAGGGAAAAAAGTTAAAAAAGTGTTTGTTGCAAACTTTGAAGTTAACAATTATGTTCGTATTCTATCTGGAACTTTTGTTGATATGGAAGGACAAGTTACAAAAATTGATACTTCAAAAGGAATTGCAACAGTAAATTTAGAGATGTTTGGTCGTTTAACTTCCACCGAAGTTGATTTTGACCAATGTGAAAAGATTGGTTAAGAAGACATAACAAATTAGTAATAATTTTTGTTATGTTTTTTTCGCAAAAATGTTAAATTTAACATGATTAGTAGATTCTGCTTTTTTTTCGCAAAATGCTATTATTGTTGCAAAACAATTATTAGGAAAGTATTTAATTCGTATTATTGATGGGAAAAAAATATTTGTAAAATTATTTAGACAGAAGCATATGATGGACCAAACGATGATGCTAATTATGATTTTAACAATAAACGAAGTTTACGTAGTGAAACATTATTTTGACAAGGTGGTTATGCCCATATTTTTATGATTTATGGGATGTATTTTTGTCTTAATATTGTTACTGATCAAGTTTATTATCCGAGTGCTGTTTTGTTACGAGCTGGTGAAATTATTCTTGATGAAACAATTCCTAATTTTATTAGTAAACCTAATTTAGCAAATGGTCCAGGAAAACTGTCACGTTATTTAAAAATTAATAAAACTGATGATGGGCTTAACCTTATCAAAAGTTCAACACTATATTTAGGGCAAGAAACAACGCCAAGTGTTTTTGACATTACAACAACGCCACGGGTTAATATTGATTATGCAACTAATTTTAAGTTAAAACCATATTGTTTTTATATTACCAATCATAAGGCAGTTTCAAAAAAGTAAGAGGTTAAAAATGAACAAAACAAAAAACACAGAAATTTGAAAAATTCATCCTGATTTTCCTTATCTTGAGATTAGTAATATGGGTCGTATTCGTAACAATATGACAAAGAAAGTTAAGGAACTAAAAAAACCAAAAAATACAAATTATTTTTTAGTTCGTCGTCGTGAAGAAGGAAAAACAAAAACAAAACCGCTGCATAAATTAGTTGTTGAATTATTTATTGGCCAAGTACCACCAAATATGACGATTGATCATATTAATGGTAATCCCCGCGATAATCGTGCTGAAAATCTTGAAATTGTGTCAAAACGTGAAAACACAATGCGGCAAATTAGAATGTGATCACATCCACACAGTTTTTATAATCGTAATTTAATTGAAGCTCATAGCGAAAAGCGTTGAATGTATCGCGATCAATTATACAATTGGATTGAGTTGTTAAAATTACTACACGCTCAAGGAATTATTTATTATCAAGTTAAATGAAGGGGCAGTAGCAGCGGGCGGATTGGTCAATTGCCAAACGGTGAAACCATTATGCGGGTAAAAAACATTGATTTTGACGATGATGATTTTTAAACAAACTATTATTTATTAAGATAATAGTTTTTTTAAAAGGTAATGTGGGGGTTAAGGCCAACACTATATGTTAGGTCAAGATAACCATGGTAATTTAATTTAATAGCATCAGTTAAAGTTGCAGAAACACAAACATCTAATGCAACACCAACCAGGACAAGGTCTGTCACATTTTGTTCTTGTAAGAATTCATGTAAACCGTTCGAAATTTGATTATCATTGAAAAAGGCACTATAACTGTCAATGTCTTGTGCTGTTCCTTTTAAAATAATTTTATTAAAATAACTTTCTGGTAATTGATAAAGTTCGCTTCCTCAATTATTGGCAAGACAATGTGGTGGTCACTTTGTAAATGAACAGTGATCTTTGGGATGAAAATCTTTTGTGGCAACAACTAAATCTTTATTATTTTGAAACGTTTTAATTAACTTTACAATTTGATGATGAAGTTTTTCTGCTCCAGAAACATATAATGCTCCTTTTGGATTAACAAAGTCATTTTGATAATCAACAACAATTAACGCTTTTTTCGTCATTTTTAACTCTCCTTTTGAATAATTTTTATTATCTATTTATATATTAACAAATATCTTGTTATAATGTTAACGCAATTAAAAGTTATGAGGGGTTATGATGATCAAACTAATTAATGATTATTTTTCTGAGCTTGTTATTAACCAACAGCAAGAAGAACAATTAGAACAATATTATCAATATTTGATTGAGCAAAACAAAGTAATGAATTTAACAACCCTTGTTATTCGTGAGGATGTTTATATTAAACATTTTCTAGATTCAGCATTAGTGTTAAAAAATTATACGTTTAGTGATAAAGTAAAAGTTGTTGATGTTGGGAGTGGCGCTGGATTTCCGGGGATTATTCTGAAAATATTTTGTCCAACAATTAAATTAACGATTATTGAAGCATTAGAAAAACGTTGTTTGTTTTTGCAACGGTTAATTACCAAGTTACAGTTAAATGATGTTGAAATTGTTCATGCTCGTGCAGAAAATTACAGTTGACAACATTGTGAACAGTTTGATTATGTTGTCTCACGAGCTGTTGCTAATTTAGGAATGTTGTTAGAATTAGTTGTGCGAATGGTTAAAGTGCAGGGAAAAATTATTTGTTATAAAGGACCTAATATTGTTAACGAATTAGCAACAGCACAAGCAACATTAAAGGCCTTAAATTTAAAGTTAGAACAGACACAATATGAAAATATTCTTCCATTAGGAGAACGTAATATTTGTTATTTTATTAAAACCGCACCAACAGTAAAACCATATCCACGCAGTTTTAATCAAATAAAAAAATTCCCAATTGGGTAAAGTGTTATATAATAGTAGTATATAAAATTATTAGTTACAGAGCAAAGAGAGGAAAATTATGGGGAAAATTATTGCAATCACAAACCAAAAAGGTGGGGTTGGAAAAACAACAACTTCAATTAATTTAGCGGCGGGCTTAGCGCGAACTGGGAAAAAAGTTTTATTAGTTGATATTGATCCCCAGGGAAATGCGACAACAGGAACGGGGGCTAATAAAGATAAAATTCATGATGGGATGAGTATGTATGATGTTTTAGTTGGTCAAGTGCCGTTAAAAAATATTATTATCCCAGGCGTTATCAATAATGTTGATTTAGCACCAGCAACAATTTCGTTAGCGGGAGCAGATATTTATTTAATGGAAAAATTAGATGATAATCAAAGTCTGTTACTTGACCGGATTAAACCGATTCGTGATAAATATGATTTTATTTTAATTGATTGTCCACCGTCATTAGGATTAATTAATCGAAACGCGTTAGCTTGTGCTGATTCAGTTTTAATTCCAATTCAAGCGGAATATTATGCATTAGAAGGTTTAGCCCAATTGTTAACTTCAATTCGCTTTGTACAAAAAATGTTTAATAAAAATTTAACCATTGAAGGGATTGTTCTGACAATGTTTGATTCACGAACAAAACTATCATTTGAAGTAATGGCAGAAGTTAAAAAATATTTTAATGAAAAAGTATATCGAACGCATATTCCCCGTAATATTAAAATTAGTGAATCACCCTCACATGGATTAAGTATTTTTGATTATGATAAAGGTGGCGCCGGGGCAATTGCGTATGAAGAATTAACGAGAGAGGTGTTGGCAAATAATGGCAAACAATAAGAGTCGATTAAGTTCAAAGGGATTGGATAAAATTTTTGGTGAAGGAATTAACGATGTAATTAAAGAAATTGAAAGTAGCGATGAATTAAAAGCAACAGCAAATGAAATTATGCTAACAGAAATTTTTCCAAACCCACATCAGCCACGAAAAACTTTTAATGACGAAGAGTTGGCAGAATTAGCACAATCAATTAAAGCATATGGTTTAATTCAACCAATAATTGTTAAAAAAACAAGTAGTGGTTATTATTTAGTGGCGGGAGAACGTCGTAGTCGCGCTGCTAAATTAGCGGGGTTAACAAAAATTCCAGCAATCATTGTTGATTTTAATGATCAACAAATGAAAGAAGTGGCATTGGTTGAAAACATCCAACGGGTTGATTTAAATACGATTGAAGAAGCAAATGCATATAAGGAATTAATTGCGTTACTAGACTTAACCCAAGATGAATTAGCAAAACGAATTGGAAAATCACGGAGTCATATTACAAATACCTTACGTTTATTAACTTTACCAGCTGATGTTCAGAAATTATTATTAGAAAATAAAGTTACGATGGGACAAGTGAAACCGTTAATTAGTCTTCACATTGATAAGAGTGAATTTAAAAAGGTTGTTGATAAAATTGTCAGTCTTAATTTAAATGCGCGCCAAGTTGAAGAATTAGTTAAAACTTATGGGACAAAACAAAGTAAAGTTCAAGAAACTAATAAAAAAGATTCGGGGAAACGAACTGTTAATGAATTTTTAGAAAATAAAATTATGCGAAAATTAGGAACAAAGGTCGTTATTGATGCTGATAAGGTTGTTATTAGTTACCATGGATTAAAAGATTTAAACCGAATTTTAGAATTATTAGGTTTAACAGATGATTAGTTGATAGTAAGGAAGAAAAAAGATGGCATTAAAAATGGGGATTGTTGGTTTACCAAATGTTGGTAAATCAACTTTATTTAACGCAATTACAAATTCACAAGTTGAAGCAGCAAACTATCCGTTTGCAACAATTAATCCTAATGTTGGAACAGTTGAAGTTCCTGATGAACGCATGGATACTTTAATTAATCTTTGTGAACCAAATAAAGCAATTCGTAGTACATTTGAATTTTATGATATTGCCGGATTAATTGCTGGCGCTAGTAAAAGAGAAGGCTTAGGCAATGCTTTTTTACAAAATATTCGCGAAACGGATGCAATTTGTATGGTTGTTCGTTGTTTTGATAATAAAGATATTACACATGTTGAAGGAACAGTTGACCCAATTCGTGATATTGAAATTATTAATTTGGAACTAATTATTTATGATCAAGAACAAATTCAGAAACGAATTGATAAAGTGGCGAAAAAAGCGCAAACCCTAAAACAAAAAGATGATGTTCTTGAATATGAGTTGTTATTAAAGTTAGCAGCAACATTAGAACAAAACAAGTTATTAAAAGATCTTGTGTTATCAGAAGATGAATTAAGAGCTGTAAAAAGTTTTAATTTATTAACAATTAAACCATTTATTTATGTTGCTAATGTCGCTGAAGATGATTTGAGTCAACGAGATAATGTTTATGTTGAAAACGTAAAGGCATATGGCAAACAAAATGGGATTGAAGTTGTTGTTATTTGTGCCAAAATTGAAGAAGAATTATCGGTGTTAGATGTAACTAATCGTGCTCTGTTAATGGAAGATTATGGTATTAAAGAAACAGGGTTAAATCAATTAATTAAAAAATCATATGCCTTATTAGGATTACAAACATTTTTTACGGCGGGAAAACAAGAAGTTCGTGCCTGAACTTTTAAGAAGGGTTCAACAGCACCAATGTGTGCGGGTCTTATTCACTCTGATTTTGAACGTGGTTTTATTCGTGCCGAAATATATTCATATGCTGATTTAATCAAATACGGTAGTGAAAAAGCGATAAAAGAAAATGGTCGTTTACGGAGTGAAGGAAAAAGTTATATCATGCAAGATGGTGATATTTGCTTTTTCAAATTTAATGTTTAAGGAGAATAATAATGCGGATTGGTAATAGTTATGATTTACATAATTTAAAAGCAGGAACAGGATTACTTTTGGGAGGAATTTTTATTCCCTGTCAACATCAAGTTGAAGCTGTTTCGGATGGTGATATCTTGTTACACACAATTAGTGAAGCAATTATTGGAGCCTTAGGACTTGGCGATTTAGGTGATTGGTTTGATGAAACAAACAAAAATATTAATTCACAAGTAATTTTAAAGCAAGCACTAACTTTAATGGCTAAGCAAAATTATCAAATTGTTAATATTGATACAACGATTATTGTTGATGCGCCAAAATTAAAAGAATATAAAACATCAATTAAGATGAATTTAAAACAATTATTACAATTAGAAGATGAAAATATTAATATTAAAGCAACAACAACAGAAAAAAACTTTACTAACATTATTCAAAGTTATACAACATTGCTGCTAGTTAAAAAAGACAATTGTTAGAAGTTAGAATGAGGAACTAAAATGAGTCAAAAGATTAGATTACGTTATGCACCAAGTCCAACGGGATTTTTACATATTGGGAATACAAGAACAGCTTTATTTAATTATTTATTTGCGAAACATTATCAAGGTGTTTTTGTTTTACGGATTGAAGACACTGATACAGAACGTAATGTTGATGGAGCAATTGCATCACAATTAGATAATTTACGCTGATTAGGAATTGAACCAGATGAAACAATTGATCGACCAGGAGCTTATGGGCCATATTGCCAGTTAGAACGGTTAGATTTGTATCAAAAATATGCTCAAGAGTTATTAGATATGAAAAAAGCATATTATTGTTTCTGCACCCCAACTGAATTAGAACAAGATCGTGAAGCGCAATTAGCGGCAGGACGCCTTGCTCCACGTTATAATCGAAAATGCTGAAAATTATCAGCAACTGAAGTTGCAACAAAATTAGCAAATAATACGCCATATAATTTGCGCTTTTTTGTTCCCGATAACACTAGTTATGATTTTGATGATTTAGTTCGTGGTTCGGTTCATTTTGAATCAAAAGACCTTGGGGATTGAGTTATTTTAAAATCAAACGGAATTCCAACTTATAATTTTGCAGTAGTAATTGATGATATGTTAATGGCAATTAGTTATGTTGTTCGCGGTGAAGAACATATTTCTAATACCCCTAAACAATTAATGATTTACCAAGCTTTTAATGTAACACCACCAATTTTTGCGCATTTAACTTTAATTGTTAATGAACAACATAAAAAACTATCAAAACGTGATAGTCATTTAGTGCAGTTTATTAGTCAGTATCGTACCTTAGGTTATTTACCAACGGCAATTTTTAATTTTATTAGTTTATTAGGATGATCACCATTGGGAACAGCAGAAATTTTTTCTCACGATGAATTAATTAAGTTATTTGATGAAAAACGATTTAGTAAATCGCCAAGTATGTTTGATGTTAAAAAATTAACTTGAATGAATAATTATTATCTTAAACAACTTAGCGATGAAGATTATCTTGCTTTTGTTCGACCTTTTTTAGCGCAAGCATTTGATTTAACAAAAAAAACCCCAGAATGAGTAAATATGTTATTATTAATTTATAAAAAAGAACTTCAATATGGTGCGGAAATTGTTACATTAGCAAAATCTTTCTTTGAACCAGTTGCGCAGTTAGCATCAGCAACAAGGGGAATGTTAATAGAATTAAGTGGTTATGAGACAATGATTGCAACTTTTAAAACACAGTTACATGAGTTATCAGATTGAACAGAAACAAATATTAAAGACCTAATTACAAAGATGGGTGATCAGTATAAAATGAAAGGAAAGAATCTATTTATGCCAATTCGAATTTTTACTTCTCATCAAGAACACGGACCAGAACTAGCAAAGGTTATTTATTTATTAGGAAAGGAACAAGTAATTAGTAATATTACAAAATTACAATAAAGATGATGAAATTACCCTTAACAATCCGGGATAGTGTTCATGGTGATATTGAAATTATTGAAGAAATTGCTGTCAAATTAATTAATACTCCAGAATTTCAGCGGTTACGTCGCATTAGTCAGTTAGCAGGGGGACAATATGTTTTTCCAAGTGCGTCGCATACGCGTTTTTCACATTGTATTGGTGTTTATCATTTGGTTAGTAAAATGTTAGAAACACCAAGTTTTCAAGAAATGTATAGTAAACATGAACAATTATTGGTTAAATTAGCAGGATTATTGCATGATATTGGGCATGGTCCTTTTTCGCATACTTTTGAAATGATTAATAAAATTACGAATAGTAATATTAACCACGAAAGTTATTCAACATTATTAATCAAAAGTCCAACATCAAATATTAATAAGATTTTAATTGAAGAATTTAGTTCAGATGAAATTAATGAATTATGTATGATTATTGAAGGAAAACATCAGGATAGTGTTTTATCATCATTAGTTTCATCGCAATTAGACGCTGATCGGATGGATTACTTATTACGTGATGGCCAAACAAGTGGTGTTGGTTATAGTCATGTTGATACGCAATGAATTATTCGGCACTTGTTTATTAAAGACAAAAAAATCATTTTTCCGTTAAAAGTTCAGTATGCAATTGAATCCTTTCTAATTGGTCGTTATCATATGTATAAACAAATTTATTTACACCCATTAAGCATTGGTTTTGATTTAACTTTTAAAATGATGTTTAAGCGTTTATGTGATTTGTACCATGAAAAATATCCTTTTAAAAATAAAGATATTGTAACATTATTAAGGCCATTATTTGATGGTAAAATGATGAAAGCAGAAGAGTATTGTTTATTAGATGATTACACTTTATTTACTTATTTAAAAATGTTAGAGCAGGAAAATGATGAAATTTTAGTTACTTTAATTAAAATGTTAACAAATCGTCAGTTTTTACGAAAAGTAAATAATGATAAAAGAAATTTAGAAGAAATTAAAAATAATTTGATAAAAAAATATAAAAACCATTATAATTATTTTATGGTTGAATATAACCTAAAACCAGTTAAATTATATGATAGTGATACAAAACCAATTTATATTGATACTCCTGATGGTATAAAATGCATTATGGAAGTGTCAGAAGTCTTGGCATTTAAAAATAATAACAAAGAAACTGCAACAACAATTTGGTTTTCAATTGGTGAAAGATATGAAAGTAGTTAGTAAGAAAGGTTTAAATTAATGAACGATAGTGTAGAATTATTAGAGTTAGTGTATTTATGTTTAAAGAAAAAAGGTGGAAGTGATACTTTTGAAAATATTTGAAATGAGATTGCTTCACAAAGTGCTGTAATAGTACACGGAACAAGTAAGGAAGACGTTATTGCGGAATTATATACTGATTTAGTTTTAGATAATCGTTTTGTCTTAACAAGTGAAGGTATGTGAGGGTTGCGTGAATTTTTAAAATATGATGATATTAAAAAACAATATGATTATACTGATCAATTTGAAACAACAGAAGAATTTGAAGATATTGATTTAGATGAAGAGGAAGAAGATGAAGAAGAGGAATCATTGATTGACACTCTTGATTTTGATGATACTTTAGATGAAGATGATAATGAAGAGGATGATTTTGTCAAAATTGAAGTTGAGGATGATGAGTTGACGAATGATTATTCTGTTGATGATGACGATGAGACAGTAGCCGCTAAATTGGGTATTACAGAAGAAATTGACTGAAAAGCTCTTGAAAAGGAAATGGAAGAAAATAATTAATACCAAGATTGAAGAGTGTTAGAACTGACAACCCTGTTAATTTCTAAACTCTTTTTATTTGGGGATGAAAGGATGAAAATACGATGGCAAAATATATTTTTGTAACGGGAGGAGTTGTAAGCGGTCTGAGGAAAGGAATTACTGCTTCTTCAATTGGTGTCTTATTAAAAGCAAGTGGATTAAATGTTTTTATGCAAAAATTTGATCCATATTTAAATGTTGACCCAGGAACAATGAGCCCTTATCAACATGGGGAAGTTTTTGTTACAGCTGATGGTGCAGAAACTGATTTAGATTTAGGACACTATGAACGTTTTATTGATGAAAACTTAACAAAAGAATCAAATATTACTTCAGGACAAATTTATAAAAATGTAATTGAAAAGGAACGTCGTGGTGAATATGATGGCGGAACAGTCCAAGTGGTGCCACATGTTACTAATGAAATTAAAAAGAAGGTATATTATGCCGCAGAAACATCAAAAGCTGATATTATTATTACTGAAATTGGTGGTACTGTTGGTGATATTGAATCATTACCTTTTATTGAAGCAATTCGCCAAGTCCGAATGGAACAACGTCGTGAAAATGTGATATATATGCACGTTTCATTAGTTCCGTATATTGCTGCTTCAAAGGAATCAAAAACAAAACCAACGCAACATTCAGTGCGAGAATTATTATCATTAGGAATTCAACCCGACATTGTTGTTGCTCGCGCAGAACAATTATTAGATGATAGTTTAATTGAAAAGATTGCTTTATTTTTTAATATTGAAAAAAGTAATGTTCTTGTTGCAACTGATGCTGCGAGTATTTATGAAGTACCAATGAAAATGTATCAGCAGAATGCGCAGCAAGTGATTAGTAATTTGTTAAATTTAAACATTACAAAAACAGATATTACGGAATGAAAGCGATTTGTTGAAAAAATTGAACATTCACAAACAACAATTGAAATTAAGTTGGTCGGAAAATATATTGAGTTACCAGATGCTTATCTATCTGTTAGTGAATCATTACGAATTGCTGGTTATGAAAATAGTGTTCAAATTAAAATTGATTGAATTAAAGCTGAAGATGTTACTGTCGATAATTATCAACAGTTATTTCAAAATGCAAAGGGAATTTTAGTTCCTGGTGGTTTTGGTAAACGAGGTTTTGAGGGGAAAATTTTGACTTGTCAGTTTGCCCGTGAAAATAAGATTCCGTTATTAGGAATTTGTTTTGGAATGCAAGCAGCAGTGATTGAATTTGCTCGTAATGTTTGTCATATTGAGGATGCAAATTCTTCTGAACTAGTTAAAACAAATAATGCTGTTATTGATCTGATTCGTGGCAAAGATAAAACAGAAGATATTGGTGGAACGTTACGATTAGGAAATTATAAAACAACTTTAGTTCCAAATACATTAGCTCATCAATTATATGGTAAAGATGAAGTATTAGAACGTCATCGTCATCGTTATGAGGTTAATAATGATTATCGTCAACAATTAGAACAAGCAGGATTAGTTTTTAGTGGCCTTTATGAGACAAAAAACTTGGTTGAAATTATTGAATTACGTGATCATCCGTTTTATATTGCTGCGCAATATCATCCTGAGTTTACTTCACGGCCAAACAAACCAAACCCATTATTTAATGGTTTTATCCAAGCGGTAATTAAGACTAAATAAAGAGAAAAAATGTAAAATCATTGAAAATTATATTAAGATTAAAAGGTAGAAAGGTTGGGAATAAGTTATGAGTGGTACAAATTATCGAACATTAGCGGTTGTTGGTAGTCAATGAGGGGATGAAGGAAAAGGTAAAATTACCGATTATTTTGCCCAAAAAGCTGATGTTATTGTGCGCTGAGCGGGTGGCGATAATGCTGGGCACACAATTGTGATTAAGGGAACAAAATATAAGTTAAGTATTGTTCCTTCGGGTGTTTTTAATAAAAATTCAATTAATGTAATTGGGAATGGTTGTGTTGTTAACTTACGAAAATTAGTTAGTGAAATTAATTATTTACAAGAAAATGGGTTTGACTGTAGCAATCTACGGATTAGTGATCGAGCACATTTAATTTTTCCATATCATATGAAAATTGATGAATTGCAAGAAGAATATCGCCAAAAAGATTCAATTGGAACAACAAAAAAAGGAATTGGACCTTGTTATCAGGATAAGGCCGAACGAATTGGGATTCGTTTAGGTGATTTGTTTGATGAAGCTGGATTTTTACAAAAATTAGAAAATAATTTGAAATTTAAAAATGAAATTTTAACAAAGATTTTTAATAGTGAAGGATTTGAACCAAAATTAATTTGAAAAGAATATTTAGATTTATTCCAACAAATTAAAACAAAGGTAACTGATACTTCAATTTTAGTTGATAATGCGATTTATGCCCATAAGAAAGTCTTATTTGAAGGAGCCCAAGGAGTAATGCTGGATTTAGACCACGGAACCTATCCTTTTGTGACATCTTCTAATCCAACAGCTGCATCAATTCCGGTTGGGGTTGGAATTGCCCCGCGTTATATTAATAATGTTATTGGAATTGTCAAAGCTTATAATACGCGAGTTGGAACTGGTCCGTTTCCATCAGAAATTTTCGGCGAAACAGAACAATATATTCGCGAAGTAGGACGCGAGTATGGTACTGTTTCTGGTCGCGCGCGGCGAATCGGGTGGTTCGATGGTGTTTTAATGAAACATTCATTACGAATTAGTGGTTATACTAGTATGGCAATAATGTTGTTAGATGTTTTATCATCAATTAAGGAATTGAAAATTTGTGTTGGATATGAATATGAAGGTCAACAAATTGATTATGTTCCAAGTACAATTAAAGAATATGAAGCATGTAAACCAATCTTAATTACAATGCCAGGGTGAGAAGAGGATATTAGTAAAGTGACGTCATTTGAAGAACTACCACATAATTCTCAACAATATTTAATGAAATTAGAAGAAATTGTTGGAGTACCAATTAGTTTATTTTCGGTTGGTCCTGATCGTGAACAAACCATTTTAATGAATGAGGGAATTTTCTAATGATTAATCGTTATGCTGTTTCAGAGTTGGAAGCAATTTGAAGTGATGAAAATAAATATAATACTTGAGCAAAAGTAGAGCTATTAGTTTGTGAAGGTTGAGCTAAAATTGGCTTAATTCCTCCTGGCGATATTAAAAAAATTAAAGAACATTTAACAGTAAATTTATCACGAATGTTAGAATTAGAGGTTGAAACAAAACATGATGTTGTTGCTTTTACCCGCATGTTGTCTGAAACATTAGGACCAGAAAAGAAATGAATTCATTATGGTTTAACATCAACTGATGTTGTTGACACTAGTCAAAATTATTTAATTAAAGTTTCAAATGAAGTTGTTAAAAAATCCTTGCATCTGTTGCAAACAGTTTTAAAATCGTTAGCCCTCTTATATAAAAAGCAACTAATTATGGGGCGTACCCATGGGATGTTTGCTGAACCAACTTCATTAGGATTAAAATTTTTACTTTGGTATGCAGAATTAGAACGAAACATCATTCGTTTTAATGCAGCAGCACAAGGGATTGAAGTTGTAAAAATTTCTGGTTCAGTCGGTAATTTTGCTCATGTTGAAATGGCGGTCGAAGAATATGTTGCACAACAATTAGGATTACAAATTGATCCAATTGCAACTCAAGTTACTTCCCGTGATTATCATGTTGCGTTGTTCACTAGTTTTGGACAAATTGCTAGTTTATTAGAAAAAATGGCTTTAGAGTTTCGCCACTTTCAACGTTCAGAAGTTAACGAAATTGCCGAAGGCTTTAGTAAAACCCAAAAAGGGTCATCTTCAATGCCCCATAAAAAAAATCCAATTAGTGCGGAAAATATTTCAGGATTAGCTCGTTTAATTCGTAGCAACATGAATGTTGCTTTTGAAAACAATTTATTATGACATGAACGTGATATTTCACATAGTAGTAATGAACGAATTATTATTCCTGACACATATCAGTTAGTTGTTTATTTGTTAAAACGAATGATTATTGTTCTTGAAGATTTAGTTGTTAATCCAATTAAGATTAATGAACATTTACAACAAGCGAATAATCTTTATTTTAGCCAAGTTGTTTTAACAAAAATTTTGAAAAAAACTAATTATTCGCGGGAAGAAGTTTATGATTTTATTCAAAAATGCACCTTACTTACACAACAACAAATTGATTTTAAAACAGTCTTGATTAAAAATGATGTTGCAAAATATTTAACATTATCAGAACTAGACCAGTTATTTGATATTAATTATTTTTTACGTAATGTTGATAAAATTTATCAACGGGTGTTGAAATAAAGAGGAGCGAAATTATGAAGTTAATTGTGGGTTTGGGTAATCCGGGTTGTGAATATAGTTATACAAGACATAATATCGGATTTTTAGCAATTGATAAACTAGTTGTTAAGTTTAATTTAACAAAACCTCGTAATGTTTTTAATGCTTTTGTTTGAGAAACAGCAATTAACAATGAAAAAGTTCTTTTTTGTCAATCGCAAACTTTTATGAATTTAAGTGGTGATGCCGTTTTATTAATTAAACAATTTTATAAATTAACGTTAGAAGATATCATTGTTATTTATGATGATAAAGATCTTGCCTTTAATGTTATAAAATTAAAAAAGAATGGTTCAAGTGCGGGGCATAATGGTATTAAAGATTTAATTCACAAGTTAGGTAGTGAAAATTTTTTGCGTATTAAGTTAGGAATTGGTAAGCATAATCAAATCCCGCTTCGCAACTGGGTTTTAGGAAAATTTAGCGCTGATCAGTTAGCAATTATTAATAATGACCTTCTAGAAAGAGTTTCTCAAATTATTTCCCAATATTTGGTTCAAGGTGATAGTTTTGATAAACTAATGAGTCTTTATAATGGCAAATAAAATTAAGCAATATGGTTTTAAAAGTAATCGGCCCAAAGTTTATTTAATTGCAACACCAATTGGGAACTTACAAGAAATGACACCACGAGCGATTGATGTTATTAAAAATAATGTTCAAAAAATTTATTGTGAGGATACTCGTAATACTTTAAAATTGTTAAATTATTTTAATCTAAAGAAAAAATTAGTTTCATTAAATAAAGAAAATGAAATTGAACGGTTTACAGAAATGATTAATGATTTAACAGCTAATTTATCGATTGCTATTATTGGTGATGCTGGTTATCCGTTAATTAGTGATCCGGGTTATTATGCTGTTCATAAAATTTTAGCGGAGTATCCTTATGATGTTGTGCCAATTAGTGGAGCAAATGCTGCTTTAAATGCGATTGTTAGCTCAGGTCTTAATCCAAAACATTTTTTATTTTTTGGTTTTTTAGATAAAACTAAAACAAAGAAAACTAATGAATTAGCACAAATTGCACAGCTACCATACCCAGTTATTTTTTATGAAGCACCACACCGTCTGTTAGAAACATTAAAACTAATTTTTACGGTGCTGGGTGATCGTCAAATTGCAGTGGTGAAGGAACTTACAAAAATTTATGAACAATGATATCGTGGTTCTTGCCAAGAAGTTTTAACATTTTTAGCAGAAGAATAAAATGTTGCTTTTGGTGAATATGTAATTGTTGTTGATGGATTTACTTGTGAACCAAAAAGCATCGTTGCTGATGAAGTTTTAATTAATGAAATTGATCAATTAATTAAAAATAAAAATTATCGAGTTAGACAAGCAATTGATTTTGTTGCTAGCAAATATCAAATTAGTAAAAATATCTTGTATAATAAATATCATCATCACAAGCAGTAATATGTCAAAACAAATACAGATTAAAAATTTAATTTATTGTAGTCTTCTTTTTAGTTTGGAAATTATTATTTTAGCGTTAACTTATTTTTATAGTTTATTTCATTATCAATTAAATTGGTTAAGTTACTCATGATATTTTATTAGTTGATGGAGTGTTCAAACGGATTTATTAATTTTGTTATTTGCGTTAGGTGGTTTAATTTATTTTAGCAAGCAAAAATATTGTCATTTTGTGACAAACCATCTTTTTGTGTTATATATTAGACTTCTTGCGATACCATTTTTTATTAAAATATTATTATAAAATATAATTTATGAGGAAATAAAAATATGAACAATAATAAATTTAATACTCTTAATGATAGAAAATGGTTAAAATTAACAGTAATAAAAAAATCCACTTTTAATAAAATGTTAGATATTTTAAAAGTTGCTGAAATAGAAAAATTTAAAAAAGGTGGTAAAACTAATAAATTATCATTAGAAAATAGATTATTGATGACTTTATTATATTGACGAGAATATCAGACTTATTTTCATCTTGGTAAAAGTTTTGATATTAGTGAGGCTAATTGTTATCGTAATATTAAGTGAATTGAAGATATTTTAATTAAAAACTCTGATTTTCAACAACTTGCTGGTAAAAAAGCACTAATAAATGATTATTTTAATGATAAAAATATTATTATTGATGCTACCGAAACTCCAATCCAACGCCCAAAAAAGACAAAAACAATCTTATTCTGGTAAAAAGAAAAAACATACGATCAAAACACAAGTAATTATCGAACAAGAAACCAAAAAAATTATTGCAACAAGTTTTTCGCTCGGAAAAAAACATGATTATGCTTTATTTAAAGAATCAAAAATCCCAATTTTAAAAAATACCAAATTAATAGTTGATAGTGGTTATCAAGGAATACAAAAAAATCACAATAATGTTCTAATACCTACAAAGAAAACAAAGAAAAACCCTTTAAACAAAGAACAAAAGCAATATAATAGACTAGTTTCAAAAATGAGAATTATTATTGAAAATATTTTTGCTATTCTTAAAAAATTTAAAATTATTACAGAAAAATATCGTAATCGAAGAAAAAGATTTGGTTTAAGATTTAATTTAATTGCCTCAATTTATAATTTACAATTATTATATTTAACATAAAATATTTATTTAAAATTAAATAATTTAAATAATAAATTAATTTTTCGTTGTGGAAAAATATTAAATTTTTAAATAAAAAACATAATTAATTAAAATTATATTTTTCTATTAGTATCTTTTTTACAAATATTTGCAATTTTTTAACAAGTAATGCAAGAAGTCTATTGTTTTTGCAGCATTGTTAACTTTTTTGTTTTTTACAATCGGTAGTGTGATTGGTGCAATTACAAGACAAACTTTTACCGCAAGTTGGAATAATATTACAATTTATTGGATTAGTACTGTTGTTCAACATTGACTTTGTCCAATTATTTTTATTATTTATTTTTGTTTTAGGTTTGAAAAAAATAATTAATCATCGTGATTTTTATGCACGAAAGTTATACAAGTTTTATCTTCATCCCATTTTCTAAACAATTTTTATTGCTTTACGACAAATAGTATTATTGTTAACTCCGATTGATGAAAAGTTATGAAATTATAGTACTCCTGCCAAAAATTATTATGTTCCATATTTTTTTCAAGATTTTCGAAAACCAGAATATTATATTTTATATTTAATTGTCTTAAGTTTAATTATTGCGTTATTAGTTTCAATTGTTGTTAATTTAAATAATTTGTTAGTTAATCGTCAAAAAATTAAAGAAAATCAAGAAAAGACAAATTAAAATAACATAAATTTTTATTTTACGGTAAAATTGGAGTACATAATAATTTATAGAAATAGAGGGATATGATATTATGACACAACAGAATAATTTCTGAGCAGATGTTGAAAAAGGAATGATGAATTATTTAACAAAATATATTGATCTTTTTGAAGTAGATTATCAAAAGGATACTGCAGAAAAAAACCCAAAAATTGAAGCATTTTTAGCAGGAGCTAAATTTAAAACTAATTTTGAGGATTTATTTAATTTTGTTAAAACAGAAATTAAACCTTTATTTGATGATATTAGAACTGAATATTTAGAAGATAAAACACCCGAAGAAGTTGATCAAAAGAAAGTGACAACACTAATTGAAGTAAGTAAATTATTTAATGCAATTATTCCGTTACCTCGTTTTTTAAACGATTTTATGGCTAGTGCCAAAGAATCAAGTCCAGTTGATTTAAATAAACTTTTCGTAGATATGATGAAAGTAGAAATTACTGAATTAACAAAAATTTATGATGAAGAAATTAAGAGTTTAGATTCAGCCCTTGATAAATGTTTAGAAGATATTAATCAAGCAAGTGATGCGTTAGAAATTTGAAATTTAGTAAATCAATTAGGATTATTTTTACAACGCGATATTGTTTTAACTGAATTTTCAGTTGATCAAGAAGAAGAAAAATTAAAAACACAATTAGAAAATATTGATAAAATTGAGAAAGATTTTAATGAGGGAAAAATTAAGTTACCAGAATTTAACAAAGCAAAAATTGTTGAAGAAGTGGAAACTTATCATAAATTTGTTATTGGATTAACACCAGAAAAAAGATTAGAAATTGCTCAAAAAATAACAGACTATCGTAATAAAGTTGTTCCATTAGTACAAATTATTCAATGCTTACATGAGTTATTAATGAATATTTTGACTTCAACTAATATTATTAATACTGCAAAACAATAAGAAATTTATTGTTTTTTTATTTAAAAGAGTATAAGATTAGAGGTATAAGGATAAAAAAGTAAGGAATGGCATCTTTACTTCTGCAATATGTAAAGTCATATTGTCAATAAATATATATTGTGCTAGGAGAATAACGAATACAAAAAAGTATATTTATTTAAATGATATTAAAATATTACAACTTGATAAGCATCCTGTATATTTAAAAACAATTTGTTTTTTACTTTTTTTGCATATTTATCTTTAAAATTTTTTAATAAGATATTTTTATTAAAGTGTTTTATTAAAGATTAACGTAGAAAGAAATGAGGAAATGTAACATGGCAGAAAAATATGGTATTAATGTTTACTCAGAAATCGGTCAATTAAAAACCGTTTTATTACACCGTCCTGGCGATGAATTAGCTAATTTATCACCAGATTTGCTAGAAAGGTTATTATTTGATGATACACCAGATTTAGCAGTTGCCCAAAAAGAACATGATGCTTTTGCAAAAGTTTTTAAAGATTTAGGTGTAGAAGTTTTATATATTAGACTTCTTGCGATACCCTTTTTTATTAAAATATTATTATAAAATATAATTTATGAGGACATAAAAATATGAACAATAATAAATTTAATACTCTTAATGATAGAGAATGGTTAAGATTAACAGGAATAAAAAAATCCACTTTTAATAAAATGTTAGATATTTTAAAAGTTGCTGAAATAGAAAAATTTAAAAAAGGTGGTAAAACTAATAAATTATCATTAGAAAATAGATTATTGATGACTTTATTATATTCACGAGAATATCAGACTTATTTTCATCTTGGTAAAAGTTTTGATATTAGTGAGGCTAATTGTTATCGTAATATTAAGTGAATTGAAGATATTTTAATTAAAAACTCTGATTTTCAACAACTTGCTGGTAAAAAAGCACTAATAAATGATTATTTTAATGATAAAACTATTATTATTGATGCTACCGAAACTCCAATCCAACGCCCAAAAAAGACAAAAACAATCTTATTCTGGTAAAAAGAAAAAACACACGATCAAAACACAAGTAATTATCGAACAAGAAACCAAAAAAATTATTGCAACAAGTTTTTCGCTCGGAAAAAAACATGATTATGCTTTATTTAAAGAATCAAAAATCCCAATTTTAAAAAATACCAAATTAATAGTTGATAGTGGTTATCAAGGAATACAAAAAAATCACAATAATGTTCTAATACCTACAAAGAAAACAAAGAAAAACCCTTTAAACAAAGAACAAAAGCAATATAATAGACTAGTTTCAAAAATGAGAATTATTATTGAAAATATTTTTGCTATTCTTAAAAAATTTAAAATTATTACAGAAAAATATCGTAATCGAAGAAAAAGATTTGGTTTAAGATTTAATTTAATTGCCTCAATTTATAATTTACAATTATTATATTTAACATAAAATATTTATTTAAAATTAAATAATTTAAATAATAAATTAATTTTTCGTTGTGGAAAAATATTAAATTTTTAAATAAAAAACATAATTAATTAAAATTATATTTTTCTATTAGTATCTTTTTTACAAATATTTGCAATTTTTTAACAAGTAATGCAAGAAGTCTATTGAAAAATTAGTCGCTGAAGTTTTAGAAACTGATCCAAAAATGCGGCAAACTTTATTAGAACAATTCTTAAAAGAATCCGGTGCAAAAGCAGAGTATATTAGTAAATTACGTACTTATTTAGACAAATTAGATAATCAAGCTCTTGTTAATAAAATGATTGTCGGAGTGACAAAATATGAATTAGGAGTTGAGATAACTGATGATTATCCATTAGCAGTTGACCCTCTACCAAATATCTTATTCCAACGTGATACATTTGCATCAATTGGGAATGGAGCAACAATTCACAAAATGTTTACGATAACAAGAAATCGTGAAACATTATTTTCTGATGTTGTTTTAAGACATCACCCACGTTTTAAAGATAAAATTAATTACTGATATAGTCGTGATGAAAAAGAAACTTTAGAAGGTGGAGACATTTTAGTTTTAAACAAAAAAACATTAATCATTGGTGCATCACAATGAACATCAATGGAAGCAATTAAAAAAGTAGCAAAAAATTTAATTGAAAATAATTCAGTTAATTATGAAAAAGTAATTGCATTAGATTTAAAAACAAAAAATCGTGCTTTCATGCACTTAGATACTGTTTTTACAAATATTGATTATGATAAATTTATCGCTCATCCATTAATTTTTGAAGCAATGGGTGAATTTAAAATTTTTGAGATTACAAAAAATGGGGTCACAGAAATTAAAGAAACAATTAAAGATTATTTATCAGCAGAAGTTGGAAAACCAGTGCACATTTTTAAGTGTGGTGGTGAAGACCCAATTTCGCAAGCAAGAGAACAATGAAATGATGGAACAAATGTAATTACAGTTCGTCCTGGCGAAGTAATTGCTTATTCACGTAACCATATTACGATTGAAGAATTAAAAGCGGCAGGAGTTAAAGTTCATGTCATTGCTTCATCTGAATTATCACGGGGACGTGGTGGACCTCGTTGTATGTCGATGCCAATTTGAAAAGAAGACATTTAAAAAATTAATATTACATTTTAAAAGGAGAGAAAAAATAATATGGCTGTAAATTTAAAAGGAAGAAGTTTTTTAACTTTATTAGATTTCACACAAAGAGAAATCTATTATTTATTAGATTTAGCAAAACAATTAAAAGATGCAAAATATGCTGGAACAGAACAAAAACCATTAGCTGGTAAATCTGTTGCATTGTTATTTGCAAAGGATTCAACACGAACAAGATGTGCGTTTGAAGTAGGAGCATTTGATTTAGGAATGCACCCTGTTTATTTAGGACCAAGTGGTAGTCAAATGGGGAAAAAAGAATCAATTGAAGATACAGCAAAAGTATTAGGAAGAATGTTTGATGGAATTCAATTCCGTGGTTTCAAACAAACCGATGTTGAAGCTTTAGCAAAATTTTCAGGAGTACCAGTTTGAAATGGTTTAACTGACGAATTTCACCCAACACAAATGTTAGCGGACATTTTAACATTACAAGAAGAAAAAGGTCGTCGTAACATGAAAGGGTTAAAATTTGTTTACTTTGGAGATTCACGTTTTAATATGGCAAATAGTTATATGGTTGTTAGTGCTAAATTAGGAATGCATTTTGTTGCTTGTGCACCAAAAGATTTATGACCAGACAAAGAATTATTAAAAAAAGTAGAAGCTATTGCTAAAGAACATGGTGGATCAATTACTTTAACGAAAGATCATAAAACAGCAGCAAAAGATGCTGATGCTATTGCAACTGATGTATGAGTATCAATGGGAGAAGACCCATCAGTGTGAGGACAAAGAATTAAATATTTAACACCATACCAAGTAACAATGGAAAAAATGAAACAAGCAAAAGAAGATGTTATTTTCTTACATTGTTTACCAAGTTTCCACGATGCTGAAACTGATACTGCCCAACAAGTAATTAAACAATTTGGCGGAACTGGTGAATTAGAAGTTACTGATGAAGTATTTCAATCAAAATATTCACGTGTTTTTGAAGAAGCAGAAAATCGTTTACATATTATTAAAGCAGTAATGCTAGCAACAATTCGTGATTAGAATTTGTTGAAAAATAGAATTCAGAAAGGGTTGCAGAAATGGATGTAAAAAATAAAAAGAAGTTTAAGTTTAAATTACCAACGGCATTCACAATTTTATTAGTACTTACATTGTTTATTATTATTATTTCTTGAATTCCAGGAACAACAGGGGCTTGAACTGATGCGGATAAAAAGACGTATGCGGGGGGACCAGCTGGGATTTTTGACTTATTTTTAGCGCCAATGAATGGTTTTAAAGATAAAGTTGATGTTATTATCTTTATCTTAGTGCTAGGAGGATTTTTAGGAATCGTTATTGAATCAAAAGCACTAGATGCCGGAATTGGGCGGTTAGTAGCAAAAATGAAAGGTCGCGAAATTTGAATTATTCCAATTGTAATGTTCTTATTTTCAGTTGGAGGAACAACTTACGGAATGGGAGAAGAAACAATTGCGTTATATCCTGTTATTATTCCGGTCTTATTAGCTGCTGGATTTGATGTCTTGACAGCTGTTATGACGATTTTATTGGGAGCTGGAATTGGATGTATCGGGTCAACTTTAAACCCTTTTGTAGTTCAAATTGCAGTTTCTAATGCTGGTGTTCCTGAATTAACATCATCAACAGGAATTGTTTGAAGAGTAGTAACATGATTATTATTAACAGCAGGAGGAATTTCTTTTGTTGTTTGATATGCGTTACGTGTTCGTCGTACGCCAGGGAAATCACCATTATTTGATAAAAAAGATTTTTATGAAGCAGAATTTGCAATTGCGGCTGATTTACCTGAATATACTAAAAAACGAAAAGCAATTATGGTTATTTTTATGATTGCTTTTGCTTTAATGATTTTTGCCTTAATTGGGTGAGATAAGTTTGGAATACCGGTCTTTGTTGATTTTACTGAGTTAGTTAGCAAACATGCTCCGTATATTGCGCATTTCTTTGCGCCATTAGGACAATGATATTTTATGGAAATTTCAGCGTTATTCTTTATTTCATCACTTATTATTGCATTAATTAACTGAAAGGGAGAAGAAAACTATGTTAATAGTTTTATCCGTGGATCAGCTGATATTTTATCAGTGTGTTTAATTATTGCGTTTGCAGCTGGAATTGGTTTCATTATGACAAATACTGGAATGCAAACTAAATTAGTTAGTGGATTATCTTCACCAATGTCATCGTTAGGAAAAACTGGTTTTATTATGGTGGCGTTCTTCTTCTTCTTAATTATTTCCTTTGTAATTCCATCAAGTTCAGGATTTGCAACAGCGGTCTTTCCGATTTTAGGACCAGTTGCAAACGGAGTTTCTGCTGGATTAGCATCAGGAACAATTACTGCCTTTTCATTTGCAAATGGAATTATTAACTTAGTTTCACCAACTAGTGCAATTTTAATGGCAGCATTATCAATTTCAAAAGTTCCATATGACAGCTTTATTAAAGCATCATGGCCATTACTTGTTGGAATTACTATTGGGTCAATTGTCTTGTTGGCAGTTGGTACTTTATTACCAATTTCAAATACTGGGACTTGATTCTAAGACTAAGAAAGGATATGTAAATTTATGGCAAGAATAGTTGTTGCGTTAGGGGGAAACGCTTTAGGAAATTCCCCCACTGAACAACAAGAAATTGTAAAAGATACGGCAAAAGCAATGGTTGATATTATCGAAAACGGTGATGAATTAATTATTGCGCATGGGAATGGACCACAAGTTGGAGTGATTAACAATGCTTTTGATGAAGCATCACATGTTAATAATAAAATCCCAATGATGCCATTTCCAGAATGTGGGGCAATGTCACAAGCTTATATTGGATATCATTTGCAAAATGCAATTTTAAATGAACTAAATAAACGAAAAATTAATAAAAGTGTTGTGACGATTGTAACTCAAGTTGAAGTTGATCAAAAAGATCAGGCTTTTAATAATCCAACAAAACCAATTGGGGCTTTTTATGCAGAAGCGGAAGCAAAAGCATTAGCTGCCAAAAATGGTTTTAGCGTTAAAGAAGATGCCGGGCGAGGATGACGACGCGTAATTGCTTCACCACAACCCGTTGACATCGTTGAAAAACATATTATTTAGGACTTAATCAACAAGGGGCATATTGTTATTACTGTTGGTGGTGGGGGAATTCCCGTTGTGAAAACTGCCAGTGGTTATCAAGGTGTTCCTGCTGTAATTGACAAAGATTTTGCTAGTGCAAAATTAGCAGAATTAATCAAAGCTGATAAATTAATGGTTTTAACAGCAGTTGCAAAAGTTGCAATTAATTATGGGAAACCTAATCAAGAAACTTTAGATGTTTTAACATTAGCTTATGCTAATAAATATATTGCTGAGAATCAATTTGTGCCAGGTAGTATGTTGCCAAAAGTTCAAGCAGCAATAAAATTTGCTAATTTAGGTGATCAAAAATTTGCTATTATTGCTGAATTAGCGCAAGCAAAAGCAGCATTAGCTGGTAAAGCTGGAACAGCAATTAAAAAATAATTGATTTATAAAAAAGTATTTTAATAAAATACTTTTTTTATTTTTTATCTTTAATTACCTTAATGAAGACGTCCTGACTATTCAGACGATCTATTAACAGCTGATAAAATAATAAAATTATTGTTCGGGGGTAAAAAAGAAGGGAAGGAATTTAAGACATAATGAAACAATGAAAATTAAAACCATTAAAAACATTGTGCAAAATCCATTCAACTGTCTTGAAATTAAACTAGTTATTTTGTATAATTTTAAGTTCCAAGATCGAAAATGTTATTTCATTGCTTTTATGTTATAATTAATATAAGTGATTAAATTGCGAATAGGGTGAATAATATGGGTGAAAACATAAAAAAGGGTCATAGTAAGGGTTGTCATAATAATTGTCGGATTCATTATAATCCTGATTTTTTTAGTTATTATCAATATCCATATCCACCGTTTTATCCATATCCTACTCCCCCATCAGGAGTGCAGTATACCCTACCACAAAATTTATATCCCCCATTGTTATCGCAGTATAATTATTCGCCAGTAATTCAACAACCAACACCATTACAACAACAATCTCCCGCAATGGTAAATCCAACGCCACCGTATCAAAATATTAATCAAACGGTGAATCCTTCTTCATTGCCAAATTTAGGGCCTGAGAATGATATGCGAAATATGTCATCATATCATAATCGGTATGATTATCGTAATCAACAATATTTGGATGATCCTTATTCACCGTATTATAATTCTCGCCCATTCGCGAAAGAAAGTAATTATAATGATTTTCGTCGTCCTGTCGGTCCGCTTAGTGCTGAAGATGAATATAATTGAGCAATTCATATTTCTAAAATTTTAGATGAGTTTATTAGCCGCGATCGTAATCAGCCAAAAACAAGTGGTGGTGAATACAAAGAATTTAAAAATACGTTAGATACTTCACTTCGTCATTTAAAAGAAGCTGAATCTTTAAATAAAACTTTAATTGAAGCTTGAGAAAAAAGAAATGAAAAACAAGAGTCACGGTCAACTGTAACTAGTTCAGAAACAATTATTTTACCAGAATTACCATTAACAACTGAACAAGAAGAAGTAATCCAAAATGAACCACCAACAATTTTAAATGCGGAGAATCGCTCAGAAGTAAAAGATGTCATTGAACCTGCAGGAAAGGCAAAAATTGATTCACTATCTGAAAATAATGTTTTTAATTTATTTAATTTTGATGATGATTTTGATAGTCACTTTGATGACGAACAGGATGACGAACACAGTTTCTTCTTCGATACTGCTGAATTCAATGACCCCACTCCCCCAATTGTTAATAAAGCAGAACATGATGATAATTTTGACAATAATTTTACAGAAAATTTACATGATTTTTTTGATACAAATGCTCCAGTAATTGATTTAGATCCAACGAAAGTTGAACCAATGATAGATGATGAAACAGAAGAAAGTTTTAAAAATAGTTTTGTAAAAGGAGTGGTTGATACATCACCCGGATTGGGAACATATAAAAATTACACCATTAAGACATTAATGGGAAAAATTCAAGCACAAGAAATTTATGATAAAATCTTTGATGAATTTGGTCATAGCAAGATGGATCAGTTTGAAGTTATGAATGAATTTGGGCTTACGCAAAAACAATATGATAAGTTAATTGATAATTTTTATCAAGTAAAGAAAAATTGGAATAAGAAAATCGATGAAAAACAAATTGGGGTTGTAATTCGCTCAAGATTTAATGTCAAAGCCTTTTGAATTAGTATGACTATTATTGGAATAATTTTGTTACTAGTTGGGGTTATTGTTATTCTTTATTTTACAGTTCCAAGTGTTGCAAATACGATTGATATGATTATTAATAAGATTCAAAATCTATTTTAGTTTGAAAAAATAAATTTAAATAGTTTTTTTGAAATATTATGTATAATAATTATTGTAATGTATTATCCAATTTAAAGGAGAGAAAAAATGGCGAATACGCTGGTAATAATGGAATCCCCCACAAAAACAAAAGCAGTTGAAAAATATCTTGGTGATGGTTATTTAGTATTATCTTCAGAAGGACATATTCGAAACTTATCAACAAAGGGTGAGTATGGTCTGGGTGTTGATATTGAAACTTTTGAACCAACTTACAAGATGGAACGTGGTAAAAAAGAACTGGTAAAAAAATTAAAACAAGAAGCTAAAGCTGCAAATTTAGTTATTCTTGCAACGGACCCCGACCGTGAAGGAGAAGCGATTGCATATCACTTGAATGAAGTTTTAAATTGTAATGACAAATCGCGTCGTGTTCGTTTTAATGAAATTACAAAAGAAGCCGTTTTAGAAGCGTTTCATCATCAAACTGATATTGATATGAACTTGGTAAAATCACAAGAAGCACGCCGAATTCTTGACCGTTTTATTGGGTTTCGATTAAGTAAATTGTTACAAAAAAAGATTAAGTCAAAATCAGCTGGACGAGTACAATCTGTTGCGTTAAAATTAGTTGTTGAACGAGAAAAAGAATGACAAGTTTTTGTTCCCGAAGAATATTGAACTGTTGAAGGATTATATAAAAAAGCAGTTGTTAAATTAACAAAATTTAAAGATGAAAAGATTGAATTAAAAAATGAAACTGATGTTTTAAAAATTAAAAAGGCATTAAAAAAAGATTTTGTTGTTGTTCAAGTTAAGGAAATAGAAAAACACCGAAAATCACCTAATCCACACACAACATCAACAATGTTACAAGAAGCAAGTAGTAAGTTTGGGTTTGCTTCAAATAAAACTTCTTTAATTGCGCAACAACTATACGAAGGAATTAAAGTAAAAGATGATATTACGGGGTTTATTAGTTATCCTCGAACAGACTCTATTCGGTTAAGTGATAAATTTATTCAAGATGCATTTGATTATATTACGATTCAGTATGGGCAAAAATATTTGGGTGAAGTTAAAACTCCTGCTAAAAATAAAAAAAATGTGCAAGATGCCCATGAAGCAATTCGACCAACTGATTTAATGATGACACCTGATGCAGCAAAAGAATATTTGAGTCGTGATCAATTACGTTTATATAAAATTATTTATAATCGTGCTCTTGCTAGTTTAATGGCTAGTGCTAAATTATTAAGTAAAGCAATTATTTTAGATAATAATAATTATGAATTTCGAATGACGGGAAGTACGATTCAGTTTGATGGTTTTTTAAAATGTTCCGCATTAGATGATGATGAAGAAATTGCAAAATTACCAGCCTTGAAACCAAACCAAATTATTAATTTAAATGAATTATTTGGAATTCAGCACTTTACAAAACCACCAAGTCGTTATTCTGAAGCAAAATTAATTAAAACACTAGAAGAAATTGGTGTCGGTCGACCATCAACTTATGCCCCAATTATGCGTACTTTAAAAGAGCGTGGGTATATTATTGTCGAAAATAAAGCTATTAAAGCAACAGAAAAAGGAATTTTAACAAGTGATAAGTTGCAAGAATATTTTAATGATATTATTAATGAAACATATACTTCAACCATTGAGGAAAGTTTAGATGTGATTGCCCATGGTGAAGCAGACCCTAAACCATTATTAAAAGAATTTTGAGAACGCTTTGAACCACGAATTGAAGCAGCAATGGAATTAATGGAAGAGATTCCGGTTGAAAAAGCGGGAATTGATTGTCCAGAGTGTGGTCGTGATTTGGTATATCGTTATGGAAAATATGGAAAATTTATTGCTTGTTCTGGTTTTCCAAAATGTCGCTATATTCACCAAACTGGTCCTAAATTTGGGCTATGCCCAGAGTGTGGTGTTGGTGAAATTATTTTAAAATTTAATAAACGTTTTCAACACTTTAAAGCTTGTACTAATTATCCAAATTGTCATTATACTGATTCTTATAAAGAAGAAAAACCTGAGCAAGAAGGAAATAATGAGGATAATAATGAAAATAACGGATTATATCGCCGTAATTTATTAAAATAAGGTGATATAATCCTTTTTATATGCGGCTAATAAATTTTTTTCTGATTTAGAAAATGATTTTCATAGTTCTAGCGGTATAATTATTATAGTTTTAGAAAGGGGCTGTGACTAATTATGTATGAAAAAGGAAGTAAAGTTATTGCGAAGATAAAAAACATTACACCATTTGGTGCTTTCTGTGAGTTAAAGAACGCGGATGGATTAATTCACATTAGTGAATTTTCAGATTTCTTTGTAAGAGACATTAAAGAATTTGTTAATTTTGGTGACAATGTTGAAGTGGAAGTACTTGATTTTGATCCAGTTAAGAAACAAGTTAAATTAAGTTATAAAAACTGCCGACCTGAATTACTGAAGAAAAACAACAGTCAAATTCAAGAGACGGGAGCAGGTTTTCAACCTTTATGTGAAAAAATTACTTCGTTAACAAGTAAATAAAACGTTTAAATTTTATAAATAAATTGATTTTTAGATAGAAAGCGGGCAATATTATTAAAATGATCAAAGTAAATTTTACTAATGCATTAAGTGAAGCTGTTTTCGAGAAGTATTTAGGACAAGTTAAAGATATTCACCATATGATTCATGACAAAACTGGCCTAGGAAGTGATTTTTTAGGTTGGGTTGAATGACCAAATACTTATGATCAAGCAGAACTTGCAGCAATGAAACAAACAGCAAAACAATTAGCGAATGAAATTGATGTTTTATTAGTAATTGGAATTGGTGGGAGTTATCTTGGTGCTCGTGCTGCGATTGAAATGATTAATGGGTTATATAGTCAACAAAAAGTCAAAGTAATTTATCTTGGTAATACAATGTCTTCAACTTATATGGCACAAGTTTTACAATATCTTCAAAATAAGAAATTTGGAATTTGTGTTGTTTCTAAATCTGGAACAACAACTGAACCAGCGATTGCATTTCGTCTATGTAAGGAGCTTTTAGAGAAAAAAGAAGGGTTTCTAAAAGCAGCAAAATTAATTGTTGCAATTACCGATAAGCATAAAGGTGCATTAAAAACATTAGCTGATGAAGCAGGATATCAAACCTTCGTAATTCCTGATGATATTGGAGGAAGGTATTCAGTTTTAACTCCGGTTGGGGTTTTTGCAATGCTCGTAAGTGGTATTGACGTTGACAATGTTTTTAAAGGAGCACAACAAGCTTATCAAGACACTTTAATTGATGATTTAACTAATTATGCCTATAAATATGCTGTTGGCCGTTATATTTTGAATTACGAAAAAAAATATAAAGCTGAAATGCTTGTAACTTATGAGCTACAAATGCAGATGATTACTGAATGATGAAAACAATTATTCGGAGAATCAGAAGGAAAAGATTCAAAAGGATTACTACCTTTATCATGTATTTTTTCAACAGATTTACATTCTCTTGGTCAATTTATTCAAGAAGGAACAAAAAACATCTTATTTGAAACAGTTATTGAAATTAAAAAACCACAATTAGATCTTGCTTTAACCAAAGCAGAGCAAGACATTGATGGCTTAAACTATCTAGCAGGAAAAACATTGCACGAGGTCAATATAACTGCAATCCAAGGTGTTATCGCCGCTCATATCAAAGTAGGACATGTTCCTAATATTATTTTGGAATTTGAGACAATGGATGACAAAATGTTTGGCTATTTATCATATTGATTTATGAAAGCATGTGCGATGTCAGCTTATTTATTAAAAATAAATCCGTTTGATCAACCTGGTGTTGAAATTTATAAAAAAAATATGTTTGATTTGCTAGGAAAAAATTAAAAAATAACAAGGTAAAAAATATTGAATCTCAATATTTTTTGTTTTTTTAAGTTAAATTAAAGCGACAAATGCGGTAAAACTATTAATTAAATAATAGAATTTTTGATTTAAATATGATTCTTATCATTATTTTATATTAAAAAATAATTTTCTTGTGCCTTAAGGTAGGATAATACTATCTTAGGATGTCCTAAGAGATAAAGAAAGGTTAATTTTAAATGAAAAAAATTTTAAGTTTAGTAAGTAAGTGTATTAACAATTGGCGTTGCACCAATTTTAACATTAAATGCTACGAGTTTATATGATGTAAAAAATAATTTTGAAGGTACTGATTTCAAAGCTAACTTAGAATCTAGTCAACAAGCAAAAAAATAGTAAAAAGAGAAACTGAGATTCATCAAAAAAAATCTAATTTTGTGAAAGATTCAGAATTGGCAACACCAATTACGAAGGTGACCGCTTTTTATATAAATAATTCGGATAAGAATACATTTATTTGATCAAAAAAATTACCAACAGGAACAAAATATAATTTTTTTAAGGTAGAAGTTAAAGAAAATAGTAATTATTGAGTTGAAGGGTATGAATTTAATTATTTTAATCGAAGGGTTTATTCACCGCTAGGTTATGTAGTTAATATGCCATTAATAAATAATAAAGAAGATGAAAAAACATTAGCAGAAGAAACTTATAGTAGCTATGTATGAGGGAATAAGAGTTAAAGAAAGATTGATGTAGTAAACGTAAAGTTAATTTTAAATTTGCAATATTCTGATAATGTCATAACTGCGAAATTTACCGCTAAAGCTACTGTCAAAAATACTAGTTTATTTAGTTGAGTGAAAACTCAAGCCAAATTTTATTTTAAAATTATAGTTTCTTAAAACAAATGATTATAATGATAATAATGTTGAATAAAATTAATGAACTATTTTTTTAAACTAACTTTATTTTAAATATGATTATAATTTTTATATTACCTATTTTATTTAAAAATACTAAATCTCTTTATCAATATGATATATTTTAATTAATAACATTATTTTATTTATCTTTAATTATTAAGGACTATAAAATAATGTTTTTTTATTTAAAAATTAACTTAAAAAAAAGTTAATTTATTGTAGTTTGTATTCTAGGTTATAAATTATAAACCTGATTTTTGCATTTTATAGACTTGTTTTAAAACCATTTTACGAGGTAAGTGCTTTGCGAAAAAAACATTAATTTTATTTTTACTGCCAATTAAAACAACGTCTCTTTTTGTTTGATTAATTTTTTTAAAAGCAATTTTAGTAAATTTAGTAACATTCATGCTACCAGGTGGTAGTTTTTTACTTTGATATTGGGCTCTATTTCAAAAGTCTGTTTTGATTGGACCGGGACATAACGCAATTACCTTTAATTTAGATTTTTGTTGTTGCAATTCAAAATTTATTGCACAACTAAAATTTAAAACATAACTTTTTGAGGCAAAATAAGTGGCATATAATGGTCCTGGTTGGAAGGCGGCGATGGAAGCGCGAGGTTAATAATTCTTTTTTCGGTGTTAGTTTTATGATATTTTAAATAGAAGTATTTAGTCATAAATTGGAGACTTTTAATAGACTTCTTGCATTACTTGTTAAAAAATTGCAAATATTTGTAAAAAAGATACTAATAGAAAAATATAATTTTAATTAATTATGTTTTTTATTTAAAAATTTAATATTTTTCCACAACGAAAAATTAATTTATTATTTAAATTATTTAATTTTAAATAAATATTTTATGTTAAATATAATAATTGTAAATTATAAATTGAGGCAATTAAATTAAATCTTAAACCAAATCTTTTTCTTCGATTACGATATTTTTCTGTAATAATTTTAAATTTTTTAAGAATAGCAAAAATATTTTCAATAATAATTCTCATTTTTGAAACTAGTCTATTATATTGCTTTTGTTCTTTGTTTAAAGGGTTTTTCTTTGTTTTCTTTGTAGGTATTAGAACATTATTGTGATTTTTTTTGTATTCCTTGATAACCACTATCAACTATTAATTTGGTATTTTTTAAAATTGGGATTTTTGATTCTTTAAATAAAGCATAATCATGTTTTTTTCCGAGCGAAAAACTTGTTGCAATAATTTTTTTGGTTTCTTGTTCGATAATTACTTGTGTTTTGATTGTGTGTTTTTTCTTTTTACCAGAATAAGATTGTTTTTGTCTTTTTTTGGGCGTTGGATTGGAGTTTCGGTAGCATCAATAATAATAGTTTTATCATTAAAATAATCATTTATTAGTGCTTTTTTACCAGCAAGTTGTTGAAAATCAGAGTTTTTAATTAAAATATCTTCAATTCACTTAATATTACGATAACAATTAGCCTCACTAATATCAAAACTTTTACCAAGATGAAAATAAGTCTGATATTCTCGTCAATATAATAAAGTCATAAATAATCTATTTTCTAATGATAATTTATTAGTTTTACCACCTTTTTTAAATTTTTCTATTTCAGCAACTTTTAAAATATCTAACATTTTATTAAAAGTGGATTTTTTTATTCCTGTTAATCTTAACCATTCTCTATCATTAAGAGTATTAAATTTATTATTGTTCATATTTTTATGTCCTCATAAATTATATTTTATAATAATATTTTAATAAAAAAGGGTATCGCAAGAAGTCTAATATTCAAATCAATTAAATTTAGTTCATCATCAATGTTAGTATTCTCAAACATTCCGAAAACACTAAAACCAGCATTATTGATCATAATATCAAAATCAATTTTATTAAGTTCAGAAATTAGTTTTCTGTTGGTTGCAATTTGACTTAAATCACAATTAAATGTTTGTAAATAACTGGTTAGATTTTGTTCTTTTGCTCAGATTGTAATTGGTGTTGTATTTCTTGCCACACAAAAAACATTAATATGGTTCGTTAAGTATTGTTTTGCTAATTCAAAGCCAATTCCTTTGCTTGCTCCTGAAATAAAGACACTTTTAATGTTATTTAATTTCATTTTAGTTCCCCCTTTATTAGACTTCTTGCATTACTTGTTAAAAAATTGCAAATATTTGTAAAAAAGATACTAATAGAAAAATATAATTTTAATTAATTATGTTTTTTATTTAAAAATTTAATATTTTTCCACAACGAAAAATTAATTTATTATTTAAATTATTTAATTTTAAATAAATATTTTATGTTAAATATAATAATTGTAAATTATAAATTGAGGCAATTAAATTAAATCTTAAACCAAATCTTTTTCTTCGATTACGATATTTTTCTGTAATAATTTTAAATTTTTTAAGAATAGCAAAAATATTTTCAATAATAATTCTCATTTTTGAAACCAGTCTATTATATTGCTTTTGTTCTTTGTTTAAAAGGTTTTTCTTTGTTTTCTTTGTAGGTATTAGAACATTATTGTGATTTTTTTGTATTCCTTGATAACCACTATCAACTATTAATTTGGTATTTTTTAAAATTGGGATTTTTGATTCTTTAAATAAAGCATAATCATGTTTTTTTCCGAGCTAAAAACTTGTTGCAATAATTTTTTTGGTTTCTTGTTCGATAATTACTTGTGTTTTGATCGTGTGTTTTTTCTTTTTACCAGAATAAGATTGTTTTTGTCTTTTTTTGGGCGTTGGATTGAAGTTTCGGTAGCATCAATAATAATAGTTTTATCATTAAAATAATCATTTATTAGTGCTTTTTTACCAGCAAGTTGTTGAAAATCAGAGTTTTTAATTAAAATATCTTCAATTCACTTAATATTACGATAACAATTAGCCTCACTAATATCAAAACTTTTACCAAGATGAAAATAAGTCTGATATTATCGTCAATATAATAAAGTCATCAATAATCTATTTTCTAATGATAATTTATTAGTTTTACCACCTTTTTTAAATTTTTCTATTTCAGCAACTTTTAAAATATCTAACATTTTATTAAAAGTGAATTTTTTTATTCCTGTTAATCTTAACCATTCTCTATCATTAAGAGTATTAAATTTATTATTGTTCATATTTTTATGTCCTCATAAATTATATTTTATAATAATATTTTAATAAAAAAGGGTATCGCAAGAAGTCTATTGTTATTTTTTTAGTTGTTCAATTTGTTTTAAAAAGGTTGAAGAAATTTCCGTTAAGCCATAATCAGCAACAAAGAAGATTGTCTCAAGATTTTCATTTAATTTTTTATTAGCAAAAGCTAATTCCATCTCATATTTTAAATCATTATTATTTCGTAATCCTCGAATAATATAGTTAACTTTTAATTCTTTTGCAAAATCGCTGGTTAACATTTTATCATTAATGACAACTTCAATGTGTGGATTAATTTGTTGACAAACAGCAATAACTTTTGCTGCCCGGATTTTAATGTCAGTTTGTCCTGTTTTTTCTAAGTTATTAGTAACAACAACATACAATTTTGAAAAGAGAGCACTAGCTTTTTTAATAATATTAAGATGTCCATTATGAATTGGGTCAAAACTACCCGGAAATATTGCTTTCAATTTTATTTCACATCCTTTTGATTGCTTTTATTATTTTAACTGAAAAAATGTGGTATTATAATGGTAATAAGATATTTTTTAATTATTTGTATATTTTTTTAATACTAATGTATAATAATTAAGATTACATTTATTTAATTTAAGAAAACAATGTAAAAAGCATTTAAATAATGAAATGTAAATGAGTACTAAACAAAAAAGAATAGAAAGAAGTAGATTTTAATTATGGCAAAAATTAGTTTTTTCGCTCTTGGTGGCCTAGATGAGCGAGGTAAGAATTTATACTGTATCGAAGTAGAACAAGATATTTTTATTTTTGATGCAGGAACAAAAAACCCTGAACGAGGGATTTTAGGGATTGATGTAGTAATATCAAATTTTGATTATTTAAAAGAAAATCGTGCCCGTATTAAAGGGATTTTTATTACAAAACCTTCTGATGAATGTTCAGAAGCATTAACTTATATGTTAAAAGAATTAGCGGTACCAGTTTATGGTAGTGATTTAACATGCAATGTTTTAAAATTCCATTTACAACGTTTTAAAGTACGTGGTAAAGAAGAATGTTTTAATGTTATTAATGCAAAGGATGTTCTTGATTTTGGAACATGTCAAGTTGAAGTTTTTTCAACAACAACAAATATGCCAAATAGTTTTGGATTTGCATTACACACACCAGATGGAACAATTATTTACACGGGGGATTATATTTTTGATGCCAAAGCTGATCCAAACTTTGCAACTGATTTACAACACTTAAATCAAATTGTTGCTAAAAATAAGGTGTTATTATTTTTATCTGAAGCTTCAACAGCATCACGACGCGATTATACAGCACCAAATCATAAAATTAAAAATTATATTGAACGAGCAGTCAAAGAAGCAGAAGGGCGGATTATTTTAGCTTGTTTTGATCAAGATTTACATAAAATTAGTGAACTTTTTGACTTAGTACGAGAAAATAATATTTCAGTTGGAATTTACGGTCAAACCTTATTAGAATCATTAAAAGTGTTATCAGATAGTAATAAATTAAACTTTAACGGGATTAATATTAAAGGTTTACAAGAAGCGGTTAAAGAAGAAAAATCATTAATTATTGTAACTGGTAGTGGTGAACGTTTATATAGTCGTTTAATTAAAATTGCTTCTGGGAATGATGATATTTTAGATATTAAAGAAAGCGATATGATTATTTTAGCAACCCCACCAAATCCAGGAAGTGAATTAAACCATGCTAATGTTTTAGATGAATTAGCACGAACAGTGGCAAAAACAATTGCTTTATCGGATAAAAAAGTTTGAACAATGACAGCAAGTTATGAAGATGTTAAATTAATGAGCTCAATTATTAAACCAAAATACTTTATTCCCGTCAAAGGATTATACAAAGACTTTGTCCAAGCAAAAACTGCGGCAATTGAAGCTGGTATTAACCCAGACCATATTTTTATTGTTGATAATGGTGATGGTGTTGAATTTGTTGATTGTGAATACACAAAAACAACAAATAAAGTAAAAACAGCCGATTTATATGTTGATGGAATTGGTGTTGGTGATATTGGGTCTGTTGTTTTAAATGAGCGAAAACAATTAGCAACCGATGGAGTTGTTATTATTGGTGTCTCAATTGATGGTAAAACAAAAGAATTAGTTTCCTTAATTGATACACAAATGCGAGGAGTAATTTATATTCAAGAAAATAATGATATTTTTCGGAAAATGCAAAAGGTAATTATTGACATTATTGAAAAACATTATAAAAAAGCTGTTGCTGGTGAAATGTATGATGTTAATGAAGTTAAAAATGAAATTAGATTAACAATTAGTTCATTTGTTAAAACGGAAACAGGGAAAACACCAATTATTTTAGCAATTGTGAATGAAATTTAATTTTATGATATATTTATAGTATATAAATATTTGAAACTTTTTAAATGTATGGTCATATTTAAAGGAATTCTTAAATATTTAGGATTTTAGGAGGGCTGCACCATGAAAAAGAAATCTTATGATGATCACCTTTTAAATGATCATAATGAGAACACTGCAATCTTAAAAGTCGAAAAAAAGCAACATCGTAATGATTCAATCGGGTGAGTAATCGGTGCGTTGTTAGTTACTTTTTTTACGATTCTTGCGGTGGGCCGAATTACTTTAATTGGGCAATTTTTAGATGATGTTTTATTTACATTTGCTTTTGGTTGATTTAAATATTTACTATATTTAGTATGCTTAGTGCTTGGAGTTACAATTTTTATCGGTGTACGGATTAAATTAAAGAGTCGGGTATGCTGAATGATTATTAGCTTTGTTATTTTATCTTGTTGATTAGTAAGTAGTGTTTTACTAATTTATCAATATGCTAATGGTCAAATTGCCTTTTTTAATAAAACCGTTTTTTTAGATGTTATTAATAATTATTTAGCACATTGACAGGATGCTTCAATTTTTAATGCTAATCCAAGTCATCCGATTACTTTTATTGGATTTAATGGAGCTTGAATTACCTTATATGCTGGTGGCGGAATTATTGGAAATTTCCTGGCGGTAATTTTTAGTTATACCACAATTTTTGGTTCACTAATTTTTTGTTTATTAACTTTTTTATTATGAGGAAGTTTAGTAACAACCGGAACAGTTTGAGGACTGTTTTTACCAAAAGCACAACGCCAACAACAGGGGTTGCGTGTGTTAAGATTATCAGCTAATCGCCGCCAAAAACAAAATATTTATCAATCATTTAATATTCCTGATGAGGAATTATTTTCAGCTCGCCAAGTAATGCATACAACGGAAGCATCAGATATTACTATTCAAATGCCTTCTTATACCGCTTTACATGATCAACGGTTAATTGATGATTTAATTGCGAATGATTTTGTTGGGAAGAAAAAAGGGAAACAAAATTATGTTCGTTTTGATGAACAAGAAAAAATGCAATCGAGAATGCCTGCTGATAAATTTAATGATTATAATCCAACGCCACCGCAACGAACACCAAAAGTTTCGCCAACACCAGACCAATATATTCAACCACGTAATCGTCAAAATAATAATTATCTTAATAAGAATATTGATGACTTACCAGTATATAGTTCCGCTTATGGCAAAGATGTTAATATTGATGCTGCTCGTGATAAACTGAATTCCGAGACAAATATTACACCATTTGGGAAAATTAATCGTAATCTTAATCCAACCAAGGTTAAACAAACATCATTTTATGATGATCATGTTCAGGTTGATGATTTTAATGTTGCAGAACCACAAGACTATGATCAATTTGATTCAAATGTGCTTAATGATGATGGGATTTATCATCGTCAAAGTAATCAACCAATTTTTAATGAACCTGCCCCTTATCAAACAGAATATTATCCTTCATATGAACCGCCCTTAATGAGTGGGAATAATTTTAATATGCCACCGCAACAACGCCGTGCTTCAAAGCCAAAAACAATTGAAGTTAATAAAAAACTTAGCCAAGCTGCACCGCGTCGTAGTAGTTTTAATAATCCACATTATAAATTACCAAATTTAGGATTATTAAATCCAAAAGAAGATAATCGGCGAAATAATGAACGTAATAAAACTTCTGCGCAAAAGAAAGCGGTTAAAATTAATGAGGTCTTTCATCAATTTAATATTGCCGCTAGTGTTCAAGGTGTTAATATTGGACCAACAATTACAAAATTTGAAGTTCAAATGCAACCCGGTGTGAAAGTTAATAAAATTATGAATTTAGAAAATGATCTAAAATATGCTTTAGCAACCCAAAATGTTCGAATTGAAGCACCAATTCAAGGTAAGTCAGCGGTTGGAATTGAGATAGCAAATGAAATTAGTAGCAAAGTAACCTTACGTGAAATTATGGAACGAGTACCCTTAGAAAAACAAAATAAGAAGTTGTTAGTTGGAATTGGGCGTAGTGTTAATGGTGAAATTATTTTTGTTGAATTAGATAAAATGCCCCATTTACTAGTTGCCGGGTCAACGGGAAGTGGAAAATCAGTATGTATTAATACGATTTTATCATCGTTATTATTACGAACAAAACCATCAGAAGTTAAATTATTGCTAATTGATCCAAAACAAGTTGAGTTAGCAGTTTATAATAATTTACCGCATTTATTAGCACCAGTGATTTCTGATACAAA
Organism: Spiroplasma poulsonii; assembly: GCF_009866525.1. Classification (GTDB taxonomy): domain Bacteria; phylum Bacillota_I; class Bacilli_A; order Mycoplasmatales; family Mycoplasmataceae; genus Spiroplasma; species Spiroplasma poulsonii. The sequence goes on from NZ_CM020866.1 coordinate 420,825, forward strand.
ATTTGCAAATGCTGCTTTAAAAAAAGTTATTGCAGAAATGGAACGCCGTTATAGTATGTTATCAGAACGTGGAGTTAGAAACATTGAAACATTTAATAATAAAGTTTCCCCAAAAGAACGCTTACCATACATTGTTGTTGTAATTGATGAGTTAGGAGATTTGATGATGACAGCGGGAAAAGATATTGAAGATTCAATTATGCGAATTACTCAATTGGCGCGAGCAGCAGGAATTCATATGGTAATTGCAACCCAACGTCCTTCAACTGACGTTATTACGGGGGTTATTAAAACAAATATTCCATCACGAGTTTCCTTTTCTGTTGCTTCTTCGATTGATTCACGCACAATTTTAGATCAAGGTGGTGCTGAAAAATTAATTGGTTATGGTGATATGTTATATGCCCCAGCTGGTCAAAATATTCCAACCCGTGCGCAAGGAGCATTTATTTCCGATGACGAAATTCAACGATTAGTTGATTTTTGTCATGCGCAACAAGAACCTGATTTTGATGAAGAATTTATTAATATTGAGAATTCGAATGAAGTTGGTGGTGGGAATGAAGGTGAAGATATTGACCCAATGTATAATGAAATTAAGCGTTTTGTAATTTTAAATCAAAAAGCATCAACATCGTTAATTCAACGTAAATTTTCAATTGGTTATAATCGGGCAAGTCGGTTAATTGATGCTTTAGAGGACAACGGAGTTATTGGGCCACAAAATGGGGCTAAACCACGTGATGTTTATATTCAAAGCAGTGACTTAGATGATAATGATTTTAGTAGTGGTGGTCAATGATAAGTGGCTTGTTGAAAAATAAATTTTTTATTGTTTATTTATAATATTTATATATAATTAAATATGAAATTGGAAAGAAAAAATTTCAATTAATATTTAAAAATATTAAGATATAATTAAACTATTATGTAATTAACATTAAGGATGAGAAGAAATGGCAAAAAAAACAAAAAAATCAAATTCAAAATTAGAGAAACTAAATGATGTTTCATTAAAATTAACTGATGTTGAATTTCGCTACCGTGAAAATCATCCTAATGCCGTTGATTGAGTTAGTTTTGAAATTAAACATGGTGAATATGTAACAATTATTGGTCATAATGGGAGTGGAAAATCAACAATTAGCAAAATTATTATTGGTGTTTTACGCCCCCAAAAAGGAAGAATTGAAGTTTTTGGGAATGAAGTTCATTCATTAACACTAACTGGAATTCGTAAATTTTTAGGAATTGTCTTTCAAAATCCAGATAACCAATTTATTGGTTCAACTGTTCGTGATGATATTGCTTTTGGATTAGAAAATCGCCAAGTACCACAAAAAGATATGCAAGCAATTATTGACAAAGCCGCTGCAAAAGTAGGAATGAGTAATTTTCTTGACCATGAACCATTAATGCTATCAGGAGGACAAAAACAACGTGTTGCGATTGCTTCGGCGTTAGCATTACAACCTGATATCATTATTTTTGATGAGGCAACAAGTATGTTAGACCCCAAAGGACGTAAAGAAATTAAACAAATTATGGTTGATTTAAAAGAATCGCGCGAAAAAACAATTATTTCAATCACGCATGATATGGATGAAATCTTAAATGCGGATAAAGTTATTGTTATGAACAAGGGTCAAATGGTTAAATGTGGAAAACCACACGAGATTTTGTATGATGAAGAATTTTTAAAATCAATTCATTTAGACGTGCCGTTTGTTTCGCGAGTAATTGATAGCTTACGTTTAAATGGGTTGAATGTTAAAAATACGCTAGATCTTAGAGAGTTGGTGGATGAACTATGTCAAAAGTAAAAAAGAAAACTAAAGTTGAGGCCTTACAAAACACTGATATTACATTTACCGATGTCTCTTATGTTTATGTACCAAAAACACCGTATGAATATAAGTCATTGCAAGATATTAATTTAGTTATTAAACCAGGGAAAATTACTGCTATTATTGGTTCCACGGGGAGTGGAAAATCAACTTTGATTCAACATATTAATGGATTATTAATTCCAACAACAGGAGTTGTTGATGCAAATGGTTTCATTATTAAGGCAAAGCAAAAGCGGATTAGAAATATTAAACAACTACGAAAATCAATTGGTTTAGTATTCCAATTTCCGGAATATCAGTTATTTGAAGAAACAATTGAAAAAGACATTATGTTTGGTCCAATTCATTTAGGTGAGAGTAAAGAAATTGCTCGTGAAAATGCTAAGAAATATTTAACAATGGTTGGTTTACCGTTAAATTATTTAGAACGTTCACCATTTGATTTATCAGGAGGACAAAAACGAAGGGTTGCAATTGCGGGAATTTTAGCAATGGAAGGAAATACTTTAATTTTAGATGAACCAACCGCAGGATTAGACCCGGAAGGAGAAGAAGACTTTATTAAGTTATTTCACCGGATTAATCAAGAACAAAACAAACGAATTATTTTAGTTACTCATAATATGGATCATGTTTTAGAAATTGCTGATGAAGTTGTTGCTTTAAAAGATGGAAAAATTATTAAAATTGGAACACCTTTTGAAATTTTTAAAAACAAAGATTTATTACAAACACTTTTAATTGAACCACCAAAGATTTATAATTTAATTTATCAATTAAAAGAAAAAGGATTTGATTTAACAGATGCTGACATTCGGAATATTGATGAATTAGCAAAAGAAATCATCCAACGTAAAGGCCTAAAAAGAAAGGGGTAAAAAGATGCGCTTATCATTTGGACGTTATATTGCCTACAATTCCGCTGTTCATCGGATGGACCCACGGGTAAAACTATTTATGTTGTTATCATTAATGGTATCAATCTTTTTTTCGACTGGTTTTACCGGTTATGCTATTCTGGGGGTAACCATTTTTACGTTGTTCTTTTTAGCAAAATTACCACCACGATTGCTAGTAGCATTATTAAAACCAATCTTATTTATGTTTGTTGTTTTACTATTAATTAATTGTTTTTTAGTAACCGATGGTTATATTGGTTGACACTGAGGTGGCAAAGCAACAGCAACTGGTCCTTTCGCTCCGGGCGGGAAAAGTTGATTTGCTTTTTCCGAAAAAGCTGTTTTTAATGCGCTGTATATGGCTTGCCGGATTTATTTAATGATTTTAATTACAACCATTTTAACAGTAACAACACAACCATTAGATCTAACATTAGCATTAGAGGATTTATTGAGTCCTTTAAAATTAGTTCGTTTTCCAGTTCATATTTTATCAACAATAATTTCAATTGCCTTGCGAATGATTCCAACGTTAATTGAAGAGGCTGGTCGGATTATGAAGGCTCAAGCTTCGCGGGGAGTTGATTTTCGTAATGGTCATTTTAAAGATAAAATTAAATCAACAACAGCTTTAATTATTCCATTATTAGTATCGGCTTTTCAAAAAGCCGAAGATTTAGCTTATGCAATGGATGCACGTGGTTATGACCCGCATGCAAAACGAACACGTTATCGTCATTATCGTATTCATTTCCCAGATATTTTGTTGTTTATTTTTGGGGTTGGGGTTGCAAGTATTATTATTGCGCAATCAGTTACGATGGGTCAATATCAAGTTTTCTATGAAGTTTGATATTGAGGAACAAATGGATGAGTATTTGGGAAAATTCCAACCGGATTTTTACAAATTCGTATTCCTCACATTGATGATTTTGTTTTAGGATGATAATGTTATCGTTATTATTAACCCTTGAATATGATGGTTATGATTATAGTGGTTGAGTTAAACAAAAAAATGCACGAACAATTCAAAACGAATTAGAAAGAGCATTTTTTCGTGTTTGTCAGCAGCCAGTTTGAACATTGGGTGCTAGTAAGACTGATGCTGGTGTTCATGCTTGTAATCAAAAAGTGTTAGTTAAGATTCCGTTTCAACCACGCAATGTCGATTTTTTTATTAAAACAATTAGCAAAAGTTTACCAATTAATATGAATATTAAAGATTATAAAGTAGTTGCTGATAACTTTAGTGTTCGGACAACAAAATTAAAAGAATATGTTTATACGATTAATGATCATAGTTATGATTTTACTAATCACCGTTATGAATTAAAAGTTGATGAATTATTGGATCTTAAAAAATTACGGCAAGTTAGTCAAGTGTTTGTTGGTGACCACGATTTTGCTTATTTTTCAGGAGTAAAACAAAGCGAAGCAATTAAGACCCAGCGTAAAATTAATAAAATTTATGTTAAGAGAAACAAAGCAAAAAAAATTGAGATACATTTTATTGCAAAGGGTTTTATTCGTTATCAAATTCGGATGATAACACAAAACATTTTAGCGTGTTATTGGGATAGAATTAGTTTAGAACAGTTGAAGGAAGTTTTGGATCATCCTCCAGTTGGTCAAACAACAAAATATTGTGCAAAACCATATGGTTTATGTCTAAAAAAGATTAAATATTAACGAAAGATAAAAACTATCTTTTTTTTATTTTGTAAACTGTAATATGAAGTGCAACAAATCAACTTTGAAAGGAGTTGATTTTTTTAATGGAAAGAAAACATTATTTTATTTTGCGGTGCTTAGTAACTAAGTATGGAAAAGATAATGTTATTAATACTGTTAATAAAATAGTAACTAATAATGCAAAAGAAGATGAATAAATTATCCGCGTAATTTATTAGCGGTAATTTATTCAATATAGTTTATTTTAAGCGTAGCGAACACGCGAAGCGTGCCGCGCAAGTTAAATTTTTAGGAGGAATTAAGTTATGCCAGGTTGATTAACGACAATTTTTAGTGTTGTTATTATATTAGGTATTTTTGCTTGAATTGGTTTATCGATTTATCAAAAAATTCGTCAAATTCGAGGAAAGAAAAAAGATAAAAAAGAAATTAAAAATAAGGAGGAAAATAAATAATGTTAGGTATGTATTTAACAACAGCGGTTAATTTTTTAGCAGATAGTAATACTCCTACTATTTCTGGTGGAATGGATTCTATTTGAAGCGGTTTAGGACAAGCAATGATGAAAGTTAAAGAAGCAATTTATGCTGTGTTACCACAGTTAATGACCTTTTTAGGTGATGCTTGAATTATTTTAATTCCATTTGGAATTTTTGTTATTATTAAGATTTTGAATTTCTTTAGAATTATGATTAAAGGATTTTAATATTTATTATAATTGATCATGTATCTTAGCTGTGGCACACTAGCTTTGCTATTTGATTTATTAATTTTATATTTTTTATTAACGTTGTTAAATAGTATTTTTCAGTGTGCCTTAATTTTTAATTTTATATATTTTAACATTGTTATTACCAATGTTTTTTAAACAATATTAAGTTACATTTCTATAACAATGTTTATTACAGTAAGGAGTAATTTATGACAAAAAATATAGATGTTGATAATGATGAAATATTTTCTCAACAAGAGCGTGAAAATATTTTAGATAAAGTAAAAAAGATTTATGAAAATAAACTTGCTGAAAAAGATAGAAAAATTGATTTGTTATTAACAGCAAATAAACAAATTACTTATTCTAGTAAAACTAGACAATATAGTCAATTAAAGAAAAGTGATGTTGAAGTTAAAGTATGATGTTATACTTGTGAATGCTGAGTTACAGATGATATTCAAGATTGTTATTGTCAATGTACTTGTATTTTTGGCGAAGATAGTGATTATGATTGTATTTATGAAGAAGATATTAATGTAAACAGTGAATGTCCACGTAACAAAGAATGAACTTGGCAATATGAAATTTCTGAAATTCAATATAAAGCTTTGGAGGAATAATTATGCAAGATTTATTAGACGAAATTAAAATGAAAATTAAAACTATGCAAGCTACTTTAATTCAATTGAATGAATATGAAATTCATTATGAATCTATTAACATTATTCGAAAAGAAATGAGTTTTTATCAACATGTTGCAGAAGAGTTAGAAAAGAAAATTGATACTAAAGAGTATGATTAATTATGTCAGTTGCTAAAACATATTTTTATAATCATATTTCAACACCAAAAGGAATTGCTTTATGCGTTTTATGTAACAAAATTTTAATTGATGAAGATATTGAAATATGTTTTTTAAATAATTGTGGTGATAATAATTTAAAATACCAAAAAGAATATTGTGATAATTGTCATTGAATTTTTCATCAAAAATTAAGAGAAAGGAAAAAATAATGTTAGGAATTTGAATATTTTTTGTTAAACGTAAATGTCAAATTTGTCATTCTATTTTGAATAAAAAATTTGTTGGTAAATTATATTTTAAGTTAAATATTTGTTCAATGCAGTGCAATAGAAATCGAGTTGATTTGAGTAATGTATCAGAAACCAAATTATAACAAAAGCCCAAATCCGTTTAATACTATCAAAGTAATTAATATAAAATGATTTATTGGTTATAACGGTTTTCAATCATTTAGAAAAATAATTGGAAGTAAGTGATTTGCTGGTATTGATACCAATAAAAATGAACTTTATATATGAAAGTAAGGTGTTTTTATGAGTTTTTATAAGAAGAATATTAATGTAAAAAATTATTTTATTCGAAGAGAATTTATAATTTTTCAAACTGATAAAGCTTCATTTATAAATTTGCCTAATCATAATCGCCATATTGGTTTCTGATTAAGCAATAAGTTTATTTACTTTAGTGAAAAACATTCTGATCAAGTAGCTATTGGTTTGATTTATGATAATTCTTATCCTATTGTGAAATATGATGAAAATTTAAAACGTCATGTGTGAAAGTATTTGACTGGAACAGAAATAATCAATTTGTATAATCAATATAAACAAAATTATTTTACACAAATGAAAAAAGCAATATTTCCCGGTGAACCTCAAAAAGTAAAAACAACTAACAATAATTTAACAAATTGAAGTGATGAAAAAGTAGATAAATTATTGAATGACTTGAAGGACTTAAATTAATGAGTTTATATGAAATTTGAGTTCAATTTATAACTTACATTATTGGTTCAAATGCCCCCGAATTTTTATATGTTATATCTTTTGTATTATTTATTGTTTTATTTTTTGGTATCTTTTTTAAAATCATTCAAAAAATGTGAAGCTTTTAAATTATGACAAAAGATTGAGAAAAATTAAAAGAGTTTTTTATTCATGTATTTTTATTTATAGATAAAACAAATGTTAAAACTATTACAACTTGCAATTTGACTCAAAATGAATATTTAACTTTAATGGTTGGTGTTTGAATTGTGATTTTATTTTTAACATGGTTTTTATTGTGAATGGTTTTTAAAATAGTTAGTTGTTTTAAATAATTACATTTTGTAATTACATTTTGTAATTATTATGGTTTTCTCTCCCCACAAATTTTTATATAAATATTGATATTATTCTTTTAATTATTATTCCTGTTCTTATTAAAACTGAAATAATGATAAATCAAATAAATGATAGGTTATTAATTTCTATTGCATTGAATAATCATATTATTTTATCTAATATGAATAATTCTTTTCCAAAAGGATTAAAACCCAAAAATAATAATATATAGGGCATTATTGGTGTGAATGCCCGTAGTATTGATAAAAAATACTAAGTATTTTTATCACTCTCCTTTCTGATTTGTGGGGAGAGAAAACCATAATAAATACTGTGTGATTTTTTATAAATAACTATTAGACTTCTTGCGATACCCTTTTTTATTAAAATATTATTATAAAATATAATTTATGAGGACATAAAAATATGAACAATAATAAATTTAATACTCTTAATGATAGAGAATGGTTAAGATTAACAGGAATAAAAAAATCCACTTTTAATAAAATGTTAGATATTTTAAAAGTTGCTGAAATAGAAAAATTTAAAAAAGGTGGTAAAACTAATAAATTATCATTAGAAAATAGATTATTGATGACTTTATTATATTGACGAGAATATCAGACTTATTTTCATCTTGGTAAAAGTTTTGATATTAGTGAGGCTAATTGTTATCGTAATATTAAGTGAATTGAAGATATTTTAATTAAAAACTCTGATTTTCAACAACTTGCTGGTAAAAAAGCACTAATAAATGATTATTTTAATGATAAAACTATTATTATTGATGCTACCGAAACTCCAATCCAACGCCCAAAAAAAGACAAAAACAATCTTATTCTGGTAAAAAGAAAAAACACACGATCAAAACACAAGTAATTATCGAACAAGAAACCAAAAAAATTATTGCAACAAGTTTTTCGCTCGGAAAAAAACATGATTATGCTTTATTTAAAGAATCAAAAATCCCAATTTTAAAAAATACCAAATTAATAGTTGATAGTGGTTATCAAGGAATACAAAAAAATCACAATAATGTTCTAATACCTACAAAGAAAACAAAGAAAAACCCTTTAAACAAAGAACAAAAGCAATATAATAGACTAGTTTCAAAAATGAGAATTATTATTGAAAATATTTTTGCTATTCTTAAAAAATTTAAAATTATTACAGAAAAATATCGTAATCGAAGAAAAAGATTTGGTTTAAGATTTAATTTAATTGCCTCAATTTATAATTTACAATTATTATATTTAACATAAAATATTTATTTAAAATTAAATAATAAATTAATTTTTCGTTGTGGAAAAATATTAAATTTTTAAATAAAAAACATAATTAATTAAAATTATATTTTTCTATTAGTATCTTTTTTACAAATATTTGCAATTTTTTAACAAGTAATGCAAGAAGTCTATTGGAGGTAAAATGAAAAAGTTCATATTTTTCTTAAAAAATTATTGTTATATTAGTGGTTCAATGATTTTGTTTAGTTTAATTGATTTGTTATTTTGAATTATTTCGTTAAATTATACTGGCTTAGTATTTTGATTATTATTTACTTTACAATGTGTTTACTTTGTTTGATGACTATGAAAAAATATTTTTTATCAGTTAAATGCGTTTAGATTAGTTAATTTTGTTTGAGATAATCCTTTGTCAGTAATAATTGGTAAATTAGGAACTGGTAAAACGCTACTTTTAACTTATTTGTCAGAAACAATGAAATTATTAACAGATAAAATTTATAGTAACTATCCATTAGAAGATGACAAAGTTAAAGTTTTAACGTTTAAAAATTTAGACTTTACTGATCGAACAAAAGCAGTTCCCCCTGATGATAGTTTAATTTTGTTTGATGAAAGTTTTTTGTACATTGATGGTACAAGCCCACATGATGAAAAAGTAACTCATCGTGGTAAAATTCCTTGAATTGTGTTGGCTAGGCATTTCGGACATCGTGCTTTATTTACAGCTCAACGGGAAGGCATGCTTTGAAACAATATTCGGCAATTAGCAAGTAGTATTATTATTCCAATTTCACTGAAAAAACCTACTGCTAAAAAAGGATTAAATTTTTTTAATCGTTTCTTTATTATGTAAATTGTTATTTTTCAAGATATTACTGATTATGAAATTTGAAAAACCGAGTCTGTCAAACGTACAGCGGAAGGTAAACGTGCAAAACATAGATCTGATGTTGGATTAGGAATTCGGTTTTTTAAGATTATTATTCCATTAGAAATTGCTCAAAAGTATGAAAGTAAATGATTATCATTTGCTCGTGATCTAAAAAATGATGATGTTCCTATTACTAAAGAATATTATTGAACTCAACTTAAAGATTTAACAATAAAAGAACGTTTAGATTTATTAGATATTGATATTTTGAAAAAGAATTTAAAACCTAAAAAAGAAAAAGGAAGTGATAAGAATGATTAATTTATTATCGGAAAATAATGGTAATTGAGACAAGATTTTTAGTTTTATTATTTTTGATGTGATTTGAAATACTAAGTTACCTATGACAAATACAACGATTGCTTATTTTATAATCTTTTTATGGTTATTAAATTATCAATTTATGCAATACATGGTACTTATACACAATATAATGAGTTAGGTTCAACTGTTCAAAATAGTACATCACAAATATATTCGACAACAGCTCGTGGAGTATCAGATACTAAGCAAGGTATGCAAAAACATATTAAAGAGCGTAAACAATTTAAAATTAATCGTAATAAACAACAATTATCAAGTTTAGCAAAACAATCAAAATCAAGAGAACAAGGATATAGGAGAGTGCATAAATAATGATTAGATTAGTTTTATTAGTTGCAGCAATAGCTATTTTTGGTACAGGTTTTATAACAGTTATTATAAATCAACTTACATCAGCAAAAAATATTATTATGGACCTATATAATTCAGATACCTGGTTACTTTCGTTGTTTGGTAAAATGGCAATATTATTTAGTCATCCGTTAATGCTTACAATTTCAAGTTTATATATTTTAGGTTTTATAGTTTCAAAAACGTTGTATAGTTAGGAGCGGTTAAATATGAAAAAGACAATATCTTTATTTTCAATATTTATTTTAGGTATTTTAAGTTTAGTGATTCCTTTCATCACTTTAACGGCATTTAAACCTTTAAATCAACAAACTTATAACATTGAACAACAAGCAACAGGAATAAATGAAACTGATTTTATTAATACAATAGACTTCTTGCGATACCCTTTTTTATTAAAAATATTATTATAAAATATAATTTATGAGGACATAAAAATATGAACAATAATAAATTTAATACTCTTAATGATAGAGAATGGTTAAGATTAACAGGAATAAAAAAATCCACTTTTAATAAAATGTTAGATATTTTAAAAGTTGCTGAAATAGAAAAATTTAAAAAAGGTGGTAAAACTAATAAATTATCATTAGAAAATAGATTATTGATGACTTTATTATATTGACGAGAATATCAGACTTATTTTCATCTTGGTAAAAGTTTTGATATTAGTGAGGCTAATTGTTATCGTAATATTAAGTGAATTGAAGATATTTTAATTAAAAACTCTGATTTTCAACAACTTGCTGGTAAAAAAGCACTAATAAATGATTATTTTAATGATAAAACTATTATTATTGATGCTACCGAAACTCCAATCCAACGCCCAAAAAAAGACAAAAACAATCTTATTCTGGTAAAAAGAAAAAACACACGATCAAAACACAAGTAATTATCGAACAAGAAACCAAAAAAATTATTGCAACAAGTTTTTCGCTCGGAAAAAAACATGATTATGCTTTATTTAAAGAATCAAAAATCCCAATTTTAAAAAATACCAAATTAATAGTTGATAGTGGTTATCAAGGAATACAAAAAAATCACAATAATGTTCTAATACCTACAAAGAAAACAAAGAAAAACCCTTTAAACAAAGAACAAAAGCAATATAATAGACTAGTTTCAAAAATGAGAATTATTATTGAAAATATTTTTACTATTCTTAAAAAATTTAAAATTATTACAGAAAAATATCGTAATCGAAGAAAAAGATTTGGTTTAAGATTTAATTTAATTGCCTCAATTTATAATTTACAATTATTATATTTAACATAAAATATTTATTTAAAATTAAATAATTTAAATAATAAATTAATTTTTCGTTGTGGAAAAATATTAAATTTTTAAATAAAAAACATAATTAATTAAAATTATATTTTTCTATTAGTATCTTTTTTACAAATATTTGCAATTTTTTAACAAGTAATGCAAGAAGTCTAATTATTTTTTTTATTTAAAAATTTAATATTTTTCCACAACGAAAAATTAATTTATTATTTAAATTATTTAATTTTAAATAAATATTTTATGTTAAATATAATAATTGTAAATTATAAATTGAGGCAATTAAATTAAATCTTAAACCAAATCTTTTTCTTCGATTACGATATTTTTCTGTAATAATTTTAAATTTTTTAAGAATAGTAAAAATATTTTCAATAATAATTCTCATTTTTGAAACTAGTCTATTATATTGCTTTTGTTCTTTGTTTAAAGGGTTTTTCTTTGTTTTCTTTGTAGGTATTAGAACATTATTGTGATTTTTTTGTATTCCTTGATAACCACTATCAACTATTAATTTGGTATTTTTTAAAATTGGGATTTTTGATTCTTTAAATAAAGCATAATCATGTTTTTTTCCGAGCGAAAAACTTGTTGCAATAATTTTTTTGGTTTCTTGTTCGATAATTACTTGTGTTTTGATCGTGTGTTTTTTCTTTTTACCAGAATAAGATTGTTTTTGTCTTTTTTTGGGCGTTGGATTGGAGTTTCGGTAGCATCAATAATAATAGTTTTATCATTAAAATAATCATTTATTAGTGCTTTTTTACCAGCAAGTTGTTGAAAATCAGAGTTTTTAATTAAAATATCTTCAATTCACTTAATATTACGATAACAATTAGCCTCACTAATATCAAAACTTTTACCAAGATGAAAATAAGTCTGATATTCTCGTCAATATAATAAAGTCATCAATAATCTATTTTCTAATGATAATTTATTAGTTTTACCACCTTTTTTAAATTTTTCTATTTCAGCAACTTTTAAAATATCTAACATTTTATTAAAAGTGGATTTTTTTATTCCTGTTAATCTTAACCATTCTCTATCATTAAGAGTATTAAATTTATTATTGTTCATATTTTTATGTCCTCATAAATTATATTTTATAATAATATTTTAATAAAAAAGGGTATCGCAAGAAGTCTATTAATTAAAATTATATTTTTCTATTAGTATCTTTTTTACAAATATTTGCAATTTTTTAACAAGTAATGCAAGAAGTCTAATATAATATTGATAAATTCTATGATGTTGATAAAAAACAATTTTTAAAAGAATTAACTAATTTTTCTTATTCTTTCGCTAAGTATTTTAATACTGTGGAAGTTATTAATAAATTAGAAAAAAGTGTTGATAATTTACAACAAGTTAATTTAAAGTTTCAAAATTGAAAATTAGTTGATGTTAGTTCTAAAGAAAAATTAAAAAATGAATTATCAAATTTTAATGATAAATGATATACAGTAATTTGAAAACCAAAAAATATTTATTTCATTGCTAAATTTAATTCGAAATGAGATGTTTTAACTCCTGGTGGTAATATATCTTTTCAAAATTATTATGTTAATTTTGAATATATTAAATCTCTTTATCATTATGATAATAGTACTAATGAACCTGAGTTACCTGAAATTGATAATAATGGTAATCCTATTTTTTGAACTGATAATAATTATCAAAATACTCGCTCTTTTTTATTAAAGTATATTAATGCTATTGTGCAAGAAAATATTAGAGTACAGCAAAGTGGTAACCCTGATTATGATGATCCGAATTTGGGCAGTCAAAGAATAATTTTTGATTTTGAAATTATCAATAATTTAGATAAGCCTGATACTGGTACAATTTTAACTAAAAAATCAATTTATCGAATGATTTTAACAATTGATAAAAAGAAAAATATTATTGCTGGTAGTTTAGAGCTTACACATCTTAAACAATATTGAAATGGTAGTAATTATAATAATTATCGATATACTGATGATTTAGGGTTTTTATTTTCTTTTATGAAAGAAAAAGAAGATGTTTTTAATTTTAGTGCTGAAACTTATAATTATTACCCGGGTAATAGTACTAATACTGGTAAAAGTATATTTGAACAGATGAAAGGTCAAATTGAGATTAATAAATTTTTAAAAGCTTTTTTTGCGTATGCTTTAGTCCCGGTGTTTCAAAATCGTAGTAATTTTATTGAAAGTGGATATATTGACAATTTACATTATGATACTGTTTTAATTAATTTTTTTGGTTTAAAATTGGTTAATTTTAGAGATGTTTTAATTGATGAAAGTAATACTAATAAAAGTCAGTTTGAAAAGTTATTAAATAGTATGTTTACGGTTTCTCAAAATTTTTATAAAGATTATTTACGCACCATTTTTGATTTAGAAAATAATACTTATGTGCAAGGATATCATAAAAAATATGGTTTATTAGCTAACAATGGTTTTAAAATTTATCCCCGTTACTTTTATTTTTCTGATAAATATAATCAGTTAGATATTAAGTTATACTCAGCATTTAAAAATCGGTTTTATAATACAAAAATACAAATTATGGTAATGTGTTTAATTATGATTTTTCAGTTGTAAATAATTATAATATTAATCAAAATGAGGGTTATGTTTTTGAAGATGCTTTAAAAGATAAATATGGTTTAAAATACAAAAAAATTGAAGAACAAAAAATCGGTTATAATGTTTTTGAATTACAAGCCTAAAAAGAAAATGATTTGTATCGTTATTATGATTTTAATTTTGGAATTTATAATTGACAAGAAATAAATAACGGTGGATTATTTCCTGATGGACAATGATGACAAGCACAATATAAAATTTGTAATTGATATAATTTAGCATGTCATATACGAAATGCGGAAATTTGAGTTGTTAATAATATTCCTGGTGTAAAACAAGTCAATGAATTAGCAAGTGGTGTTGGTAAAATATTTCAAACAATATATAGTTTTTTTAGTCAAACATTTGAAGTATGAAAATTTAGTCCAGCATTGTACAACACAATAACAAATATATTCCTATTAATTATTTTTATGAAATTTGTTCGATTAATTTAAAAAAGGACTGGTTAGTCCTTTTATTCTTTTCAATCTGTAATTTTACCATTATTATCAATTTCAGGTAACTCAGGTTCATTAGTACTATTATTATAATGATAAAGAGATTTAATATATTCAAAATTAACATAATAATTTTGAAAAGATATATTACCACCAGGAGTTAAAACATCTCATTTCGAATTAAATTTAGCAATGAAATAAATATTTTTTGGTTTTCAAATTACTGTATATCATTTATCATTAAAATTTGATAATTCATTTTTTAATTTTTCTTTAAAACTAACATCAACTAATTTTCAATTTTGAAACTTTAAATTAACTTGTTGTAAAATCAATCAAGGGTCATGATTTTGGTTATGATATTTCAGCACTAAAATCTGAAGGAGCAAAAGTATTTGCTGACTATATTAATTATGTTGATCACTTGCAATCATGCAATTTAGATAATGAGGTTTTTCAATTAATTTGAAGTAAATATCTTATAGAATATAGTGATGAGAATCCTTATCAACAAATGGATAGTATTTTAGAAGAAGAAATTTATACTCAATTGAAAAAACATTTAAATGGAGAAAGATTTGAAATTATTCCGCAAGTAAAACAATCTGGTTTTCGGATTGATTTAGGAATTAAAGATAAAACAACAGGTAATTTTGTGTTAGCAATTGAGTGTGATGGTCATAAATATCATTCTAAGCCAATGGACCGAGCTCGAGATATTTGGCGACAATCAATTTTAGAAAGTAATGGTTGAAAATTTGAACGAATTTCATTGTTGCAGTGATGAAAAGGAAACCAAAATAAAGTGATTGAACGAGTTTTAAAGAAAATAGAAACTTTAAGTTGGAGTTTAAAGGAATAATTATTTTTTATTTTTTAAAGAAATAACCTATTAATTAAAAAATAGATATAATATTATATATTATTTCCTTTTTTTATGCTATAATGTATATAGTAAAGTATGGGTAGAAGATAGGGTAAATGAGGTGTAGTAATGAATAATGGCTTTTATATCTTACCAAATGAAGAAGGATATTTAGTGAAGTCACATGATACCAATAGTGAAATAGCGTTATTTAGAAGTCGCCGTGATGCTGAAGTGTTTATTAGTACACTAACGTTGTCACCATTAATTTCACCTGCAAATAATTATTCAGCAGTATCAGCAATCCCACAATATTCGACACCACCACAACAACAAGTTATTACTCCGTATCCTGCGGCTAGTGGTGCTTCGCCACAAGTCTTTTTTATTCAACAACCAGCGCCAGCGCCATATCCGTATTATCCAATGATGCCGCCAATGCCACCAATGGGAATGAACACAGGAATGTATCACGGCATATATCCTAACCATTGATCGCAAAATGGCTGTGGTGGTGGATGCACTTGTGGCCATGGGGGTTATTATGAACATTCAGAAGAAGATTACCATCGAAAAGATTCTACAGAAAAAAAGTATCAGGGCAGTAAAAGGGATGATGATTTAAGAAAGAATGCTGATGAAGATAATGATCGCCAACAAAGCGGTCGTGTTTTTAATGCTGAAAATGTGGCTGTTTCAAATGTTACTGATATTAAATCAGAACCTCTACAAACAGCCCAAGTTGAACCAATAGCACCTGTTACTGTACAAGAACAATATAATAGTACACAACCAATTGGTACAAATGAATTGCCTTTAGAACAACAAGGAGCAGAGAGTGACCCATTAGGATCACAAGGATTTGGACAACAAGGAACATCTGGTGAGCAACAACAAAATCAAGCGGGAGCAGGAATGCCAGATTACTACGAACAAGCTTTTGTTGCAAACCCAGTTTATGTTAACCAAGATGTATCACAACCGCAAGCGACAACGAAACCAACTGATTTAAATGATGATGATTTCTTTAGTTTTATTAATGATAATGATTTTAATCATAATTCAGAAATGTCAAAGAAAGAAACAAAACGTTTAGCAAAAGAAGAATTAAAAGCGGCAAAATTGCAAGCAAAGTTAGAAAAACAAAGTCGTAAAAAATCAAATCGTGAAAATGTTAACGATATTGAAGACTTAAATCCGATTGTAAAATAAAAAGTAATTTAAATATTTTTGCAATGTTTCTTTTAACTAAGAAAATATTAATAAAAACCTTTCTAGGTTTTTATTAATATCTAAAGTTAGGAGAAACATTTTTATATGGTTAAAAATTATATTAATTATTATTTAATTTAATTGTTTTTTACTGATAGTTACTATAAATAATTAGATTAGGGTTCTAAAAATTATTTTCTTATTTTTTTAAAATATTTTGGGTTTATAGTTGTTTTTTAAATAAAATTAATGTTATAATGATTTAGGTTTTCGGGCTATAGCTCAGTTGGTTAGAGCGCACCCCTGATAAGGGTGAGGTCGATGGTTCAAGTCCATTTAGCCCGACCATTTTTTATCTAATTTTGGGCCCGTAGCTCAGCTGGGAGAGCACCTGCCTTGCACGCAGGGGGTCGACGGTTCGATCCCGTTCGGGTCCACCATTTCAAATATATTTAATTTAAACAGTAAACAATAAACAAAACATATCAAATTCCCATTGGTATGTTTTTTTAATTGTTTAGAAAAGATAATTGGTTAAGAAAATAGAATGCAATAAAAAAGCGATGATTATTAAAATTATTTTATTTATCATCAAATATAAATCCAAAGTTATTGCTTTAATTAATCTTGTTTTTTTGGTATAATATATATAATGTAGAAATAAAAAATATAATCAGGGGTGAAGTATGTCAATTTTTGATAAAAATGAAAATGAAAGATATGCGTATTTTTTAACAAATTTTAAAGAAATTTTATCTGATTGGTCAGTGATGGTCAATGACCAATTTATTAAAACATCGTTAGATAATTCGTCAACTAAATTATTTGGAATGAATGTTGATAAAGCAATTATTTTTTTTAATATTAATTTAGAAGTAAATAATACTTTACAAGAATTAGGAATTATAAAAGAAAGTTATAGTATTGATTTGATTAATGACTTGGAATTAGATTTAAATAAAAAATCAGTTCAAAAAAAAGATCAAAAAAATTATGATGTAATTTATAATCAAATTGATACCTTTTTTGTTGAAGATTCAGAACTATTAAAGTTTTGTGAGTATAGTTTAAATGTTGTTAATTTATCAACAGAAACAGATGGACCAACTATTAATGCTTTAAATAATTATAAGTCAATTGCTTTTAATAGTTTCCCAACTAAAATTTATGAATTGTTAGATTGATTTGGCATTGATGTTGTTGAGACAATTAGTAACAGTTGCAAGGTTAAACGTTTTGGTGTAAAAGAAAATCATTTTGGTAGTAACAGAAAGTTAAGACGAAAACCGGGGTTTACATCAAAGCGCTCATTTGATAATGATAATGATGATGAAGAAAAAATTAATAAGGAATCAATCTTTACGGAGTATTTTGCTAATAATGGTGATATTAATGCTAAGTTAACAGTATTAAATAAATTATTGCCGTTGTTAGAAGAAAAACGCACAGACATCAAAGAATTTAATCCTAAGTTAGAATATGATATTTTTAGTTTCTTACAACATACAAAATATCGTAATTCATTAACATACCAAGAAGATCCTGATGCAGAAAAACGTTTAGACAAGGTTTTTAAGAAAGCTGTCTTATGTTTGTACTTATTAGATATTGGTTAAAAACGAATAGTATCATTCGTTTTTTATTATCCTTCTTAAAATGATAAAAGAAGTATTTTTTTAAGATAGTTTTCCTATATAATTGATAATAGGTGATTATGATGAAAGTTATTTTAATTAAAGATGTTAAGGGCAAAGGCAAAATTAATGATGTGATTGAAGTTTCAGATGGTTATGCGAAAAATTATTTAATTAAAGAAGGAATTGGGATTCCAACAACCCCAGCTAATTTAGCAAAACTCAATGTTGTTCTATCCGAACAAGCAGCCCAAGCAGTAGCAAATAAAGCGACATTAGAAGAACTAAAGACAGCTTTAGAACAATTAACCTTAAATTTTAAATTAAAAGTTCATGATAATAAAACTTTTGGTTCAATTTCATTAACCCAAATTGAATATCGTTTGGCAAAAGAATTTAATTTAAAAGTTGATAAAAAGAAATTTCTTGATAATAATAATTTAACAAGTTTTGGGTTGCACTATTTAAAAATTAAATTAGCCCCTAATTTAATTGCAACTTTGAAGGTGATGATTGATAAAAAGGAGAGTTAGGTAATGGATAACTTAAGTAAAAAAGAGTTAAATAAGATTAATGTTATTAATGATGCGGAAAAAAATGTTTTAGCAATTATTGCTCATTCAATTGCTGCTGCAGAAGAAGTGTTTTCAATTTTAACAGAAGAAGATTTTACCGTAATGAATTATAAAGTTATCTTTAAAGCCTTACAAGAACAGTTTTTGGCAAAAGTAGCCATTAACATTACGACATTAAGTAATTATATGTTAAAAAATAATATGTTAAATAAAATTGGGGGAATTGAATTTTTAACAGATTTATTTCAATCATATACAACTGATGCAAATTTAACAGAGTATTTAGATATTATTATTAAAAACACCACTTCACGCCGTTTAAAAGCGGTGCTTGAAAATATCCATCGTGAAATTGAAACTCATCAGCCAATTGATGAAGTTGTTAGCAAAGCCGAAAAAGAGATTTTGGATGTTAAAAAAGAACGAAAAGGAAATTTATTTAAAACATCATTTGATGAAGTTGACAAAGTTTTACAAAAAATTGAATTGTTAGAAAATTCTGGTGAAATGTTAACAGGTAGTCCAAGTGGTTTTCGTGATTTAGACCGAATGACATCAGGTTTTCAAAAAGGGGATTTTATTATTCTAGCAGCACGACCATCAATGGGGAAAACGGCATTAGCTCTAAATTTTGCTGTTAAATCTGCAGCACAATCAAAAAAAGCTGTTGCGATTTTTTCAGTTGAAATGCCCGCAGAACAATTGATTCAACGGATGATTGGGAGTTATTCAACAGTGGATTCAGCAAAAGTTCGTACTGGAAAAGGTTTACAAACTCGTGATTGAGAAAATATTACAAAGGCTGCGGACTTTTTAAAACAAACCAAGTTATTTATTGATGATACACCAGGATTAAAAGTTATTGAATTACAATCAAAACTTCGAAAACTGTGTCGTGAAAATGAAGTTGGATTAGTTGTTATTGATTATTTACAATTATTGAGTACGGGAATGCATTTTAGTGATTCTCGTCAACAAGAGGTTTCAACTATTTCGCGCCAATTAAAAGCTTTAGCGCGGGAATTAGAAGTACCAATTATTTGTTTATCTCAGCTATCACGGTCAGTTGAAAAACGAGAAGATAAACGTCCAATTATGTCAGACTTACGTGATTCAGGGGCAATTGAACAAGATGCTGATATTATCATGTTTTTATTTCGTGAAGACTATTATGCAACCCATGATCCAAATAACTTAGATGCTCCATTGGAAACTGAAAAAGCACAGTTAATTTTATCGAAGCATCGGAATGGTCCAACTGGTAGTGTCGAATTATTATTTGTAAAAAAACATGGTTCATTTGCTGATTATGGTTTGCAAAATGTTAAAATTTAGGTTAACATTTTAGTTAGTAGCAGAGATGCAATTATATTAAATAAACGCTTAGGAAAAGAGGTCTAAAATGCGTAAATTATTATCACTTTTTACAGCAACAACTTTAATTACAACATCAACAACGTCACTTGTTGCTTGTAATACAACACCGCAAGGAAATCCGGTGCCTGTTTTTGTATATAATGGGAATCAAAAATTTAGTTATGCGCCGACTGTAACTGGAAAATCAGTTAATGGAATCGATAACGCTGCTGAATCAGGGAAAGATGAAACGGGAGCTCCTTATGAATATAGTTTACAAGGGGGAAGAATGGGATTAATTAGTAATGTCGTTGTTCCATTTTTAACTGGAATAAATTTAACAAAAGACAATAGTAAGACAACTGGAAAAGGAGCAAATTGAACACCAGAACAAATTGCTGCCGGATTAAAAGAACAAAAAGATAATATTATTGCAAATGCAAAAATTGATGGAACTGATCCTTTTGATAATGCAAAAAAAATTAATCAAAAAACCTTATGAGAAGAATTTTTTACTAATTATTCAACTAGTTATGATTCATATTATACCCAAGTTAGTTTAACGGCAAATGAAAACCCAACTGTTGTTGATCCTAATAATCAAAATTTAGTAACAATGAGTGGTAATGCAGAAAAAACATCAAATAAAGATTGAGTGAAAGAACATACGTGAGGTAGTAAAAAAGGACCTTATACACCACCATCATTAAAAACTTTATCGTCAGTTGCGACAATTTTAGATTGATTAAATGATCCAAATAACAATTATAATAAAGGATTTGACCAGATTAATGAGAACCGTGGTTATCAATCAGCTCGTTATTTTGCGATAACAATTCCAAATGTAACAATTCGGTTTGAATTCCAAGGCGAACATAAACGTTTTACTTTTTCAGCAACAATTGATAAATTAGTTGCTTACGCTAATTACTTGGTTTATAAAAATCCAAATAGTAGTACGGATAAACCAACATATGCTCATCAATGGTTTTTTCTTAGTTATGGTTTTTATGATTTTAGTAAATTAACAAATGATGATTATCATGACTATAATTTTAAGATTCCAGTTCCTAATATCGATCCAAGTTTTAGTATTGCATTAGGATATGTTAAAAAAGGTGACAAAGATGGAATTTTAACAGCTGATGAAGATAAAAAAGTTGATAAAAATGGACAATTTCCATCGTTATCACCAGATTATGCTTTTCCTGATTTAAAATGAAAAATTAATGTTGATTCAATGACAGATCAATACAAGTAATGGATATTAAAATTTTAACAGTTGGTTCATTAGACTTCTTGCATTACTTGTTAAAAAATTGCAAATATTTGTAAAAAAGATACTAATAGAAAAATATAATTTTAATCAATTATGTTTTTTATTTAAAAATTTAATATTTTTCCACAACGAAAAATTAATTTATTATTTAAATTATTTAATTTTAAATAAATATTTTATGTTAAATATAATAATTGTAAATTATAAATTGAGGCAATTAAATTAAATCTTAAACCAAATCTTTTTCTTCGATTACGATATTTTTCTGTAATAATTTTAAATTTTTTAAGAATAGCAAAAATATTTTCAATAATAATTCTCATTTTTGAAACTAGTCTATTATATTGCTTTTGTTCTTTGTTTAAAGGGTTTTTCTTTGTTTTCTTTGTAGATATTAGAACATTATTGTGATTTTTTTGTATTCCTTGATAACCACTATCAACTATTAATTTGGTATTTTTTAAAATTGGGATTTTTGATTCTTTAAATAAAGCATAATCATGTTTTTTTCCGAGCGAAAAACTTGTTGCAATAATTTTTTTGGTTTCTTGTTCGATAATTACTTGTGTTTTGATCGTGTGTTTTTTCTTTTTACCAGAATAAGATTGTTTTTGTCTTTTTTTGGGCGTTGGATTGGAGTTTCGGTAGCATCAATAATAATAGTTTTATCATTAAAATAATCATTTATTAGTGCTTTTTTACCAGCAAGTTGTTGAAAATCAGAGTTTTTAATTAAAATATCTTCAATTCACTTAATATTACGATAACAATTAGCCTCACTAATATCAAAACTTTTACCAAGATGAAAATAAGTCTGATATTCTCGTCAATATAATAAAGTCATCAATAATCTATTTTCTAATGATAATTTATTAGTTTTACTACCTTTTTTAAATTTTTCTATTTCAGCAACTTTTAAAATATCTAACATTTTATTAAAAGTGGATTTTTTTATTCCTGTTAATCTTAACCATTCTCTATCATTAAGAGTATTAAATTTATTATTGTTCATATTTTTATGTCCTCATAAATTATATTTTATAATAATATTTTAATAAAAAAGGGTATCGCAAGAAGTCTATTAGATAAAAGTTTCTTAATATCGGGTTGTGCTTTGTTTTTAGAGCGAATTAAACATTATGCTAAAATCGAAATCATTGAAATAAAAGAAATTGTCAATAAAAATGAACAAGTAGCAGTTAATGAACAAACAGTATTAGTAATAAAAAAAGCTTTAGATTATCCCGATTATTATAAAGTATTATTAGCTCTGGATGGTAAATCATTAACAAGTGAAAAAATTGCTGCTTTAATAGCAGATGTTAAGGATTTTAAAAAAGCAAAATTAATGTTTATTATTGGTGGTAGTCATGGTTTTAATTTAACAATCAATCCAAGGACAGGTTGCTTTTCAATTAAGCTTTGGAGCAATAACATTACCGCATCAATTATGTCGATTAATTTTACTAGAACAAATTTATCGGGGATTTAAAATTATTAATAATGAAGTTTATCACAAATAAATTAACAGTATAAAAGAGTTTTTTATACTTTTTTTATTTTTTTGATCTTTTTTTTGATTGAGCTGCTTGTGTCATCATTTCAATTTTTCGTTTTCGGGCTAATTCAGAAAGTCCAGTTGTGTTTTTTCTAATAATAGTTGGCGATAATATGGATTATTTTTTTTCGCTAATTTAACAATTTTAACACAATCAGCAACAGTCATATTATTAACATCAATATAATTAGGGTCATTAGTTTTAAAAGCTTGTTTTCTTAACTGGTTATTCTTTTTTTGGGCATTTAATAAAATTTTATACATTAGACTTCTTGCGATACCCTTTTTTATTAAAATATTATTATAAAATATAATTTATGAGGACATAAAAATATGAACAATAATAAATTTAATACTGTTAATGATAGAGAATGGTTAAGATTAACAGGAATAAAAAAATCCACTTTTAATAAAATGTTAGATATTTTAAAAGTTGCTGAAATAGAAAAATTTAAAAAAGGTGGTAAAACTAATAAATTATCATTAGAAAATAGATTATTGATGACTTTATTATATTGACGAGAATATCAGACTTATTTTAATCTTGGTAAAAGTTTTGATATTAGTGAGGCTAATTGTTATCGTAATATTAAGTGAATTGAAGATATTTTAATTAAAAACTCTGATTTTCAACAACTTGCTGGTAAAAAAGCACTAATAAATGATTATTTTAATGATAAAACTATTATTATTGATGCTACCGAAACTCCAATCCAACGCCCAAAAAAAGACAAAAACAATCTTATTCTGGTAAAAAGAAAAAACACACGATCAAAACACAAGTAATTATCGAACAAGAAACCAAAAAAATTATTGCAACAAGTTTTTCGCTCGGAAAAAAACATGATTATGCTTTATTTAAAGAATCAAAAATCCCAATTTTAAAAAATACCAAATTAATAGTTGATAGTGGTTATCAAGGAATACAAAAAAATCACAATAATGTTCTAATACCTACAAAGAAAACAAAGAAAAATCCTTTAAACAAAGAACAAAAGCAATATAATAGACTAGTTTCAAAAATGAGAATTATTATTGAAAATATTTTTGCTATTCTTAAAAAATTTAAAATTATTACAGAAAAATATCGTAATCGAAGAAAAAGATTTGGTTTAAGATTTAATTTAATTGCCTCAATTTATAATTTACAATTATTATATTTAACATAAAATATTTATTTAAAATTAAATAATTTAAATAATAAATTAATTTTTCGTTGTGGAAAAATATTAAATTTTTAAATAAAAAACATAATTAATTAAAATTATATTTTTCTATTAGTATCTTTTTTACAAATATTTGCAATTTTTTAACAAGTAATGCAAGAAGTCTATTGGATTATTTTTATCAATTATTTTTTTCTTATCAAGTTTTGGTTTTTTCTTTGTTTTACGGTATACTTCATGGGCTCGTGATGTTTTACGTGCTAAATTATCAAGCTCAATTTTAACTACTTGTGCTTTAAACTCTTGGATTTTTTCATAACTTAAATCATGTTCAACAATTTTTGACTTTTTTCATATGATAGTTTTATCATTCTTTTTGTTTGCCATTTTTCTCCCCACCCTTTGTTACTTTTATACAATAATAATTATAACGAGATTAAAAAAATATATAAAAGATAAGATAATATTTTTCTGTTACTGACGATTATGAATGTGATAATAATTGCTAATTTTATCCCCTTTAAAATATTATTTTTTTTAAAAAAGTACTTGCATTATTGGATGTTATCCAATAAAATAAATTAGTATGTATATTTTGTGGAAACATCTTTTGTGGTCTATCTTTGATACACTGATAGGCGTTGTAAATGTTTACACAAAAAATATAAATAAATTAGGAGGAAAAGTAATGGCTCAAACTAAAATGAGAATAAAATTAAAGGGTTATGATCACCGTGTGGTTGATCAATCAATTCAAAAAATCATTGAAGCAGCCCAAGCCGCAGGAGTAAAAGTTAAAGGACCAATTCCTTTACCAACTGATCGTGAAATCATTACTATTTTACGTGCAACTCATAAATACAAAGATTCAAGAGAACAATTTGAAATGAGAACACATAAAAGAATTATTGATATCATTAATCCTGATGGTCCAAAAGTAATTGATACTCTAAAACGTGTTCAATTACCAAGTGGTGTTGAAATTGAAATGAAATAAATAACCGTTCTTAAATTTAATTTATCAGCAAGATATACATGACGTATTTTCAAGGAGGAAAGAAATGAAAGGAATCTTAGGACGCAAAATTGGTATGACACAAGTTTTTGCTACCGATGGTAGACTAATACCAGTTACAGTAGTTGAAGTACAACCTAATGTTGTTTTACAAGTGTTAAGTAAAGAAAAAAATGGTTATCAAGCGCTTCAATTAGCTGTCGAAGATAAAAGAATTAACTTGGTTTCAAAACCAGACCAAGGACAATTTAAAAAAGCGAATACAACACCTAAGCGCTTCGTTAAAGAAATCAGAAACATGGATGGCTATAATTCTGGCGATATTATTAAAGCTGATATCTTTACTGCTGGGGAATTCGTTGATGTAACCGGAACTTCAAAAGGGAAAGGATTTACAGGGTCAATTAAACGACACAACTATTCGCGTGGACCAATGGGTCATGGATCAGGATATCACCGTGGAGTTGGGTCAATGGGACCAATTGCTCCAAACCGCATTTTAAAATCAAAAAAAATGCCGGGGCATATGGGAGCTGAAAAAGTAACAATTCAAAATTTAGAAGTAGTTGCAATTGACACTGTAAAAAACGCCTTGTTAGTAAAAGGTTCAATTCCGGGACCAAACAAACAGTTTGTAGTTATTAAAGAAACAATTAAAGGTTTAAACCCAAAGACACCAACAGAACTAATTAAAAGAACTGTTGAATCAAAAACACCAGAACCCGAAATTAAAACAGAAAAACCAGTTGAGGTAGTTGCTGAAACACCAGTTGAAGCAGCACCAGCAACCGATGCACCAGCATCAGTTGAAGAATAGTTTTTTAGAAAGGAATTTTAAAATGAAATTACAAGTACTTGATGCGAAGGGAAGTAGCATTAAAGAAATTAGTGTAAATAAGACAATTTGAGGGATTGAACCACACCAACAAGCAATGTTTGATGCTGTTGTTGCGCAACAATCGGCAATGCGTCAAGGTACACACAAAACTAAAACAAGAACTGAAGTATCTGGTGGGGGAAGAAAACCTTGAAGACAAAAAGGTACTGGTCGTGCTCGCCAGGGTTCAATTAGAGCACCACAATGAAAAGGGGGAGGCATCGTATTTGGTCCAACTCCAGAAAAAAATTACTTAAAACATGTTAATAAAAAAGTAAGAAGATTAGCAATTAAATCAGCATTATCATTAAAAACACAAGACAAAAATTTAGTGATAATTGATCAATTTGGAATTGAACAACCTTCAACAAAGGCAATGGTTGGGGTTTTAAATAATTTAAAAGTTAATAATGAAAAATTATTAATCATTACAACCGATGGTGATGAAGTTAACTTTAAATCATCACGTAATATTGAAAAAGTAAATATAATTACATCTGCTGGAATTAATATTTATGATTTACTAAATGCTGAGAAACTATTAATAACAGAACAAGCGGTTAAAGCAATTGAGGAGGTGTACGCATAATGCATATTACAAATGTCATTAAAAAACCAATTTTATCAGAAAAAACATATCGTAATATGGCTGATGGGGTTTACACTTTTGAAGTGGCACGTACTGCTAATAAAGTTCAAATTAAAAAAGCTTTTGAAAAAATCTTTGAAGTAAAGGTTGATAAAGTTAATGTTATTAATTATGACCCAAAAGAAAAGAAAATGGGAAAATTTGTTGGAGAAACAACGTATACAAAACGTGCAATCATTAAATTAAAACCAGGAGAAAAATTAGATTTATTAGGAGAAGATAAATAATTCCAGGATACAACTATCTGGGACTGTTTATTGGCGAAATAGGAGGATAAATAAAAATGCCAATTAAGAGTTTTAAACCAGTTACACCGAGTCGTCGTAATATGACAACATTAGATTATTCCGTTCTAACAACTGATCGTCCGGAAAAATCATTAATTGAAACTCGGAAAAGACATGCTGGTCGTAATAACCAAGGGGTTATTACCACAAGACATAAAGGTGCCGGTCATAAAGTTAAATATCGAATTATTGACTTTAAGCGAAATAAGGATGATGTTGTTGGTAAAATTGCCACAATTGAATATGATCCAAATCGTAATGCCTTTATTTCTTTAGTTAATTATGTTGATGGTGAAAAAAGATATATTTTAGCACCAAAAACAATTAAAGTTGGAAGGCAAATTATTAGTGGGGAAAAAAATGATATTAAAGTTGGAAACTGTATGAAATTAAAAAACATTCCAGAAGGGACAGTACTTCATAATTTAGAATTACGTCCTGGTAAAGGTGGACAATTAGCGCGTTCAGCGGGTTCATCAGTTCAATTACTAGGGAAAGATGAAGATGGTAAATATGTTACAATTCGACTAACTTCTGGTGAAGTTCGTAAGGTTCTAGCTGAATGTCGTGCAACTATCGGAGAAGTTGGAAATGAAGATTATGGCTTAGTAAATTGAGGAAAAGCAGGACGTAACCGTTGACGCGGAATTCGGCCAACTGTTCGTGGGTCAGTTATGAACCCAAATGATCACCCGCATGGTGGGGGAGAAGGAAAAGCTCCTGTTGGGCGTAAAGCACCAATGACACCATGAGGTAAAAAAGCATTAGGAGTAAAAACTCGTAATAAGAAAAAAGCTTCAACTAAACTAATTGTTAGAAGACGCACTAAATAATCTTACTAATTAGCAGTCAAATATGACGAATAGTAGTTGAAAGTAAAGATTGAAATTAGAGAGATTATTTAAAAGGAGGTACAACAATGTCACGAAGTCTAAAAAAAGGACCATTTGTTGATAAACATTTACAAAAAAAAGTTGAAGCATTAAATGCAATAAATAAAAAAGAAGTTGTTAAGACTTGATCAAGAAGAAGCGTTATTTTCCCTGAATTTATTGGTCATACCTTTGCTGTACATAACGGAAAAGAACATATTCCGGTTTATGTTACTGAAGATATGGTTGGTCATAAATTAGGAGAATTCTCACCAACGAGAAAATTTGGTGGCCATGGCGATGATAAGAAAAAGAAAAAATAATTAAATTCAGAAAGTGAGTATTATATAAATGAATGTAAGAGCAAACTTAAGAAGTATTCGAATATCGCCACGAAAAGTTAGATTGGTTATCGATTTAATTCGAAATAAAAAAGTGGGAGACGCAATAGTTATTCTTAACAACACAAACAAAAAATCATCAGTACCAGTTCAAAAATTAGTAAAGTCAGCAGTGGCAAACGCTGTTAACAATAATGGCTTGGATGCTGATCGCTTATTTATTAAAGAAATCTTCGTTAACGAAGGACCAACATTAAAACGATTCCGTCCTCGTGCCCACGGACGCGTATATGAAATTTTAAAGAGAACAAGTCACATCACAGTTACTGTTAGTGATGGGCAGCAATAAGAAAGGAAGATAACAAGATATGGGTCAAAAAGTTAGTCCAACGGGATTACGTGTTGGAGTTATTAAAACATGAGATTCAAGATGATATGCTGAAAAGCAAGATTATGTGAATTGATTGTATCAAGATATCAAAATTAGAAAAGCTCTAATGAAAAAATTAAAAGGAGCTAGTGTTTCTAAAATTGAAATTGAGCGAACAAAAAAAGAAATTGTTATCTTTATTAGAACTGCTCGTGTTGGTGTTGTCTTAGGGCAAGAAGGAAAAAACATCGTCGAATTAGTAAAACTAGTAAGAGTTACAATTGGTGATCGTAAAATGGAAGTAAAAATTAATGTTGTTGAAATTAAAAACCCTGATACTGATGCACAATTAGTTGCAAATACAATTGCAGAACAAATTGTTAATCGTGCATCATTCAGAACTGTGCAAAAGTTAGCAATTAAAAAAGCAATGAAAGCTGGTGCACAAGGAATTAAAACTGCTGTATCAGGACGTTTAGGTGGCGTTGATATGGCTCGTACCGAAGGATATACCGAAGGAACAGTACCATTAGCCACTTTACGTAGTGATATTGATTATGCTTTGGCTGAAGCTTTGACAACTTATGGTCAAATCGGTGTTAAGGTTTGAATTTGTAAAGGTGAAATCTTAAGTAAAGATCTAGTCACAACTAGCGATGAAAAACCAAAGTTTGAACGAAGAGATTATGATCGTTCGAACAATAATCGTCGTGAATATCCACCAAAATCACGTTCTGCTCCTAAGGAGGCAAAATAATGTTATTACCAAAAAGAACGAAATATCGTCGTCCACATCGGATTAAATACGAAGGAAAAGCAAAAGGGAATACTAAAGTTGATTTTGGAGAATTTGGATTACAGTCACTAGATGGAGCATGAATTACAAACCGTCAAATCGAAGCAGCGCGGATTGCTATGACACGTTATATGAAACGTTGAGGAAAAGTTTGAATTAGAATTTTTCCCCATATGGCAAAAACTAAAAAACCATTAGAAGTACGGATGGGATCAGGGAAAGGTTCACCAGAAGAGTGAGTAGCAGTAGTTAAAACGGGAACTGTTATGTTTGAAGTAACAGGAGTTTCAGAAGAAACAGCCCGTGAAGCGTTACGTTTAGCAATGCATAAATTACCAGTGAGATGTAAGATTATAAAAAAAGGAGAAGAGTAAGATGAATGATTTAAACAAAAAATCAGTTGAAGAGTTAAAAAGACTGGAAGAAGAATCACGCGCTGAATTATTTGCTTTAAGATTTCAATCAGCAATGGGGAACTTAGAAAAACCACATCGCATTGGGGAATTGAAAAAACAAATTGCTCGCATTTTAACAATCTTATCTTCTCGTAAAAAAGCTGGTGAAAACACAGCAATTAATGTCAAAATTAATTTAAGTGAAACATACGCTAAAATTGAAAAAGAATCACAAGAATTTGCAAAGCAACGCAAAGCCAAAATTGATCAAATTCTGGCAGAACAAGAAGGTCCCGAAGACAATATGACAAGTTTAATGGATTTACCATTAACTGATGCGATGGAAATGACTGCGGAAGGGCCAAATCTTGAACCAGTTGCTAAAGCAGATGACAAAAAACCAGCAGTGGTAAAAGCAGCAACAACAAAAGAAGTTTCAGCAGCCCCCGCGAAAAAACCAGCAGCACCGTTGCAAGAAAGCAAACCAGCTGCACCAACAACAAGTAGCAAATCAACAGTAACCGTTAAATCAGTTACTTCGGCAAAAGCAGAAATCGAAATGCCAAAAGTAACAAAAAAATCAGCGGGAACTAATACTGCAAAAAAAGATGTTGAACTTAATGCAAAAGAAAAATTAGCAGCAATGAAAAGTTCAATTTCAATCGGAACAAAAAAAGGTCGCTGAACAGGTGTTAAAATCAATTTAGATTTAAAAACAAAAGATCCAAAAGCATCAGAGTATACTTATGGAACAAATTGAAAAGAAAATCGTGATAAAATTTTAACTGCCGGAAAAACAACAAAAAAAGCCGATGATAAAACAACTACCAAGAAAGGGACAGGGAAAAAATAATGGAAAGAAATAGTCGAAAAGTGCTACAAGGCCGTGTTATTTCGGATCGAAGCAATAAAACAATTACTGTTTTAGTTGAAACATACAAAAACCACCCATTATATAAAAAACGTTTTAAGTATTCAAAAAAATATTTAGCTCACGACGAACATGAACAAGCACATACTGGGGATAAGGTAAGTATTATGGAAACACGTCCCTTATCAAAAACTAAACACTTTCGTTTAATTGAAGTTATTGAAAAAGCAATTGGTTAATTAAGAAGAGGAAAAATAAATGATCCAACAAGAAACAAGATTAAGAGTTGCCGATAACTCTGGAGCAAAAGAAGTGTTAGTAATTAAAAACTTAGGTGGTTCATGACGTAAGTTTACTAATATTGGGGATATTGTTGTATGTACCATTAAAAAAGCCACTCCCGGTGGGATTGTTAAAAAAGGGCAAGTTGTTAAAGCAGTTATTGTTCGCACAAAACGCGGATTAAAAAGAACCGATGGAACACAAATTCAATTTTCAGAAAATGCAGTAGTTTTAATTAAAGAAGATAAGACGCCACGGGGAACACGTATTTTTGGTCCAATTGCCCGTGAAGTTAGGGATGCTGGATTTGGAAAAATTGCATCATTAGCGCCAGAAGTATTATAGGAGGCTAAGTTATGAGTAAAGTTAAATTTAAAAAAGGTGACTTAGTCAAAGTTGTAACGGGAAAACACAAGGGAACTGAAGGACCAATCATCCGTGTTTTACGTGAAAAAAGTCGTGTTGTCATTGAAGGAATTACTAATATTAAACATGTTAAACCGTCACAAGACAACACCGAAGGAGGAATTCAACAAGTTCCTGCTTCAATTCATATTTCAAATGTTGCATTAATTGATCCAAAGAACAAAAAAGAAATTACTAAAATTAGCTATCAAGTTGCTGATAATGGTAAAAAAGTTCGCATTGCTCGTAAGTCAAAAGCGCATTTAGCGTAAAGAAAGGAATAATTATTAATAATGAATGTTAGTTTAGAAAAAAAATATAAAGATGTAATTGTTAAAGAATTATTCAAAGAGCAAGGTTATCAGTCAATTATGCAAGTTCCTGCTGTTAAAAAAATTGTTGTTAACATGGGAGCTGGTGATGCAGCACAAAATAGTAAAGTAATCGAAGATATTACAAATGAATTAGCGTTAATTACAGGATTACATCCAGTTGTTACCAAAGCAAAAGGTTCAATTGCGGCCTTCAAATTACGAGAAGGAATGCCAATTGGAGCAAAAGTTACTTTACGTGGTAAAAAGATGTATCAGTTTTTAGATAAACTAATTAACATTGCTTTACCACGAGTAAGAGATTTCCGTGGGGTTAGTCTCGACGCTTTTGATGGGTGCGGGAATTACACGCTAGGAATCAAAGAACAAATTATTTTTCCCGAAATTGACTATGATAAAGTTAAAAAAATTCGTGGAATGGATATCACAATTGTCACAAGTGCAAGTAATAATGGCAATGCTCACGCCTTATTAGGTAAAATGGGAATGCCATTTAAAAAATAGGAGGAAAGAAATATGGCCAAAAAATCATTAAAAGTTAAACAACAACGCCATCCAAAATTCAAGGTAAGAGGTTATACTCGCTGTGGAAACTGTGGACGACCTCATACTGTGTTACGTAAATTTAATTTATGTCGTTTATGCTTTAGAAATTTAGCATACAAAGGACAAATTCCTGGGGTTAGAAAAGCTTCATGATAGAAAGAGAGACTAATTAATTATGATGATTGATACAATTGCTGATATGTTAACAAGAATTCGAAATGCTAACCAACGTTTACACAAAAGTGTGATCATTCCTTCAAGTAAAATGAAAGTAAGAATTGCTGAGATTTTGAAAGAAGAAGGTTATGTTGAAGATTTTAAAATATCAGGAGATGTGAAAAAAGAATTAAGTTTAACTTTGAAGTACAAAGGAAAAACAAAAGTTATTTCAGGATTAAAAAGAATCTCAAAACCAGGATTAAGAGTTTATGTAACGGTTGAAAAAGTACCTCAAGTTTTAAATGGGATGGGAATTGCAATTATTTCAACAAGCCAAGGAATTATGACAGATAAAGCAGCAAAACATGCTCACTTAGGTGGGGAAGTTATTGCTTATGTTTGATAGCAAACTTTAAAGGAGAACAGAAAAATGTCTCGTATTGGTAATAGAGAGTTAAAAATTCCAACAGGTGTTGAAGTAACAATTCAACCAAACAATGTTATTGTCAAAAGCACAAAAGGACAATTAGAACAAGCAATCCCAAGTGTTATTACCGTTAACGCAAAAGATGGCATTGTGACAACAGAAAGAGCAAATGACGTGAAACATAGTAAGCAATTACACGGAACAATCAATTCTTTAATTCAAGGAATGTTGGAAGGTGTTAGCAAAGGTTTCAAAAAAGAATTAGAAATTAATGGGGTTGGTTATCGTGCTGCTTTAGCAGGTGATAAATTAACCTTAAACTTAGGATATTCCCATCCAGTTGAGTATCATATTCCAAAAGGAATTACCATTACCCTTCCCAAACCAACACAAATTGTTGTGGAAGGAATTTCAAAACAATTAGTTGGGGAAGTAGCAGCTAACATTAGAAATTATCGTAAACCTGAACCTTACAAAGGAAAAGGGGTTAAATACAAAGATGAACATATTATTCGTAAAGAAGGGAAATCTGCTGGTAAATAGCAGAAGAGAGGAAGAACAACAATGGCAAATTTACAAAGTCAAAGTCGAAGCGCAAAACGTAAAAAAAGACATTTTCGTGTTCGTGCAAAAATCAATGGTACTTCTGCAATTCCCCGTTTGAATGTGTTCAAGTCGAATGGGCATTTCTATGCCCAATTAATTGATGATGTTAAGCAAACAACAATTGTTGTTGCCTCAACATTAAAAATGGCAGATTTAAAAACAACAAGTAATGTTGGGGCGGCAGAAAAAGTCGGAACTGATATTGCAAAAAAAGCACTTGATAAAAAAGTTACAACAGTAGTATTTGATCGTGGTGGGTACTTATACCATGGAAAAGTAAAAGCATTTGCAGAAGCTGCGCGTAAAGCAGGATTAAAATTTTAAAAGGAGCAATAAGAAAATATGGCAGAGAATAAAACAGATTTAACACCAAATACTGGTGGACCATCAACACCATCACAACCACCAAAAGGTGATTTTTCACGAAACAATCCCCGTCAACCATATCAACGTTCAGAACGAAACTTTGATCGTCGTGGTGAGGATAATATGTTTGAAGAAAAAGTAGTAACAATTCGTCGTGTGACAAAAGTTACAAAAGGAGGACGTCACTTCCGTTTTGCGGCAGTTGTCGTTATTGGTGATAAAAAAGGTCGTGTTGGGTTTGGAACTGGAAAAGCAAATGAAGTTCCTGATGCAATTAAAAAAGCAATTAAAGAAGCAAAAAAACAATTAGTAAAAGTGCCTTTAGTTGGAACAACAGTTCCCCATCAAATTATTGGTCATTTTGGAGCCGGTGAGGTTTTAATTAAACCAGCGTGCAAGGGAACCGGAGTTATTGCCGGGGGGCCAGCGCGAGCAGTAATTGAGCTAGCGGGCTTAGCAGATGTTTATACAAAATCATTAGGATCAAATACGCCAATCAATATGATTAGAGCAACATTAGATGGTTTACGCAATTTACGAACAGTTGAGAAAATTGCGAAATTACGTGGTAAAACCCCAGAAGAATTACAAGGATAAGAGGTAAGGAAGATGAAATTAAACGAATTACAATACACCGAAGGGGCTCGTCATAGTAAAAAACGTTTAGGACGAGGAACTTCTTCTGGTCTTGGAAAAACTTCGGGGAAAGGTCATAAGGGGCAAAATGCTCGTACTGGGGGTGGCGTTCGTTCTGGTTTTGAAGGGGGACAAACGCCAATCTTTCGCCGCTTACCAAAAGTTGGGTTTACTAATATTTCAACAAAAACTTATGTGTTATTAAACTTAAGTGATTTAGAAAAACTTAGTTTAAATGACGTTAACCATCAAACATTAGTTGCAAAAAAAGTGCTAAAAAATGAGAAAGAATTAATTAAAATCTTAGGGAATGGTACAATATATAAGAGTGTTAATGTTAAAGTTAACAAAATTTCACAAACTGCAAAAGCAGCAATTGAAAAAGCCGGAGGAAAAGTGGAGGTAATATAGTGAAAACTAAAACAAAAAAAAGAAAAACAACCCGCAAAAATGGTGATATTGATATTGTTAAATCATCAAATTTCTTTGTTAAAAATAAAGATTTGATGAAACGAATTGGTTTTACCTTATTAGTTTTAGTTTTAATCCGCTTGGGAAGTTATTTAACAGTCCCAGGTGTTACAATTTCACAGAACTTCCAAGATCTATCAAACAATGACCAGTTCTTTAGTTTGATTTCGATGTTGGGAGGAGGAACATTAGGGAAGTTTTCTATTTTAGCGTTAGGAGTTTCACCATATATTACTGCTTCAATTATTGTGCAGTTATTATCAACTGACGTTATTCCCCCACTATCGCGCTGAGCGAAGAGTGGGGAACGCGGTCGAAAAAAATTAGATCGTTTAACAAAATGATTAACAATTCCGTTTGCAATTATGCAAGGAATTGCAACAATTTTTACAATGGCAAATCAAGGAATTATTTCGCCAAAATGAGATTCATCTGATTTTGGAACTGGAAGTCCAATTTTCTATTATCTGTTAGTACCAACGGCTTTAATTGCTGGAACAATGTTAATGTTATGATTAGCAGATCAAATGACAATTAAAGGAATCGGAAATGGGGTTTCGTTAATTATTTTTGCTGGAATTGTTGAGCAATTACCAAACAATTTACAAACAACATTTAAGTTTTGAATTTCAGGACAAGAGGATATTAACTTATTGTTTGATGGAATTTTAAAATTCTTAGTTTATGTTGTAATGTTTTTATTGGTAGTGTTGTTTGTTGTAATGTTAAATGAATCAGAACGTAAATTACCAATTCAACAAACCGGAAGTGGGTTAGCGTCAGGTGATGAAAATAATCATCCCTTCCTACCCTTAAAAATTAATTCCGCGGGAGTTATTCCAGTAATTTTTGCTTCAGCATTAATTTCAGCGCCAATTACTGTCGCTCAAATTATTAGCGTTAGCAATCCAGCTAATGGCTTTGTCCAATTTACGAATAATTATTTATCGTTTAGTACTTGGCCAGGAATTATTATTTATGCTGTGTTAACAATTTTATTTACGTTCTTATATTCACAAGTTCAAATGAATCCAGAAAAGATTGCGGAAAACTTTCAAAAGGCCGGAACTTTTATTCCAGGGGTCCGTCCCGGAAAAGAAACCGAAAAATACATTAAAGGAACAATTAACCGTTTAAGTATTTTAGGATCAGTCTTTTTAGCAGCAATTGCGATTTTACCATATGTAATTAGTAAGTTAACATCATTACCAAGTGCATTAGCAATTGGAGGAACAGGATTAATTATTATGGTGTCAGTTGCGTTAGAAACAATGCGTCAAGTTAAAGGTCGTATTACTCAACAAGCTTTTATTGACAAAAAGTCACAGAAATTAGAAGATGAAACAAAAGATTCATACTTATGATAGAAAGCCAGAGGACAAACAATGCGAAACATTATTTTGTTAGGAGCGCCAGGTAGTGGGAAAGGAACCCAATCTGAGCATTTAGTCAAACAATTTGGCTTTACGCATCTTTCAACCGGAAATATTATTCGTGATAATATTAACCAGAAAACACCGTCAGGATTGTTGTGTCAACAATATTCTGAACAAGGAAAGTTAGTTCCTGATGATCTTATGATTGAAATGGTTGAACAACATTTACAAACAATCAGTGGTGATTTAATTTGAGATGGTTTTCCGCGGACAATTACGCAAGCAGCAAAATTAGACCAGTTACTACAAAAGTTGAATAGTAAAATTGATCATACTTTATATTTTGAAATTGATGAAAGAAAATTATTTGATCGGATTGTTGGACGGTTAACTTGTCCAACTTGTGGACGTACGTATCATCGCACAGCGTTTCCACCAAAAGTCGAATGAGTTTGTGATGATGATCAAACACCATTGGTGCAACGAAAAGATGATAGTGAAGAAAAAATTAAAATTAGGTTAGCAACTTATCAAAATGATACAGTACCCTTAGTGCAGTATTATTTAAATCAGCAAGTACTAACCGTTATTGATGCTGATATGGAAGGATATGCTGTATGGGACCAAATTATGGCAGTTCTAAAATAACGGGGATTGGAGGTAATAGATAAAATGGCCAAAACTGATTTATTAGAGGTACAAGGAACAATTTTAGAAGTATTACCAAATACAATGTTTAAGGTGAAACTAGAAAATGGGGCAGTTATTTTAGCTCACGTTTCGGGTAAAATCCGGATGAATTACATTCGCATTTTACCTGGGGATGCAGTAGTTGTCGAAATGTCACCTTATGACTTAGAACGTGGGCGAATTATTTTTAGACATAAATAAAAAAGAATAACAAAAATAAAATTTGGTAAAGGAGAATACACGATGAAAGTAAGATCATCAGTTAAAAAAATCTGCGACAAATGTCGTGTAATTAGAAGAAAAGGGCGTGTGATGATAATTTGTTCACAACCAAAACATAAACAACGACAAGGTTAAGAAAGGACGGGAAGAAGATAGATGGCACGTATTGGCGGAGTGGATATTCCAAATGATAAGCGCGTTGTAATTGCATTAACTTACATTTATGGAATTGGAAAACCACAATCACAAAAAATTTTAAAAGAAGCAAAAATATCAGAAGATATTCGAGTAAAAGATTTATCAGAAGATGAATTAACAACAATTAGGAATGAAATTGCAAAACTAAAAACCGAAGGTGACTTACGGCGTGAAGTTGCTTTAAACATTAAACGATTAATGGAAATTGGGAGTTATCGTGGGATGCGTCACCGTAAAAGTTTACCAGCGCGCGGACAATCTTCAAAGCAAAACGCTCGTACGGTTAAAGGACCGCGTAAAACGGTTGCTAATAAGAAAAAATAATAGATAAGGAGAAGAATTATGGCTGTTAAGAAGACAACGAATAAGAAAAAAGTTAAGAAAAATGTCCTAAAGGGAATTGCACATATTCATTCAACTTTCAATAATACAATCGTTACCATTTCCGATGAAGCGGGTAATGTAATTTCATGATCATCAGCAGGGGCAATGGGTTTTAAAGGAAGTAAAAAATCAACCCCATATGCAGCACAAATGGTTGCTGAAGCTGCTGGGAAAGCAAGTCAAGAACACGGAATGAATAGTGTTCAAGTTGAAGTAAAAGGACCAGGTCCGGGGCGAGATGCTGCAGTCCGTAGTATTAAAGCAATTGGATTAGAAATTACTTCAATTAAAGATGTAACGCCAATTCCTCATAATGGGGCACGACCACCAAAAAGACCAAGAGGATAGGAGAAGGATCAGGCGATGAAACAATTTATTAGACCAGAATTTAAATTACAAGCAGAAGATAAAGCAAATAA
Organism: Spiroplasma poulsonii; assembly: GCF_009866525.1. Taxonomy (GTDB): domain Bacteria; phylum Bacillota_I; class Bacilli_A; order Mycoplasmatales; family Mycoplasmataceae; genus Spiroplasma; species Spiroplasma poulsonii. Next base: position 458,964 of record NZ_CM020866.1, read on the forward strand.
TTATGGAAAGTTTTTAGTGGAACCTTTAGAACGAGGGTTTGGGGTAACATTGGGGAATGCTTTACGCCGAACATTGTTATCAGCAACACCAGGGGCTGCTGTTTTTGCAGTTCGTATTAAAGGGGCTTCACACGAATTTACTGCTATTCCCGGGGTTGTTGAACATGTTACAAAAATAATTTTAAATATTAAAAATTTAGTATTGAAAATTAACCAAGATATTATTCCTGATGGTGAATCAGTTATCTTGAAGGTAGTTTCTTCAAAAGAAGGAGAAGTTTACGCGAAAGATTTAGTGGTGCCAACGGGAGTTGAAATTATTAATGGAACCTTATTATTAGCAACAATTGCTAAAGGTGGGGAATTAGAACTAGAATTACACGCTCGTAATTCGCGTGGTTATAAATCATTTACAGATAACAAGAAAGAAAAAAAATATGCTGATTTAATCGTGATTGATTCAAATTATTGTCGAATTCAACGAGTAGCATATAATGTTGAACCAACAAAAGTTGGGAAAAATGCGGACTTAGAAAAATTGGAGTTAGAAATTCAAACTGATAGTTCAATTACACCAGTTAATGCTGTTGCAATGGCGGCAAAAGTTATTACTGAACACTTAGAGTTCTTCGTTAATTTAAACGAAGCAATTAAATTAACCCAAATTATTTCATCAGAAACTGAAACAGAAGAAGATGAATTAGATCGTAGTATTGATGAATTAGAATTTACCCAACGTTCACAAAACTGTTTAAAACGAGCAAAAATTGATACGTTACGGGACTTAGTTTCAAAAACAGAAGATGAAATTCAAGATATTCGAAACTTAGGAAAAAAATCACTAACAGAAATCAAGGACAAAGTGGACCAATTAGGTTTACACTTTCGTCGCGATTAGGAAAGGAGGAATGTTATCATGTCATATCAACAAAAAAGAGGAAAAAATACAGCTTGACGAAATGGCTTAATGCGTAATTTAGCAACAGAATTAATTATTAATGAACGTTTAGAAATTACTGAAACCCGAGCAAAAGAACTACGTCGTCATGTTGATAAATTAATTACCTTAGGGAAACGACAAGATTTACATGCTCGTCGTCGTGCTGCTAGTTTTTTACGCGATATTGATGCGAATGAAAAAGAAACAGCATTACAAAAATTATTTAATGGTGTTGCAAAAAAATATCAAAATCGTAATGGGGGTTATACTCGCATTTTAAAATTAGATAATCGTAAAGGGGACAATGCTCCAATGGTGATTATTGAATTAGTATAAAGGAAAACTAACAGGATAGTTAGTTTTTTTCTTTTTATGATACAATAAAAAAAGAAATGGAGTCAAAACATGATTACAATTAAAACTGAGCAAGAAATTGAATATATGCGGAAAGCTGGTGTTGTTTTAAAACAAATTCATCAAGAATTACGAGCAATGATTAAACCGGGCGTAACAGGAATAATGCTTAATCATCGCGCAGAAGAAATTATTGCCGCAAATGATTGTCAACCCAATTTTAAAGGATTATATGGTTTTCCTGCATCAATTTGTGTTTCTTTAAATACTGTCTTAGTGCATGGGATTCCTAATGATGTTCCATTCCAAGTGGGTGATCTTGTTTCAATTGATGCAGGATGTGCTTATAAGGGCTATAATAGTGATGGTGCTTTTACTATTATTGTTGATTCTGATCAAAATCCAGAGCATGTTAAGTTACTAACTGTTACAGAAACAGCGTTAACAAAAGCAATGGCAATTTTAAAACCAGGCGTTCGGATTGGTGATATTGGTGCTGTAATCCAAACATATGTTGAAGGGGAAGGCTTTTACTTACCAACTGAATTTACTGGTCACGGAATTGGGCACAGTTTACATGAAGACCCAATGATTCCGAATGTTGGAAGTGCGGGAACGGGGCTGCGGTTGCAAGCAGGGATAACAATTTGTATTGAACCAATGGTCCAAATTGGAACTAAAGCGATTAAAATGTTAGATGATGGGTGAACACCTGTTTCGGCATTAGGATTAGCGAGTGCCCACTTTGAGCATACGATATTAATTACTGAAACCGGTTATGAGGTTTTAACATAACGGTTTTTATAATTTTTAAATTTGAAATTGAAAAATATTCTAATATCGTGTATCATAAATAAAAAGGGCTTGATAATTTATTATAGGAGGAGATAATGATGAGATTCAAAGAAAGAAATTGAACTTGAAAGATTAATATTTTTGGTAAGCATATTAAAGCGGGAACAGGAAAATATGACCCGTTTGATTATGGCCGTGTAAAACGAATGGCGCGCGAAGAAGCAAAACAACAACGATTAGAAGCAAAACAAAATCGTAATAATAATTATAATTTTTAAAACCATACTTAGAATTAAGTATGGTTTTTGTTTTTTATGTTGGAAATTATTTTATAGGTGGTAAGTGATAAGAATTAGCAATTTTTTTATAAATCATTGTTTGACAATCTTCATCGGTATAACCATTAAACCGAAAAACACCAACAAAGTGATAACCAATGCCTTTTTCTTTTTCATTTAATTTTGCAAAAGTGACAAATTCAGTTTGCTGTTGGCTTTGTTGTTCACCAAGTTTTTTTCGTTTACTAAGCGGTTTGGTGCTATCAAATTGATAAAGATATGTTCCATCAGGAGCAATGTAATTGGCATAACCCTTTTCAATTTCCCCAGCAAGGCGATGGGTGGTGGGATATTTACTAGTCACACTTGTTGGTGATCATTAATAGTATAACCACTTTTCAATGTTGAAAGATGATTTTCATCGGTAAAAAGGGCACTTAAAACATCAAAGATGGTACGAAAGATAATATCATCGGTTGTTTTAATTTCTCTTTGTTGTAAAATTTTTTGTAATGTTTCATTTGGCATTTTAAAACCTCTATTTTCAAAGCATTTAAGTTCAATGATTTTCTTTTCTAGTGTAATATAATAATTATACTAAAAAATAAATTAAAATGTTATAATTATTACAAGTATAAATAGGGGGGGATACTAGTATGTTTTTATCATTTCTTATTGTAACACAGAATAACCCCGTCAAACTAATGAAAACATTAATGTCAATTAAAGAGCAAACCAATGGTGATTATGAAATTGTTTTAGTTGATGATACTGGTTTTCAACCTAAATCACCAACATTAGAGGTTATGAGTGAGCATTTTTATAATGTTGGTAAAAAAATGCAAGTCGTTACCAATTTACGAAGTCAAGGTTTTTCTTATGGTCTTAATAGTGCTATTTGTGTTGCACGTGGGGATTATTTTATGATTGTTGATGAAGGTGAAGTTATTCATAAAACAGCTGTTGCTGTGCTAAAAGAAAATGTTACAAAACACCAAGTTGAGCATAAAAAAATTGATATTGTTGAATTTCGGTTACATTATCCGCATTCAAAAGGAAATAGTGAGATTCGTAATAAAGCTAATGTTTTATTATCTCCAAAAACAGATAAGGAAGTGTTAGCTTACACCCATTCTTTGGTTTTTACTAAAATTTTTCGTCGTAAATTAGTATTGCAAAAAAATATTATGTTACTTAATTATCGCCGGACTGATGCCTTCTTCATTTATAATATCTTAGCATATGCCAACGGTTTTTTAGCAATTGAAGATATTTTAGCTGATTATGAATTAGGGCGTGTCAATTATAGCGTTTTTGATTTACTAAAACAATGAATTTATATTTTTAATTTATATCGTGATTTAAATTTATATCGTGAGTATCAAGAAGAATTAGAATATGCCTTTATTCGTTTTTGTCTTGTGACATTTTTACGTCTGGTACGGTTGCAAAACAATAAAGCCTTATCTATTAAAGCGATTCATAGCACCGAAAATAAATTAGAACGACGATATAAAAGTTTTCTTAAAAATAAATACATTAAAGATATTCAAGAACCAAAGTTTAAAGTAATTGTTAGTGATATTAAAGGATTTATTAAAAATTGAAAACTAGAAAATGCTAAATAAGATTTTATGACAGAATTAAATGATAAAACTAAGCATTCGATGCAAAACAACGATACGGAGGATACGACAATAGCAACAACAACGGAAGGCGAAGATTATAACTTGCACCAATTAGCGCGACCAGCACGCATTATTTTCGTGCGTTTTCTTGATATTATTTTAGCTAGTTTAATTCCATTAATTTTAACTTTGACAATGAATTACTGAGATTCTCAGCGTACTGTTTGAGTACCAATTGTTGTGATTGGCATAACATTTTTGTTGTTCTTTTGTTATTTTGTCCTTTTACCATATTTTTGAGATGGTAAAACGATTGGTAAGTTTTTATTTCAAATTAAATTAGTTAACACAGAACAAAAATTAAAATTAGGAGTTATTTTTACGCGAGAATTATTTATTATATTTTTGCCGTGGTTTATTGTATTATTAACAAATTTAAGTTTAAATTTAATTTTTCATGTTAATTTAGGTGATTTATTTCGAACAACTAACAAAAATCCCGTGGCAATTATTGTGATTCGAATTGTAACAACAACTTATTTTTTATGATATTTAGGGTTAATTTTTGCGGTTGTTTTAAATCCAAATCATCAAATTTTATTTGATCGTCATTTTAATTTATTTAATGCTAGAACAAAACCAATTGTTAAAAAACAAAAAAAGGCGTCAAAAAAACCAATAACAAGAGAGCATCAACATATTCATTTACAAAAAGATCAACCGGGGAATATTTCTGATGAAATTTTAAAAGAAATTGATGAATTATAAGGTAAAATGTAATTGTTTGAAAAGAAAGGCAGAATCACATGGGAAATGAATTTATTGAACATTTAAATCCAAATCAACGAGAGGCTGTCTTAGCAATTAATGGTCCTGTTCGAATTATTGCTGGCGCTGGTAGTGGAAAAACACGAGTAATTATTAATAAGATTGCTTATTTAATTAAATACGCTGATTTACAACCATGACGAATTTGTGCGGTGACTTTTACGAATAAAGCAGCGAATGAAATGAAAGAACGGATTGTTGACTTAATTGGTGTTAATGGCAAACGTTGTATGATTTCAACTTATCATGCTTTGTGTGTACGCATCTTACGCGAAGATGTTGTTGCGCTAAATTATGAGCGTAATTTTAATATTATTGATATGGCTGATCAAGATAGTATTTTACGTAATATTTATAAAACATTTAATGCTAAGTATGATGCCCAAGAAAGCCGGATGGTAAAGAATTATATTAGTAATCAAAAGAATGATTTTATTAGTCCGGCCAGTGCAAAGGATAATGCAATTGGGGATGAAAAACGTTGAGCGGAAGTGTATGGACATTATGAGACACGGTTAAAAGAATTAAATAGTCTTGATTTTAACGATTTAATCTTGCTAACATATAAGTTATTTAAACACCATCCAGAAGTTTTAGAAAAATGACAAAATCGTTTTGATTATTTTTTAGTTGATGAATTTCAAGATACAAATGAAATTCAATTTGATATTATTAAATGATTAGTTGGTGACGCACATAATATTATGGTTGTTGGGGATCCTGATCAAACAATTTATTCATGACGGGGAGCAAAAGTTAGGTTAATTTTAAATCTTGAGCAATATTTTCCGGGAACAGAAACAATTATTCTGAATGAAAATTATCGATCAAGTCAAAGTATTTTGTCATTAGCTAATAATTTAATTGCAAATAATAAAGACCGAATTGAAAAGGATTTATTTACAAACCAAACATTAGGACAGTTACCAATTTTATATCATGCTGTAAATAGTGCTGATGAAAGTGACTTTGTGGCACGAAAAGTTAAGGAATTGATTAAACAAGAAAGTTATGATTATAAAGATGTTTTAATTTTATATCGGGCAAATTACTTATCGCGTGATTTAGAAGTTGCTTTAGCAGACTATGGAATTTCTTATCGTATTTTTGGAGCGTTCAAATTTTATGAACGAAAGGAAATTAAAGATGCGCTTGCCTTTTTAAAAATAATTATGAATAATGACCAGTTAGCAGTGGAACGAGTATTATTATTAACGCCAAAAATTGGTTCAAAAGCATTTGAACAAATTATCACAGTTTTAAAAGAACGAGAATTAACTTTTACGGCATTGTTAGAACATCATTTTGATTTATTACCAACAAGTTTACAACATAATCTAGCTGCTTTACGCACAGCAATGTTAGCTGCTTTAACAGAATTACCAAAAACAGCAACAATTGAAAATCTGGTAATATTATTGTTAAATAAAACAGGATATCAACAACGTTTGCGTGATAATTTTGAAGAAGAACGTGAAGAAAATATTTTAGAATTAATTAACTCAATAAAAAAATTTGACCAGCAAAATGATAATCTAACTGGAGTTGAATTATTAAGTGAATACTTACAATTAGTTTCATTACAAACCGATAGTGATAGTGATAATTTAACTGATAATACTGTTTCTTTAATGACAATTCATAATGCGAAAGGATTAGAAAAAAAGATTGTTTTTATTGTTGGTTTAAATGAAGGAATTTTTCCATCAAGTCAGGCAATTAAAATAGGCCATGATCAAATTGAAGAGGAACGACGAACATTATATGTTGCGATTACAAGAGCACAAGAAATGTTATTTTTAAGTCATCCAGAAGGTTATTCATATATTACCGGAAACGAACGTTTTCCTTCGCGCTTTATTAAAGAATTAGATAGTGATTTTCATCAAAAGGTTAATAGTGAATTAATATTTAGTAAACCAAAACCTTTTTCAAACCATGATGGGATGAAGTCAAGTGGTGAAACAACAGTTTTTCATTTGAACAAAAATGTTGAACCATCTTTTAAACCTAACTTATGAAAAGTAAATGATACTGTTAGTCATGATTTGTTTGGCATTGGGGTGGTTGTAAAAATTATTGCTCAAAATGTACAAATTGTTTTTCCAGACCCGTACAAAGTTAAAATCATTTCAGCAGATAGTCAGGCAATTAAGAAAGTAGAATAAGGGAGGTTGAACTAGATGAAAATTAAAAATTATAAAGAATTAGCAAAAATTGCTGGTTGTGGTGTTGGCACAATTTCGCGCTATTTTAGTGGCGGTTCAATTAGTGATGATATGCGAGAGCGGATTAACGCAATTTTACAACAAAATGATTTTTTATTTAAAAAGAATCAGGTGCAAACAAATGTTACATTATTAATTTTTGATAAAACATCAAAATGGACTTGCCAAATTATTCAATTTTTAGCAAATAAATTAGCCAATGAAAATATTATGATTAATATCGTGTTAATTAATGAAGATGAAAACCTCTTTGACTTAAAGCTACAAGCCTTACAACAACAATGAAATATGAAAATAATTATTTTTACTAGTTATTATGAAGAAGTTTCAAAACTATTAAAAAAATATGAAAATAATATCAATGTTCTTCTGTTTGGACAACAAAATAACAAGTTCCAAGCATTATATTTTAACTTTGAAAAAATAATGTACCAATTAGTAACAAAAATTGCTTCGCAAACAAAAGCAATCTTGTATTTATCATTAGGAACAGAGTGAAAAACATTATATCGAGGATATTTTAAGGCTAGTAATGATTTAAACTTATTGACAAATTATCTTGTTTTAACTGGTGATGATTATGAAACTGATGTAACATTATTGACAAATACGATAATTGACAAACATATTGAAACAGTAATTTGTGTTGATGAAGAAAGTTATTTTCTTGTTAAAAGTATTAAAAAATTAGATTGCAAAATTATTAATGTTATTTTTGAACCCAATTTAGTGACTAATTATTTGATATCAAATCAAGCAATTAAAATTAATTTTAATTGAATTATTGAACAGATAATGATATTTCTAAATTCAAGAACAATTTCTGATGAACAACAAGAAATTCCCGTTGAAATTATTGGTTAAAAAGGTAAAATTGTTGAATGATAATATAGTTATTTTTATTTTTTTTGATATAATAAGTGAGTATATTTTAAAGGAGGAAATTTAATGGCATCATTTAAAGCTGTTATCGCTGATCCTGTTGGGATGCATGCTCGCCCAGCTGCATTAATTGTAGGAGAAGCAGGAAAGTACCAGTCAGATATTACTATTTTCTCAGGAGGAAAAACTGGTAATCTGAAATCAATTATGACTATTATTGCGTTAGGAATTCACCAAGGTGCAAAAGTGGAAATTGTTGCATCAGGTGCTGACGAAGAATCTGCAATTGCAGGAATCGAAAAAGTAATGAAAGACAACAAGGTTATTTAGATTGGATTTTTATTGAATATACAAAATAATAATAAATACTACAATTTTGTAGTATTTATTATTATTTTTGATAGTAATCGGTTTCTTATCATTTTATTAAAAATTATTATATTTTAGAGGTGTATGTAATGGTAATTTTTGCAATTGAAACAAGTTGTGATGAAACTAGTGTTGCGATTTATAAAAATAGAAAAATTTTAGCAAATGTTATTTCGTCCCAAATTAATGAACACACAAAATGTGGTGGTGTTGTTCCGGAGCTTGCGTCCCGTTTGCATTTAAAAAATTTTCCATATGTTTTATTAGAAGCTTTACAAACAGCAAAAATAAAAATCACAGATTTACAATACATTGCTTACACAGAAAAACCAGGTTTAATTGGTGCGTTACATATTGGTAAAATAATTGCTGAAACTTTAGCCAGCTATTTAGCAATTCCAATTCTGCCATTAAATCATTTATATGGTCATATTTACGCTAGTGCAATTGATAATAATTTTTTATTTCCCTTGTTAGCGGTTCTTGTTAGCGGTGGCCATACCCAACTAATATTAATGAAAAAAAATTTAGATTTTGAAATTTTAGGTTTAACATTAGATGATGCAGTTGGTGAATGTTATGATAAAGTTGCACGCATGCTAGAACTAGGATATCCTGGCGGGCCAATCATTGATAAAATAGCAGGAACTGGGACACCAACCGCTTATCATTTACCATTGCCTTTGAATGACCAAAGTTATAATTTTTCTTTTAGTGGTTTAAAATCAGCGGCAGCTAATTTAATTGCAAAAGAACACGGTAAGGAAAATCTTAACCTCCCTAATTTTTGTGCCACCTTTCAGAAAACTTGTGTTGATATTATTATGCGAAAAACAAAGTTGGCAATTAAAAATTTTCAACCAAAGATGGTTACGTTAGTTGGCGGCGTTTCTGCCAATAGTGCATTGCGGACAGCAATATTAGATCTAGCAACATCAAATTTAAAAGTAATTATTCCAAAATTAGAATATTGTACTGATAATGCTGCAATGATTGCCCGCTTGGCGGCACAAGAATTAATGGAAAATAGAATAAAAGGAGATTAGATACAATGGCATCGTTTTTATCAAAATTAGAGACATTTGATTCAAAGAATTTTACCAAAAAGGAAAATGAAATAATTAAATATATTAAAGAAAATATGAAAGAAGTAACAACAATGAATATTGAAATTTTAGCACAACGAGTTAATACTGGTTATAGTGCAATTTATGGTTTGTTACGAAAAGTGCAAATTAAAGGTTATCGTGATTTTATTATTGCAATTGTTGCTGAACAAGAACGATTAGAAACTAATAATTTAAATTTAGATGCAACAGATAATATCTTTTTATATTATCAAGATATTTTACAACGTAACAATCAAATTTTTCATAGTGATAAATTGTTAGAAACAGTGACACTACTAAAAAAAGCAAAAGCAATTTATTTAGTTGGTGTTGGTAATACCGGTTTAGCAGTAAAAGAGTTAGCTAATCGTTTATTTAGTTTTGGTTTTGCTTGTAGTAATTTAGTTGAAGATGAAAATAATACTATTATGCGGGCAAGTTTAATGCAACCAGATGATTTACTAATTTGTATGAGTTTAGAGGGAAAAACACAAGCTGTTGTTGCGGCTGCAAAAGAAGCAAAAAACAATGGTGCAAATGTTGTTGCCGTTACTTCAAAATATAATTCTGATTTATCAAAATATGCTGATGTTAACCATATTGTTGTTTCATCATCATTATATGAAAAAAGTGAAATTTTTATTTCAGTGCTATTACCATTAATATATTGAAACGATAATTTAATTCAGGTGTTATTATCAATGGATAAAGATCGCCAATATTTAGAAAATAAGGTTAAAAGTAATAAAATTTTAAAAAAGTATCGTTAAATTGCAAGGAACTAATGTTTCTTTTTGTTTTTTATAGTACAATATAAATTAAACATAGAATATTAAGAGGAGATTACAATGACACCACATATTAATGCCAAAAAAGAAGATATTGCTAAGACAGTTTTGATGCCCGGTGATCCATTACGAGCTAAATTTATTGCGGAAACTTTTTTAGAAAATGTAAAATTAGTAAATGAAATTAGAAATATGTATATGTATACGGGGACTTATCAGAATAAACCAATTACAATTGCTGGAAGCGGAATGGGTTGTCCAAGTATTGGGATTTATTCGTATGAATTATTTAAATTTTATGATGTTGATAATATTATTCGGATTGGTTCAGCTGGAAGTTATGATGCAGCATTAAAAGTTTATGATATTGTTAATGTAATGGGAGCTTATGGCGAAAATAATTTTGCTGAAATTGTTGCTGGAGTTAATGATAAAGTTCTTCAAGCTTCACAAGATATTTTTGAAACAATTGAAGAAGTTGCTCAAGCAGCTAAGATTAAGACCTATCCTGGCATTGTCCATTCTTCTGATGTTTTTTATCGTAAAAATGCAGATGATTGAAAGAAGATTAAAGCTGAATATAATGCGGTTTGTGTTGAAATGGAATCATTTGCTTTGTTTGCTAATGCGTTAGCATTAAATAAAAAAGCAGCAACATTATTAACGATTTCAGATTCGTTTATTTCAGGTGAAGTTACCTCTGCTACTGAACGCCAAAATAATTTTCACCAGATGGTTGAATTAGCATTACAAAGTGCAATTAAATTATAAAAACAAAAAGGAGATAAATAATGACGACAGTTTTACAATTATATCAAGATCAGATTCAAAATCAAAGTGAAATTACGATTTTAGGATGAGTGCGTTCAAATCGTAGTAGTGGAAAATTAGGGTTTCTAGTTGTTAATGATGGAACTATTTTTGACAATTTTCAAATTGTTTATAAGGCGGAACAATTAACTAATTTTTTAGAACTTAGTGGCGTACGTGTTTCATCGGCAGTAAAAGTTACCGGAAAGTTTTGTTTAACGCCAACTGCAAAGCAACAATTTGAAATTCAAGCAAGTAACATTGAAATTCTTGACCAAGCAAGTGAAGATTACCCGTTACAAAAAAAAAACACACTTATGAATATTTACGTGAAATTGCACATTTACGAGCAAAAACTAATACTTTTAATGCAATTTTTCGAATTCGTAGCAGCAGTGCTTTTGCAATTCACGAATTCTTTAACAAAAATAATTTTATTTATGTTCATACTCCAATTATTACAGGGAATGATGCTGAAGGAGCTGGTGAATCATTTGTTGTTACAACAAGAACCGATGATCATTATGCCGAAGATTTCTTTGGCAAAAAAGCTAGTTTAACCGTTTCTGGCCAACTTCATGCTGAAGGGTTTGCGCAAGCCTTTCGTCAAGTTTATACTTTTGGCCCAACCTTTCGGGCAGAAAATTCTAACACAACAAAACATGCTGCCGAATTTTGAATGATTGAACCAGAAGTTGCGTTTATTGATTTAACCGAGAATATGGACTTAATTGAAACAATGGTGAAATATATTATTAATTATTTATTCAATAATAATCATCGTGAACTTGCGTTCTTAAATGATAATGGTGATGATCAGTTACTAACAAGATTACAAAATGTTGTTGATAATCAATTTGTGCGACTTTCATATACCGAAGCAATTACAATTTTACAAACAGCAGTAAAGAATGGTCATAAATTTGATAATGCTGATATTTTTTGGGGAATGGATTTACAAACTGAACATGAAAGATATTTATGTGAACAAGAAACTAAGAAACCAACGTTTTTATTTAACTATCCAAAAGAGATTAAAGCTTTTTATATGAAAGTTAATGATGATAATAAAACAGTCGCTGCTTGTGATTTACTGGTGCCAGGAATTGGAGAATTAGTAGGAGGAAGTGTTCGGGAAAATAGTTATGATAAGATTATTGCTCGTTGTCACGAATTAAAAATTCCAACAACAGATTTACAATGGTACTTAGATTTACGAAAATATGGTTATTATAAAAGTGCTGGGTTTGGACTTGGATTTGAACGTTTGGTAATGTATGTGACCGGAGCGTTGAATATTCGTGATGTGATTCCTTTCCCGCGTACTCCACGTAATTTATTATTTTAATCTGATGCATACAAAAATTTTATTTAACAATAAAATTTTTTTCTGCTATAATTTTTGCATTGCATAGATAAAGAAATATATTATTTAACTTAGTTATTTTTTATATGAAAGGAATATATAAATGAACGAAGTTATTAAGCAATTACGGATTTATAAAGGTTTGACCCAGCGTGAATTAGCAAAGATATCTGGCTTACAACAATCAACAATTTGTCGAATTGAAAAAGATTGTTCAAAAACTAGTTGAAATAAAATTTTAAAATTACTAGTTGCATTAAAATTAGATGTTAAAAAATTTATTGATAAACTGTCGACATATAATGAAAGTAAAGTATATGAATTTTTATCCTTAATTATTGATAATCCCAAAATTCGTAAAGAACTTGATCAAAGCCCACGAGTATTAGCATTAAAGGTTTTACGAATTTTTACTAATTAATTTAAAATAGTTAAATAATATTGTTTTACCGTGCAGTTGAATTAACTATGAAGAAAAAAGAAGACCATAAGGGTCTTTTATGTTTTTCTGTTTTGTTTTTGTAAATTAGTGATATAATAATAAAGAATAGCTATTAATGTCGTAGAATGAGGAATAATAGAGTGAATTGGGATTATTATTTTATTTTTGATGGAAATGGAACAACACAAACATTGCGTTGCATTTGCAAAACAGCTGCTGATGCAAAGGAAGCTTTGGAAGATTGTTATTTAGATAATAAATATAATACTGATATTGTTAAGCAAATTTCATTTTGTTTAATCTTTACCTTTGATAATACAACGGATAATTATGAATTGAATAAACGGGCAACAGAAGAATTTATTAAAGAATTATCGGTTTGTCAACAATGTAATCGGGTAAAAAGTAAATTAGATCGTAATCAACTTTGTTCAGAATGTGAAAGCGAATTAGCAGGAATTGAAACCTTTCAATGTGACTTGTGTAAAAAACATCGTCTTGTTCGTGATGATTTTAACCGTGAATTATTCGGAAAATTATTAGTTAATAATAAAGAATATCTTATTTGTTTTAAATGTGCAGCGCAAAATTATCCGCTTCCAAGACAACAAGAAAGGATGGAAACATAGTGAATGAGACAAAAAATTTGTATATAGTGTTTTACACTGAAAATGCACTTTATCCAGATCAAGCTAAAGTTGCTAAAATTTTTACAAATCAAATAGAAGCTAACAAATATTTACTAACAAAAGTAACTTTAAATGGCAAGAAAGTTTCAAAAGATAATAAATGAATTTTAAAAGTTTATGTTTATGTTGGTTCAAATGATCGTTATGAATATTCAAAATGAAAAACAGGGCAGTTTAAAAATGACATTGGTAATTGTATTCATTGTCATGAATATTTTTTACGAGAAAATAATGTTAATATGTGTGAAAAGTGTTTGGGTCAAGTCAAACAAGGACTGAAGGAATGTGAAGTTTGTCATAATTTCTTTAATCCTGTTGGAATTAAATTTGTTTCAAATGGGGATGTTTTTCCATCGTTAGCTTGTCCTGATTGTTCTAAAACATTAATTAAAAATTTGCAAATTACAATTAAATAATGAGAGGTATTTTAAAACCAAGAGATATTGTTATGACTGATTATTTTGATAAATTTTAATTAGTCACATCAGAGGTTTATGATTGATCTTAATAAATAATATAGCTTGGAAATACAGTTGAATTTTATTAAAAAAGGAACTATAAAAGTAATATCAATTAAAAAATAACATCGTAACAAAAATATTATAAAATATTAAGTAAAAATTAATTAATTTAATATCGGAGGTTTTTGTATGTTTAAATGAAATAATAAAATTTTATTTTATGTTCGCTTAGGAGTTTTGTTATTAGTATTATCTTTTTTAATTGTTGATTTAGTTTTCACAATTATTGCTCCATTACCACAATTTAGTGCGTTAGGTTATGCAGAACGAGTATCAAATTATTATGCTTTTTTTACAACGCAAACAAATTATATTGTTGCAATGTATTTCTTTGTTTACTTATTTGAAAGTAAGTTTGCAAATCGTAGCCCGAGTTATTTAATAAAATTAGCAGTTACGAAATATATTACAATTACAATGCTAGTTTTTTGGTTAGGAATTTTTACCAATACCCAAGATGCTAACCAATATGATGCTTATTCATGAATATCAACAATTGTGTTACATTTAGTGATCCCAGTTAGTATAATTATTAGTTATATTTTAACATCAGGGAATTTTCAATATAATCTTAAAAAACATCATAAATTAACATTATGATTAATTTTAATTTACCCAGTTTTGTATTTTATTATTATTTTAATTCGGGGAACATTACGTTATTTAGACCATAGACCATCAAATACATGATATCCATATTTTTTCCTAAATGTTTATCAAGAATGAGGATGATTAATTTTAATCTTTTCTTTCATTTGCATTTTGGCATTATTTGTTGGTTTACAATATTTATATATTTTTTAAATAACAAATTATATCGTAAATATCATGGTGAAACATTGAATAAACGTGTTAATGAAAAAGTATTCGGAATTAAAGAAGAAAGTGTAACATTACAAAACAAAGATGTTTTCATACCACAAACATTATTAAATATTTTTTATCACTAAAATGGGTTTTAAAAAATATTTTTATTTTGAACTAATATATTTAATTTTTTAACAAATTATCGTATTTCTTTTTTATTATTAAAGTTTATTAGTTTTGGTAGGGTGGTTGGGTTGTATAGAATAGAAGGAATATTAAATTATATATGCAAAAGTTGTTAGTGTTATTGGGTACAATAACAATTGTTGGAAGCGGAATCATAAATCTGACCGCAAATAGTAATTTGATAGCAAACAAAGAAGGAATTATTAACAAGAATTTATCAGTTTTACAAAGTCCTGAATCTGAAACGGATGAAGTTGATTGAGATCAAGTTAATAAATACTTTAAAGATTTAAATAAAAACTCTTCGAATAAAACTTCACGTGAAAAAGAGATGTTTAAATCAGTTAGTGAATTTGGTAAAAAAAGTGTAAAAAAATATCAAAAAATGGGAGGACAACTATTTACGAATTTATTTGATATTATGATAAATGATTTTCGAACTGAATTTCCAGATTTTAAAAATTTGTATGACAAAAAAATCCAAAAAAATGAAGGAACTATGGCTTTTAGTTCAAATTCAGGGTTAAATTTTAATAATGATATTAATGTTGCATATAGTATCAGCAAAGATAAACAAGCTGCATTAGAATATTGAGATAAACTAAATGATATAAATTTAGGGTTTAAAACAGCAACTACTATTTTCGCAATTGCAGCCGCTGGTTTTTGAGCAGCGGCCTGATTTTTTGGGATTAGTGTACCGTGAACCATTGCGGCTACTGTTGTTGCGGCATCACTGGGTGTTACAACGGCGGGAATATCGTATTATTTAAATATAAATAATGAGTACCAGAATAATCTTATTAAAAGTATTCGTGTTACTTTATCAATTAGAACATTAGCGCATAGTTTTTGAGATATTGTTTTTCCAATTTTAACCGCAAATGTCACTGTTGTTAGTGGAACATCGCTAATAATACCAGCTGTTACTGCTGTTTTAGCGACTACTTCTGCTTTTTTTGCTTGAATTTTAAGAACGAGTATCTTTTTAGAAGCTGAAAATAATGAGAAAAATAAGTTAAAGTTAGAAGAAGAAAAATTAAACCCAAAAATAAATTTCAAAAAAATAGGAGCTATGAGTACAGGGGGTACAACTGATCATTTTAATATTAGACTTCTTGCGATACCCTTTTTTATTAAAATATTATTATAAAATATAATTTATGAGGACATAAAAATATGAACAATAATAAATTTAATACTCTTAATGATAGAGAATGGTTAAGATTAACAGGAATAAAAAAATCCACTTTTAATAAAATGTTAGATATTTTAAAAGTTGCTGAAATAGAAAAATTTAAAAAAGGTGGTAAAACTAATAAATTATCATTAGAAAATAGATTATTGATGACTTTATTATATTGACGAGAATATCAGACTTATTTTCATCTTGGTAAAAGTTTTGATATTAGTGAGGCTAATTGTTATCGTAATATTAAGTGAATTGAAGATATTTTAATTAAAAACTCTGATTTTCAACAACTTGCTGGTAAAAAAGCACTAATAAATGATTATTTTAATGATAAAACTATTATTATTGATGCTACCGAAACTCCAATCCAACGCCCAAAAAAAGACAAAAACAATCTTATTCTGGTAAAAAGAAAAAACACACGATCAAAACACAAGTAATTATCGAACAAGAAACCAAAAAAATTATTGCAACAAGTTTTTCGCTCGGAAAAAAACATGATTATGCTTTATTTAAAGAATCAAAAATCCCAATTTTAAAAAATACCAAATTAATAGTTGATAGTGGTTATCAAGGAATACAAAAAAATCACAATAATGTTCTAATACCTACAAAGAAAACAAAGAAAACAAAGAAAAACCCTTTAAACAAAGAACAAAAGCAATATAATAGACTAGTTTCAAAAATGAGAATTATTATTGAAAATATTTTTGCTATTCTTAAAAAATTTAAAATTATTACAGAAAAATATCGTAATCGAAGAAAAAGATTTGGTTTAAGATTTAATTTAATTGCCTCAATTTATAATTTACAATTATTATATTTAACATAAAATATTTATTTAAAATTAAATAATTTAAATAATAAATTAATTTTTCGTTGTGGAAAAATATTAAATTTTTAAATAAAAAACATAATTAATTAAAATTATATTTTTCTATTAGTATCTTTTTTACAAATATTTACAATTTTTTAACAAGTAATGCAAGAAGTCTATTAAGTTATTTAAATGAACTGATTATGCAACTTCATGAGAAGAGTTTCTGAAATATTATGATTATATTAATTTAAATAATTCAGTTGTTGCGGCTGGTGGTCAAGGAGCAACTATTCAGCGAAAAATATTAAAGTATCAACAAAATTAATTGGTTCTTCAAAAATTGATAAGAATAATTGATCTAGTCGGCAACCCATTTACCTTAAACAAGAACTAATAAATTATGAATATAGATTTATTGTCGCTCATCAAACATCACGAATTGATATGTATTTATATCGTAGTGGCAAAGAAATTCATGCTCTTTTATGCATTATAACACAAAGTGTGAATGCTATTTATCGAGTATGAAATTTGTTGAAAGTTTCATCATTTGATGTTACAAATAAAGATTTTTATGAGCCAAATGACATAAATGATTGATGAAAAAATATAATTAAAGGAATACTAGGATAAAATTAGAAATTTAATATTATTAAATATTTATTAAAATTAAAACTTTGCTTTATAAAGCAAAGTTTTTTTATTTAAATAATTTAGTTGCTGAGGTTGGAAGACAAGGGAAAACAATTAAACGAAAAAATATTAAATTACCAACTATTTTTGTTCAATTTTTATTAATTGAAAAAGTGTTAAGTTAAAAAAATTGACTCTTTTTTTATTTAAGGTATGATATATAGGATGTTAAGTTTCATAGTTTAACAGGAAAAGAGAATTAGAAAGGAAAAAATTGATGGTAAAATTACGTTTAAAAAGAACAGGTAAAAAGAAAGCGGCTTTTTATCGGATTGTTGCAACAGATGCTCGTGTCAAACGTGATGGAGAATATATTGAATTAATTGGAACATATAATCCTTTAAATGGTGATGTAAAAATTGATCAAGATATTGCTTATAAATGATTATCAACAGGAGCGCAACCAACCGATACAGTTCGTAATTTATTAAGTAAAGAAGGTTTAATGACTAAGTTACATAATGAAAGACAAGTTTCAAAACCCAAAAAAAGCACAAAAAAATAGCTGTTGTTTAAAGTTACAACAATAAACAATATGTATATTACAGAACTTAAAAATTTAATTGAACCGTTAATTTCTCAAGACAATAACGAATTATATTATGAGATTCGACAATTGCCAGAAACAAAAACATGTGAAATTAATTTATTAGTAATGTGTAGTGAAGAAGTTTTTGGGTATGTTGTTGGTAAATCAGGTTTAATTGCTAATAGTTTACGAACATTATTAAATATTAGAGGGCAATTTGATCAACATAAAGTTAATATTAAATTTGAGGTTTTTTAAATGAAAGATTTATTAAAAATTTTTAAGATTAATAAACCGCATGCAATTAAGGGGGAAGTTAAGGCAACTTTATTAATTAACATTAAGGATGTAGAACAGTTAGTTAATAAGGTAATGTTTCTTCAGTTGCCGCTGCTTTATCAACCAGTAACATTAATTAAAATTACACTTACTAATCATAGTTATATTCTTAAATTTAAAGAATTTAATAATATTAATGAAGTGTTAGCTTTTAAAGAATGTTATTTGTTATGCCAAAAGGCGGATTTGGAATTAGCAACAGTTATTAGTCAAGAGGATTTAACTAATTTTAAAGTTTTTTATCAGGATGTTGTAATTGGAACATTATCACATCAATTTGAAACAAAAGCACATGTTGTTTTTGAAATTCAAAAAACTGATCAAACAAAGATGATGATTCCATATATTGATGAATATGTTGAACAAATTGATTTGATTCAGCAAAAAGTAATTTTAAAAAAGGTGATTTAAATGAAACAGTTTACAGTATTGACTTTGTTCCCGGAAATGTTTAATAATTTTTTAACAACATCAATTATTGAAAAAGCTTTAGCAAAGAAACTAATTGCAATTAATATTGTCAATCTTCGGGATTATAGTGTTGGTAAACATCACCAAGTTGATGATTATCAATATGGCGGTGGTGAAGGAATGGTCCTAATGATTGAACCATTAGTTAAAGCCATTAAAGCGCACCAAACTAAAAATAGTATTACTATTTTATTATCACCTCAGGGAAAACAATATCGTCAACAGCAAGCTCAACAGTTGGCAAAACAAGAGCAGGATTTAATCTTGATTTGTGGTCATTATGAGGGTTTTGATGAAAGAATTTTACATTATGTTGATTATGAATTATCAATTGGAGATTATGTTTTAACTGGTGGTGAATTAGCAAGTATGATTGTGATTGATAGTGTTGCAAGACTATGCAGTGATGTTATTAATGCACAGTCACATCTCAATGATTCTTTTACAAACAATCTCTTAGATTATCCCGTTTATACAAATCCAGTTGCATATGATGGACATCTTGTGCCTGAGGTTTTGTTAAGCGGTCATCATCAAAACATTGCACAGTGACGAGAATATGAGGCATTAAAAAAAACTTGATTAAAACGACCAGATTTATTATTAAAAATGACTTTAACACCACAACAAGAAATTTTATTAACAAAAATTAAAAATGAAAAATAAAATAGGTTTATTAACCATAGAAAGGAAGAACAGCTATGAATATGCGTTTAACAGAAGAAATTACAAAGGATCAACTTCGTGCTGATTTACCTGAGTTTTCTTCAGGAGATACTATCAAGGTTCACTATAAAATTCAGGAAGGAAATAAATTTAGAATCCAAGTTTTTGAAGGAGTAGTAATTAAGTTACAAGGTAGTGTCATTACTAAATCAGTTACAATTCGTAAAATTAGTAATGGTGCTGGGGTTGAAAGAAATTTTCCACTACATTCACCTTTAATTGATAAAATTGAAGTTGTAAAATATGGGCGTGTTCGTCGTGCTCGTATTTACTATATGCGAAATCGTGTTGGTAAAGCTGCACGGATTAAGGAAATCATTAAAACTAAATAAATTAAAAAGGCTGTTAAAGTCTTTTTAATTTCTACTAAATTATAAAACAAGGAGGAAACACAATTATGTGTGACAAGACAATTGCAATCCCAAGTGAATTTATTAAAAATAATAAAAGAGTTGATAAACTAGCAGCAACAGCAGATGTTATTATTGAAGTTGTTGATGCAAGAGTTGCGTACTCTGGTGCTAACCTTTTAAATTATGCAAAATTAGAACATGTAAAAAGAATAATCCTTTTTTCAAATACACAAAAAGCTGATGTGGAACAAACAAAAAAATGAATGAAATATTATTATGGGCAAGGAATTTACTGTCAAATGTTATTAAGTCCTGACCAGCAAAGCGAAGAACAATATCAACAGTGTTTAAAAGGGTTTCATGCCTTTTTAAAAGATTATGTTGATAAAAAAATATTAATTATTAGTTTACCGCATAGTAATAAAGAAATTTTATTAGCAAAACTATTTAACAATAGTGAAAGCTTTGAAAAAGCAAAATTAGCATTATTTGGTCGTGAGAAAGTTCATCGTTATAATAATGTTGAATTCATTGACACAGCACCGATTACCGGTGTTAATTTCAAAACACCTAATGTTTATTGAAATACCCAAATTTTAGGAATTTTTAATATTGAAGAAAACACAGAAGTTGTGGCCATTAAAGCCTTTAAATTATTATTAACAAAATATCAAGCAAAATTAGAAACAGCATATAGTGTTAATGTTCAATTAAAATCTTCGGTTGATGAACTTGTGAAAGAATTTATTAAATTAAAGTCAGCTAATGTTTCATTGCCAGAAGGCGAAACAACCGATAATTTATTACTTTGTGCTGATTTTTTAGCAGATCTTCAAAATGGGAAAAAAATCCCAGCAATTTCGTTAGAATGAGTTGAGGACTATTTTAAATAATAATTATATAAAGGAAAACATTAAGAAGGGAGAAAAAGAAGATGTCAACGAACATTCATTGATTTCCTGGCCATATGGCAAAGGCGATTAAGCAAATTGATGAACAAAGTAAATTAATTGATTTGATTATTGAAATTGTTGATAGTCGGATTCCTTTTTCTTCTGCCAATCCTTTAATTGATAAATTACGAGGTTCAAAGCCAAAACTAATTATTTTAAATAAAAAAGATTTGGCAGATCCAATCGTAAGCAAAGCATGACTTAATTATTATGAACAACAACAAATTACTGTCTTACCATTAGATAGTAAACATACTAAAATTAATAAAATTATTGTTGAGAAAATTTATGCTGTTTTAAGTTCTAAAATTACTCGGGATAAAGCACGAGGTATTAAAACGCCAAAGTTAAAAGTATTAGTAACGGGAATTCCTAATGTTGGTAAATCAACTTTTATTAATGCTTTGGTAAACCGTAATTCAGCACGAGTTGGTAATAAACCTGGTGTAACAAAGGGCCAACAATGATTAAAATTAAATGAACAAATTGATTTAATTGATACCCCCGGGATTTTATGACCAAAAATTGAACAGCACCAAGTGGCTCTTAATTTAGCATTTACCCGGGCAATTAAAGAAGATATTTTACCAAAAGAAGATGTTTGTTTAGCAGCTATTAAATGAATGTATCAACATTACTTTTCATTATTAGCAAAACAATATCATTTATTACCAATTGATCAGTTTGATGTGACCAATGAAGTTGAATTATTTCATTTATTATTAAGAATGCAACAAAATTGTTTTCACAAAGTTGATGAAGACAATGTCATAAATATTGTAACTGACTTTTTAAATAAATTATGAAATAATGAATTTGGATTAGTTTCATTTGAGTTTCCGCCACAAAAGGAAATGTAAATTATGAATAGTTTTGAACAAAAAATTTTAGCATCATATTCATCCACGACAATAATGGCAGGAAAAGATGAAGCAGGACGAGGTTGTTTAGAGGGTCCATTAGTTGTTGGTGCTGTTATTTTACCAAAGGATTACTTTAATCCAGCAATTAAAGATAGTAAAAAGTTAACGGTAAAACAACGAACAATGTTAGAAACAGAAATTATGAATGTTGCCATCAGTTATGCAATTGAAACAATGTCAGTGACAATGGTTGAAACACTTAATCCAAAACAAGCAAGTATTGTTGGGATGCAAAATGCAATTGATAAGTTAACAGTTAAACCAGATTTAATTTTAACTGATGCTGAAAAATTAGCGCCATCTTATCATTATCAAGCAATTATTGATGGTGATAATCTTTCACAATCAATTGCGGCAGCTTCAATTTTAGCAAAAGTAACACGGGATAATCTAATGTTAGAATATGATCAAACATATCCGCAATATGATTTTAAAAATAATAAAGGTTATGGGACTAAAAAACATTTATCTGCTTTACAAAAATATGGAATAACAGCAATTCATCGGAAAAGTTATCGACCGGTTCGTGATCTTATTTTAAAAAATAATGTTACTGATAAATAAAAATTAAAAAAGTAAAATTCTTCGTGTTATATTCTTTATGTTAATAAGATACTTATTTATTAATAGAAAGGAAGCAAGATGCGTTGAGTTCTACTTTTTTTTGCATTAAAATATGAAGGGGATTGACTTAAAATTTATCAAGCGTTAGAGACAAAAGAAAAAATTGCTTATGAAGATTTAATTGATATTGAAACAAAAATTACTTGTCAGTATGTCACAATTATTGATCAAGATTATCCAAAGGCTCTTTGCAATATTTACCGACCACCTTTTGTGTTATTTTATGATGGTGATTTAACGATAGTTAATAATAAATGCCATAAATTAGCAATTTGTGGTACAACAAAACCAGATGAAACAGGATTATTGATTACTAAAATGTTAACAAAAAAAATTATTAGACGAAAATTAATTTTAATTGTAATGCTAGAAAAAGGAATTAATCAATGTGTTATTGAAAATCTTGGGTTCGGTAATGGTGTTCTAATAGTTAAAAAATGACAAGATTATGCGCACATTTGCAAAAAATATCCAGATGTTAAATTTCAAATTGTTATTTCTGAATCATATGATGGAAATTTAAAGAAAACAAAATATGAACTTTATCGAATTATGTCTGGTCTAATGGACGGTGTTATTATTGTTCAATCAACACCTGATGATGATACGCATCGGCTTGTTACGTTAGCAAATCATGATGGCAAAGAAGTCTTTTGCTTTCCCGAACGAGTTACAATTGCTAATAAGAACAATATTTTTATTAAAAATGGTTCACAACTAATCGAAAGTGTTAATGATATTTTTTGTAAGTTATAATGTTTTGCTATATTTATTAAAATATTTTTAGAATTAAAGATAAAAATTAATTATAAATGAATTGGACAACATATAATTTTAAAATTACCTTGCATTACTAGCAATAATAAGTTATAGTTGTTGTGTGATAAAAATAAAATGCTTATATATGTTAGTGTTATGGACTAACGTTTCTACATCTTACCGTTATTAAGATACTATAGGTCATGAAGATTCTTTTGTTTTATTTTCTTGATTTAACAAAAATAATTTGCATAACCTATTTATAATTAACTATAATAGTTTATGCTTTTATTTTTTTTATTTTTGTAAAGGAGAATTATTAATTGTGCAAATGGAAAAACTAGAATTATACCTTTCTGAAGCTAAGATTCAAGAAGGAATCAAAACTTATGCGGAAAAAATTAATACCTTATATGCGGGAAAAAAATTATATTGTATTGGTTTAATGAACGGGGCCCTCTTTTTTATGGGTGATTTATTAAAACAACTTAAAAATTATATTGTTGTTGATACAATGAGTGTTTCAAGTTATGAAAAAACAAATTCTACCAACAATATTACAATTCATAAAGATATTTCAAAAGATATTACCGGGCAAGATGTTTTGTTAATTGAAGACTTAATTGATACTGGGCAAACATTATCGGTTGTGATTGAAAAATTACAAGCAAAAAAACCAAATAGTTTGCGAGTGGTTTGTTTAGCAGATAAAATTGAAATGCATCCTGACTTTAAATATGATTATGATGCTTTATTTAATTTCCCAAATGAATTTGTGGTTGGTTATGGGTTTGACTATGATGATCAATATCGTCAGTTACCCGATGTATATATATTTAGAGGTGAATAAATGAAAACAGAAAATAAAATTATTATCTTAGATTTTGGATCACAATATACGCAACTAATTGCTCGTCGTATTCGTGACTTAGAAGTATATTGTGAAGTGTGACCATACAATACACCGTTAGAAAAAATTAAAACAACCCCAATGAAAGGAATTATTTTATCCGGTGGTCCTGCTTCAGTTTATGCAGAGGATGCTTTTTTAATTGATTCAGAGTTACTTCAATTAGATTTACCAATTTTAGGAATTTGTTATGGAATGCAGTTAATTAGTCATTTATCTGGTGGAAAAGTGCAACGAGCAGCGAAACAAGAATTTGGTTTTTCAGAATTAGTTATTGATGATCACCACGATTTATTTGCTAATGTTCCAGTTAAATCACAAGTCTGGATGAGTCATGCTGATCACATTGAAGTTATGCCAAAAGATTTTGTTCAAATTGCGCATAGTGCAAATTCAATTAGTGCAATTAGACATACAACGAAAAAAATTTATGGGTTACAATTTCATTCTGAAGTAACACATACTTTAATTGGTGAACAATTATTAAAAAATTTTGTTTTTAAAATTTGCCAATGTGAAGCAGATTGAAAAATTTCAGAATTTATTACTATGTCAACAAGGGAAATTAAAACTAAAGTTGGTAGTCACAATGTTGTTTTAGCATTATCGGGGGGAGTTGATTCTAGTGTTTGTGCAGTCTTATTGCATCAAGCAATTGGTCAACAGCTAACTTGTATTTTTGTTGATACGGGGTTATTGCGTCAAGATAGTGGTTGACATGATTTACAAAAATTTCAAAAACAATTTGGTTTAAGCATTCTAAAAATTGATGCTAAAGAAAGATTTTTAACAGCATTAAAAGGAGTTACTAATCCAGAACAAAAACGAAAAATTATTGGAAACTTATTTATTGAAATTTTTAATGAAGAAGCACAAAAAATTAAAAATGTTAAATGATTGGGGCAAGGAACGATTTATCCTGATGTGATTGAATCAGTATCAGTAAAAGGGCCTTCAGCAACAATTAAATCGCATCATAATGTGGGGGGATTGCCAAAAGATTTACCCTTTCAATTAATTGAACCATTACGCGAGTTATTTAAAGATGAAGTTCGTAAGACTGGTGAAGCGTTAGGAATTGATCATCAATTTGTTTACAAGCATCCTTTTCCAGGACCAGGTTTAGCAGTTCGAATTATTGGTGAGATTACATCCGAAAAAGTAACATTACTACAAGCAGCTGATCAAATTTTCATTGATGAGTTATATAATTTTGACTTATATGATCAAGTTGCTCAAGCTTTTGTTGTTTTATTGCCCGTTCAATCAGTTGGGGTAATGGGTGATGTTCGGACATATGGTTATACTGCTGTTATTCGTAGTGTTGATACAACTGATTTTATGACAGCGAATTGAAGTCGGTTACCGTTTGAACTATTAGATAAAGTTTCATCACGGATTGTTAGTGAGGTTCGTGGTATTAATCGTGTGACTTATGATATTACTTCAAAACCACCCGGCACAATTGAGTGAGAGTAGCAACCATAACAGTGTTTAATAAAATAAAAAAAGGGAGAATTAATCTCACTGCGCTTGATTGTTTTCATAACTGTTAGGGCAAAAAAGATTGAAAGTAGAAAAATAGGGAATTTCTTCATATAATTGGTTTATTTTGAAAAAAGCTTTATGAAGGATATTACAAGGACGGAATAAAGTAAGTGTTTACTGGATTTTACCAGCAAACACTTACTTTATTCCAACTATTACAAGACAATTAAGAAGAAGATATTTACAAATCATTTTAAAAATGATATTATTTATGTTAAGAATGTTGAGGTATAAAATGCAAATTAAGATGCTACAAGAATTAAAAATTTTTTTACAAAAAAATAAGTTAATTCTTTTTGATATCTTTAATATTCTACAAATTAACAATATAATGAAAATTAATAATGCAAAATTTACTAGTTGATAATGTTTATAAACTAGTTTTTTTATGCAATTTTAAGAATGAAAGGAGAAAAAATGGAAAAAGAACAAATTACGAGCATCGATAATAATGTTAAATTATTATTAGCTCCCCATGAACGCCCAAAAACTTTTTTACAATAGACTTCTTGCGATACCCTTTTTTATTAAAAATATTATTATAAAATATAATTTATGAGGACATAAAAATATGAACAATAATAAATTTAATACTCTTAATGATAGAGAATGGTTAAGATTAACAGGAATAAAAAAATCCACTTTTAATAAAATGTTAGATATTTTAAAAGTTGCTGAAATAGAAAAATTTAAAAAAGGTGGTAAAACTAATAAATTATCATTAGAAAATAGATTATTGATGACTTTATTATATTGACGAGAATATCAGACTTATTTTCATCTTGGTAAAAGTTTTGATATTAGTGAGGCTAATTGTTATCGTAATATTAAGTGAATTGAAGATATTTTAATTAAAAACTCTGATTTTCAACAACTTGCTGGTAAAAAAGCACTAATAAATGATTATTTTAATGATAAAACTATTATTATTGATGCTACCGAAACTCCAATCCAACGCCCAAAAAAAGACAAAAACAATCTTATTCTGGTGTATACTGTAAAACTAAACCATAAAAAGTTAAAAGTATTATAACAAATTAAAAATAAAATACAATAAAAAAGTAAAAAGTAGTATAAAAACTATTTTTTACTTTTTTATTGTATTTTACTAATTTATTCATTTTCATTTATTTTATTAATATTTTCAATATTGTCTGTTTTATTTTGTTTTTTATTTAAGTTTTGGAATGCTGTTTTTATTTCCTGAATTTCTTTATCATCATTTTTTAATAATTCAGGGTGACAATTTTTATAACTTAATTTAAGATGTTTTCTAACTATATTAAAATCAAGCACATCAACTTCAATTTCATCACCAATATCAAAAAAATCTTTAATATCTTTAACAAAATAATCTGAAACTTCACTAATATGGATTAAACCATCAGCTCTTTCTGCTCTACAAAAAGCACCATAGGGAGTAATATTTGTTATTTTTACAATAATTTTGTTATTTTTATCATACATATATTTTTTCTCCTTTACTAAAATCTAATTGGAATGGCAAGGGTTTTTTGGACAAATTTTATGTAGAGTAAAGATTTTTATATTCAATTGGTGTTAAATAATTTAATTTGCTGTGAATTCGTACATTATTGTATCAATTAACATAGTCAAATAATTCTAATTTAAATTGTTCAATATTTTTAAATTTTCTGTTTTTAATTAATTCTGTTTTTAAAATTTTATAGTTTGATTCAGAAACAGCATTATCATAAGGACAGCCTGGTTTACTATAAGATTTTGCAACATTGTTTTTAGCTAAAAGATTGTAAATGATATTGTTATTAAATTCGCTGCCTTGATCAGTATGAAATATTTTAATATTATCTAAAGAAAAACTAAGCTTTTTAAAAGTATTTTCAACTAATTTGGCATCTTTATGAGAACTAACATCATAACCAATAACTTCACGATTAAATAAATCAATTAGAAAGCACACATAATATCATTTGCTATTGATAGCAACTTGTGTTAAATCACTGACAACAACTTCATGTAGTTTATAATTATTAAATTCTTGATTTAACAAATTATGATATTTGTATATAGCGTTTTTGTTACTTTGATGTTTATATTTAAGTTTTGTATAATTGGAAATTAAGTTATATCTTTGCATTATTTTACTAATTTTTATTCGTGATAATAAAATATTTTGTTGTGCTAACATAACTTTAATTTTTCTTGTGCCATAATTTTTACGACTTTTTAAGAAAATACTGATAACAGCATTATCAATAGTATGGTTTGATTTAGGATTATTTGATTTCAATTGATAATAAAACGTTGATCTAGGAACTTTTAGTGTTTTGCATAAATTAGTAATTGCATATTTTTCTTTGTTGTTTTTAATAATTACTATTTTTTGCCTATTATCAGTGTGGCTTGCTTTAAAATATCATTTTCCATTCGTAATTGTTTAATTTCTTTTCTTAGATGAATTAGTTCATTTTCTTCTGGGCTTCGATTATCTTTTGCTTTAAATGAACCAGAATTATTGAATTCATAAATTCATTTTCAAACTGTTGATTTACCGACCTGATAGTCACTGGACAATTGTTTTGCTGTTTTACCTGTTTTATAAAGACTAACAATTTGTTGTTTAAATTCATCGGTATAATGATTCTTTGCCATAATTACACCTCCATTTATTAATTTAATTATAATCCTTACTCCACATTATTGTTGTCCAATTTATCTTAACCCATCCAAATTATATTATTAAAATGATGAAAATAATTTGTTAAACACAAAAATAATTAATAAATTTTATTATTTTTATTATATACATTAACTAATTAATGAACAAATATTTTTTTAAAATATTGTTTTGATGTAAAATTTTCTAAACAAGGTCTTATTGTAGTATTTAATATATTTAAAACATTTTTTAATCTACTACGAATATTAATCAAAGGTTCATTTGATCCAAATCATCGCCTTATATCTCTATTTATTCGTTCAACTAATGCTTGGATGGGTTAAGATAAATTGGACAACAATAATGTGGAGTAAGGATTATAATTAAATTAATAAATGGAGGTGTAATTATGGCAAAGAATCATTAGACTTCTTGCGATACCCTTTTTTATTAAAATATTATTATAAAATATAATTTATGAGGACATAAAAATATGAACAATAATAAATTTAATACTCTTAATGATAGAGAATGGTTAAGATTAACAGGAATAAAAAAATCCACTTTTAATAAAATGTTAGATATTTTAAAAGTTGCTGAAATAGAAAAATTTAAAAAAGGTGGTAAAACTAATAAATTATCATTAGAAAATAGATTATTGATGACTTTATTATATTGACGAGAATATCAGACTTATTTTCATCTTGGTAAAAGTTTTGATATTAGTGAGGCTAATTGTTATCGTAATATTAAGTGAATTGAAGATATTTTAATTAAAAACTCTGATTTTCAACAACTTGCTGGTAAAAAAGCACTAATAAATGATTATTTTAATGATAAAACTATTATTATTGATGCTACCGAAACTCCAATCCAACGCCCAAAAAAAGACAAAAACAATCTTATTCTGGTAAAAAGAAAAAACACACGATCAAAACACAAGTAATTATCGAACAAGAAACCAAAAAAATTATTGCAACAAGTTTTTCGCTCGGAAAAAAACATGATTATGCTTTATTTAAAGAATCAAAAATCCCAATTTTAAAAAATACCAAATTAATAGTTGATAGTGGTTATCAAGGAATACAAAAAAATCACAATAATGTTCTAATACCTACAAAGAAAACAAAGAAAAACCCTTTAAACAAAGAACAAAAGCAATATAATAGACTAGTTTCAAAAATGAGAATTATTATTGAAAATATTTTTGCTATTCTTAAAAAATTTAAAATTATTACAGAAAAATATCGTAATCGAAGAAAAAGATTTGGTTTAAGATTTAATTTAATTGCCTCAATTTATAATTTACAATTATTATATTTAACATAAAATATTTATTTAAAATTAAATAATTTAAATAATAAATTAATTTTTCGTTGTGGAAAAATATTAAATTTTTAAATAAAAAACATAATTAATTAAAATTATATTTTTCTATTAGTATCTTTTTTACAAATATTTGCAATTTTTTAACAAGTAATGCAAGAAGTCTATTATACCGATGAATTTAAACAACAAATTGTTAGTCTTTATAAAACAGGTAAAACAGCAAAACAATTGTCCAGTGACTATCAGGTCGGTAAATCAACAGTTTGAAAATGAATTTATGAATTCAATAATTCTGGTTCATTTAAAGCAAAAGATAATCGAAGCCCAGAAGAAAATGAACTAATTCATCTAAGAAAAGAAATTAAACAATTACGAATGGAAAATGATATTTTAAAGCAAGCCACACTGATAATAGGCAAAAAATAGTAATTATTAAAAACAACAAAGAAAAATATGCAATTACTAATTTATGCAAAACACTAAAAGTTCCTAGATCAACGTTTTATTATCAATTGAAATCAAATAATCCTAAATCAAACCATACTATTGATAATGCTGTTATCAGTATTTTCTTAAAAAGTCGTAAAAATTATGGCACAAGAAAAATTAAAGTTATGTTAGCACAACAAAATATTTTATTATCACGAATAAAAATTAGTAAAATAATGCAAAGATATAACTTAATTTCCAATTATACAAAACTTAAATATAAACATCAAAGTAACAAAAACGCTATATACAAATATCATAATTTGTTAAATCAAGAATTTAATAATTATAAACTACATGAAGTTGTTGTCAGTGATTTAACACAAGTTGCTATCAATAGCAAATGATATTATGTGTGCTTTCTAATTGATTTATTTAATCGTGAAGTTATTGGTTATGATGTTAGTTCTCATAAAGATGCCAAATTAGTTGAAAATACTTTTAAAAAGCTTAGTTTTTCTTTAGATAATATTAAAATATTTCATACTGATCAAGGCAGCGAATTTAATAACAATATCATTTACAATCTTTTAGCTAAAAACAATGTTGCAAAATCTTATAGTAAACCAGGCTGTCCTTATGATAATGCTGTTTCTGAATCAACCTATAAAATTTTAAAAACAGAATTAATTAAAAACAGAAAATTTAAAAATATTGAACAATTTAAATTAGAATTATTTGACTATGTTAATTGATACAATAATGTACGAATTCACAGCAAATTAAATTATTTAACACCAATTGAATATAAAAATCTTTACTCTACATAAAATTTGTCCAAAAAACCCTTGCCATTCCAAAAAACAATTTTACCAGTATTGGGAGTATTACCTCGATAATAATTATAAGTTTCAGCACTAAAATTAAAAGTATCTTCTTTTTCTTTTATGAAAGAAAATAAAAAACCTAAATCATCAGTATACCGATAACTATTTGCATTATTACCATCCCAATATTGTTTAAAATGTGTTAATTCTAAACTACCTGCAACAATATTTTTATTTTCATCAATTGTTAAAATCATCCGATAAATTGATTTTCTAGTTAAAATAACATCAGGTTTTCAATCTAATTTTTCCATATTATTAATAATTTTAAAATCAAATATTATTCTTTGACTACCTAAATTTGAGTCATCATAATCAGGATTACCACCTTGCTGAACTCTAATATTTTCTTGCACAATAGCATTAATATATTTTAATAAAAAAGAACGAATATTTTGATATTCATCATCAGTTCAAAAAATTGGATTGTCATTAATATCTATTTTTGGCGTTTCAGGTTCATTTAAACCATCTCAACAATAATATGATTTAAAAAGATATCATACACCATTAATAATATGATAAGGTACTCCACTATTATCTCAAATTAATTTATTTGAAAAATTAAATTTTATAATAGAAAAATTATCATTTTGTTTCTTTTTTACAATTCCAATATATCATTTATTATCTGGATTCCTATTTAATTTATCTAATGGGATTAACTTTCAATTTTGAAATTTTAAATTAACTTGTTGTAAATTATCAACACTTTTTTCTAATTTATTAATAACTTCAACAGTATTAAAATACTTAGCAAATGAATAAAAGAAATTAGTTAATTCTTTTAAAAATTGTTTCTTATCCACATCATAAAATTTATCAATATTATATTGTTTAGCATAAGTATCTCAATTTTTATATAAATCCATAAACTCATCACTAGGCTTATCAAATGAAATCCCAGTTGAATAACTATCCTTTAAAAAGTCTAAATATCATTTATCATTATAAGTTAATGTTTGTAATGTTTTTAAAGTTGGGTTAATAAAATAATTTGTTTCTGACCAGTTTTCAAAAAAACTACTGCGTAAAAACATTGTATTAATAAAATCAGTTTCATTCATTCCCGTTGTTTGTTGATTAACAGTATAATTCTGCTGATTTAAGGGTTTAAATGCTGTTAAAGTAATAAATGGAATAATTAAACCTAAAATACCTAAAATAGATATCGCAAATAAAGATAATGACTTACGCATTATTCTTTACCACCTTATCTTTTTTATTTTCTTTTATTAATTTAATAATTTGATTAAATAAATAACCATAAAAATAATGAATTACTAAAATATATCATAATATATCAAATCATAAACCATAAATTATATAACCATTTATACCAGCATATTTCTCTTTTAATTCATCAATAGTTGAAACTGTATCTAATACACATATAAGGGTTAACAAAAAACTTATAACAAGATACAAAATTAAATCAACCCAAGAAATAAATAAACCATTTTCTTTTTGTTTCTTTTCATTTTTATTATCCATAAATTCAACTCCTAACTATATAATGTTTTTGAAACAATAAAACCTAAAATATATAAACTTGATATTGTAAGCATTAACGGATGACTAAACAAAATTGCCATTTTACCAAATAAAGAAAGTAAAAAAGTATCTGAGTTATATAAATCCATAATGATATTTTTTGCTGATGTTAATTGATTTATAATCACCGTAATAAAACCAGTACCAAAAATAGCGATTGCCGCAACCAATAAAACTAATCTAATCATTATTTATTCACTCTCCGATATCCTTGTTCTCTTGTTTTTGCTTGTTTTGCTAAACTTGATAATTGTTGTTTATTACGATTAATTTTAAACTGTTTACGCTCTTTAAAATGTTTTTGCATACCTTGTTTAGTATCTGATACTCCACGAGCAGTCGTAGAATAAATATTTGATACCCCCGTTTGTACTGTTGAACCTAATTCGTTATATTGGGTTCTTGTTCCGTGAATAGCATAAATCGATAACTTAACAACCATAAAAAAGATAATAAAATAAGCAATTGTTGTATTTGTCATTGGCAATTTAGTATTTCAAATTACATCAAAAATAAACAAAAATACATCAAAAATAAAACTAAAAATTTTATCTCAATTACTACTTTCTGATAATAAATTAATCATCTTTACCACTTCCTTTTTCTTTTTTAGGTTTTAAATTCTTTTTCAAAATATCAATATCAAACAATGTTAAACGCTCTTTAACACTTAATTTAGTAATTTCTGACCAATAATATTCTTTTTTATTAACTATTTCATCATTTTTTAAATCACGAACAAACTTTAATCATTGACTATCATATTTCTGTGCAAATTCTAACGTAATAATTATCTTAAAAAACCCGATTCCTAAACCAACATCAGATTTATGTTTTGCTCGTTTACCTTCTGCTGTTCGTTCTACTGATTTTGTCTTTCAAATTTCATAATCCGTAATATCTTGAAAAATACCAATTCGCATAATAAAGAAACGATTAAAAAAATTAAATCCTTTTTTAACAATAGGTTTTTTCAATGAAATTGGAATAATAATACCACTTGCTAATTGCCGAATATTGTTCCAAATCATACCCTCACGCTGAGCAGTAAACAAAGCACGATTACCAAAATGTCTTGCTAAAACAATTCACGGAATCTTACCACTATGAACTTTTTTCTCATCGTGGGGACTAGTTCCATCAATATATAAATAACTTTCATCAAATAAAATAACACTATCATCAGGAGGAACCGGTTTTGTTCTATCTGTAAAATCTAAATTTTTAAATGTTAAAACCTTAACTTTATCATCTTCTAACGGATAATTAATATAAATCTTATCTGTTAATAATTTCATAGTTTGTGATAAATAAGTTAAAAGTAAAGTTTTACCCGTTCCTAACTTACCAATAATTACCGATAACGGATTATCTCAAACAAAATTAACTAACCGAAAAGCATTCAACTGATAAAATATGTTTTTTCATACTCATCAAACAAAATAAACACATTGTAAAGCAAATAATAATCAAAATATTAAACCAGTATAATTTAATGAAATTATCCAAAGTAATAAATCAATTAAACTAAACAAAATCATTGAACCACTAATATAACAATAATTTTTTAAGAAAAATATGAACTTTTTCATTTTACCTCCAATAGTTATTTATAATTAAACTAGTATTATTATGGTTTTCTCTCCCCACAAATCAAAAAAGAAAGTGATAAAAATTAAGAAAATTTTAAAAATAATTTCAATATTATTGCCTATTATTGGAATTATAAACTTTTTAATCAATCCTATCGAGAAATTAATTACTACAATTAATTTTGTAAAATGAATATTTAAAAATATTAGTCAAATAAATGCAAAAGAAATATTTTTTACAACATTATTTATATTAATAATTATTGCATTCATAATAAAAATATATATTATATTCAAAAAAAGATTTTAAAATTTTGTGGGGAGAGAAAACCATAATAATAACAAAATTTAATTATTTAAAACAACTAACTATTTTAAAAACCATTCACAATAAAAACCACGTTAAAAATAAAATTACAATTCAAATACCAATCATAAGAGTTAAATATTCATTTTGTGTTAAATTTCAAGTTGTAATACTTTCAACGTTAAATTTGTCAATAAACAAAAATATATGAATAAAAAACTCTTTTAATTTTTCTCAATCATTTTGCATTTTTAAAAACTCCACATTTTTTGAATAAGTTTAAAAAATATTCCAAAAAATAAAACAATAAATAATACAAAAGATATAACATATAAAAATTCAGGGGCATTTGAACCAATAATATAACTAACAAATTGAACTCAATAGTCATATAAACTCATTTAATTTAAACTTTCTAGGTCTTTAATTAATTGTTGTTCTTTTTCATCACTTCAATTTGTTAAATTATTGTTAGTCGTTTTTACTTTTTTAGGTTCATTTTGAAATAAAGCTTTTTTCATTTGTGTAAAATAATTTTGTTT
Organism: Spiroplasma poulsonii; assembly: GCF_009866525.1. Lineage (GTDB taxonomy): Bacteria > Bacillota_I > Bacilli_A > Mycoplasmatales > Mycoplasmataceae > Spiroplasma > Spiroplasma poulsonii. Next base: position 494,105 of record NZ_CM020866.1, read on the forward strand.
ATATTGATTGTATAAATTTATTAATTCTGTTCCAGTTAAATACTTTCATACATGACGTTTTAAATTTTCATCATATTTTACAATAGGATAAGAATTATCATAAATCAAACCGATTGCTACTTGTTCTGAGTGTTTTTCACTCGGATAAATAAACTTATTACTCAATCAAAAACAAATATGGCGATTATGATTAGGTAAATTTATAAAACTTGCTTTTTCTGTTTCAAAAACTATCAATTCTTTACGAATAAAATAATTTTCTACATTTTGATTTTTCTTAACAAAATTACTCAATTTTATCAACTCCTTAATAAACATTGTTTCTAATTAACAATGTTATAAATATTGTTAAATATTGCTTATCTATTGTTAAATAAACACTGTTAATAAACATTGTTAAATATAAAAATGATAAAAATTGGCACACTGAAAAATACTATTAAGTTTAAAATAATAGTTATATAAAATAATAAATTAATAAAATATAAATAAACTAGTGTGCCTTAACTAATACAAATAATTAGTTATAATAAATATTAAAATCCTTTAACCATAACACGGAAAAAGTTTAAAATCTTAATGATAACAAAAATACCAAATGGAATTAAAATAATTCACGCATCACCTAAAAAGGTCATTAATTGTGGTAATACAGCATAAATTGCTTCTTTAACTTTCATCATTGCTTGTCCTAATCCACTTCAAATAGAACCCATTCCATCTGAAATAGTAGGCGTATCTGCTGCTAAAAAATTAACCGCTGTTGTTAAATACATACCTAACATTATTTTTTATCCTCCTTACTTTCAATTTCTTTTTTATCTTTTTTCTTTCCTCGAATTTGACGAATTTTTTGATAAATCGATAAACCAATTCAAGCAAAAATACCTAATATAATAACAACACTAAATATTGTCGTTAATCAACCGGGCATAATATATCTCCTTTCAATAAATTAAAAAATTGAAATTTGCAAACTCGCTCCGCTCGTTGTCGCTTTGCTCCATTAAAAAACATTATTGAATAAATTATCCGCTAATAAATTACGCGGAATAATTTATTCTTTTACTTTTTAATTTCAATATCTTTTGCAATCTTATTGACAGTATTAATAACATTATCTTTACCGTACTTTTTCACTAACGACCGCAAAATCAAATATTGCTTTGTTTGCATAATTTCAACTCCTTAAAACTAACTTAAAAAAGTTAACTAAATTGATAGTTAACTTTTTATGGTTTGGCATTTACAATTTACATGGTAAAAAGAAAAAACACACGATCAAAACACAAGTAATTATCGAACAAGAAACCAAAAAAATTATTGCAACAAGTTTTTCGCTCGGAAAAAAACATGATTATGCTTTATTTAAAGAATCAAAAATCCCAATTTTAAAAAATACCAAATTAATAGTTGATAGTGGTTATCAAGGAATACAAAAAAATCACAATAATGTTCTAATACCTACAAAGAAAACAAAGAAAAACCCTTTAAACAAAGAACAAAAGCAATATAATAGACTAGTTTCAAAAATGAGAATTATTATTGAAAATATTTTTGCTATTCTTAAAAAATTTAAAATTATTACAGAAAAATATCGTAATCGAAGAAAAAGATTTGGTTTAAGATTTAATTTAATTGCCTCAATTTATAATTTACAATTATTATATTTAACATAAAATATTTATTTAAAATTAAATAATTTAAATAATAAATTAATTTTTCGTTGTGGAAAAATATTAAATTTTTAAATAAAAAACATAATTAATTAAAATTATATTTTTCTATTAGTATCTTTTTTACAAATATTTGCAATTTTTTAACAAGTAATGCAAGAAGTCTAATGATCAATTTTATCCTTGCAACATGTTTTTGCAATGTTTGGTTCCACAGTGTTAGTGCCGTTGATTATTAATCAAACAGCTGGTGTTGAAGTTATGAATATTTCAATGGCTTTATTTTGCTCGGGTGTTGGAACATTAATTTACATTGCCATTACGGCAGCAAAAGTGCCAATGTATTTAGGAAGTTCATTTGCCTATATTGGAGCAATGGGGGTTTGTTATCCTTTGTATGGAAATGCTATTTTTATTGCCGTAATGATGGTTGGAGTTATTTATATTACATTTGGAGTTTTAGTATATTTTATTGGTAATAAATTTTTAGAACGACTATTGCCAGCAGTTATTGTTGGACCATTAATTATTATTATTGGAATGTCAGTTGCTCCGAGTGCTATTAATAATACTGGATTTAATCCAGCAGCTTGAAAAGAAAGTTATTCACATTGAATTGGAATTGGGATTGCAGTTTTTACTTTTTTGGTAACGGCAATTATTGCTTTAAAATGTAAGGGATTTGCAAAAGTAGTACTAGTTATTATTGGGGTTATAATGGGTTATTTATTATGTGTTATTTTGCATTTTGCAATTGGAACTCAATATCATATTTTAGACACTTCAAAAATTAGTGACCCAAGTCAATGACAGTGATATCCTTCTTTTAAAAAAATTTGAGATTTAAAAGCAAGTAATATTGTCCCAGCAATTTTAGCAATTAGTCCCTTGGCAATTATTGCCATTGCTGAACATATTGGTGATCATATTAGTATGGGACAAATGACAGGTAAGAATTTTGTTAAAGATCCTGGAATGCATCGAACATTAGTTGCAGATGGGGTTTCAATTATTTTTGATGGCTTAATAGGAGGTCCTGCAAACACAACTTATGGTGAAAATGCCTCGGTTGTTGGAATGACAAGAATTGCTTCAGTGTGAGTAACGGGATTCGCTGCCCTGTTTGCGATCGTGTTATCTTTTATTGCCCCGGTTAACCAGTTGGTTCAAATGCTACCAGGTCCAGTTATGTATGGGTGGTATTAGTATGATTATGTTTGGTTTAATTGCAACAAATGGAATTCGTGTTTTAATTAATAATCGGATTGATTATACCAATATGAAAAATGTCTTTGTAACAGCAATTATGTTAGTCTTAGGATTGGGGGGAGCAATTTTTAACTTTAATATTGGTAGTGGTAATTTACAATTTACGGGAGTTGCTTTAGCTGCTTTTGTTGGAATTTTCTTAAACTTACTTCTACCAGATCATCAAAATAATGGTTTTATATGGTGAGAAAAAATCAAGCTAATTATTAAAAAGAAAAAAGACCGCCCAAAAAAGTAAAAGATAAAAATGAACAAAAAGAAGAAGTAAGTCAAAACCAAAAAAATAATAAAAATAAGAAACCTAATAACGAAGATGATTAAATTATAATAGACTTCTTGCATTACTTGTTAAAAAATTGCAAATATTTGTAAAAAAGATACTAATAGAAAAATATAATTTTAATTAATTATGTTTTTTATTTAAAAATTTAATATTTTTCCACAACGAAAAATTAATTTATTATTTAAATTATTTAATTTTAAATAAATATTTTATGTTAAATATAATAATTGTAAATTATAAATTGAGGCAATTAAATTAAATCTTAAACCAAATCTTTTTCTTCGATTACGATATTTTTCTGTAATAATTTTAAATTTTTTAAGAATAGCAAAAATATTTTCAATAATAATTCTCATTTTTGAAACTAGTCTATTATATTGCTTTTGTTCTTTGTTTAAAGGGTTTTTCTTTGTTTTCTTTGTAGGTATTAGAACATTATTGTGATTTTTTTGTATTCCTTGATAACCACTATCAACTATTAATTTGGTATTTTTTAAAATTGGGATTTTTGATTCTTTAAATAAAGCATAATCATGTTTTTTTCCGAGCGAAAAACTTGTTGCAATAATTTTTTTGGTTTCTTGTTCGATAATTACTTGTGTTTTGATCGTGTGTTTTTTCTTTTTACCAGAATAAGATTGTTTTTGTCTTTTTTTGGGCGTTGGATTGGAGTTTCGGTAGCATCAATAATAATAGTTTTATCATTAAAATAATCATTTATTAGTGCTTTTTTACCAGCAAGTTGTTGAAAATCAGAGTTTTTAATTAAAATATCTTCAATTCACTTAATATTACGATAACAATTAGCCTCACTAATATCAAAACTTTTACCAAGATGAAAATAAGTCTGATATTCTCGTCAATATAATAAAGTCATCAATAATCTATTTTCTAATGATAATTTATTAGTTTTACCACCTTTTTTAAATTTTTCTATTTCAGCAACTTTTAAAATATCTAACATTTTATTAAAAGTGAATTTTTTTATTCCTGTTAATCTTAACCATTCTCTATCATTAAGAGTATTAAATTTATTATTGTTCATATTTTTATGTCCTCATAAATTATATTTTATAATAATATTTTAATAAAAAAGGGTATCGCAAGAAGTCTAATAAAAGAAAAAAAGCAATAAATATTGCTTTTTTTAATATATTTTTTGAATATTAATGTGTAGGTTAATTATTTTTAATAATATTTTGAATTCAATCACTAAAAGCTCCAACAGCAGTAAAAACAGTTGGTAATGGTGTTGTTCAATCATAAACACCGTGGCTAACAATTCCTTCTGTTACTCATTGGTTATTAATTTTTTGAATTACAGGACCACCACTATCACCAAGGGCAGAGCTTATTCTTTTGCCAGTAATTGTTTCACCTAAAAAATCATAATTTTGATCAAAATCAGAAATTTGGTATTTTGGGTCTTTCGCAATTGCGGGGTCTTGAATTGGCATTAATGCTTTTTTCATATGTGTTGGTCAAATTGGTTGTCCTTGTGAATCAAGACCACTAATTCCAAAACCAGTTACAATTGCATTTTGTCCTGCTTGGGGGATTTGTGATTTATTTGCAACTTGAATTGGTGTAATATCAGTAACGGGATGATCTAATTTAACTAGAACAATATCTTTTTCATATCATAATGACTGCCACCATAGACAAAATATTGGTTAGCATATACCGTTTCTGGTTGATAAGGTGTTACTTTATCATAAAGGCCAAATGTAACTTGCATTGGTAACTGTGCAAATTGAAAATCACTAGCAACATGCGCTGCTGTTAAAAGTCAATTTGGAGAAATTAAAACACCACCACCAATTCCGGTGGTTGTAATTGGTGCGCCCTTATTACTTATAAGACCATATTATGGAAATTCACCATTTTTAACATCAACACCATTGGTAACTTCAACATTATTATTTTTATTATTGATAACGATTGTACTAATTGTACTTGTGCTAGCCATTGCTAGACTAGTAAAAAGAACCAGTATTTTTTTCATAGTTACATCTTCTTTCTTAAATTATTGGTTCTGAGATGAGGGTGGTTAATTCTCACTTATTTTATAACCGGCTTCATTATATCCTTAATAATCTGCAAAAAAATTGCTTTAACTTTTTTTATTGTAAAAATTATTTCCCTAATTTTGTTATTTATCAATGATTTTAAAAAATTTAGTTGCAAATAGTTAACTTTTATAGAATAATTAATAAGGAATAATTCAGTTTGTTATTAGGTTAAATTTTAAGGAAGTGAAAATCAGTGCTATTTTTGAAAAAACTGGAGGCGTTTGGATTTAAGTCATTTGCTGACCCATTAACTGTCAATTTTGATCATGAAATGATTGGAATTGTTGGACCTAATGGGAGTGGAAAATCAAATATTAATGATGCAATTCGTTGATGTTTAGGTGAACAATCAATTAAATCACTGCGTGGAAATAATAGTGAAGATGTTATCTTTAATGGTTCTGAAACAAAATCAGCTTTAAATATGGCAGAAGTAAAATTAACTTTTGATAATACAAAACGAATTTTTGCAATGGATTATGATGAGATTGAAATTGTTCGTCGTGTTTTTCGAGGAACAGGAGAAAATGAATATTTTATTAACAAACAACGGGTATGTTTAAAAGATGTGCAAGATTTTGCGATGGATAGTGGTTTAACAAAATCATCATTAGCTATTATTTCACAAGGCAATATTAATGTTTTTGCAGAAGCAAAACCATTAGATCGTCGTACTTTATTTGAAGAAGCGGCGGGGGTTTTAAAATACAAACGACGAAAATTAGAATCATTAAAAAAATTAGAACGTTCAAATGAAAATTTAGCTCGTCTAAAAGATATTTTAAATGAAATTGAACGAAAGTTACCAAGTTTAAAATGTCAAAGTGAAAAAGCTTTAAAATATACTACCTTAAAGGATAAATTAAATGAAATTGAATTAGCAGTTTTGGTTAAGGATATTACTTTTTTTAATGATAAATTATTTGAATTACGTGAACAACAAAAAACAATTACAAGTACAAAACAAGAAGCAGATCGTGAATTAAAAAATAAAGAAATTGAATATAATGAATTGAATAAAGAAAATTTTAACTTAGATACAAAAATTAGTACTTTAAGTAGAGAATTTCAGAGTTTAGTTTCAGAAATTAGTGATTTAAAAGTTCATAAAATTGAATTAGATAATAAAGAAGCTGCTTTAAAAATGTCAAATAATGATATCACAATTACTAATATGCTTAGTGATTACAATGAACTAACTTTTAATCTCCAAAATGAACAAGAAAAATTAGAAATTTTGGAAAAACAACAACTTGAATATCGTAATCAGCGCAATGATTTTAATGTAATTCAAGCTAAATTAAATGAGAATCTAGGGGCAATTAATAAAACAATCGTTCGTTTAGAAAGCGATTTAGAACGAGCACAACATAAGTTTGAAAATCAAGATAATTTGCATGAAGGGGTTAAAAATATTATCAACAATAAAAATGTTTTACCTGGTATTATTGGGTTAGTACAAGAAATAATTAATGTTGATAATAAGTATGAACAAGCAATTGTGACAGCTTTAACGGGGCGGTTACAAGATATTTTAGTTAAAAATGTTGATAGTGCAAAACGAGCAATTTTATATTTAAAACAAAATCGCGCTGGACGGGCAACTTTTATTCCATTGGATGTTATTTCGCCGCGTTTTCTTAGCGGTGATGAAGAATTTGTGATTAAGTCAGTACCCGGATATTTAGGTTTAGGAAATAATTTAGTTAAAACAAGCAAAGAATATCGCATTGCAATTGATTATTTATTAAGCCGTTATATTATTTGTGCCGATTTTGATAGTGCCCAAGAAGTTGGAAGATTAACAAAATATCGTTACAATATTGTTACTTTGGATGGGGAGGTAATTCGCCCACAAGGAGCTGTTTCGGGTGGTTCGCGCCGTACTAAAATGACAATTGTAAATCCAGAAAAAGAGCTTAATGAAATTAATGGGCATTTAGCAGTTAAGGGTGATGAACAACAAGGAATTATCCAACAGTTAAGTACAATTCGCCATCAATTAGATGAAGTTAATGAAATTATTGCTGAAAATCAGGCTTCAATTGGTGCGGCAAAGCGGCAAATTGAAATTATTAAGCATAATCAGATGAAATTGCAAAGTGAATACCATTTGTTAACAGCAAAAAATATTGATGAAACAAAATTAGAAGAAAATCAAGAGGTTCTTAATATTGTTGATAAAATTAAGCAAAAAGAACTTTTAAAAACAAAATTAGAACAACAATTAAATGTTGCCCATAGTTTGAAAGATAAACAATCATTCACCATTAATGAATTGAATAATTATATTTCAGAAAAACGTTATTATATTTCCGCTTTACAAGACCAAATTAGTAAAATCAACACTGATTTATCGATTATTAATGTTAAAATTCAACAAAATTTAACACGATTAACAGAAGAGTATCAAATGACATATGATCATGCCAAAACATTAGAATTAAAAGTAATTGATAATGAAGACTTGATTCGTGATGAAATTAAACAATTACGAAGTGATTTAGCGCAAATTGGTAGTGTTAATTTAGAAGCAATTGATGAGTATAAGGAAGAATATGAACGTTTCCAGTTTATGAATAATGAATATAATGATTTAAATGATTCAGTTAAAAATTTATTAAAGTCGATTGATGAAATGGATGCTATTATGGAAGAACAATTTGATAAAACAATCAAAGAGGTTAATAAAAATTTACCATCAACTTTTGAAGTTTTATTTGGTGGTGGGTCAGCAAAAATTATTTATACTGAACCAGAAAATTTATTAGAAACTGGTGTTGATATTAAAGTATCACCACCGGGAAAAAATATTACTAATTTAAATTTATTATCTGGTGGTGAAAAATCATTGGTTGCGTTATCAGTTCTATTTGCGATTTTAAAAGTTCGCCCAATTCCGTTAGTTATTTTAGATGAAGCAGAAGCACCGTTAGATCCAGCAAATGTTGAGCGTTTTGCTAAATACATTCGTACGTTTGTTGAGACAACCCAGTTTATTGTTGTTACTCATCGAGTTAGAACAATGGAAAATTGTGATGTCTTATATGGGGTAACAATGCAACAAAAAGGGGTAACAAAGATTGTGGGAATTAAATTGCAACAAGCTGAGGAAATGATTCAAGATTTTGAAAATAAAAAAGCATAAGATATTTTATGATTTTTTATTTTTTTTGATACAATTAATGTAAATAAATGAGCAAAGTTAAAAATATATTACAGCGGGAGGAAACTTAACGGATGAAGCCAAACGAATCTACTAAAGCTGTTTCAAAAAAACAAGAAAAGAAAAATTTCTTTAAAACTTTAGTAGGAGAGATTAGCAACCATAAAATGATTACTTTAATTGGTTTTGTTTTAGTGTTAGTAATATCAATTGTTATTTGAACAGTTGCTTCGGCGAATAATGTTATTGTCGCGGGGGGAAGTACTTCTGTTGCACAAGTGATGGCAAATATTACCGAGCAGTATAAACGTGATAAAAAAGAAGACATTCTATATAATTCATTAGGAAGTGCAGCTGCTTTAGTCGGCGTTAAAAATGGGAGTTATGCTTTTGGGTTTTTATCAAAAGATGTTAATTCTACGCCAACTCAAGGTGATAATCGTGCTAATGCCCAACAATTATGAGAAGATTATCAAACATCTCGTTTTGTGTTTGCCCGTGATTATATTGTGCTGTTTTATCATTTACCAGCTGGTTGTCAAATTAATCCTACGCAAGATTCATTACATTTTGAAAGTTTTTATGGTGGAAAAGGAACAGAATTGATCCGTCGAATTTATACGGATCCTAATTTTACTTGACAACAAGCTTTTGGTTCACAACTAACTTGTAGTGGTGGGAGCAATAAGTTTTATACTTTAACCCGAGAAGCAGGAAGTGGAACAAGAGATTTCTTTGAATCAGCAGTAATTAAAACCAAAAACTATGATACAAATCAAGTTGCAGCATCAAATGGTGCGATGTATCAAGCTGTTTCAACTACGCCAGGATCAATTGGCTTTATTTCGTTTTCGTATCTTAAAACAATTATTGATGATAGTCGCTTAGGAATACAATCAATTGCAAGTTTGATTGGCCAAAGCACAACGACACCAGAATTACCATATAAGATTATTGATAAAAATTTAGAATTTAATCCAAAGTATTCTTTAACCCGACCATTTACCGGAATTATTAATTATCGTGGTTCACAATTTGATAAGGCATTAGCTTTTATTGCTTGAATGTTAGACCCGTTGCCATATGCAAAAACAAAGCAGTATTTGCGTAATGGTCAGATTAATCCGTATTATGACTCGAATTTTAAATTAAGTGTTCATGATGCAGCATATTGATATATTGAAGAAGGAGAAGAACCCTTAACATTTGATGATATTTTCTTCCGAAAATATAATAATACAGAATTTGCAAAAAGCGGCAAAGCAACACCTAATGAAAAAGTTCCATGGAATTTTAGCGCAAATTATAGTAGTATTTGAGATACTATTTTACAAAAATTCCCTGGTAAATATCAGGCGTATCCTGGTTATGAATATAATGGATTGGAGAATTAACGATGGCAAATAAAGATGTTAAAGAAGTTATGACAGCATATAGAAAACCAGTGCGGGAAAAAATGCGCATGTGACGTATTTGCTTTGCCAATAATTTTCGTGGTCGAAAACAATTAACTGATTTTGGATCTAAAATTATTATTTATAGTTTTGCGATTTTAACAATTTTAATTTTATTAACTTTAGTTGGTTTTATTATTTATAAATCAATTTATTTTTTTCAACATTATCCAGGTGGTTTTTGAGGATTTTTATCTGGTCAAACCTGAAATGCTAATAATAATCAATTTGGAATTTGACGAATTGTTATTGCTACTTTCTTTGTTTTATTAATTGCGTTACTTTTTGCAATTCCGTTAACAATTTTTTCTTCATTATATATTTCAGAATATTTAAGTCCAACGATTAAACGTCGTGTGATAGGAATTATTCAATTGCTAGCAGGAATTCCTTCGGTTGTTTTTGGGTTATTTGCCTTAGCTATTTTAGGACCGTTATTTATGTTAATGGGAGCACCATCAACATCAAACTTATTGGTAACATCAATTACGTTAGCATTTATGGGTTTACCAATTATGATTTCTTTATCAATAAATGCGTTAGAAAACGTTCCCGATTCATATCGGTTTGGATCATTAGCATTAGGTTTGAGTAAAACACATACCACTTATCGCATTGTGTTACGATCAGCATGGTTTAAAATTATTACAGCCATTATGATGGGGGTTGCTCGAATTATTGGGGAAACAATGGCTGTTATGATGATTGCCGGGAATGCACCTGATGGATTAAAAGTTGGGAATGGTTTTCTTAATTTTATTTTTTCATCAATTGCGACATTAGCTTCAACAATTGGGTTAGAAATGTTAGAAAACTCGGGACCAATGTATGAGTCAGCTTTATATGCTATTGGTTTGGTTTTATTTATAATTGTTTGTATTATTAATATTTTTATTATTTCATCGCAAGCTTTTAATAAGCGTAAACGAAATTATCATACTCGTAAAACAACAAAAAGTTTACGTTTAAGTAAATCATATAATGGTAATAAAATTAATAAATTATTTTATGAACGAATTAAAAAAACACGGGGAATTAAAAAATTTAAAGATGGTTTAGGAATGTTCTTCCTAATTTCATCAACAGTGATTGTGGTGTTTTTTACCTTAATTATTTTAATTACTATCATTTGAAAAGGTTTATTTGGAATGGTTTGGCACGACTTAATTTCGACTTCAACATTTGATGGCGGTGCGGGAATTCTTTCAACCTTTTTTGTCACCTTGTTATTAGTTATTTGTTCAATGATCTTTGCAGTGCCATTAGGTTTAATGGTTGCGATTTATTTAAATGAATATGCTCGTCAAAGTAGTATTTTTGCCAAAGCAGTTCGCTTTGCAATTGATGTTTTATCATCAACACCAAGTATTATTTATGGAACATTTGGATTAGCATTCTTTATTGGTGTTTGTCGATTGCCCCTATCAGTTTTAGCATCAGGATTAACTTTAACAATTGTTATTTTGCCAATTATGATTCGTAGTATTGAAGAAGCTTTAGCGGGAGTCGAAAATTCAATGCGAAATGCTTCGTTAGCTTTAGGGGCAAATAAAACATCAACAACCTTAAAAGTTGTTTTACCAAACGCAATGCCAGGAATTGTAACAGCAATTATCTTAGCAATTGGGCGAGTAATTGGGGAGTCAGCCCCAGTTTATTTAACATTGGGAACCGCTGTCCGGTTGCCAATTGCTGGGTTTATGTCCCCAGGAGCAAGTATGACAACGCAAATTTTAATGTTATCAAAGGAAGGCGCAACAGCTGATGCGATGCGGATTATGTTTGAATTAGCTTTTGCCATTATGGTGTTAATTTGGTTATCAAATAGTTTTGCCCATATTTTAGGGAAAAAATTTGCTCCAAATTATGTTAAAATTGGATTTAAGCAGAAGTGAAAAATGCGAATTAATAGTTTAAAATTTTTCTTTTCAAAAGAAAACTATCTTCATCAAAAAGAAAACGTTACTAATTTTTGAAGAAAAATTGGACCTAAGAAAAAACAAACAGCAAAAGAAGACAAAGATGATAATAAGGGAGAACAATAATGGATCCGAAAGTAATCATTAATAATCCAACATTTGATTCATCAGACAATAATCCAGATTTAATTGAAGTAAAACATGTTGATTTTTTCTATAAAGGAAATAAACAAGCCCTTTTTAACATTTCAATGAAAATTAAAGAAAATACGGTAACTTCTTTTATTGGTTCATCAGGGTCGGGGAAATCAACATTATTACGATTATTTAATCGAATGAATGATGTTGAGCCAAAATCCGTTGTTAAAGGTGAAATTCTAATTAATGGAAAAAATATTTATAGTCCTGAAACAGATATTGTCAAATTAAGAACTGATATTGGTATGGTTTTTCAAAAACCTTCACCATTTCCAATGTCCATTTATGATAATGTTGCTTATGGACCACGAAACCAAGGGATTCGTGATCGAAAACTTATTAATAGTATTGTTGTTGAAAGTTTAAAACGAGCAGCATTGTGAGATGAAGTAAAAGATAATTTAAGAGATTCTGCTTTTGCTTTGTCAGGTGGTCAACAACAACGACTTTGTATTGCTCGTGCCATTGCGATGAAACCAAAAATTTTATTAATGGATGAGCCAACAAGTGCGTTAGATCCAATATCAACATCAAAGATTGAAGAATTAATTACACAATTGAAAAAAGATTTTACAATTATTTTAGTAACCCACCATATGCAACAAGCAGCACGTGTTGCTGATTATACTGCTTTTTTTGCAAAAGGGAAATTAATTGAATATAATAAAACTAAGATTATTTTTTCACGTCCGGCTAATAAAAAAACAGAAGATTATATTACTGGTCGTTTTGAATAATGACAGAAAGGAGAAGGAAGGAAACGATGAGCGTTAAAATTGAAAATGATCTAGCCCAAACAAAACAAATGATTATTGATATTATTGCGATGACAAAAAATCAATATGATGATATGGTTAAGTGTCTTGAGGGAAATGATATTGAACTTGGGAAAAATGTGATTTCTTCTGATGAGACAATTAATAAAATGCAAGAAGCTTTTATTGAAGTTTCATTATGAAAAATTGCAAAACAACAAATGGTAGCAAAAGATTTGCGACGAGCAGTTGGTTTTATCTTAATTGTTAAAGAGGTTGAACGGATTGCTGACTATGCAAAAAGTATTTGTCGCTACTATATTAAATATAAACCCTCAACTAAATTAATTAATTTTTTAAAAAAATTAGTTGCTAAAGTTATTGAAATGCTAACTGAAGTATCAAATATTTTTGAAGAAGAACGAATTGAATCGGCATATAATATTTTAAAATATGATACTGAATTGGATAAACTTTATAAAGTTGAAAATGATGCATTAATTGAAAAAATCCGAGAAGCAAAAACTAAAGAAGAAATTAAAGTTATTACACTAACAATGCAACAATTACGTTCAATTGAACGAGCAGGAACACATATTATTAACATTGCAGAAACTTTAATTTATATTATTGAGGGAAAAATCTATGACTTTGAATTACCAATTTAAAATAATCTTCTTTATGAAGATTATTTTTTATTAATAACATTATTGAAAATAAATAGTGATTTACTAGTAATTTGTTATAAATATTATAAAATAAAATTGTTAAAAAGGTGATTTTAAAGGAGAATTGATATGTCATATTTAGATAATTTAAAGTTATGGAAAAATGCTAAAAACTTAGATCCAACATTAGCAACTGAATTTCAACAAATGTCTGAGGTTGAATTAATTGCTGCTTTTTCGAATGATCTGGAATTTGGAACAGCTGGGTTACGAGGATTACTTGGTCCTGGAACGGGCAAAATGAATTTATATACAATTAGAAGAGCAACATTGGCATTTATGCAATATTTAAAGAAAATTTATTCAGAAACTGATTTAAAAACAAAGGGTGTCGTAATTGGCCATGATAATCGTCATTTTTCTACTGAGTTTGCACAAGAGGTTGCTGATATTTTTGCTACTAATAATATTAAAGCAATTTTATTTAATAATAATGATGTACGACCAACACCAGTTGTTTCCTATATTGTTCGTAAAATAAAAGCTGCTGCCGGGGTCATTATTACAGCTAGTCATAATTCACGTGAGTACAATGGTTATAAGATTTATGATCATAATGGTTGCCAATTTTTACCAGTGGCAACCGATATTATTGGAGCAAATTATTTGAAAATTAAAGAAGAAGTTTTTAATTTAACATTAAAACCAGATCCAAGTTTAATTACTAATGTTTCTTTAACAATTGAAGAAAATTATATTGCCGATGTTAAAGCAATGCAGTTTTATCCAAATCAAAAACGTAATATTAAAATTGTTTTTTCTAATTTACATGGCACAAGTAAAGACTGAACACCACGAATTTTACAAGACTGTGGATATGAAGTTATTATTGTTGAAGAACAATTTGCCAATGACCCTAATTTTACTTTTGCGCCTAATCCAAATCCAGAATTAACTGAATGTTATGATTTAGCATTAAAATATGCCAAAAAGGTTGATGCGGATGTTATTATTTTAAATGATCCAGATGCTGATCGGTTGGGAATTGGGGTTAAGATTGCGGATAAGGAATACTACTTAATGACAGGGAATGAAACTGCCCCAGTTTTAATTGAATATTTATTTTCACATTATAAAAAGAGCAACACACTACCTCAAAATGGTGTATTATATAATACTTTTGTCACCGGTAATTTATCAGATAAAGTTGCTGAAAGTTATGGTGTTAAGGTTATTAAAACATTAACTGGTTTTAAATGAATTGGTGATCAAATGAGTAAAGCAGATAGCAACGGAGTTCAGTTTTTATTTGGTTTTGAAGAAGCATATGGTTATGTTTTAAAAGATATTACTCGTGATAAAGATGGAATTCAATCATCGGTGGTATTAGCTGAAGCTTGTTGATATTATCATCAACAAGGAAAAACACTTTTTGATGTCTTAGTTGAACAATATGATAAATTTGGATATTTTTACTGTAATACCGTTAATTTGGTTCGTGATAGTGTTGATGGAAAGACAATTATTAAGAGGATGTTGCAAAAATTGCGACAAGAAGAGATTGCTAGTTTAAACGGAATTAAATGTATTAAAAAGGAAGATTATCTAAACGGGTTATATAATATGCCAGGACAAGATTTACTAAAATTTTATTTTGAAGATGGTAGTTGATTTGCTGTTCGGGCAAGTGGGACAGAACCAAAAATTAAGTTTTACTTTGTTTGTGTTGATAAAACAAATGAACAAGCAAAAGCAAAAATGGAAGCAATGTATCAAGAATTAGAAACTAATTATTTAAATACTTAAAAGTATGCTAAGATATATTTAGAAAATAGGGGGTTACTAAATGGCAAAGATTATATTTGAAGCTGATGACAATCGTAAAGGTATTATCGATAAACTTTTTGCTAAAAATCAACAAAAGGTGCAAGCAGGAGATAAAATCGTTAATGTCATCACTCAAAATAAAGTATATGAAATAAAAACGCCAGAAGCTGGTGAAGTACAAAATCTTATTGCTTATGAAAATAAAGTTATTAATAGTGGCGATTTTTTATTAGAAATTGTGCCACTAGAACCCGCTCTTAATGACCAAAAATATGAAACTAGTCAAGATTATAATACTAGTTCTTTTCTTGGTTCATCAAGATATAATGCAGCTAATAATCCATCAATTGATATTAAAAAATCAGAAACTGAAATTTTTCGTGAAGAATTAATTGAAACATTATTAGCTCGTGAAGTTACCGGTGAAAACCCTAAAAATGATTTTGAACCGACAATTGAGCTAAACTCAGAAGGAACAACACCGCAACAAGAGAAACAAAATTTATTTCAAGATAATGTTAGTACAACATCATTTTTATTAAAAGATAAAGTTGAAAATGTTATTGAAAATATTCCAAATGAAAATAATATTGAAACCTTGAAAAAGGATCTTGGCCAATTAAAAGACAATTTAACAACAGTTAAAGATGATTTAGAAACAATTAATATTCAAGAAGAAATTATTGAAGATATTGCACATTTAGAGCGAGACTTAGCATTATCAGCAGAAATGAAAGAAAAAACGCAAAACTATGATGAAATATCAAATACGTTGATTCACCGTATGTATACAGATATTCAAGAAGAGTTAAATCAAGAAAGTAATGAAAAAGAATTAATTTTAGATGATGATAATCCCGAAACAATTTATTTTAGTGAAGATTTAACATTAGAAGAGTTGGGAGAAGATATTGCTTTATCTGCCTCAAATATTGATGAAATGAAGACTGATTCAAAGTTAGGATATGATGTTTTAAGGGTAACAGACGTAGTTTCAACAAAACAATATGATAATGGACCTTCCGAATCCCATCCTCATCATTCAGAATCTGTTGTTTATCATAGAGAACCAAAACCTCATACAGAATCTCACACAATGTCTACAATCCATCATAAAGAAGTAAAACATGATGAGCCAGTAAAAACACATCATTCTGTTTCGGATCCAAAGACCCATAGTAGTCATAGTGAATCTGCTCCAGATCGAACAGAAGTAAAAGGACATTCTGCTCATTCTGAAACGCACCCGGTTTTGCATTCTGACACCTCTGAAGGTTTAAAAACACATTTTTCGCATTCAAAACCAGTAACTCATTTGAGCTCTCATGTTGATGAAGATGCTAGTTCTGGTTCAGAAACTGTTTCGCACCCAAAACCACATGCACATGCTGGGTCTCATTCAACATCTACGGTTCACCATAAAGAAGTAAAACATGATGAAGAAGTAAAAACACATCATGCTGCTTCACATTCAAAGGTACATAGTGGTCATAGTGAATCTGCTTCGCATTCTGTTGAAACAAAAGCACATTCGGCAGGACATTCAAAATCACATGTTGAAACATCAGAACATATGCCAGACAAAGCAGTTCTTGACCATAATGGTAAAATATTACAAGCTGACCAAATTAAATTAAATCATCAAGCAATCACCCGGGCAAAAGTAATTATGGAAAGCAGAAAGAATATTGCTCATAGTTTTATTGATGTTGAGGTTGATGTTAGTGAATTAGTTAGTTTATTATCAATCATGCGAGAAGCATATTTATCAAATGAGCTTGAATTAACATTATTACCATTTTATATTAAGGCAGTTTATGAGGGTTTAAAAAAATTCCCAATTTTAAATGCATCATTTATTAGTAAAGAACATGCCCTTTTATTAAAATGATTTTATAATATTGCTTTTAGTGTTGATATTGATGCGGGGATTAAAATGCCTGTTTTATCTAATTTAAAAAATGAATCAATTAAAGAAATTGCGGTAAAAGCAACAAAATTAATTGAACAAACTATTAATGATAAATTAACCGACAAAGATTATCAAGATGCATCATTTTCAATTGTAAATTATGGTGAATATGGAATTATGCGGGGAACTTTTACCATTCCAGAAGACAATGTTGCTGGAATTGCAATGGGAATTATCTTTAAAAAACCAGTTGTTGTTGAAAAAAACGATATTACAATTCGTGATATTATGATAATTACCCTTGGTTATAATGAAGCTGTGATTGATATTACTGAAGCAAGTAAGTTTGTACATTATGTTGCATATTTATTATCAAATCCAGGATTATTGTTATAAAACAAGAAAGTGATGTTTTTCTTCATTATGCATTTCTTTATTTTTAGAAAGGAAAAAAGACAATGAATATTAAGGACTTAACGAAAGAGACCAATAATATTGAATTAGTGGTCCTTGCTGATAAGGTAACACAAGGAACTGCTTCAAATGGGAGTACTTATTTGTCAATAACATTAAAAGACCGCACAGGAACAATTGAAGCACGATTATGAGATGCTCGTCCTGCTGATATTGAATGTTGAATTAAAGGAAATTGTTATAAAGTAAATATTAATATTATTGAATATCGAAAAGTGTTACAAGCAAAAATTAATACTTATGACATTATTGATAATGATAGTATTAACTTAGAAGATTTTATTGAAGTAGCACCACTTCCACCTGATGTAATGTATGATGAAATTATTACTACAGTGCAAGCAATGCAGACAACAGAATATCGTGAAATTATGACTTTAATTTTATCAAAATATGGGGAACAATTTAAAATTTGACCAGCAGCAGTTCGCAACCACCATGAAATTAAATCAGGATTAATTTGACATAGTTTAACAATGTTAAAAATGGCAAAGAATGTTGCTAATGTATATTCTGATCGGTTAATTGATGCTGAACTTTTATATTGTGGTGTTATTTTACATGATTTGGGAAAAGTTATTGAAATTACAAGTGGAGCAACTAATGATTTTTCATTAGAAGGAAAATTAATTGGTCATATTTCAATTATGGCAAATGAATTAAACCATATGGCTAAAATTAATGATTTAAATTCTGAGAAGATTATTTTATTAGAGCATATGATTTTAGCTAGTCATGGTCGTTTAGAATATGGGTCACCAGTTGAACCACATTTACTAGAAGCTGAAATTTTATCATTTTTAGATAATTTAGATGCGCGAATTTATCGAATTGATAAAGAATTAAAAAAAACGTCAGTTAATGAGCAAACACAACGTTTATTAGCGGTTGAAGGACGTTGATTCTTAAAACACTTTGAAAAATAAGTGATATCATAGTCAAAAAATACCAAAATTTTTCAAAAATTTTGGTATTTTTTCAGTTTTCTTACCTTTTTCGTGTGTTTTTCTTTTCTATTTTTTATGGCAGGTATATAATAAAGGTACGGTATGATTTAATTTTCAGGAATAGATGCCAAATTTTTAAATATAACTATGCGCATTTTTTTAGTTAGTTATATCGAAAAAACTAAAAATACTATGAGAACAGAGAAGGAGAATATAAATGAAAGTTATTGTAGTCGGAACTAATCATGCGGGGACAACTGCTGTTAGAACCCTAAGAAGATTAGACCCTAAAGCAGAAATTGTTACTTATGATAAAAACAACAATATTTCGTTTTTGGGATGTGGAATTGCATTATGAGTTTCAGGAGAGGTAAAGGATCCAAAAGGCTTATTTTATGCTTCACCAGAGATTTTACAAAGTGAAGGTATTAAAGTAAATATGGAACATGAAGTATTATCAGTTGATAATAAAAGTCAAAAAATTCGTGTTAAAGATTTAAAAACTGGCAAAGAATTTGATGACAATTATGACAAATTGATTTTAGCAATTGGTTCATGACCAATTATTACAAACATTGAGGGTATTAACCAAGAAGGTGTTCATATTGTTAAATGATACCAACACGGGGAATTGGTAAAAAAAGCAAATGATGATAAAAATATTAAAAATGTGGTTGTGTGTGGAGCGGGATACATTGGCGTTGAATTAGTTGATGCTTTTCACCAAAAAGGAAAAAATGTGACCCTAGTTGATATTTTAGATCGTATTATGCCACGTTACTACGATAAACCATTTACTGATAAAGTTGAAAACGCAATGCGGGAAGCAGGCGTTAATTTACGTGGTGGCGAAAAAGTTATTAAATTCGAAGGAAACAATAACAAGGTAACAAAAGTAGTAACCGATAAAGGTTCATATGATGCTGATTTAGTAATTTGATCAGTTGGATTTAAACCTTCCACAGAAATTCTAAATGGTGTTATTGATTTAGATAAAAATGCCGCAATTATGGTTGATCAATATATGAGAACTTCAGATCCAAATATTTTTGCAATTGGAGATTGTGTTGAAGTTTATGATAACGCTAAAAAAGCACCAGCATATATTGCTTTAGCAACAAATGCTGTTCGAACAGGAGTTATTGCTGCTGTTAACGCTTTAAAACCAGAAGGTTTAGCATCACCAGGATTCCAAGGTTCAAATGCAATTAATGTTTTTGGTTGAGCATTAGCTTCAACAGGAGTAACAGAAACAGTTGCAAAAGATCTTGGTTTTGATTATGAACAAATTACTTTTACCGATAATGATCGTCCAGAGTTTATGGAATCTTATCAAGAAGTTTTAATTAAGATTCTTTGAGATAAAAAAACAAGAAAAATTATTGGAGCACAAGTTGGTTCAGTAGCTAATCATACAGAAGTTATGTATATGTTTTCATTGGCTATTATGAAAGGAGTTACAATTGATGAATTACCATTAGTTGATATTTTCTTCTTGCCACACTTTAATAAACCATATAACTTTATTACTTTGCCAGCATTAGAGGTATTAGGTTTAAATTACTTTAAAAAATAACTATGATCTGTTTTAAAAATCCTTCTACAGATGTCTATTTTAATTTGGCTTTAGATGAATATCTCTTAAAAAGTGAAATTAAGGACAATATTTTCTTTTTGTGAAAAAACTCGAATACAATTGTAATTGGTCGTAACCAAAATACAATTGAAGAAATTAATTTACAAGCAGTTGAGACTGATAAAGTAAATGTTGTTAGACGGATTACTGGGGGAGGAGCTGTTTATCAAGATGATGGAAATCTATGTTTTTCCATCATTGTTGATAAAGATAATGAAATCGCGAAAAATTATGAAAGTATTTTGCAACCTATTATCAATGTTTTACAAAAGCTTGGTTTAAATGCTAAGTTTGCTGGTAAAAATGATATTGAAATTGCTGGTAAAAAAATTTCTGGAAATGCTCAAATAAAATATAAAAATCGCTTATTACATCATGGAACATTTTTGTTTGATGTTGATTTAAGAAAGATGCAAAAATATTTGAATGTTGATCAGAGTAAAATTGTTTCAAAAGGAATTAAATCAATTCCAGCGCGAGTAACAAATATTCGCCCATTGTTAGAAACAGATATTACAATTGATCAGTTTATGGATTTTATTACAAAAGAACTATTAGCCCAAGGAACAACAGTGGTTGATTTACCACCCGATATTATTGCTGCTGCTAATAAATTAGCGGATGAAAAATATCGAACATGAAACTGAAATTTTGGTAATTCACCAGAATTTAGTTATCAAAATAAAATCCGTTATGAAGGAAAAGGAACTGTTGATGTTCGTTTAAGTGTTAATGAAGGAAAAATCACAAATATTAAATTTTATGGTGACTTTTTAGGTTCAGGTGGAACAGATCACCTTGAAACGCTTCTAACGGGTTGCAAATATAGTCCGGACAAAATTACAAAAGAATTATTAAAAATTAATATTAAAGAAATTTTTGGAGAGAAATTTGAAACACAAGAAATCTTAGATGTTATTTTTAATTAAAAACTTATATAGAAACAGAAAGGATGGAATTAAAAATGTATTTTGACAAGTTTAATTCGTTAAAAAATGAAATGCTTCAAATTATGGATGCAACAGGAAAAATTGTTAAACCAGACTTGATGCCAAAAATTAGCGATGATGAAATTTTAACCGCGTATAAATTAATGTGTTTATCTCGTCGCCAAGATGATTTTCAAAATAAAATTCAACGTCAAGGGCGAATGTTATCATTTTTATCTTCGACGGGGCAAGAAGCAACTGAAGTAGCATATGGAATGCAAATCATTAAAGGAAAAGATTGATTTTCTTCAGCTTACCGAAATAATGCTGCTTGATTAGCAAGTGGTGTGCCAATGCGAAACATTATGTTATATTGATGTGGAAATGAAATGGGGAGTAAAATGCCAGAAGGAATCAATACTTTGCCAGTAAATATTCCAATTGCAACACAATATTCCCATGCAACTGGTTTAGCATTTGCCGAAAAGTATAATAAACGTGATGGTGTTGCTATTACAACCACTGGTGATGGAGGTACATCAGAAGGAGAATTCTATGAGGCAATTAACTTTGCGCAATTACATGAAGTTCCAGCGATCTTTATTGTTGAAAATAACCAATATGCTATTTCAACACCACGCCGAAAAGCAACAAAAACAATTAACTTTGCTGTTAAAGGAGTTGGTATTGGAATGCGTAATATTTTAGTTGATGGAAATGATTTTTTTGCTGTTTATGGTGCCGTTCAAGAAGCAATTAGTCTTGCTCGTAAGGGCAAAGGACCATCATTAATTGAATGTAATACATATCGTTTAGGAGCTCACTCATCAGCTGATGACCCAAAAGTTTATCGTGATGAAAAATTACACGAAGAAGCCTTAAAAAAAGATCCTCTAATTCGTTTAAAAGCATACTTAATTGCAAAGAAAAAATGATCAGAAAAAGAACAAGAAGCATTAGATGCTGAGCAGGATAAATTTATTAAAGGTGAATTTGCTTGAGTTGAAGAAAACAATAATGTTTCAATTCGTGATATTTTTGCTTACACATATGCTGAAATGCCAAAATTTTTAGAAGAACAATATCAAGAAGCAGAGGCATTCTTTGCAAAATATCCAAGTAAAGGAGGACATCACTAATGCCAGTTGTAAATAATATTCAAGCATTAACACATGCTTTAGATCTAGCAATGGAAAAACATCAAAATGTTGTTGTGTATGGAGAAGACGCTGGTTTTGAAGGCGGAGTTTTTCGAGCAACAGTTGGATTACAAGAAAAATATGGTGAAGACCGTTGTTTTGATGCGCCAATTGCTGAGGCAACTTTAGTTGGAAGTGCGGTTGGAATGGCAATTAATGGGATGAAACCAATTGTTGAAATGCAATTTGAAGGATTTTCATATCCTGCTTTACAACAACTTTTCACTCATGTTGCTCGTATGCGTAATCGTTCACGTGGGCGTTTCACTTGTCCCCTAATTGTTCGTATGCCAATGGGGGGAGGAATTCGTGCGTTAGAACACCACTCTGAAGCAATGGAAGCAATGTTTTCACATAATCCGGGATTAAAAGTGATTATTCCTTCAAGTCCATATGATATGAAAGGATTATTATTAGCGGCTGTTGAATCACCAGATCCAGTAATCTTTTTAGAACCAACAAAAATTTATCGTGCCTTTAAACAAGAAATTCCTGATGAATATTATACTTTACCAATTGGTGAAGGTTATAAAATTCAAGAAGGTGATGATTTAACAATTGTTACTTATGGGGCACAGGTTGGTGACTGTGAAAAAGCATTGGCCCAACTAAAAGAAGAAGGAGTCAATGTTAATGTTGATCTAATTGATTTACGAACAATTCAACCATGAGATCGTGATATGGTTATTGAATCAGTTAAAAAAACTGGTCGTATTTTAGTTGTTCATGAAGCAGTTCGTTCATTTTCAGTTGCCTCAGAAGTAATTACAACCGTTAATGAAAATTGTTTTGAATATTTAAGAGCCCCCGCTGGACGGGTAACAGGTTATGATATTATTATTCCGTTTGATCGTGGAGAACATTATCATCAACCATCAGTACAAAAAATTGCTGTTAAAATTAAAGAATTAATTAACTACCAATTTTAGAGAGGAGTTGTAAGAAAAATGGTTAAATTTAAATTTGCAGATATCGGAGAAGGATTAACTGAAGGAAAAGTTACTAATATTATGATTAAAGTTGGCGACAAAATTAAAGATGGAGATGAAATGTTTGCTGTTGAAACAGATAAAGTTAATACAGAAATTTATTCTCCATGTGATGGCGTTGTTAGCAAGATTAATATGAATGTTGGTGACACAATTTACGTTGGTGATGTTGTGGTTGAAATTGATGACGGTGGTGCAGATAGCACTGATACCGCCCCAGCACAACCAGCCTCAGCCCCAGTAGAAGAAGAAAAAGCAGCCGGGGTAGTTGGTGCTGTGCCAATTTCAAATACTGTTTTAGCTCCTCGTCATTTACCAAATAGTAATAATATTAATAGTGGTAATAACAGTAATGTTTTATCAACACCGCTTGTGCGAAAAATGGCGGCTGATTTAAAAATTGATTTAACAAAAATTCAAGGATCAGGGTCAAATGGTAAAATTATGAAAGCTGATTTAGCACAGGGTAATAGCGCCGCACCAACTGGTCCATCATTATCAGCAATGCCAATTGAAATTCCAAAAATTACGGCAACGGGAGCTGTTCGTCGTGAACCAATGTCACCAATTCGTAAGGCAATTGCTAAACAAATGACATTATCAAAAACAGTTATTGCAGAAACAACATTAATGAAAAATATTGATGTTACAAAATTAATTGAAATTAGAACGCAATTAAAAGGACAAGCAGAAAAGCAAGGCGTTAAATTAACTTATATGCCCTTCTTTATGAAGGCATGTGCCGTTGCGTTAAAAGATTTTCCAATTTTAAATTCGTCATACGATCAAGAACAACAAGAAATTATTTTTAAAGATTACTATAATATTGGGATGGCAACTGATACCCCAACAGGATTAATGGTTCCCGTTGTGAAAGGTGTTGATCAATTAAATGTCATGCAAATTGCAAAAATGGTTAATGATTTAGCATCAAAAACACGTGAACGTAAATTAAAACCAGATGAAATGAAAGAGGGAACTTTCACAATTACAAATTTTGGGTCAGCTGGAATTGAACTAGCAACACCAGTTATTAACTTCCCAGAAGTTGCAATTTTAGGAGTTGGAATTATTAAAAAAACACCAGTTATTAATAGCAACAATGAAGTTGAAGTTAGTTCAATCTTACCATTGTCATTAACAATTGATCATCGTTTAATTGATGGTGCTGATGGTGGACGCTTTTTAGCACGAGTAACTGAATTATTAGAATCACCAGCTTTATTATTATTGTAAGAGAAGAGGTTATGAGATGGAAAATAAATATGATGTAATTGTTGTCGGAGCTGGTCCGGGTGGATATGTTGCGGCAATTAAAGCGGCCCAAGAAGGTTTAAAAATATTAATTATTGAAAAAAAATATTATGGTGGTGTTTGTCTAAATGTTGGTTGTATTCCAACAAAAGCGTTATTAAAAAGTAGTAAAGTTTACGATTTAATTGGTCATGCTGATACTTATGGAATTGATATTTCAAAAATGACAGAAGTTGCCCCAAATTGAGTAAAAATGCAAGAACGCAAAGCAAAAGTAGTAACACAATTAACAAAAGGGGTTGAATTTTTATTGAAAAAAAATAAGGTTGACCTAGTTAAGGGTGAAGCAAAAGCAATTGATAAAAACACAATT
Source organism: Spiroplasma poulsonii (assembly GCF_009866525.1). Classification (GTDB taxonomy): domain Bacteria; phylum Bacillota_I; class Bacilli_A; order Mycoplasmatales; family Mycoplasmataceae; genus Spiroplasma; species Spiroplasma poulsonii. The sequence goes on from NZ_CM020866.1 coordinate 519,105, forward strand.
GAAGTAGCAGGAAAACGCTATATATGTACAAATTTAATTATTGCAACAGGAAGTGTTTCACGTAATTTACCATTACCAAGCTTTGAACAAGCAGAAAAAGATGGTTATGTTATTTCATCAACCGAAGCTTTATCATTACCAAAAATTCCAAAAAAATTGGCAATTATTGGTGGTGGTGTTATTGGAATTGAATTTGCTTGTTTATACCGTCGTTTAGGAACAGAAGTAACAATTTTACAAGGTTTAGATACAATTTTAGAAATGTTAGATAAAGATATTCGTGAAGAATTAACAAAACTATTAATTAAAAATAAAGTTAAAATTGAAACATCTGTTAAAATTAAAGAAATTAAAGGTAAAACCGTCATTTATGATAATAGTGAAGGAAAAGAAGTTAAGTTAGCAACTGATTATTGTTTAGTATCAGTTGGTCGTGTCCCTGTTACAACCGGTTTTGAAAATATTGGGTTAAAAATTGGTGAACGAAAAAATATTGAAGTTGATGATCAATGTCGTACTAATTTACCAGGCGTTTATGCAATTGGGGATGTTGTTGGAAGAGCAATGTTAGCCCATGTTGCTTCATCACAAGGTCTTTTAGTAATTGATAATATTAAGGGAAAAAATGAAAAAATGAATTATAATCGCATTCCATCATGTATTTATTCATTTCCAGAAGTTGCAACCGTTGGAATCACCGAAGAACAAGCAATTAAAGATAAAATTGCTTATAAAGCTTTTAAATTTCCGTTATCAGCGAATGGAAAAGCACTAGCAGATGGTGAAACCGATGGGTTTGTTAAAATTTTATGTGAACCTAAATACGGTGAAATTTTAGGGGCCCATATTATTGCGGCTACAGCAACGGATATGATTTCAGAAATTACTGTTTGTATGGAAACAGAAGGAACAATCCATGAATTTGGAAAAGCGATTCATCCGCATCCAACTTTATCAGAAGTTTTAATGGAAGTTGCGCACGGTTTAGAAGGATATGCCATTCATATTTAAAGTTACAAAAAGTAACTTTTTTTTATTAATTAATTGTAAAAAATCTAATCTAATCTTTAATTGCATTTATTCTTAATTTTGCTATAATGAGTCCATATTAGAGCACGTAGGTTATATAAAGGGGAATTAAGGAAGAAACTAATGGCAAAAAAACCAGGAAGTTGAGATAAACTTAATAAATTAACGAAAAACGTTACTGTTGCTTCGCGAAAAAGAGGGTGAATTGCGGCAATTTGTGTATTGTTATATATCGCAGTTTTAATTCCGTCGGCTTATTTTGCTGTGTCATTTTTAGCGAAAATCTTAAGTTATGGGGGAATTCAAACGGATGGTCCTTTACCAGACTTTGAGACAGGGGATTATTTTCAAGTTAATTTTGCTAAAACTGAACTACGGGATAATACTAAAAAAACTCCTGTTTTTGCAACATATGAACTGCTACCTGATTCAACAACTGGCGGTGTTGCACAAACACGAGTTCAAACGACATCATTACGATTAGAATATGCTTATAATTATATTTTTGCAAATGCCCCAAAAATGTATATTGCGAATAATATCTTTTTTAAAGGAAAATATGGTGATGTTAACCAAATTCAAATTTTAAATATTTACACTAATCCGCAAGGAACAAAATCATTGGGACTTGCTGATGTTCAACAAAATAAATTAAATTTAATGGAAAATATGTTGTATTTAAAAATTAAATATAAAGGTGAAGAACAATTAACATTAATTTGAATGCCAACGCTTTTTGTTGGAATTGAAGGATTTTTATCAAACTTTTTAAATTTTAAAACAGCAGAAACAATGAACAAGGATAAACCTGACCCAACAATTTGAGAAAATCAGACAAAAATTCTTGGTAGTCAAGCAAATAATATTATGTTAAATGGAAGCAATAATAGTTTAACTTTAGATGATGAAGTTTATGCGGCTTATAAAACAAAATTTGCTGCTTTTTACAACGAAAATAAAGGGACAGATAAAGAATTTATTGGTGATTATAATCCATACAGTAATTTTGCTATTTCAAGTGTTAATCCACAAGATCAAATTTTACCAGGGGTATTTTTTGATAGTGTTGGCTATATGTTTGATATGAATCGAGTGATTCAATCAGCACAACAAAATAATCCTGATTTTAGCGGATCACTAGCAAAAAAAGACATTAATATTGGAGGTCAATACATTCCGCAATTATTAATTTTCTTAATTAATGTTTTAGAAACATCAGAAAATCGGGGGTTAGTTTTACCCGAAGATTTAGTACCAAATGATTGAAAAGATTGATATCAATTAATTCAACCGAAACGATTAGACGTCACTAAACAAGAACAATTTTATTTTATGTTCTTGCCAAAAGATGAAACAATTCAAAATATCATTGGTAATCTTTTACGCAATCAGGTAACAGATGTCTTAAGCGGGAAAGAGACACTAGCAACTGCTGTTAAAGATTTACAACGTGATGTTTTGAGCAATCCTAATGATTCAAAATATAAATGGGTTTATGATTGAAATATTTTACCATTTCAATCATATGGTTTTATTGAAAAAAGTGATTATACTGTCATTAAACGAACAATTCAAGAAAATAAAAATTTAGTAATTGATTTTCTTGGTAATTCTGTGCCAGGAACAGAATTTGTTACAATTGACCAACCATCATTACACTCAGTCACTAATTTAGTTCATCCAGGAAATGTTGATGCGTATACCATTGATGATCCTCAAAAACGAAATACATTATTTACAAAATATTGAAGTGCTAACTTATATGGAGCAACAACAACACTAAATCAAATTAATATTGATGTAAGAAATATTAGTCTTGATCAAAAGGCATTTGAAACAATGTTGATGAATCAAATTATTGACCAAACATGAGCGTTTATCAAAAATATTGCCCAAGTAGCAGGAAATAAATTAAATATTATTAATGGTATTTCAAAAGCACAATATGAAACAACTTTCAAAAAGGATTATCAAACAACATTTACCCCAGTTAATAATTATCATAGTAGTGCTGGCACATTCCTTGAATGATTTAATACCCTTCTTGCTAATGATGAAACTCGTTATAGTCTTTTTACGGTCCTTGATATTAAATTAGCATTACAAGTAGGTGGGAATATCCCAGAGAGTTTAAAGGCGGTCACTTTCCGCTTTAACATTAATTATTAATAAGATAATAAACAGTAGATTTCTTGCATTACTTGTTAAAAAATTGCAAATATTTGTAAAAAAGATATTAATAGAAAAATATAATTTTAATTAATTATGTTTTTTATTTAAAAATTTAATATTTTTCCACAACGAAAAATTAATTTATTATTTAAATTATTTAATTTTAAATAAATATTTTATGTTAAATATAATAATTGTAAATTATAAATTGAGGCAATTAAATTAAATCTTAAACCAAATCTTTTTCTTCGATTACGATATTTTTCTGTAATAATTTTAAATTTTTTAAGAATAGCAAAAATATTTTCAATAATAATTCTCATTTTTGAAACTAGTCTATTATATTGCTTTTGTTCTTTGTTTAAAGGGTTTTTCTTTGTTTTCTTTGTAGGTATTAGAACATTATTGTGATTTTTTTGTATTCCTTGATAACCACTATCAACTATTAATTTGGTATTTTTTAAAATTGGGATTTTTGATTCTTTAAATAAAGCATAATCATGTTTTTTTCCGAGCGAAAAACTTGTTGCAATAATTTTTTTGGTTTCTTGTTAGATAATTACTTGTGTTTTGATCGTGTGTTTTTTCTTTTTACCAGAATAAGATTGTTTTTGTCTTTTTTTGGGCGTTGGATTGGAGTTTCGGTAGCATCAATAATAATAGTTTTATCATTAAAATAATCATTTATTAGTGCTTTTTTACCAGCAAGTTGTTGAAAATCAGAGTTTTTAATTAAAATATCTTCAATTCACTTAATATTACGATAACAATTAGCCTCACTAATATCAAAACTTTTACCAAGATGAAAATAAGTCTGATATTCTCGTCAATATAATAAAGTCATCAATAATCTATTTTCTAATGATAATTTATTAGTTTTACCACCTTTTTTAAATTTTTCTATTTCAGCAACTTTTAAAATATCTAACATTTTATTAAAAGTGGATTTTTTTATTCCTGTTAATCTTAACCATTCTCTATCATTAAGAGTATTAAATTTATTATTGTTCATATTTTTATGTCCTCATAAATTATATTTTATAATAATATTTTAATAAAAAAGGGTATCGCAAGAAGTCTAGTGTATAATTATACTAGTAAATACTTAGGGAAGGAGAGATGTTCTCAATGCCAAAAATTTTAGCACTTTTAACAGCAACTGTTTTGGTAAGTGGTTCAACAGCTAGTGTAATAGGATGTGGAACACCTTCACCTTCAAAAATTAATGGAAAAGAAAATCTTGCGACAGAATTTACTTTGACAAATAATGTCATTGTTACTGATGACAATATTCCTGTTCTTGATTCAATTTTTGAGCAAGCAAAAACAGAACAACGAATTGCTTCAACTTTGACAGTAGATATTTTTACTGTTACTGATTCTGCAAATTTGGAAAAACCGGTTAATGATAACACTCCACAAGAGGGTTATGTTGTTTTAATAGTTCGTGATGATAATGATATTCCGTATATTGGTTCAATTATTATTCATTTTACTGTTATTAAAACAGCATCAATTGACCTTAGCCAAACAATTCAGTTAAAAGATCTTTGGGATATTACAAAATATGATTCAATTAATGATTTATACCAAGATATTTGAAAAGTAGCAGTTAATGATTTGCAACCAGATACACCAAAGAGTTACGATACGTACGATATGTCATGGTTTAAGATACCACCGGTAACTTTTAACCAAAAATTAGATGTTGAAATGCAGGCCGCTTATAATGGTAAAGCGAATACACCAACTGCAATGTATAGTGGAACAATTGTTATTAAGTTAGCGGTCATTAGTTATCGTGCGCAAGTTAACTTAAAATTACAACAAAATAACTTACCACCAGATGCACTATATGATTTAGTTTGAACAGAAGTTAAAAAATATTTTGCCACTGATGTAAGAGTTTCAAATGATCGAAATGACTATTTAATTGACTGAAATAGTGTGACAGAACCCCCAGTTGGAGAAGCTGTTTATTTATACTTTTTAGCAACGCCAAAAGATGAGAATGCACACCATTATATTCGTGCTGTTGGAGGTGTTACTAAATATCCAATATTGTTACCACCAACAATAAAACTAACGGTGCCAGTTGTTGTAACGCAAAGAGAACGTCCAAATGTTAATAAAGATTATATCTGGGCGATGGAAATGCAAGAAGCAAACTTAGTAAATGGACCAGAACTAAAAGACTTTGATGTAACGAGTTGAACGACAACTTTAAATCAAAATTGACCTAGCATTAGTGGGTCAAGAGTTGTGACATTAAATGCAATTAACCTTAATACAAATCCAATGTTTAAAGGTGATGTTGCAATTGAAGTTGAGTTAATTAATCAAGGAACGGCTATTAGTTTATTACCAGTTGATTCAATTTTATTAGTTCGTCAAGATCATCATACTGTTGATTCGGTGCTAAATTTAGTTTGAAATAATGTTATTAATACCCCAGAATGAGGTCCTAGTTTATCAAACCAATTAAGTAATTTTAGAATTAAACGAAAAGACGATTTAAAACGAGCATTAGAAGCAACCGAGCGTAATGGTGATTGAGCAACTTATGTTATTTCAATTCTTGGTAATCAAGAAGATGGATCAGGGCGTGATGTTGATGTTCTTGTTCAAGGAAAAATTAAAATGATTGATAATCCAATAACAGTTGATTTACCAATTGATTTAACAAGTAAAAATTATCGTTTTAATGCAACAAAATTAGAGACATGAAAAGAACAGGGATCTTATTTTAAACATCAAATTTGAAAAGACGTTATTAAACAACCACCATTTGTTGATCAGAACGAACTTACTTTTGGGATTTCCAAAAATGAAGCTGATTGAAATGTAACAGAATTAGGAACACTGATTGGTGAAGCGATTAAAAATTATGACCCTAATACAGCAAAAGACATTTCTTTACAATTCGATCTGATGTTATTAAATCCAACAAATTATGGTGGTAAAATAACACTTGATTTTAAATTAACACCAGGAATACCAACTGCTTTTGGAGATATTGATTTAACTAATAAAGTAGAACCAATTTTTGTTCGTAAGTTACCAGCAACTGAAGACGAGAAAACTGCTTTGTTGGTAAAAATTATGGAAACATTATTAGATCAAAGCATTACAAAAAATCCTGCTTTACATAATAAGTATCCAAATGTACCATTAGATTTAAATGTGTATAATGCCTTTACAAATGAAGTTTTAAACGAACTAGTCTTGCCGATAGCAACAGATTCTATTAAGGAATCAATTATTACAATTCAGCCAAATATTCCGGTATTTGAAGGAACAGTTAAACTTAAAGTAAAACTTATTTATCAACCATAAAAAATTCTTCTAAGCTAGAAGAATTTTTTATTTTTAGGTGATAGTATTTTTTGAAGAAAATGCTATAATCATTGTAAATAAAAGGAAAAGTAGTAATTTTGGGTGATATTGATGAGCAAACAGGACAAATGAACGATAAAAGCAAGTTCGCAAGAACAAGATATTCGTTTAACACGAATGTATTTTAATAATGCAATGGAAATTGTTGGCCGTATTTTGATTTTACTTGGTCAAGGAATTATGCTGGGGGTGATTATCATTGTGTCAGCCTCATTAGCAATGATTGCAACTAGTAAGCTTCCAATTCCAGCTGTTTTTAATAATTTTGGTGTTGCTGATGGTGTTTTTCGTGGGATGACAATTATGCTTGCTTTGTTAGGCATTATCTTTTCGTTAGTTTTTGTTATTCCAACGTTAATTGTTCGTAATATTAAAACAATAAAATTAACAGGAATTATTTTTATTACCTTAGGGTCTTTCTTTACTTTATTAATGTTAGCAATAAGTGTTGTTGCTTATCTTTATATTCCAGTGCGCTTAAATTTCCCGGGGGTTATTATGGCTGGAATTTGTGCATTAGTTTTGTTTTGAGGGAGTTTTTTATTATGACTTTCAGCATGACAGCAACAAAAACGGATTAATATTGCAATGGCGGAAAGTTTAGATTTTAGATCACAGTTAAAAGTGGTTGAGTAGGAAGGTGTCAAATGAAAAAAGAGAAAACAATATTGTCAAAAGGTGAGACCGCATCAAAAATGGTTCAGAAAATTCAATTTGTGGAAGATAATCGCCCAGCGTCATTAAAAAGTTTGGACAAAACGGTGGTGGATAAAACAGTTAAATCATTAGGTGAGTATGAATTAAAACGCAAAAAACAAAATAAACCTTTGCCTTATCATTATAACGTTGATGCAACTAAATATTATTTTGCAACAAAAGGAGAAACTTTAGCCCGCATAATGATTATTTTTGGGCAATTAATGTTAATTGTTGTTTCATTGGTATATATTCCAACTTTAAGTCAAGTTCTTGCCCATTTTCTGATGTCTTTGGTTTCAAAATTAAACACTTCTTTTACGGGGCCAATTGTTATTGCCTTAATTATTTTATTATCAATTGCCTGAGTATCAACATTCTTTTTCTTAACAATTCCAATTTTAACGGCTCAGACCTTACGAACTGTTCACATTTGAACAATTATCGTAAGCATTGTTGGCAACATTAATTTTATAATTGTTTTTTTAATTGCGGTCCTACAAGTGCTTTATATTAAAGGTTCGGTTGCTGGATTAAATATTAACCCATTTATTTTATCAGGAATCATTCTTGCTGCTTTTGTTTGTTTTGCAATTGGATGTATGGCTTTACAAAATAACCGTAAGAAATATCAACGAAAAGTTGAAAATGAATTAGCAAATCAAATTCGTGCAACAAGAGGATAAGGAGAGATTAGGATGTTAACAAAAATTAGTTCAAAACGCGATGAATTAGCATTACAATGAAACACTCGAGTTGAAGTTGCAACACGGTTATTAATCATTGGTTTTTCTATTTTAGGTACTTTTATGGGTTATTTTATTAGTGCTGGTTGTGCGATGGCTTACAATAATATGAAAAATTTAACGGGAGTTATTTCACATCGAACTTATGAAATTAATTATATTATTGCTGGTGTAATTGGCCTTGTTTGTGCCTTCTTTTTCTTTTGTTTTATTGGTTTGCCCTATCTTAAATTAAAAAGAGCGGCAAGTTTTAAAAGTTGAATTATTATTTCCACTGTTTTTGCCATCATATATTATACAGTTTGTTTTATTTTAGCAGTTACTTATATTGGAATGTTTAATACAATTAATAATTATTTTATTGTTGCTTTTACTTTAATTAGTGTTTGTATTCTAGTGATTTTTCCTTCCTATGTTTTACTGTGACGAGAAGTTAAAAAACAATGAATTTTACGAAAAAAATTTGAATATTTAACAGATGAAACACAAATGAAAAAAGTTGAAACAAAGTTAGTGACATTAGAACAAGAACGACAACATCTTGTTGAATTAGAAACAATTAAGTATAATAAAGAAAAATAGACTTCTTGCATTACTTACTTGTTAAAAAATTGCAAATATTTGTAAAAAAGATACTAATAGAAAAATATAATTTTAATTAATTATGTTTTTTATTTAAAAATTTAATATTTTTCCACAACGAAAAATTAATTTATTATTTAAATTATTTAATTTTAAATAAATATTTTATGTTAAATATAATAATTGTAAATTATAAATTGAGGCAATTAAATTAAATCTTAAACCAAATCTTTTTCTTCGATTACGATATTTTTCTGTAATAATTTTAAATTTTTTAAGAATAGCAAAAATATTTTCAATAATAATTCTCATTTTTGAAACTAGTCTATTATATTGCTTTTGTTCTTTGTTTAAAGGGTTTTTCTTTGTTTTCTTTGTAGGTATTAGAACATTATTGTGATTTTTTTGTATTCCTTGATAACCACTATCAACTATTAATTTGGTATTTTTTAAAATTGGGATTTTTGATTCTTTAAATAAAGCATAATCATGTTTTTTTCCGAGCGAAAAACTTGTTGCAATAATTTTTTTGGTTTCTTGTTCGATAATTACTTGTGTTTTGATCGTGTGTTTTTTCTTTTTACCAGAATAAGATTGTTTTTGTCTTTTTTTGGGCGTTGGATTGGAGTTTCGGTAGCATCAATAATAATAGTTTTATCATTAAAATAATCATTTATTAGTGCTTTTTTACCAGCAAGTTGTTGAAAATCAGAGTTTTTAATTAAAATATCTTCAATTCACTTAATATTACGATAACAATTAGCCTCACTAATATCAAAACTTTTACCAAGATGAAAATAAGTCTGATATTCTCGTCAATATAATAAAGTCATCAATAATCTATTTTCTAATGATAATTTATTAGTTTTACCACCTTTTTTAAATTTTTCTATTTCAGCAACTTTTAAAATATCTAACATTTTATTAAAAGTGGATTTTTTTATTCCTGTTAATCTTAACCATTCTCTATCATTAAGAGTATTAAATTTATTATTGTTCATATTTTTATGTCCTCATAAATTATATTTTATAATAATATTTTAATAAAAAAGGGTATCGCAAGAAGTCTAATATAATTTAAATAATTTAAAAGAAAAAAACAGCGGGTGTATGTTCAAAAACCAGTTTTAGAACAACAAGAAAAAAAGCAAGCAGGAAGAAAAAAAGAGTTTAAAGCAGATTTAAAAAATGATTAATGTGTATGGAAGGAAAGGCTATTAATGGTAAAAGAAGATAAGACTAATAATATTTTAGAATCACCAGTACCAATGCGTCGAAAATTATCGCGAAAAACTAATTTAAAGATTTTTGCCATTTATTGGAACAGTTGCGATTGCAGCTGGTCTAGGTGGTGTTATTTATTCTGTTGTTGCACCCTCTTATTATCATAATAAAAATCCATGAGCTAATGCTACTTTGTTGGATGATAAAATTACTAGAATGATAAATCAACAATTATCAAAACCATTACTTGATTTTAATGGTGATCCAAGGCCAGAACATTTAGCGAGTTATGTTTCTTTTAATACTGGTGAAAAAGATGGGATTGATATTTATCCTAATTTAGATAATATTAAAATTATTCAAGAAATTTTTGCAAAAAACGATTGAATTAAAAATAATTTAAGTACTGTTGAAACAATGTTAAAAGGAACAGGGGCCAACTTTGTCAGGAACTCGAATAATTTATCAAGGAAATCGATTGAATTTAATTTTACGACCAAAAATTTTAACTTATCCCTATAATAATGGTGATGATAAATATGGGTTAGTAACAGTTACTCCTGTTGATAAAGACCGCGGATTATTTACTTATAAAATTAGATTTGTTTTGCAACTAATTGGAACTGATAATGCTGGTTATTATGTTGATTTAGAGAAAACTTTTGATTATACATATGATACAACACAAGCGGCAGTACCAACATTATTAATTTTAAGTCAAATGTTAAATTTAATGAGTAATAGCAAAATTGTGACATTAGTTCAGAAATATGGCCTTGCGTTAGACACTAATAATGAAATAATTTTAAATGCACTTTTAACAGAATATTATCCAATCGCAAAGGCTGATAATAGTATTATTATTAATGAGCAAGTTGTTAATAAAAATGGAACTCCATTTGCAGCAATTACAGATAACCCTTCTGCAAGTAATTTAACATTAAATATTAAGTATAATGTTAAAAAATTTAATCCCTTACAACAATTTGGTGCTAGTTTTTTTGATTATCATAGTAATAATTACGGGGTAATTGCCAATATTTTTACCAAAATTGGAATTAAAATGCCAACCTTTGTTAATGTTAAGAATAGTTATGATTTATATGATCGAAATACTGATCAAACATTTTTAAATGGCGTAATGCAAGATCAACGGGTTGATTCTTATCAAGGTTATATTAAAGAAATGGGATTAAGTTCTGATAATGTCTCTGATAATGTTAACTATGAAAATAATGATTTTAGTTCATATGTATGAGGTTCTGAACACCAAATTTTTTATAATAGACTTCTTGCATTACTTGTTAAAAAATTGCAAATATTTGTAAAAAAGATACTAATAGAAAAATATAATTTTAATTAATTATGTTTTTTATTTAAAAATTTAATATTTTTCCACAACGAAAAATTAATTTATTATTTAAATTATTTAATTTTAAATAAATATTTTATGTTAAATATAATAATTGTAAATTATAAATTGAGGCAATTAAATTAAATCTTAAACCAAATCTTTTTCTTCGATTACGATATTTTTCTGTAATAATTTTAAATTTTTTAAGAATAGCAAAAATATTTTCAATAATAATTCTCATTTTTGAAACTAGTCTATTATATTGCTTTTGTTCTTTGTTTAAAGGGTTTTTCTTTGTTTTCTTTGTAGGTATTAGAACATTATTGTGATTTTTTTGTATTCCTTTATAACCACTATCAACTATTAATTTGGTATTTTTTAAAATTGGGATTTTTGATTCTTTAAATAAAGCATAATCATGTTTTTTTCCGAGCGAAAAACTTGTTGCAATAATTTTTTTGGTTTCTTGTTCGATAATTACTTGTGTTTTGATAGTGTGTTTTTTCTTTTTACCAGAATAAGATTGTTTTTGTCTTTTTTTGGGCGTTGGATTGGAGTTTCGGTAGCATCAATAATAATAGTTTTATCATTAAAATAATCATTTATTAGTGCTTTTTTACCAGCAAGTTGTTGAAAATCAGAGTTTTTAATTAAAATATCTTCAATTCACTTAATATTACGATAACAATTAGCCTCACTAATATCAAAACTTTTACCAAGATGAAAATAAGTCTGATATTCTCGTCAATATAATAAAGTCATCAATAATCTATTTTCTAATGATAATTTATTAGTTTTACCACCTTTTTTAAATTTTTCTATTTCAGCAACTTTTAAAATATCTAACATTTTATTAAAAGTGGATTTTTTTATTCCTGTTAATCTTAACCATTCTCTATCATTAAGAGTATTAAATTTATTATTGTTCATATTTTTATGTCCTCATAAATTATATTTTATAATAATATTTTAATAAAAAAGGGTATCGCAAGAAGTCTATTATATGTTCCTACCCGCAAATTAGTATTATTATAGCGTCCAACATTAAGTTCATTTACTGCAATATTAAAAGCATTACTATGCAAACTTTCAACGGGATAATTATTACCTGGTTATCCACTACCCGTTGGATTACGATATTCTCAATCATTGGCAGCTTGAAGAATTGCTTGTTGATAATCATTATATAGGTCTTTCACCCTATCCAAGGTTGTGTATGTTTTCGATAAAGCAAAAGTTGATTGTAAAACATTAAGATTGTTTTTATCAACGCCCCATGGATCTTTCACAACTTTAGTTGGGAGTTCATATTCATAAGATAAATCATAAAGTTTATTAAACGTTCCATCATATGAAAATTGCACATTAATAACAATGCTTGGAAAACTTAAAAGTTTATCTTGATACACCTTATTATTATTTCCTCGTAACATTCCATTGATTGGCGGTTGTTTAGTAAAAGTTGTTCCCACAATTGTTGTGGGATTTCTCCCAACACCAACGGTAATGTCCTTAACAATCTTGTTAATATCAATATATTGATTAGACTTCTTGCATTACTTGTTAAAAAATTGCAAATATTTGTAAAAAAGATACTAATAGAAAAATATAATTTTAATTAATTATGTTTTTTATTTAAAAATTTAATATTTTTCCACAACGAAAAATTAATTTATTATTTAAATTATTTAATTTTAAATAAATATTTTATGTTAAATATAATAATTGTAAATTATAAATTGAGGCAATTAAATTAAATCTTAAACCAAATCTTTTTCTTCGATTACGATATTTTTCTGTAATAATTTTAAATTTTTTAAGAATAGCAAAAATATTTTCAATAATAATTCTCATTTTTGAAACTAGTCTATTATATTGCTTTTGTTCTTTGTTTAAAGGGTTTTTCTTTGTTTTCTTTGTAGGTATTAGAACATTATTGTGATTTTTTTGTATTCCTTGATAACCACTATCAACTATTAATTTGGTATTTTTTAAAATTGGGATTTTTGATTCTTTAAATAAAGCATAATCATGTTTTTTTCCGAGCGAAAAACTTGTTGCAATAATTTTTTTGGTTTCTTGTTCGATAATTACTTGTGTTTTGATCGTGTGTTTTTTCTTTTTACCAGAATAAGATTGTTTTTGTCTTTTTTTGGGCGTTGGATTGGAGTTTCGGTAGCATCAATAATAATAGTTTTATCATTAAAATAATCATTTATTAGTGCTTTTTTACCAGCAAGTTGTTGAAAATCAGAGTTTTTAATTAAAATATCTTCAATTCACTTAATATTACGATAACAATTAGCCTCACTAATATCAAAACTTTTACCAAGATGAAAATAAGTCTGATATTCTCGTCAATATAATAAAGTCATCAATAATCTATTTTCTAATGATAATTTATTAGTTTTACCACCTTTTTTAAATTTTTCTATTTCAGCAACTTTTAAAATATCTAACATTTTATTAAAAGTGGATTTTTTTATTCCTGTTAATCTTAACCATTCTCTATCATTAAGAGTATTAAATTTATTATTGTTCATATTTTTATGTCCTCATAAATTATATTTTATAATAATATTTTAATAAAAAAGGGTATCGCAAGAAGTCTAATGAAGTATTAATTCAGTTTTTAAATATTAATAATAATGGTTTGCCAGATAAAATTAACCGGGATCCAACAAAAATGTATTATGATCAACAAAGTTATACTGCTCGTTCCATTAATTATCAAGAATTTAACTTAGTTGCTAATGTTAAAGATGTGATTGAAAATATTAAATATGATGATTCAGAACAAGCAATTGATCTTCGTTTAACAAATAAGATTGATGATATTAAATCAAGTTTAAAAAGCTATTTGTTAGAAAATTTAAATAATAGACTTCTTGCGATACCCTTTTTTATTAAAATATTATTATAAAATATAATTTATGAGGACATAAAAATATGAACAATAATAAATTTAATACTCTTAATGATAGAGAATGGTTAAGATTAACAGGAATAAAAAAATCCACTTTTAATAAAATGTTAGATATTTTAAAAGTTGCTGAAATAGAAAAATTTAAAAAAGGTGGTAAAACTAATAAATTATCATTAGAAAATAGATTATTGATGACTTTATTATATTGACGAGAATATCAGACTTATTTTCATCTTGGTAAAAGTTTTGATATTAGTGAGGCTAATTGTTATCGTAATATTAAGTGAATTGAAGATATTTTAATTAAAAACTCTGATTTTCAACAACTTGCTGGTAAAAAAGCACTAATAAATGATTATTTTAATGATAAAACTATTATTATTGATGCTACCGAAACTCCAATCCAACGCCCAAAAAAAGACAAAAACAATCTTATTCTGGTAAAAAGAAAAAACACACGATCAAAACACAAGTAATTATCGAACAAGAAACCAAAAAAATTATTGCAACAAGTTTTTCGCTCGGAAAAAAACATGATTATGCTTTATTTAAAGAATCAAAAATCCCAATTTTAAAAAATACCAAATTAATAGTTGATAGTGGTTATCAAGGAATACAAAAAAATCACAATAATGTTCTAATACCTACAAAGAAAACAAAGAAAAACCCTTTAAACAAAGAACAAAAGCAATATAATAGACTAGTTTCAAAAATGAGAATTATTATTGAAAATATTTTTGCTATTCTTAAAAAATTTAAAATTATTACAGAAAAATATCGTAATCGAAGAAAAAGATTTGGTTTAAGATTTAATTTAATTGCCTCAATTTATAATTTACAATTATTATATTTAACATAAAATATTTATTTAAAATTAAATAATTTAAATAATAAATTAATTTTTCGTTGTGGAAAAATATTAAATTTTTAAATAAAAAACATAATTAATTAAAATTATATTTTTCTATTAGTATCTTTTTTACAAATATTTGCAATTTTTTAACAAGTAATGCAAGAAGTCTAATCAATATATTGATATTAACAAGATTGTTAAGGACATTACCGTTGGTGTTGGGAGAAATCCCACAACAATTGTGGGAACAACTTTTACTAAACAACCGCCAATCAATGGAATGTTACGAGGAAATAATAATAAGGTGTATCAAGATAAACTTTTAAGTTTTCCAAGCATTGTTATTAATGTGCAATTTTCATATGATGGAACGTTTAATAAACTTTATGATTTATCTTATGAATATGAACTCCCAACTAAAGTTGTGAAAGATCCATGGGGCGTTGATAAAAACAATCTTAATGTTTTACAATCAACTTTTGCTTTATCGAAAACATACACAACCTTGGATAGGGTGAAAGACCTATATAATGATTATCAACAAGCAATTCTTCAAGCTGCCAATGATTGAGAATATCGTAATCCAACGGGTAGTGGATAACCAGGTAATAATTATCCCGTTGAAAGTTTGCATAGTAATGCTTTTAATATTGCAGTAAATGAACTTAATGTTGGACGCTATAATAATACTAATTTGCGGGTAGGAACATATAATAGACTTCTTGCGATACCCTTTTTTATTAAAATATTATTATAAAATATAATTTATGAGGACATAAAAATATGAACAATAATAAATTTAATACTCTTAATGATAGAGAATGGTTAAGATTAACAGGAATAAAAAAATCCACTTTTAATAAAATGTTAGATATTTTAAAAGTTGCTGAAATAGAAAAATTTAAAAAAGGTGGTAAAACTAATAAATTATCATTAGAAAATAGATTATTGATGACTTTATTATATTGACGAGAATATCAGACTTATTTTCATCTTGGTAAAAGTTTTGATATTAGTGAGGCTAATTGTTATCGTAATATTAAGTGAATTGAAGATATTTTAATTAAAAACTCTGATTTTCAACAACTTGCTGGTAAAAAAGCACTAATAAATGATTATTTTAATGATAAAACTATTATTATTGATGCTACCGAAACTCCAATCCAACGCCCAAAAAAAGACAAAAACAATCTTATTCTGGTAAAAAGAAAAAACACACGATCAAAACACAAGTAATTATCGAACAAGAAACCAAAAAAATTATTGCAACAAGTTTTTCGCTCGGAAAAAAACATGATTATGCTTTATTTAAAGAATCAAAAATCCCAATTTTAAAAAATACCAAATTAATAGTTGATAGTGGTTATCAAGGAATACAAAAAAATCACAATAATGTTCTAATACCTACAAAGAAAACAAAGAAAAACCCTTTAAACAAAGAACAAAAGCAATATAATAGACTAGTTTCAAAAATGAGAATTATTATTGAAAATATTTTTGCTATTCTTAAAAAATTTAAAATTATTACAGAAAAATATCGTAATCGAAGAAAAAGATTTGGTTTAAGATTTAATTTAATTGCCTCAATTTATAATTTACAATTATTATATTTAACATAAAATATTTATTTAAAATTAAATAATTTAAATAATAAATTAATTTTTCGTTGTGGAAAAATATTAAATTTTTAAATAAAAAACATAATTAATTAAAATTATATTTTTCTATTAGTATCTTTTTTACAAATATTTGCAATTTTTTAACAAGTAATGCAAGAAGTCTAATGCAATAATTACGGCAACGAAAGACTCATTAAATTATCAAGGCAGTTTTAAAACAGGGGTTATTCGGATTACAGCAGCACCAATTAGTGCCATTTCCTTGTCACAATTAGTGGTGGATAGTTCTTGGACCCAACAGCGTGCCTATCGTGAAATTAAAGCACAAATTCTAGCACGAGCACAAAGTAGGGGGTTAAATTTAAATGATTCTGATTTTAGCATTAGTGGTATTACAGAAAATAGTTTAATAAAATTAACAATCGGTCAAAAGACAATTACAATTACTGCCCTTGGCAATGATAATGTTGTAACGGGGATAACAACCTTTAATTTAACTGTGGAGCCTGTTTCAATTAATAAATATTATAATAAGATTAATCCTGGGCAGCAAAAAGTTGGTAATTCGGTTCGAAATGTCGTAATCACCATCATGAATCAACTAAAAGCAGCTATTAATAGGGATGGTTATAATATTAATAATATTACTAATTATTTTACAATTGTTATTACGGGATGGAAATGGCCGCCGATTAAATGATAGTAGTATTTTTCAAGTGTTAGGAAGATATTGGTATGATATTGCAGTAACAGCAACGGATGGTTCAAAATATTTTGATGGGATAATATCACGTGATTTTATTGTTGAAAAGTAGGAAAAATGTAATTTAATTGTTTAAATTTATGAAAAAATGCTAAAATAATAACAATATGGTTTATATGTAGCAAAAGGGGGTTCAAGATGAATAAAAATAAGCCAACATATGGAAGTAAATTTCCTGATTTAGAACTGCTTGATACAGAGGAAGAACGACGAAAATACGAAGAAGAAGTTAAAGAATTATCAAAACAAGAACAAAAACGTTTTAGTTATATTTCACCAACCCAAAATAATGATTTTTCTCAACGTCGAATGTTTTGAGATAGTCCGTTAGAACGAGTTGGGCGTAGTTTTATTATTCTTGGGCAAGTGTTCGCAATTACTTTGGCATATTTTATTGGTCAAAAAGCAATATTAATTGCTTTAAGTAACTATGTTGATCCTAGTATTAAAGTTTTTGCCAATATTTATGTTAAGGATTTTTTAAGTTATGGATTTTTATTTATCACATTGTTATTTAGTTTATTATATTTTATTCCAATGGGAATGGCACGAACTGCGGGGGCGGTTTATGGGTGGGCAATTGCCTACATTATGTTAGCAATTTTGTACTTTTTATTTGTTGAAATTCTATGTGCGGCTTTATTAATTTTAGGTAGTATTAAAGCAAATACCTCAGAACCAGTTAGTCAATGATTATTAATATTTATTGTGTTAGTTTTAGTAATTACCTCAATTTGAATTGTTGGGGCATGTATGTTAATTGTTAAATCAGATGATGTCAAACGAAAAATTAATTTAGAAGTTTAAGGAGTAAAGAAAAATGATGACGCTTACAGAAAGATTAGAAGAATTAACAAAACAATTACAGCAAAATGTTTATGAAAAAGAAGAAATTTTTAATTTAGCAATGTTAGCAATGCTAAGTGGAGAATCTATTTTTCTTTTAGGAAAACCAGGAATTGCAAAATCATTAGTTTCACGACGTTTAAAACATGCTTTTAAAAATGGGACTATTTTTGAGTATTTAATGAATCGTTTTTCAACACCAGAAGAAATTTTTGGACCAATTTCAATTGAGGATTTACAAAAGGGAGTCTATAAACGGTTGATTAATAAATATTTACCAATTGCGGAAATTGTCTTTTTAGATGAAATTTGAAAGGCAGGACCTTCAATTCAAAATACATTATTAACAATTATTAATGAAAAGATTTTTCGTAATGCGGGGGTTGATATTAAAGTTCCAATGAAATTATTGATTTCTGCGTCAAATGAGTTACCAGCAGAGGGCCAAGGTTTAGAAGCCTTATATGATCGTTTTATTATTCGTTATATTGCCCATGGCTTAAAAGATGAAACAAATTTTAATGATATGATTGCTGGAGTAACAGAATTAGATGTTAAAGTTGATGAAGCTTTACAGATTACCCATGAAGAATATGATGTGTGACGAAAAGAAATTAATAAAGTTAAAATGACCCAATCAACATTTGATTTTATTTCACGGTTTCGAAAAGCAATGTATATTGCAACTGATGGGGAATATTATATTTCTGATCGCCGATGAAAAAAGATTGCCCATTTAATGAAAGCATCAGCTTTTTATAATGGTCGTGATACGGTTGATAAAGCTGATTGATTAGTTATTCCCTATTGTATTTGAGATGACGAACAACAAGAAGAAGAATATAATGCTATTTTTAACGAGTTTTATCTAGATGCGTTAACTTATGATGTTCGTGAAAAAAAGATTCGTTTAAGTAAAGAATTAGAAGAATTATCAGCACAGTATGAAGATATTCAAGAAGTTAATAGTCGTAAAAGTGAGTATTTGGATGTTTTTGATGAAAAATTACAAGGAACTTTTCATCGTATTCTTTGAAAAAATCAACAATATCCGATTTGTTTTATTCGCGTTGAAGATTTGATTGATGCTCGTCATAATAAAACACAACCAACATTAGTTGAATTATATTATGGCGAAGACTTAGATAATATGGTTGATGTGTTACAAACTGAAATTAGTTATGTCAATGATAGTACTTTTAAAATTATTAAAACAGATGAGGAAATTAGAGTTGAAATTAAAAATTCAAAAGTTGAGGATAATAATTCTAAACTTGAAAAAAGAATTTTAGAAGTTGAACGTGAAATTGATAAGTTAGCAACTGCTTTTCCTGATGAAAAAGAACGTTTATTAGAATTAAATTGTATCTTTTTTAGAGACCGTTTTATCTTAGCTGTTAATAATGTTTTTAATGATGACAAACTGAATTTTAATGAGGATATTATTGAAGTTGATTATCGTTCAAAAGATAATACCGAACCTAATTCTGGCAGTTTATCAAATTTAGTTAAAAATTAATTTTGTAAAACAAAGGAGTATTCATTATGAATCCATATTTAGAGCAAAAAGCAGGGGTTAAATTAGCGGAAAAATTAACAGAATTAAAAAAGACTGATTTAGCTAGTCCAAATTTTGCTCTGGTTAAAAAATCAAATCGATGATTAAGTGATATTTTTGATCAAGAAATTAATAATTTTTATGATAAAAAAATTGAAGATGAAATTATGAAAATTAAATTGAGTCCAAATATTGAAAAAGAAATTTATTTATTTCATTGAATTAAAGTTAATGGGTATGAAGGATTAAAAAAGAATTATGCTTCAACACAGGATTTTTTATTTAAAGTCAATTCACCGTTTTATGATCGGTTAAACTATTATCGTTATGAATTTAATAAGAAAAATAATAATCCTAATATGTTATTTCGAGATTTTGTTGGGATGTGAGAATCCATTTTAATTAAAAGAATTAATGATTATCGGTTCACTAAAATTGAAGAGTTACGCAGTAAATTTATGCAAGATTTGTACAATAAGATTGCAATTTATCATCAAGCAAATAGTTTATTAAAGACAGTATGAAATTTTTTTGGAAAAATGTGAAATCCAGCAGAACTATTAAAACCAGGTGTTGATATGACAGCAATTGATAAATTTGCTAAATTTTTAGAAAGTAACCCCGCAATTATGGAAATTGCAACTTTATTAGGACGTTATCAGGGTGAAAGTAATTTAATTGAACAACGAATTTTAGAAGAAATTGTAATGGATTTTGAGTGAAAACCAGTTGGTTCATCGCCAGAAGAAATCATTGGGGCGACTGAATCAAAAGATTTAGAACATATGTTTCCTGCTGAATTAGTTTTATTACGTGACCCTATTTTAAAATATATTTTTTATAAAAAATATATTGAAGGAAAATTAACAACATTTGAATTTTTATCACAAGATAAGGTTCCAAAAGAACAAATTAAATTAAAGATAGTTGAATCATATGTTCCTGAAGAGAAAGGGCCAATTGTGTTGTCAATTGATACATCTTCTTCAATGCGTGGTAGTCCGGAACAAATTGCTAAAGCATTGGCGTTGGCGATTGCTAAAATTGCTTTATCAGAACATCGTCCGTGTTATATGATTAATTTTTCAAAAAGTTTAGATGTTTATAACTTATCCCAACTAAAAGATTCTGTTCCAAAGTTAATTGATTTTTTATCAAAAAGTTTTGGCGGTGATACGGATGTTGAGCCAGCATTGCAACATACTTTAACGGCAATGGATAGTAATGAATATTTTAATGCGGATTTATTATTAATTAGTGATTTTATGACATCAGATTTATCATCTGATATTATTGAAAAAATTAAGATATTAAGAAAAAGACGTAATCGTTTCCACGCCATTATTATTGGGACAATGGGAGAAGAAAAGTCGACAACAGTTTTTGACAACGCATGAATTTATGATCCTCGTGATCCGTTTGCTTCAGAACGGATTATTGCTTCATTAACGGGGGAAGTTGTTAAGAAATATGATAAAATTCCAGGAGCAAAAACTATTTTAAACAAAATTAGAACAGAACAGGGGGTCAATAACAATGTTAAGTAACGCAACTTTTGCATATTTACTTGAAAATCAAAAAAAGCTAGATCATCATATTTTAACAAAATTTAAGTTAAATGATGAACAAACCTTAGATAAACGAATTTTGGCTTTTCTAGTTGAACTAGCCGAATTTATTAATGAACAACGTGATTTTAAATATTGAAGTATCAAACCAGCTTCAGAACAAGATGTTTTGTTAGAAGAATATATTGATGGAATTCATTTTTTAATTAGTATTGGTAGTAGTTTACAAGTTGATTTTAATAAATTTCATTATCAAAATAAATACTTTGGTAAAGTAGTTAGTTTAACAAAACTTTATTTAGAATGTTTTGCTGCTTGTGCTAAATTAATTAAAAAACAAATAACTAAAATTTATTTTCAAGTTTTAAACCAATATTTAATTATTGCTGCGCAGTTAAAGTTTACGGAAACTGATTTAATTACAGCATATAATAAGAAAAATGAAATTAACTTTGCTCGTCAAGAAAATAATTATTAAAAAATGTTTTATAAATATTTATAAAACATTTTTTAATCAGTATCAAGACTACTTTTTCGATTTTCTTTAAATTCTTCTAATGTTTTAATAAAAATGGCAGCCGTTGGACAAACCATTTGTGCTTCAACTAGTTCTTGAATATTTTTAGTTGTATTTGCAAAACCATCATCATCCATAAAGAATGTTTCGGTTTCATCAATCATAATACAGCTTCCACAAGAAATACACAAGTCAGTGTTAACATATGTTCTTTTCTTTGAAATATCGCGGTCTGCCATCAAGATCCCTCCATTATCTTATTTATTACTATAATGATAACAAAAATTTTAATAATAATATATAATTTTAATGTAGTTTGAAAAAGTTGGAGGAGTACAATGGAAACTAGAATGGAAAAATTTGCCCAACTACGTGAGATGATCAAGAAGGAAATTGAATTAGATCAAGAAATTAATCAGGCAAATCAAGTAATTAATAGTTATATGGCAAAATTAAATGTCATTGATGCTACTTTCTTTAACAATGTTAAATCAGATTTTGAACAAGAATTTAGCTGAGAAAAAGTATATTTGGATAAAAATCCAGATGAACAACCATATCCATCTGATTTTAAATATGATTTACAGCAATTATTAGAACAAGTTGTTAGTACAACAAATCTATCCGCTCAAGTTAATTTAAAAAATGATCAAGATGCTGGTGATATTATGCATAATATTTTAATTGCTGAAACATTGTTAAATAAACCAACTTATCAAAAATATCAGACAATTTTAGAAAGTATTCTAGCTGAAAAAATTACATATCACCGTTTAAGTGATAAAATCCAAGAAGAAAATAGTGATTTTAAAATTAATTCAACAAACATTGAATTTAGTACAATTGCTCATATGCGCAAAAATGACAATCGTAGTACAGCAGAAATGTTAAAGGAATCAAGTATTTTATTAGAAGAAAAACATAATAATGTTCTAGTTACTTATCGTAAAATAAAACTACACTATAAAATGTTATTATTAACAATACTTTTGCTTGTTATTTTATTAGGTGCTTGTTTGGCACTAATCTTTGTGTTATAGAAAATGGGAGAAGATAATGAAATTAAATATAGCTATTGATGGTCCAGCTGGTAGTGGTAAGTCTTCTGCTGGTTATGAATTGGCCAAAAAATTAAACTATCAATTTATTGACACCGGATTAACTTACCGTGCTTTTACTTATTTTTGTGCAAAGGCACAGATTGATTTTAGTAATAATCAGCAGTTACAAGTTCTATTAACAAAGTTTAATTATCAAGTGTTAAACAATAAAATTTATGTTAATAATGAAGATGTCACAGCAATACTTCAAACAAGTTTAGTTTTGGATAATATTAATAAAATTACCGGTCTTGAGTTTATTCGAACAGCAATGGTAGCATTACAACGCCAATTAGTTACTAAGAAGGGTAATGTTGTTGTTGGTCGTGATATTACAACTGTTGTTTTGCCGTATGCAGAAATAAAAATTTATTTAACAGCTAGTATTGCTGCTCGCGCTAAACGAAGATGAAGTCAAAATAATGAAAATGATATTACACCAAATAATTTAACAGAAATTACTACAAAATTAAGAGAACGTGATCATGTTGATACAAGTCGGACAGTTGGATCATTAAAAATTGCTGCTGATGCAATTGTAATAGATACTAGTAGTTTAACCTTTGAACAAACAGTCGCTGCAATTTATCAAGTTGTAATGGAATATAAGAAAGTAGGAAAATAAATGGCACAAAAAGGAACCGTAGCAATTGTAGGACGACCAAATGTTGGGAAATCAACATTATTTAATCGTATTATTAAAAACCGTCTTGCAATTGTTGAAGATACTCCTGGTGTTACACGGGATCGAATTTATGCCTTTTCGGAATGATTAACGCGTGAATTTTTAATGATTGACACCGGAGGAATTACTTTAGATAATGAAGCAATGTTTGCCCAAGAAATTAAAATGCAAGCAGAAATTGCGATTGCGGAAGCCGATGTTATTATTTTTGTTTTATCATATAAAGAAGGAATTACCCCAGATGATGAAATGATTGCAAAAATATTATATCGGGCAAAGAAACCAGTTTTATTAGTTATTAATAAATATGATAAACAAGAAAAAGAAAGTGAATTATATGAATATATGACATTAGGATTTGGTGAACCAATTGCCGTTTCAGCAACGCATGGGATTGGGATTGGTGATTTATTGGACAAAGTCATTTCTTATTTAGACCAAATTCCAATTCAACCAAAAACGGAAGGAATTCATTTTTCTTTAATTGGAAAACCAAATGTTGGGAAATCATCATTAACAAATGCGATTTTAGGAGAAGAACGAGTAATTGTCTCACCAATTGCAGGAACAACAACTGATTCAATTAACACAACCTTTAAACGAAATGATCACCTTTATACGGTTATTGATACAACGGGGATTAGACGGAAGGGGAAGGTTTATGAAAAATTAGAAAAATATAGTGTTCTTCGTGCCGTTAGTGCCATTGAAAGAAGTGATCTTGTTCTATTAATCATTGATGGGACAGTACCAATTACTGATCAAGACACTAATATTGCTGGAATTGCTTTTGAACAAAACAAGCCAATTATTTTAGCTGTTAATAAATGAGATGCTGTTGTCGAAAAAAACGACCGTTCAATGCAGATAATTGAAAGTCAAATTCGTGGTTATTTTAAATATTTAAGTTATGCAAAAATGGTTTTTGTTTCAGCATTAGAAAAAAAACGTTTGCATATATTATTTCAAACAATTGACGAGGTTTATACTGGTTTAACGCAACGCATCAAAACAAGCGTTTTAAATGAAATTTTAGTTAAAGCACAATTGTTAAATCCACCGCCAGATTTTAATGGTGGTCGAATAAAAATTTATTATGCAACACAACCCGAAAGTATGATTCCAACTTTTATTATGTTTTGTAACAACCCTAAATATATTCATTTTTCTTATAAACGGTTTCTTGAAAATCAAATTCGTGAACATTTTGGGTTTGATGGTGTACCAATTAAAATATTATTTAGAGAAAGAAAGTAATGAGGTAAGTAATAATGAGAAAAGAACAAAAGAATATTACTATTATCGGAACGGGAGCATATGGTACTGTTTTGGCTAATGTTTTAACAGATAATGATCATAATGTTATAATGTATGGCATTGATAGTAAAGAAGTTAATGATATTAACGATGAACATTTAAATAGTCATTTTTTTGGTGATTTAAAAATTAATCGGGAAATTAAAGCAACAACTAATTTTACCGAAGCTGTTGAAGACGCTGAATATATTATTTTGGGAATTCCAGTTATTGCTATTAAACCAATTATTGAAAGAATTAATCAAACAGTAACAAAACCAGTTGTTATTATTAATGTTTCAAAAGGATTAGATCCTGAAACACATGAAGTATTATCACGTTCAATTGGAAAATTAATTAATAATCAAATTTTAAAAGCATATGCTGGAATTTATGGTCCAAGTATTGCTAAAGAAGTTTTACAACGAAAACCAACGTGCATTATGGCAGTTTCAAATGAAATTGCAATGGCCCAAGAAGTTCGTAATTTATTTAATAATGAGTATTTTGTTACCTTCGCAAATACCGATGTTGTTGGTGCTGAATATGCTGTTGCCCTAAAAAATGCTGTTGCAATTGCATCGGGGATTTTTAACGGTCTTTATGCATCAGATAACGCTAAAGCAGCATTAATTACGATGGGATTAAATGAAATTCAACTTTTTGCAAAAGCAAAAGGTGCTCGGATTGAAACTTTTTTAAATTTTGCCGGATTAGCAGATTTAATTTTAACTGCAACTTCAAGCAAATCACGAAATTACTCACTTGGTTTTGAAATTTCACAAGCAGATGATGCTAAAAAAGTCTTAGCAAGTCATGCTAAGACAGTTGAAGGTGTTTTAACTTGTAAAACAATTGTTTTAGATGCTCGTGCTAATAAAATCGTATTACCATTGTTTGAAGCGTTATACGATATTTTATATAACAATAAGCGTCCAAGTGCGATTATCAATAGTGTTTTTACAAAAGCAATATTGGCATAGCAAAAATCCTCATTTTATGGTATAATTTTTATACAATAGTGTATGGCAATATATAGTGAGAGGGCATAAAATGAGTTTACATCATACTTGAAATAATAATGGTTTAGAAAATAAACCTGACAATAATCAACAACAGCTTTCCCCTAATCAAGGGAATAATTTTAGTGCTGCACTGCAACAATATCAGCAGAATGTTGCACCACAGCAGTATCAACAACAACCATTAGCACAGCAATATTCACAACAACAAAACTTGATGCAACAACCACCACAAAGTGTTGCCCCGCAGCAATATTCGCAGTCACAGCAGCAAACAGCTAGTGCGCCGCCGCAATATCAACAACAACCATCAGCACAGCAATATTCACAGGCACAGCAATCAGGACAAAATACAGCGCCGCAACAACAGCATCAACAATATCAGCAACCAATTATGAATCAACAACGTGCTAATTTTGCACCAACAGGGCAACAGAATTCACAAGGGATAAATCCAACGCCTAATGTGCAACAATCAGCGGCAGCTCCAACACAGAATCAAACATTAGCGGAGCGAATTGCTAATTTACAAAGTGGTGGTTTAAATAAAAATGAAAATTATTATGGGCAAAAAAACATTAAACCATCCGATTTGTTAAATGTTCCAATTGATCCTAATATTAAGGTGGGTCTTGGTAAAAATATGAATATTGCAGCATCCTTACCAACCGATTTATTTGAAGATGAAAATGGCAAAGGAAGTCGTAAAAAAAATCGAAAATTAAATACTAATATTGAAAATGATGGAACACAATGTCAATGTAAAAATTGTACAAAAAAATCACGTCCTTGATTAACAGTCTTCGTTAGTGTTTTAATAATGTTAGCAATTTTAGGTGATTGTGTTGGAGCTATTTATGGTTTTCGCACCGAAATTAAAGATTGATTATTAGGAACAAACCTAACTGTTAGTAAAAGCGCGGGAGCATTAATGTCAGATAATAAATCAATATCACCAACTACTTATTATTTAAATTCATAAACCATATTTAAAAATATGGTTTTTTCTTTTACAATATAATTATGGAATTTTTAATAGAAAGTAGGAAATTATGAGAAATATTAAATTAATCGCATTAGATATGGATGGAACTGCGCTTGTATTTATGATATTAAAACAAACAAGATTGTGCATCAACAAACGTTGTCTATCCTGCAAGTTAACTTTTTATTTCAATTAGCAACAAAATATCACAAAAAAATATGATGTTATATTGATGATTTAACAAAAGTAGTTGTTAATTTTGATCCTATTGCCGAAAATAACCTAGAATTAACTTTCTTTCATGGTGAATTTATTCAATATGATAGTTTATCGGAAGTGAAAAATACTGCTTACAAATGTATTATAATGAATGTCCAGGAAACGGATGAATTTATTACTTTAGCACGTGCTGAAAACATTGAAATTGCAATTGATGCTTCCCATACCGCTGAAGTAAATGCTCCTGGAATTAGTAAATTAGCAGGTTTAAAATGAATTTCACAACAGTGGGGGATTGCCCTATCAGAAATGATGGCAATTGGTGACAGTATGAACGATTATTGAATGATAAAAAATGTTGGGTTAGGAATTGCAATGAATAATGGGTAGGATCAAATTAAAGCAATCGCAAAAGATATTACTAGTAATGTTGAAGAAGGCGGCGTTGCAAAAATGATTGAAAAATATATTCTCAATAGTAAAAAATAATTATATAATTGTTGAGGAAAAAGAAAAAGAGGAGAAATATTAAGATGAAAGCTAAACAACCAATTTTATTAGCAATTCTTGATGGATGAGGAATTGCCCCTGATTCAAAAGGAAACGCTGTTACACAAGCACATATGACAAATGTTGAAATGTTAAAAGCAAAATACCCTTGAGTAGCTGCTCATGCATCGGGAGAATGAGTTGGGTTACCAGCTGGGCAAATGGGAAATTCAGAAGTTGGTCATATTCATTTGGGCGCTGGTCGAATTAAATATGAGTCATTAACATTAATTAATAAATCTATTAAGGATGAAACTTTTAATCAAAATCCAGAAATCTTAGCCGCAATTAATTTTGCAAAACAAAATAATAGTGCTTTTCATATAATGGGATTGTTTTCTGATGGTGGTGTTCATTCCCATCTTAACTATATCTTTGCCGCGTATCAATTAGCAGCAAAAGAGGGTGTTAAGGAAATTTATTTACATTTATTTGGTGATGGTCGTGATACTAAACCAGAATGTATTAAAACATATATTGAACAATTTAACGCTTTACAAGCAGTTTTAAAAGTAGGGGTGATTGCTACAATTGGGGGTCGTTATTATGCAATGGATCGTGATAAAAAATATGACCGGGTGCAAGTTGCATATGATGTTTTAGTTTCACGAAAAGGAGCTGAGTTTAGTGACCCGTTAGCCTATATTGATCAAGAATATGCGGCTGGTCGTAATGATGAGTTTTTAATGCCAGCTTATAATATCAATACCCCACAAGGATACATTAAAGCAGGCGACGGCGTATTTTTTGCTAACTTTCGTCCTGACCGGGCAATTGCGATTGCTTCAGCATTAACAAATGCTAATTTTCCTGTTAATGAAGCAGAAAGTTATTTTGTGCCAAAATTAAATGACATTTATTTTGTGTCAATGATGGAATATGCTGAAACAGTTGGGTCAAAACATGTTGCTTTTCAACCAATTGAAGTTGTTAATGGCTTGGGAGAATGGTTAAGCAAAAAGGGTTATCGTCAGTTGCGAATTGCTGAAACAGAAAAAATTGCGCATGTGACGTTTTTCTTTGACGGAGGAAAAGACTATTTTAAAAATGGGTTAGCAACTCAAGCTGAAATTACATTACCAGGTGCTTCAGCTGATTTGATTCCATCACCAAAAATTGCAACATATGATTTAAAACCAGAAATGTCATCATATGAGATTACTAATAAATTGATTGCTGAACTTGAACGTAATGAATTTGATGTTATTATTTTAAATTTTGCCAATTGTGATATGGTTGGTCATACTGGAATTTTACCAGCAGCGATTGCAGCAGTAAAAACAATTGATGATTGTCTTGGTAAAATTTATCAAGCAATGCAGAAAGTTAATGGAATTATGATTATTACAGCTGATCATGGTAATGCTGAAGTTATGATTGATGAAACTGGGGGACCAAATAAAAAACATACTTCCCAATTAGTTCCAATTATTATCACTAAAGCAGGATTAAAATTACGTGATAAAGACCCAGCGATTGCTGATATTGCACCAACCATTTTAGAATTGTTGGATGAGAAAATTCCGGTTGAAATGACACAACCATCATTAATTGTTAAATCAGAAGATATTATCTAATATCTTTTTTATGAAAGAATTCGTAATTTTAACAATATTTTAGTTATAATCGGTATATAATTAACAAATAGGGTTTAAAGGAGTATTAAAGATGAATGATAATGAAAATGTTTATAATAATTTTAAAAGACCATGATATGAATTAAAACCAACCTTAGTTGACCGTGCAGCACCATTTGATTTTAAACTGGTGAATGTTCGTAATACTGGTTATATTTTTATCGGAACAGCAATCTTTGCTCCATTTTTTATTAGTATTTTAATTTCTTATTTATTTGCGCATGATCAATATTCATTAGTTGGGATGAATTTTGTTAGTTTAATTATTGTTGCTATTGGTTCTTATTTTGTTATTAGTCGTGCTCAAAACGAAATTATGCGTTCTGGGGCAATTGTATTTTATTATTTTTATTTTATTCCTAATATGGTTGGTTTAATAATTGGTATTATTGCTAATTTATTTCAACCATCTGCTGCTGCGTTAACAACAATTAATTTATTAACAAGTTTAATTGCTGCGTTGGTGACGATTTTTATTACTTACAAAACTTCGCCATTTATTTTTAAAAAAATTAAATTAACTTTTAAACAAGACTATAAACGTTTATTGCTAGTTAGTGCAATTGCAATTGTTGTGGTTTTTCTTTTTAATCTTACTTTTGGTTATTTAAAATCATTAATAACTCCAACTGCATCAAATAATCAAAATAGTTTAATTAAAGGGATTGATAAGTGGTGAAATATTGTTATTTTATCGATTTATACGGTTTTTGTTGCCCCAATTATTGAAGAGTTAGCTTGTCGGCATGGAATTTTTAGTTTAACAGGAAATAAATGAATTGCTTTTGCTGCTTCAATAATTTTCTTTGCTGGAATGCATGTTACGGCAACTGGTGATTGAGAACACCTTCTTGGTTATTTAGGCGCAGCACTAGCATTAGGGATGTTGTTCATTGTTGTTAATGGCAATGTAACTTATAATATTATTGCTCATAGTGGTTTAAATTGTATTAGTACTATTTTAATTATTGCCGCACCAAGTTTTCTAACTAGATAAAATAAAAAGACCTTCTTGGTCTTTTTATTTTTTTAGAGTAGTTAATAATTGTTCTAAAAATAAATTAATTTCATTTTGATATGTAAAACTAATAAAGAATGGGGTTCCACCACCGGTAACTTTAAATTGTTCTTTATTTGTTTGTAAGAAATTATTAAGATTAAATTCAGTTTGATTTTTTTTCGTAAAACTAATAAAACCATACTTTAACCTTGTATTAATAAAAATAATTAGGGTATTTTGATGTTCTTGTAAGTATTTATTTAATTTATTACGAACTAATTCAAGGGTTATTTTTTCATCATTAATAATAATTTCTTGCACTGTTAAATTATCGTTAATAGGAATTGTTTTAAATGGAAAAGTGGTTTCTTCAATAATTTGTAATAGTTGTTTATATTTCACTTTTGCTGTTTCATTTAAGTCTTTTTCTAATTTTTCAATATTAAGGTTTAAATTATTTTTTTCAATCAAAGTTGTTGGAACCGAAAAATTAGGAATGATAAAAGTAAAAGTTGGATCATAACCACTAATTTTTTTGACGCTTTGTTCTAATGCGGTTCTTTTTTGGTTAATTCAGTTCGTAAAATATGCTTGTGTTGTTGCTTTATTGGTTGAAAATTGAATTCTAACTTTCTTTTTATCAATTCAACAATCTCAAATTTCAAAAAAATCAATTTCTTGTAAATTATTAACATGGGTTCCACCACATAAATCAATTGTTGCTGTAGGGAATTCAACAACGCGGACAATTGGGTCATATTCAAAATTTGGATGAGCAATTTTTAATTTTATTGCCTCGGCAATTGGCATTTGATGTTCAATTTTAGCAATATCATGTTTAATTAAATCATTAATAATTTTTTCTCGTGCTGTTAAAATAATATCTAATCAATTATCAACTTTATTCATTGCCAATAAAGCATAATCCGTTTTAATTTGAACTGAATCTGTCATTTCACCATAATTTAAAATTTGCTCAATAATATATGACAGAAGATGCTGTGCTGTATGGTTTTTAGTAAGTTTAATGCGTCGTTCTTGGTCAATTTTTTGTTCTAAAGTATCATTAAGCTTAATTGTTGTTCCTTGTGTATCAACAAGATGAAGATATACTTTTTTATAAATTTGTTTATTAAGATCAAAAACGCTAATTGTATGTGTATCTTTCATTAAAATACCAGTATCGGAGATTTGACCCCCACCAAGGGCATAAAAAACAGTATGATCAAAGGCGACAAAACCAATTCCATTTAATTTTGTTCAATAGGGTGGCCAGCTTCGTTAAAAAGCGCTAAAATAGTTCCTTTATCAGTTGTTTGTTGATACCTATGAAATTTTGTTAAGGGAATTATCACTTTGTTGTCTTGTTTTTTTAAGTTAGTTCATAATAATTCAATTTGTTAATTATTCATAGTTAATAATATCCTTTCTTAGTATTAATTAAAATTATATGTCATTTTATAAAATAAAAAAGAATAATTAAAATATTCTTTTATTTTTTATTTAAAATGACAGGAATAATTAGCGGATTACGACGTTTATAACGGTAAATAAACGGCGATAATGATTGTTTGATTGCATTTTTAAGAGCACCAAAGGTTGGTTTTTGTGTTTTTAAAACTTCATTAACTGCTTCGGTTGCTAAGCGAATTGATTCATTAATAATATTTCCTGATTCTTTAACATAGAAACTTCCTCGTGAAATAATACGAGGAGGGGTTAATAACTGGTTATTTTGTGAATCAATTGAAATAACAACAGCAATTAAACCATCTTTTGACAAAATCTCACGATCACGAACAACGGCAGTTGTTTGTCCAGATAAGTCTTTTCCATCCACATACACTGCTTCAGCTTCAATTCGTTTTCCGATGGCAGCTGTCCCATTCAACATTTCAATTTGATCACCATTGGCACAAATAAAGACGTTTTCTTTTGGGACATTAACACTACTTGCGGTTTCACCGTGTTGACGTAACATACGATAATCCCCATGCATTGGCATAAAATATTTTGGTTTTAATAATGTAAATAATAGTTTTTGTTCTTCTTGTGAAGCATGTCCTGAGGTATGGATTTGATTTAACGGACTATTTTCTTGAACAATTGCGCCAGCACGAACTAGTTTATTAATAACACGTTCAACATCAGCTTGGTTACCGGGAATTGGCGATGATGAGAAAATAACAGTATCACCAGGAACAATTGAAATATGTTGATGTTGATTATTTGCAATTCGTGATAAAGCAGCCATTGGTTCTCCTTGGCTTCCAGTACAAATAATTAAAATTTCGTTATCCGTATAGTTTTTAGCATCATTAGCTTTAATAAAGGCTTTATCAGAAATTTTTAAGTGTCCCATTTGTCGGATAATTTTAATAATTCGATCTAAACTTCTCCCGAAAACTAAAATTTTACGACCATATTTATTCGCAATTTCAACAATGTGTTGAATCCGGTGAACATTTGAAGCAAATGTTGAAATTAGGATTCGTCCTTTTGCTTTTACGAATAATTCTGCAATATTTTTAATAATTTTTGTTTCAGTTTGAGTATATCCCTCAACTTCGGCATTTGTACTGTCAGCCATTAGTAACATAACACCTTCTTGGCCCATATTTGCCATTCGTTCAATATCTGAACGATGTCCTAATGGTGTTCAGTCAAATTTATAGTCTCCTGTTGATACGACTTTTCCATTTGGTGTCATAACTGAAATGCCAAAAGCATCAGGAATACTATGGTTAACAGCAAAAAAGTTAATCTTAAAGTTTTTTGTTTTAATAACACTCATATTGTCAACTTCTTTGACAATAGTAGTTTGTTCTAACTTTGCTTCTTTTAATCGGTCACGAATTAAAGCAGCAGCTAGTCGAGGAGCATAAATGATTGGAATTGTTACTTCTCTTAATAAGTATGGAATTCCCCCAATATGGTCTTCATGCCCGTGGGTAATAAATAGGGCTTTTATTTTTCGTTGATTTTCTTTCAAATAATTGTAATTTGGAATAACAGCATCTACTCCAAGCATTGTTGAACTAGGAAATTTAACTCCTGCATCAAGCATAATTAGTTCTTCATCATGTTCAATACAGTATGTATTTTTACCAACTTCTTCTAACCCTCCTAGGGCAAAGACTTTTGTTGGAAACTTATTTTTAATAATATTTTGTGTTGTTGTTTTTGGTACTATACTAGCTGGTTTTGTAGTTGCTGGTTTACTAATTTTATTTATTTCTTTGTTTTCTTCATTCATTGAAATTATCACCTCATAATTCTAAAAATTCATAGTTTTTTCTTTATTAAATTTATTATTTAATATTATTAAAAAGAAAAAAAGTTAATTTCCTAGTATCCAAAAAATTATAACACAAAGATTAATAAGTTTACAAAAAAATACTTTTTCTTAAAAAAGTTAAAAGTTATTAAATTTATAAAATAATCCAATCAGAATTTTTTAATCAAGGATTCTTTTTATTAATTAAGTCATAATATAATTTACCTTCTAAATGTTCTTGTTCATGTTGAAAAACAATTGCTTCATAACTTCGAACGGTAATTGTTACCTTTTGTTGTTTTAGATAGTCATATCCTTCAATGATAATCCGAAAACTACGGGGAACAAAACCTTCTTTATCACCATCAACACTTAAACAACCTTCTCCTTCTTCAATACAAGCTAATTGGCTACTTTTGCCACTAATTTTTGGATTAATCATGGCATGCTCAGTTATTTTTTTGGTTCCAGTTTCATCATCAGTATCTTCGATTCTAATATAATACATCTTAATATTATGACCAATTTGTGGGGAGGCAAGGCCAACGGCAGGTCTAATGGTTTGTTTATCATTTTTTTGTGGATCTTGTGAATATCGGACAAAATCAATTAGTTTTTGCATAACAAGTTCATTTTCAGGCGATAATGGGAATGAAACATCACTTGATGATTGTCGAATTGATGGTGTATCATCAAATACTAATCAGTCTTTACTTGGAATTTCATTTTGTAACACTAAAAATCACCTCTTAAAAAATTATAACATATCCCATAATTATTAAAAAAATTTAGTATAATTTAAAAAAGATAGAAAAGGGACTAAAACGATGCGTGTAATTAGGGGAAAATATAAGGGTTATCAAATTAAGACATTAGAGGGGATGAATACACGACCCATGACAGCCCGGGTAAAAGAGGATATGTTTAATATTTTAGATAATTATTTTATTTATGAAAATAAAACTGGTTTAGATATTTTTGCTGGTAGTGGTCAACTAGGAATTGAAGGGTTATCACGTGGTTTACAGCAATGTTATTTTAATGATTTTCATCAAGGTGCTTACCAAATAATTACAACTAATCTTCAAAACTTAAAAATTACGAATGGAAAAGTGTTAAATTATGATTATAATGTGTTATTAAATTGAATAATTCAAAACCATATCACAATTGATATTTTATTTTTGGATCCACCTTTTAAACAAATTGAATATTATTATGATATTATTACTATAATATTGAAAAACAATATTATAAATAACTATGGAATAATAGTTTGTGAATCAAATCAAGAACTATCATTTGTTCAATTTGACTTAGTAATGTTACGTTACAAAAAATATAAAAAAAAGTATTTATATATACTACGTTTAGAAAAAGGAGAAAATTAGTGTGCAAAAAAAGGGTTTTTTAATTATCTTCTCTGGTCCATCAGGCGTTGGCAAAGGAACAATTTGTCAGGAGTTGTTCAAGTATGAAGAATTAAATTTAGCTTATTCAGTTTCAATGACAACAAGGGAAAAGAGGTCAGATGAAATTGAGGGCTTAAATTATTTCTTTGTTGATCGGCCAACCTTTGAAAATGTAATTAAAAATGATGAGTTATTAGAATATGCAGAATTTGTTGGGAATTATTATGGGACCCCAAAATCATATTGTCTTGAACAAATTGAAAAGGGAAAGAATGTTTTATTAGAAATTGAAGTTCAAGGAGCAACACAAGTATTAGAAAAAATTACTGATGCAGTTTCAATTTTTTTAATTCCACCAAGTTTAGAAGAATTAGAGAGCCGAATTCGGGGTCGAAAAAGTGAACCGGAATCTGTTCTTCAAGCCCGGTTAGCAAAAGCAGCTGATGAACTTCCGTTACAAAGTAACTATAATTATGTTGTTGTGAATAATACCGTTGAACAAGCAGTGGCAGAAATTAAAACAATTTTAGAGCAAGAAATTGCTAATCGTATATAAGTTAACTAAAGGTGGTTAAGGTATGCGAGCAAGAGAATTAGCCTGAGATATTCTGTGAAAAGTTTTTGCAAAGAATAAATTTAGTAATCATTTATTAGCAAAAACAATTGAACTAAATGCCAGTTTTACTGACCAGGATAAAACCTTAGCTTATCGAATTGTTTATGGCACTCTTAAAAACAAATTATATTTAGAATATATTGCTAATCAATTTATTGATAATAGAAAAACTAATCAAAAACTCCAAGTAATTTTATGAATGAGCATTTATCAATTTCGTTTTTTAGACCGCATTCCAAATTATGCTATTGTTAACGAAGCAGTTAATATTGGCAAAAAACTTAATCCAAAATATGCCGGGTTTGTTAATGCTACTTTAAAAAAGATTTTTGAAAGTAAGGAAGATATTTTTGAAATTAAACTTACTGATGAAACAAAAAAGTTAAGTATTAAATATATTTTTCCTTTGTCATTATATTT
The DNA here is from genome assembly GCF_009866525.1 of Spiroplasma poulsonii. GTDB lineage: Bacteria > Bacillota_I > Bacilli_A > Mycoplasmatales > Mycoplasmataceae > Spiroplasma > Spiroplasma poulsonii. The sequence goes on from NZ_CM020866.1 coordinate 555,172, forward strand.
AATTCTTCGGAATGAATATAACGAAGAAGTTGCCCGAAAAGTAATGGAAGATAATTTAACAATTCCAAAGATTGCTTTTCGTGTCAATACTTTAAAAATTACACAGGATGAATTATTAACAAAGTATGCTGGTTATAATTTAACAAAAAGTGTCGTTTCTCCGGTTGGTGTTATTGCCGAAAAACCAGTTATTAATTCAGAAATGTTTGAAGAGGGCTTAATTTTTATTCAAGATGAAATGAGTATGCGAATTGCCGAAGTATTAGATCCGCAAGAAACTGATCGTGTTTTAGATATGTGTAGTGCTCCTGGTGGTAAAACAACCCATTTAAGTCAGTTAATGAATAATAAGGGTATTATCGATGCATGTGATATTAGTGAAAGAAAACTTAATTTAATTAAGACTAATGCAAAACGACTGGGAATTACAAATATTTATCCCCATTTATTAGATGCTAGAAAAATTACTGCATCAGTTAAATATGATAAAATTTTATGTGACGCACCATGTAGTGGTCTTGGTGTCATTAAACGAAAACCGGAAATCAAATATCATTCTTTTACAAATGAGAAGTTAGCTAATTTGGTCGAAATCCAAGAACAATTGTTAGAGAAAGCCTATGAATTATTAAAGCCAGGAGGTATTTTAGTTTACTCTACTTGTACATTTGAAGTATATGAAAACAACCTCCAAATTAGGAATTTTTTAGCAAAATATAATGATCTTGAAATAATTGCAACTGAGCAAACTTTTGGGTATGAAAACAATACTGATGGATTTTATTAGACTTCTTGCATTACTTGTTAAAAAATTGCAAATATTTGTAAAAAAGATACTAATAGAAAAATATAATTTTAATTAATTATGTTTTTTATTTAAAAATTTAATATTTTTCCACAACGAAAAATTAATTTATTATTTAAATTATTTAATTTTAAAATTGTAAATTATAAATTGAGGCAATTAAATTAAATCTTAAACCAAATCTTTTTCTTCGATTACGATATTTTTCTGTAATAATTTAAATTTTTTAAGAATAGCAAAAATATTTTCAATAATAATTCTCATTTTTGAAACTAGTCTATTATATTGCTTTTGTTCTTTGTTTAAAGGGTTTTTCTTTGTTTTCTTTGTAGGTATTAGAACATTATTGTGATTTTTTTGTATTCCTTGATAACCACTATCAACTATTAATTTGGTATTTTTTAAAATTGGGATTTTTGATTCTTTAAATAAAGCATAATCATGTTTTTTTCCGAGCGAAAAACTTGTTGCAATAATTTTTTTGGTTTCTTGTTCGATAATTACTTGTTTTTTGATCGTGTGTTTTTTCTTTTTACCAGAATAAGATTGTTTTTGTCTTTTTTTGGGCGTTGGATTGGAGTTTCGGTAGCATCAATAATAATAGTTTTATCATTAAAATAATCATTTATTAGTGCTTTTTTACCAGCAAGTTGTTGAAAATCAGAGTTTTTAATTAAAATATCTTCAATTCACTTAATATTACGATAACAATTAGCCTCACTAATATCAAAACTTTTACCAAGATGAAAATAAGTCTGATATTCTCGTCAATATAATAAAGTCATCAATAATCTATTTTCTAATGATAATTTATTAGTTTTACCACCTTTTTTAAATTTTTCTATTTCAGCAACTTTTAAAATATCTAACATTTTATTAAAAGTGGATTTTTTTATTCCTGTTAATCTTAACCATTCTCTATCATTAAGAGTATTAAATTTATTATTGTTCATATTTTTATGTCCTCATAAATTATATTTTATAATAATATTTTAATAAAAAAGGGTATCGCAAGAAGTCTATTATTGTAAAATTCGAAAAAAAGATAAGTAATTATAAAAAGTATGTAAAATATATATAAGAATAAGAAAGGAAGCGGAGTTATGAATACGAACGTTAAACTGATTGAAGAACTTTTACAGCAATATTTAAAGGTCCACAATTTAACAAAAGAAGTGATGGTTGAAAAACCACGGCAAGAAGGGTTTGGGCACTTATCAACAAATCTAACTTTATTATTAGCTAAGGATTTAAAAAAAGCGCCAAACAAAATTGCTGCAGAAATTATTGCCTTTATTGAAAAAAATAATAAACCGTATTTTAAAAAAATTGAAATTGCTGGGGCAGGATTTATTAATTTTACATTAGCTGATGAACAATTACAGCACGTTATTAGTGATGTTTTAAAATTACAAACAAAATATGGTCATTCAGCCCCCAAAAACTTTATTTATAATTTAGAAATTGTATCAGCAAATCCTACTGGTTTTTTACATATTGGGCATGCCCGAAACGGTGCAATTGGTGATAGTGTTGCTCGGATTTTACGTGCCGCTGGGTATAAAGTGCAAACTGAATATTATGTTAATGATGCAGGTAATCAAATTAATAATCTTGCAGTAACTGTTTTTGTAAGTTATCTAAATTTATTAGGGAAAAAAACAGAACTACCACCAGAAGCATATCGCGGGGATATGTATGATGAGGTAGCACAATATTTTGTTGATAAGTATCAAGATAAATTTATTGATGTAACTTTTGATGAGGATTATAAACTTAGTGATCCAGAAGTGCACGAAATGTTTCGTAAGAAGTCAGTTGATTTATTTTTAGATATTATTAAGGAACAATTAAAATTATTTCGTGTTGAAATCGAACACTATTCTTCAGAAGCATCAATGTATGAAGGTGGTAAAATTCAAAGTACATTAGCACAATATGCGAAACTAAATAAAACATATAAGCTTGATGGTGCATTATGATTAAAAACAACTGATTTTGGTGATGATAAAGATCGTGTTTTAGTTAAATCAAATGGCGATTTAACATATATTACACCAGATTTAGCTTCCCATAATGAACGCTTAATGCGGTCAAAAGCTGATAAATTAGTTAATTTTTGAGGTGGTGACCACCATGGGTACATTATCCGAATGCTAGTTGGTTTACAGTTATTAGGTTATAAAAAAGATATTTTAGATATTGATATGATTCAAATGGTCCGTTTAATTAAAGATGGTGCTGAATATAAAATGAGTAAACGAAAAGGAACAGCAGTTTGATTAATTGATTTAATTGAAGAAATTGGGGTTGACCCGATTCGTTATATGTTAGTTTCAAAGAGTGCCCAAAGTCATATGGATTTAGATATTGGTGTTTTAAAAGAGCATTCATCAAAAAACCCAGTTTATTATGCCCAATATGCAACAGCACGTTGCAATAGTGTTTTACAACAAGCTAAAGTTAATGATATTAAGGTTGATGATGTCAAAACCTTTGAGTTATTAACTTCCCAAAAAGAATTAGATCTTTTAAATGATATTGATTTGTTTAATCGTTGTATTGAAGGAGCCGCAAAGTTACGTCAACCGCATCTAATTTGTGATTATTTACAAAATATTGCACGGCAATTCCATTCGTATTATAATGAATCAAAAGTTATTAATTTAGATAACTTAGAATTAACAAAACAACGTTTAGTTTTTATTAAAGTAATTTATCAAATCTTAGCAAATGCCTTTAACTTATTAGGGGTTAATGTTATTGAACAGATGTAAATTAAGTTGTGCTATAATTTATCATAGAAGAAAGAGGGGCCAAGCATGTTAAAGAATAATTGAGATGTTTTTATATTTAATCCATTAATGTTATTATTGTTATTTGTTCTTTATATTTTAATTTTAGCGAAAAACATTAAAATTAAACATGCTAGTCAAAAGGCATTTTTCGTTCAAACTTTTTTATATTGATTTGCGTTATCAGCCATTATTGGTGATAATTTAGAATTTAGAAATTTATTTTTTGCTGCTTCAATCAATAATTTTGAAGGGGTTGCGTTAATTGCCGTTACATTGCTGTCATTTTATGCATTTTTAGCAATGATTCCTTATGTTTTCTTACATAAGGTTTTTTCTCGTGTTGGGTGACATTTTGCGCAATATGGGATTTTCGCTGGTTCCGCACTAGGGATTATTATTTTAATGGCTTATCCGTCGCTACCAACTTTAATTATTGCGGCGATTTTTTTAGGGTTTGGAATCATTAGTAAAGCTAGTTATTTTCTGTCATATAATGAAGTCTATGGTCGTAAGTTTTTTCCTTTTAAAATGGTTAGTTTAATTGCCCCATTAATGACTTTTGCCCTTATTTTTGGTAGTGAATTTAATAATTTGGTGACAACAAGAGGGAGCGATTTATCCAATCATTTACAAGTTGTAATAATTGGGGCAATTGCGGTTTGTGCGATTGGGATTGCCGCAATGTTATATTCGTTCTTTTCACATAAAGAATTTACTTCGCAGCCGTTTACCGTTGAACAACAAAAAATGTTTGAACCATTTAAATGAAAAAAAGTTTTAATTATCTTTTTTATGTTTATTTTAATTATTGCCTTAAAAGAAATCTCCCAATCAAATATTTATATTTGATTATTGGGACAGCGGACTTGGGAAAAATACCATGATGTTTTAAAAGTTAACCAATTTGTTCGTTTGAATGAACAGTTATTTTTAATTCCGCAATTTTTTGGGGCTTATTTAGCATGTCATTTACTTTATAATAAAATCGGTGTTAAATATTGTTTTAGTTTAGGGTTGTTATTATGATTCTTGTTCTTTAGTGTTGCTGCTTTTAACCACTCTCCTGATGCATACTTATTTTTACAAATAATTAATGGTTTAGCTTATTCAATGTGTTTTAGTATTTTATTTGCAATGACTTGTGAGTGAAAATATCGTTCACCAACTAATCGTCCCGTTGTTGCTCAATTCCAATTATTGTGATTTGGTGTTGAATTTATTACAAAATTCTTTGATGACTTTGTTCGTGACAAACAAATTGGAATATTTAGTAATTATGTTGTTCCCGGGCAAAACTATATTCCAGTTGATAATTTTGCTGGTCAAATTGATAACATTACAACAATAATTTTTACAATTTGTGCATCAATTGTATTAATTATTCTGTTAATATTTTATTATACCTCAGACCTAATTTTAGCGGAATATCGCAATCATTTACGATTATTAGTTCCTAAAATTAACTTATTGCTACGTGAAAGCTTTATTAGTCGGGTAAAGTCAAATATGGCAATTGGGGCAGATGAAAAAAATAAAAGTTAACATAATAATTAATTATTCCTTGGTTTAAGAAGCAATGTTTTTTATTATTTTTAACTTATTTAAAAAGGAGTGTATAATGAAAAAACTAATGAAGTTTATAATGGCGTTACAAATAGTTATTCCTTTAACTAGTTTTTTAACAGCTTGTTTAAAAAAACACCAATATATGAGTAATATTTGAGTTATTAGTAGTAGTACTATTAATGATAAGTCTTTTAATCAATCAGCGTGAGAAGGAGCTAGTCGATATCTTGTCACACATTCCGAACAGTCAGTTTCATCAAATTGACAAGATAGTAACATCCGTGCCAGTTACTTTGAACCAGTAGGATTAACCCCAGCGGAGTTTAAAACAGCTTATATTACAGCAAGTATTGCTGGTGCAAAAACATTAATTTTACCAGGTTTTATTCATGGTAATACCATTGGTTGAGCGGCGACATTAGCAAATAATATCATTTTTATTGATGGTAGTGGTCAAAATATTCATAAGAATATGGATCAAAAAGAATCGTGAGTAGATAATGTTGTTGGAATTTTATTTCAAAAAGAAATTGCTGGTTTTTTAGCGGGACTTGTAACAGCAATGTGACTTAATTTGCATCAAACACAATTTAATGGTCAATTAGGGATTGGAACTTATGGTGGGATGGATAATCCAATTGGGGTTTCAAATTACTTATGAGGCTTTTTATTATCAGCGGATATTTTTAATGAAATAATTAATAACAATAGTCTTTATCCTAACTTACATCACTTAAAACAAGATATTTTAACTCTCTTACAAGGAATTAGTCCAACATTGAAGGGATTACAACCAATTAATAAAGTACAAACAGTATTAAATAAAAACGAATCATGGTTTTCGCAATCATTTAATCAGGGGGATGGTAAAGTTATCTCAGACTACTTAATTAGTAAACAGGCGAATGTTATTTTTCCGGTTGCAGGACCACAAACGCAAGATACAATTGATCGAATTAAATATAATGAAGCAAAGGCAAAAGTAGTTGGTGTTGATACAGCCCAGGCAGAGATTTATGGTGATCAATATATTATTACGAGTGGCTTATTAAATATTGCTCAAGCAACAGAAGATGCTTTAATAAATATTTATTCACCAACATGTGGTTATCAAACAGATAGTAAAATATGAGATGCTAAGAAAGCAACTAATAAATGTTGAATTAATACTGATCAATCATCAAGCACAAATGCTAATTGATTGGGTGTTGAAAAAACAAAATGAATTGATAGCAAAATTATTAATTACATTAGACTTCTTGCGATACCCCTTTTTATTAAAATATTATTATAAAATATAATTTATGAGGACATAAAAATATGAACAATAATAAATTTAATACTCTTAATGATAGAGAATGGTTAAGATTAACAGGAATAAAAAAATCCACTTTTAATAAAATGTTAGATATTTTAAAAGTTGCTGAAATAGAAAAATTTAAAAAAGGTGGTAAAACTAATAAATTATCATTAGAAAATAGATTATTGATGACTTTATTATATTGAAGAGAATATCAGACTTATTTTCATCTTGGTAAAAGTTTTGATATTAGTGAGGCTAATTGTTATCGTAATATTAAGTGAATTGAAGATATTTTAATTAAAAACTCTGATTTTCAACAACTTGCTGGTAAAAAAGCACTAATAAATGATTATTTTAATGATAAAACTATTATTATTGATGCTACCGAAACTCCAATCCAACGCCCAAAAAAAGACAAAAACAATCTTATTCTGGTAAAAAGAAAAAACACACGATCAAAACACAAGTAATTATCGAACAAGAAACCAAAAAAATTATTGCAACAAGTTTTTCGCTCGGAAAAAAACATGATTATGCTTTATTTAAAGAATCAAAAATCCCAATTTTAAAAAATACCAAATTAATAGTTGATAGTGGTTATCAAGGAATACAAAAAAATCACAATAATGTTCTAATACCTACAAAGAAAACAAAGAAAAACCCTTTAAACAAAGAACAAAAGCAATATAATAGACTAGTTTCAAAAATGAGAATTATTATTGAAAATATTTTTGCTATTCTTAAAAAATTTAAAATTATTACAGAAAAATATCGTAATCGAAGAAAAAGATTTGGTTTAAGATTTAATTTAATTGCCTCAATTTATAATTTACAATTATTATATTTAACATAAAATATTTATTTAAAATTAAATAATTTAAATAATAAATTAATTTTTCGTTGTGGAAAAATATTAAATTTTTAAATAAAAAACATAATTAATTAAAATTATATTTTTCTATTAGTATCTTTTTTACAAATATTTGCAATTTTTTAACAAGTAATGCAAGAAGTCTATTGATAAAGATCCAAAGTTACTAAAATTAGCGGCAACGGTTGGAAAAATTTATCGTAAAATAAATCAATTACATTTTGTTGATACCTTAACTTTAACATATGAGAACCAAAAAACACTTAAAAAAGTGATTCTAACGTCGTTAGAAGATGGATTAAAATAAAAAAATATTTTTTGTAAAAATTTAAAAATTATAGTATAATGCTTTTAGATAGTGTGGTGTTTATATGGGAGGAATCTTGGCTATTAGTATCAAAATCTTAGATTTAGAAATTCCAATAATTGGGTTAGTTGGATTTCTACTAGGGTTCGCAACGCTATTATTATTTATTTATTTTATTATTACTTTTTCTTTATTTCGAAGTAAAAAGAATAATCAAAATTGAACAAATATGATGAAATTAAAAGAAGAAACAAGTTTTAAGGAAAAAATTGAGTATTTTGAACAAGAAATTATGCTAGCTAGAAAAACGGGTGATAAAAACTAGATAGTTCTTTTTTTAAATAAATTAATTTTCACAAGTAGGGTAGGTGAAACAAAGTATGGGTTTTTTTAATACAGTAAAATCTTTTATGACTAAAGATAAAGAACATGATAAACAGTCACAAATGCAAACAGGTAATGGTTATGGTGATAATTTTAATCCCGAATTATTGAACCAAAATGACCCAAATTTTTCTCATCAACAAATAAATAATAATGGTATTGCGCAAAATCAATGGCCACAAGATCAGTACTTCCGTCCCAATGAAACATATAAACAAAATCAATTAAATAATACCGAAATGTTATATCAAAATCACAATACAATTCGTCCGGCACGAATGAATTTAAATAACCAATATAATTATTATACAAATAATGAAAGACAGTATATTGATGAAGAACGTGAGTTAATTACAGCACCAGCAGTAGCACCATCAACACCGCCAGGTTATGTTGAACCTTATTATAATCATGATGCCGCTAATAATTATTCTCGTCCAGTGCAACCACAAATTTTACCACGGCGAATTCATCAACCAACATCAAATTCAATGCAAGATCAATATTTAGCAGGTCAACAGAATTATGGTGGGTATTCGTATCCAGAAGCAATGAATTATCAAAATAATCGTGATGGTTATTTTAATGATGATCATGTTTATGTAAATCAATATCGTCGTCCTTACCAACGTCGTGTTGTTAATCCATATAGTCAGTTACAGTTTAACGAACAATTTAACCAGTCCGAATTATCTTATGATGGCAAAAACTATTATCCTAATGTAAATCCACAACCATATTTTGATGGAAACCAAATGATGGCAAATGCAATGCCAGCTCCACCTGCCTTTTATCAAAATAATAATTATTTACCACCAGCCCAGTTGGAAGGTCAACCTTTTCAAAATGGTTTTGAAAATAATCGTTATGCTTATCAGCCACAATTACCAGCAAAACATAGTCGTCGTCATTTTAATCGTGAATATGCTAATAAATTAATTCCGTTAGAAATTGCGCGTGAAATTCGTTCGGAAAAAGTTCGAACACTAATTATGATTACATTTGGTCTTTTTGGCACAATGTCAACAAGTTTATTTATTGCCTTATATTTCATTTCACATCAACAAGGTTTATCATCAATTATGGAAATTCAAGCGAAATATATTCCCCATCCATTTTTAACAATTACCTTTTTATTAATTTCATTAGGATTATTATTTGCCGGAATTTTTGATTTATCACGGGTTCGCATTGAAACAAACAATTATATCTCGCATTTAATGCGTGGTAATCATACGATTCCACACTTCTTGATTGATAATTATAAAAAAATGACTGTTCGTAGTATTATTTTAAATTGATTAGCATTTCCAACATATTTCTTTGGCGGAATTGTGTTAGGAATCCTTTATGGTTTTCAACAACATTCTGGCGAAGAATTCCGATTTGGATTTTGAAGTTGGGGAATTGTTGATGATTTAACAGCAGCAATTACAATTACAATTACGATTTTAATTGCAACATTAGGAATTCATATTGCTAATATTGTTTTAACAAAAAAACGTAAAGCAAATATTATTGGTTATTATGGTTATGAAATTGTTAAACCAGAAGAATTAGCGGCGTTGAAGAAGAAAACCAATCGCATTTGCTTAGTTATTTTTATTATTTTTCTAATTATCTTAACGCTAGTAATTTCAATTCCATGGTTAATTGCTCGTCGTCGTAAACGTCGTGGTGAACCAATCCTTGGTCGTTGATTTAACCGTAATTAAGAATTGTGTTGAAAACAATTCTTTTTTATTTGAAATTATCTTATAATTATTAATAAAGAAGTGAGGATTAATAATGATTGAACATTTATATGTACATATTCCTTTTTGTGACCATATTTGTTTTTATTGTGATTTTTTTAAAATCAAAAAATCACGGAATGAAATGGTTGACGAATATTTATTGTCGTTAGAAGCAGAAATTTCACAGCCCCAACCACGATTCAACTTAAAAACAATTTATTTAGGAGGCGGAACACCCAACAGTTTGGATGATAGCCAATTAGAAAAATTATTACAATTGTTGCAAAAGATTGATCAAACAGCAGTTGTTGAATATACGATTGAATTAAATCCTGAAAGAATTATGAAAAGTCAATTGCAACTTTTAAAAAAATATCATGTTAATCGGTTATCAATTGGGGTGCAAACATTTAGTGATCAGTTATTAAAAAAAATTAATCGTCATCATAGTGTTGCAGATATTGTTACTAGTTATAATTTAGCGCGCAGGGAGGGTTTTAATAATATTTCTTTTGATTTAATTTATAACTTATTTGACCAAACAACAGCTGATATTGAACAAGACTTAATAATGGTTAAACAATTACAACCTGATCATATTAGTTGATATTCATTAATTTTAAAAGAAAATTCTTACTGAGGAAAAACGAAAGTTAAATTGCCTGATTATGATATTGCCTTTGATGAAATTATTAATGCGGCTCTTAAAAAAATGGGGTGTGTTCGTTATGAAATTTCAAATTACACTAATAACAATAAAAAATCACAGCATAATTTAGGATATTGAACTAATAAATCATTTTGATTGCTTGGACCAGGAGCAGCTGGTTTTATTAATGATGATGGTTATTATTTATTAGAAAATAGTCGAAAATATGCCAATTGAACGCAGCAGAAAACAGAAATATCATTAGCAGATTATTATTTTCAAATTTTAATGATGGGATTACGAATTTTGGAGGGCATTAATTTAGGAACAGTCAAAGATGCACAAGCAGCAGTAAATTATTATGAAGCTAAAATTACCGCTGAAGTTGCAAAAAATAATTTGGTTTTTGAAAATAATCATTTACGTTGTACAAAACAAGGATTAAATATCTTAAATGATATTTTAGTTAATATTATGGAATAATTTTTATGTTATGATATGAGTATCAAGGCCCTTAAAAGGGAAAGGAAAATAAAATGGAAATAGATGTTATTAAATTACAAGAAAAATATTTTTCAGAAGCACTAGTAAAAATTTAAGATGTTATTAAAATTCCATCTGTTCGTAGTGCAGCACAACCAAATGCCCCATTTGGAGCAGGAACAAAAGCTGTCTTAGATTATGCTGTTAATTTAGCAAAAGAATTAGGTTTTAAAACTTATCAGGACCCTGAAAATCGTTATGGGTATGTAGAATATGGAACGGGTGCTGAAATCTTTGCAATTTTAAGGCATTTAGATGTTGTTCCGGCGGGTGATCTTAAAAAATGAGATTTTGAACCATTTCAACCTCAAATTAGCGATGGAAAGTTATTAGGTCGTGGTGCATTTGATGATAAAGGACCAACCATTATTAATTTGTATGCTTTAAAATATTTAAAAGATCATAATTATCAACCAGATTATTGTATTCGTTTAATTTTTGGTTTAACAGAAGAAACCGATTGAGCATCAATTAAAGCATATATGGCAGTTGAAGGAACTCCAGCATTAGGTTATACCCCACCCAGATGGTGAGTTTCCAGTTGTTTATGCCGAGAAAGGAATTATTAATTCCGATATTATTGGTGAGGGACAAAAATTTGTTTTATTAGGTGGCGAAGCGTACAATTGTGTGGCTAATGTTGTTCGTTATCAAGAACCTTATCTTACAGACATTAAAACTAAGTTAGACCAAAAACAAATTGAAACAGATCTTGAAGATGATTGATTAATCGTGAAAGGAAAAGCATCCCATGGTAGTTTACCTGAACGAGGAATTAATGCTGCTTTAGTAACATTAGCAACCTATGCTGAATTTACAACTGACTCGCCAATTGCTAATTTTGTGAAAAAACATCTATACAATGATTTTAATTTTAAACAAATTTTTTCAACAATGAAAGATGATACCGGTTTATTGATTGTTAATAATGGCATTGTTGAGATTAATGCTGAAAAAACCCGTTTGACATTAAACATGCGAGTACCAATTTCATATCATTTAAAAGATGTTGAAGCACCATTAACAGCGGAACTATCAAAATATCATTTACAATTAGCGATTATTTCTTCAAAAAAACCAATTCATATGCCACTTGATAGTCCAATGATTAAGAATATTATGCAAGTTTATCGTGATGTTACTGGTGATCATGATGCAAAACCAGTCGCAATTGGTGGTGGAACTTATGCAAAAGCAATGCCAAACTGTGTTACTTTTGGGGCTGAATTTGATATTAATGAGTCAACAATGTATGCATATAATGAGTATGTTAAAATCAGCGACTTACAAAAAATGTTAGAAATTTATACAAAAGCAATTCCGTTGTTAACAACAAAGTAATATTGTTGTAATTAAAAAAGTTTTAACAAAGATCTTTATAAGGATATTTATTAAAACTTTTTATTTTTTATTATTACACTAATTTAGCAAGACGTTGAGCAATTGATGGCTCTCCTTTTGCTCAGAAAATAATGACGAAGATTGTTCCAATAATTGTTGCCATTAAAATTCATTGTAACAAAGAACATAATCCATAAACAAATTTTCCTTTGCGCGTATTTGGACAATCAGTTCCAAAAAGCAGGGTCCCAACAGGATTCACATTAAAAATTCATAAAATTACGTTTAATCAACAAAACAAGATGTTGAAAAGTGATGATAACATTCTTTTAGCCATAAATTTGACTCCTTTCATCTTAAAGATAGTTATTTCATATAAGAATTATACTATGAATTTTTAGAAATTTTTCAGTTAAATTGTTTGGTCATTGTTACCTCATTTAACATTATTTAACAGATAAGTTCATCATTGTTTCCGTTTAATTTGTGATATAATTAATCCATTAAATTCTTTGGAGGATATAATAGACTTCTTGCATTACTTGTTAAAAAATTGCAAATATTTGTAAAAAAGATACTAATAGAAAAATATAATTTTAATTAATTATGTTTTTTATTTAAAAATTTAATATTTTTCCACAACGAAAAATTAATTTATTATTTAAATTATTTAATTTTAAATAAATATTTTATGTTAAATATAATAATTGTAAATTATAAATTGAGGCAATTAAATTAAATCTTAAACCAAATCTTTTTCTTCGATTACGATATTTTTCTGTAATAATTTTAAATTTTTTAAGAATAGCAAAAATATTTTCAATAATAATTCTCATTTTTGAAACTAGTCTATTATATTGCTTTTGTTCTTTGTTTAAAGGGTTTTTCTTTGTTTTCTTTGTAGGTATTAGAACATTATTGTGATTTTTTTGTATTCCTTGATAACCACTATCAACTATTAATTTGGTATTTTTTAAAATTGGGATTTTTGATTCTTTAAATAAAGCATAATCATGTTTTTTTCCGAGCGAAAAACTTGTTGCAATAATTTTTTTGGTTTCTTGTTCGATAATTACTTGTGTTTTGATCGTGTGTTTTTTCTTTTTACCAGAATAAGATTGTTTTTGTCTTTTTTTGGGCGTTGGATTGGAGTTTCGGTAGCATCAATAATAATAGTTTTATCATTAAAATAATCATTTATTAGTGCTTTTTTACCAGCAAGTTGTTGAAAATCAGAGTTTTTAATTAAAATATCTTCAATTCACTTAATATTACGATAACAATTAGCCTCACTAATATCAAAACTTTTACCAAGATGAAAATAAGTCTGATATTCTCGTCAATATAATAAAGTCATCAATAATCTATTTTCTAATGATAATTTATTAGTTTTACCACCTTTTTTAAATTTTTCTATTTCAGCAACTTTTAAAATATCTAACATTTTATTAAAAGTGGATTTTTTTATTCCTGTTAATCTTAACCATTCTCTATCATTAAGAGTATTAAATTTATTATTGTTCATATTTTTATGTCCTCATAAATTATATTTTATAATAATATTTTAATAAAAAAGGGTATCGCAAGAAGTCTAATAATGAAATTAGAAAACTTGCAAGATTATGATAAACCAACTGTTGAAAATAATGAGCAAAATAATGAAAATATTGTTAAACGTCATTATGAATAGACTTCTTGCATTACTTGTTAAAAAATTGCAAATATTTGTAAAAAAGATACTAATAGAAAAATATAATTTTAATTAATTATGTTTTTTATTTAAAAATTTAATATTTTTCCACAACGAAAAATTAATTTATTATTTAAATTATTTAATTTTAAATAAATATTTTATGTTAAATATAATAATTGTAAATTATAAATTGAGGCAATTAAATTAAATCTTAAACCAAATCTTTTTCTTCGATTACGATATTTTTCTGTAATAATTTTAAATTTTTTAAGAATAGCAAAAATATTTTCAATAATAATTCTCATTTTTGAAACTAGTCTATTATATTGCTTTTGTTCTTTGTTTAAAGGGTTTTTCTTTGTTTTCTTTGTAGGTATTAGAACATTATTGTGATTTTTTTGTATTCCTTGATAACCACTATCAACTATTAATTTGGTATTTTTTAAAATTGGGATTTTTGATTCTTTAAATAAAGCATAATCATGTTTTTTTCCGAGCGAAAAACTTGTTGCAATAATTTTTTTGGTTTCTTGTTCGATAATTACTTGTGTTTTGATCGTGTGTTTTTTCTTTTTACCAGAATAAGATTGTTTTTGTCTTTTTTTGGGCGTTGGATTGGAGTTTCGGTAGCATCAATAATAATAGTTTTATCATTAAAATAATCATTTATTAGTGCTTTTTTACCAGCAAGTTGTTGAAAATCAGAGTTTTTAATTAAAATATCTTCAATTCACTTAATATTACGATAACAATTAGCCTCACTAATATCAAAACTTTTACCAAGATGAAAATAAGTCTGATATTCTCGTCAATATAATAAAGTCATCAATAATCTATTTTCTAATGATAATTTATTAGTTTTACCACCTTTTTTAAATTTTTCTATTTCAGCAACTTTTAAAATATCTAACATTTTATTAAAAGTGGATTTTTTTATTCCTGTTAATCTTAACCATTCTCTATCATTAAGAGTATTAAATTTATTATTGTTCATATTTTTATGTCCTCATAAATTATATTTTATAATAATATTTTAATAAAAAAGGGTATCGCAAGAAGTCTAATATTGAATTAAGTTTAAAGATAAATTATTTGGGTATTTATATGAAATAATTAAACTTGGTAAAATTACTTCGTTTTATTGTAATAACTGTAATCAGGAGAAAGATATTGATGATTTAAATATTTATGATCTTTTTTTTGGTTTTAGTTTTGATAAAGTTAATGTAAAAAAAGAAACAATTGATCAATTTAATGTTGATTTATGTAATGAATGTAATGAAATGAATGATGTCACTAATTCATATATTAAAGTTTTACGTAATAATGTTGCTTGTGTTTATTGCAAAAAATTGCTTTACCCAGATGATGAACACTTAGTTCTTGATAATAATAATTATTGTTCACGAGAATGCTTACGCAAATATCTTAATAAAACAATTAAGTAGGGGGATTAAAAAGATGAATAATAAAGTTTTAAGTAATAATAAATGATTAGATAAATTTGCTGATTTAGTAGCAAAAATCCAACATTTAACTAATATTCCATATGTTGATTGTGAAACTTGTAATTATGAAAATCAAATGTCAAATTTAGTTTTTGCTAATTCTTCATATGAAATTTTATCTGTTTTAATTAAATCAGCTTGTGGTCATGATGTTGCGCAAGGAGTTAGTTTTTCACGAATGGTCAATGACAATGGTAGTGATTTTGAACTATTAGGAGAAGGGATTACGGAGTGTTGAGTGCATAAAGCAAAACCATGTACCCATCATTTAGATGAATCAAAGGCGTTTGTTTGTTATCAATGTGATAACCTTAAATCAAAAATTATGCGAATTGATAATGTTAATGTTTGTTCATTAAAATGTTTAAAAGATTATTTAAATGCACAAGTAAAATAAACTTTAAGAATAAGTTTAAACTATTATTTTTAAGAAAAAAAGAAAGAAGAATTTAAATTGTCAAAATAATTAAATTAAGTTATTTCTTTTTTAAATTGTAATATTTATTTATGTTTAAAATTTTTAAAAAGTATCTTTGAAGTAAAGATTAATTAATAATTATCCTTTACTTAACGAATGATAAAAGTTAAAATTATAATTAGTTAATTACTAAGGTTTAAAGAAAGAGGTTTATACTTATTATGCCATTATATTATGCAGAACATATTCTAAAATCAAAACAACCAAAATTAAAAGCCCCTTTAACTGCAACTGAAATTGATGCAATTGTTAAAAGCTTTAAACATTTAGTATGCAAAATTAAGAAAGATGCCGTAATTATAAAGCATGAAAAATTTGGATATGAACTTTTTCGTAGTAAAGCTGATGATAAATATTGGTCATATGCTGTTACTTTTACTGAACCAATTGATCCTATCAAACCAATTTATAAACATCATTGAATTGGTAATGCTTTTATTGGTTACGGGTATGATACTCTAGCAGAAACAATTGACCGAACTTTTAAAATGATGGAACAAGGGCCAACCTCACAAACAAATTTTCGTGATTACTTAGATAGTTGAGATGAAGAAAAAGATCGTATTTTCTTAACATGAGAAGAAAAGGAATGAACTTTTGAAAAATACTTGCAATTTCAACGTTGATATAAAAAAAATAAAATTAAAATTATGGCAAAACAAGTTGGTGTTAAAGATGCCGAAGATTATAACAAAGAAAATAATCACGAAAATAAACGCACCGGATTATCGGTTTTATTAGGAAAAATGCAAGACCCACCAAAACGGCCACGAGCAATGGCTGTGGCAATTCGGGAAACAGGAGAAACTAAAAAACAATGAGATGATCCTAAAACAAAAAAATATCTTGTTGGTTTTATGTATGTTAATTAAGAGAGAAAGAAAACAAGCAAATGCAGTATCGTGAAATTAATTCAACTCAAAATGAACATGTTAAATTATTAGTGAAGTTAAAAGACAGAAAATATCGTGACGAATTAAATTTAGCATTAATTGAAGGTTGAAATATTATTGAAGAAGTTTTACAACAAGAATTACTAGTTGAAGTTTTAACAACTGCGGCAAATAGGTCAAAATTAAAAAATATTACTAATGTTTTAATAACAATTTGTTCAGAACCTATTTTAGCAAAATTAAGTCAGAGCAAAAATAGTCAGAATATTATTGGTGTTATTGACTTAAATAAAATGAATAGTAACAATGATTTTAAGGCCAATCAAAATATTTTATTATTAGAAAATATTCAAGACCCCGGGAATTTAGGGACATTAATTAGAACCGGTTTAGGTTTTAATTTTACTAATATTATTTTATATAATCATCCGGTTGATATTTTTAATGATAAAGTATTGCGAGCCAGCCAAGGGGCAGTTTTTCGTACTATTATTAAAGAACTTAGTTTGTCAGAAATTAAAGCGTTACAAGCAAAACACTATAAACTTGTGACAACTGCTTTAAAACAAAAAAGTGTTTTCTTGCAAGAATGACAGGTTAACAAAACAGAAAAATATATTTTAGTATTAGGAAACGAAGGGCATGGTCTTTCTGCTGATTTACAAAAAATTAGTGACTATAATGTTCAAATTAAGATTAGTTCAAAATTAGAATCATTAAATGTTGCTCAAGCAGGAACAATTTTAATGTATGAAATTAATCGCCAATTGGAGGGAAAATAATGTTTAAGTTTAAAAATGCCAATTATCTTACTTCGGCTGTAAATAAAATGGGATGAATTAATGATGATTTATTTGAAATTGCTTTTTTAGGAAAAAGTAATGTTGGAAAATCAAGTTTTTTAAATATGTTAACAAATCAACGGCAATTAGCAAAAGTTTCACAAATTCCAGGAAAAACAAGAATGCTAAATTTTTTTACAATTAATAATAATCAATTTCGAATTGTGGATGCCCCAGGTTATGGTTTTGCCAGAGCGAACGATGAACATAAAGTTGCTTTTGCAAAAATGATGGAACAATATTTAACTGAACGAAATAATTTAAAATTTGTTTGTCTCTTAGTTGATTTACGTCATTCTCCAACCCAAGATGATTATGAGATGTACCAATATTTAAAGCACTTTAAAATTCTAACAGTTGTTATTGGAACAAAGTTAGATAAGTTGAAAAAAAACGACATTCAGAAACAAGAAAAAATTATTAAAACAAAATTAAATTTTGCCGATAGCGATTATTTTATTAAAACATCAAGTAGTAAAAACATTGGTCGTGATGAATGCTTAACATTATTTGCAAAATTATTAGGATTTAATGTATAATCTAAACCATAGTTTATTTTAAAAATAAAGGGGAAAACAATGAAAAATACTATTAAAATAGTGCAATATCAAAATGAAATTGATAAGTTAGCAAAAGTTGATGTATCAGTTTTAGAAGGCCATTTATCTTATTCTGAACAAGCAATTATTGGTGCTTTTGAATCGTCTGATCGTAAAATTAAGGCAGGAATTATTAATACATTATTAAATGGTTTTTTGGGAGGACTATTTATTTCGATTGGGTATATTGCTGCATTATATGCTATTCAAGGAATTACAACAACAGGAATTAAACAAGTAATTTTTGGAATTATCTTTCCGGTTGGTTTGTTATTAGTAACATTTTTAGGTGGCGGAATTTATACATCGCATTGTGTTGGTTTTATTAATGCTGCGACAGGACACGCCAACCCATGATTATTTGTTCGTAATTTGTTATTAATTTTTTTAGGTAATTTTATTGGATGTTTGTTTGCGGCAGTTATTATTTATTATGCTGCTGTTTTTGGTCATCAAACAACAACTGATTTAAATAGTTTTGCTGGTCAAACAATGAATATGATTCAACATAAAATTGGTTCAATTGGAGAGGCCTTGGCCCATGGGCAAGCAGTTACCGGTAGTGATATGGGAATAACTTTTTTAAATAGTCTAATGTCAGGGATTTTTTGTAATATTTTAGTTGCTGCAACATTATATGTTACTTATTTTTCAAAAAGCCCAACTGCTTCAATTTTATGTATTTTCTTTGTTTTATTAGCATTTTGTATTTCTGGATTTCAACACGTTGTTGCTAATTCATTTATTTTTTGAATGAATGTCTTAATGTTGGGAACTACAATGTTCGGGACAGAAGTTTTATCAGGCTCATCAGTTGGTTATTTTGCGGGATTTAATTTATTACCAGCTTTTATTGGTAACTTTTTAGGAGGAGCAATTATTATTCCAACAGTGGCATATTTTATTGCTCATAAAAAGGTTGTTGCAACAGCTGTTAATTTAAAAAAAGAAAATTATGCAAGTAAAATTAAAATATTACAATTAAAGGCTGGTTTTGCGGAGATTATTGATAATAATTTTGTATTAGATCAAACTAAATTTAATAACGCAATTAGTAATGTGCAGTTACCAGTGAAAAAACATTGATTTGTTAAAAAAACAAAAAACTAAGTTTAAATTAGATTCTTTATTTTATTAGAAAAATTAACTTATTTTTATGATAAGAAAAGCTATCTTTAATATTTTTTTTGGCGTAAGTTTAAGGATAATTAAACGATCAATTAAATCCTCAAATATTTTATTCACCCAGGTATTTTGGCATTATTTTATCTTAAAAAATAATTTTCTTATTCTTTAAGGTAGGATAATACTATCTTAAAGATGAAATAAGAGATGAAGAAAGGTTGATTTTAAATGAAAAATTTTTTAAGTCTAGTAAGTGGTTTAATAATTGGTGTTACGCCAGTTTTAACATTAAATGTTATGAGTTTATATGTTGGAAAAGATAATTTTGAAGTTACTGATTTCAAACCTGAATTAAAATCTAATGAGCAAGCAAAAAAAATAATAAAACGAGAAAGTAGTACAAATCAACAATTCCCCGCTTTTATTAGGGAAGATTTTGAATTAGAAACAACAATTACCAAAGTAACCGCTTTTTATACAACCAATTCTGATGAAAATACATTTGTTTGAACAAAAGAATTACCAATAGGGACAAAATATAAATTTTTTAATATAGAAGTTA
This sequence comes from Spiroplasma poulsonii, assembly GCF_009866525.1. Lineage (GTDB taxonomy): Bacteria > Bacillota_I > Bacilli_A > Mycoplasmatales > Mycoplasmataceae > Spiroplasma > Spiroplasma poulsonii. The sequence goes on from NZ_CM020866.1 coordinate 575,175, forward strand.
AACCCAATAGTAATTATTGAGCTGAAGGTGGTGATTTTAATTATTTTAGTAATTCTTTGAATTTACCTTTATTTTTTAAAACCAATATTTCATTAGTAAATAATACACAAAATAATAAAAAAATAGCAGAAATTAAATATAATTATACAAAATATGAAACAAGTTTTGACATAATAGATTTCTATACACTTGAAACAGTAAAACTAGGATTAACTGTAAATTTAGAATATTTTAATAATGTAATGACTACTAATTTTATCGCTAAAGCCACTGTTCAAAATACGAATTTATTTAGTTGAGTTAAAACTCAAGCAAAATTTTATTTTAGAGTTATTATTTATGAAAATAAATTATAAATTTGAAGTTAACGAAAATAATTGTTTTAAATAAAAATGAGAGTAAAGTGATAAAATGAAGCACAGTATCTCATTAGAAGAGGAAAACATTTTAAAACAGAATGAAATTAAAAATTGAAATTAAAGTGATTATTAATAAAAAACAAATTATAAATTTTAAATTAAAAAGAAGATTTAAAAAATGGTAAATTTTGGAATATTAATAGTATAATGTTAGTGATTGGGTATTTTGAGAAAAATAATAATTTTAAAATTTGCAGGAAAATAATATTTTATTTTTCTAAAAGGGAGTGTTGCAAAGATACGGGTTTTAGTTAAAAACAAGATATAATCTTGTTTTTTCTTTTATATATAGAAATTATTAATATTAAAGTTATTATTTTTTAAAAATTTTAAGGAGTTGGAATTATGCAAACAAAGCAATATTTTATTTTGCGGTCGTTAGTGAAAAAATATGGTAAAGATAATGTTATTAATACTGTCAATAAGATTGCAAATGATATTGAAATTAAAAAATAAAGAATAAATTATTCCGCGTAATTTATTAGCGGATAATTTATTCAATAATGTTTTTTAATGGAGCAAAGCGACAACGAGCGGAGCGAGTTTGCAAATTTCAATTTTTTAATTTATTGAAAGGAGATATATTATGCCAGTTTGATTAACGACAATTTTTAGTGTTGTTATTATATTAGGTATTTTTGCGTGAATTGGTTTATCAATTTATCAAAAAATTCGCCAAATTCGAGGAAAGAAAAAAGATAAAAAAGAAATTGAAAATAAGGAGGATAAGAAATAATGTTAGGTATGTATTTAACAACAGTAATTAATTTTTTAGCAGTTGGTGATAAACCTACTATTTCAGATGGAATGGGTTCTATTTGAAGTGGATTAGGACAAGCAATGATGAAAGTTAAAGAAGCAATTTATGCTGTATTACCACAATTAATGACCTTTTTAGGTGATACGTGAATTATTTTAATTCCATTTGGTATTTTTGTTATCATTAAGATTTTAAATTTTTTCCGTGTTATGGTTAAAGGATTTTAATTCATATATCTTAGCTGTGGCACACTAGTTTTTATATGTGATTTTATTAAATAATTTTATTGTTTATTTTTACACTATACACTGTTTACAAATTTATTTTTTAATAAAGTTTATTATTATTGTTAATGTTGGAATTATAAAAATTTCTATTATACATATAATTTTAACTATATTTTCTATGGTGGATAAATTTATATTGTTTATTATTCATAATATTGAGTCTATTATGAAAAATATTTTTTAGTAGGATTTATTTGTAAACAGTGTATAGTGTAAAAATATCAATTTAATTATATTTAAGGTATTATTATGGTTTTCTCTCTGTATAAAAATATTTATAAATTTGTTAATTTATTAAAAATTCAAATAATAAATTTAAAAGTTATTATTAAAACTATTGTTATTGAAATAATTGTTTTAATTGGTGATACCATTCATGATAATCAAAAAATAGATGGTATCACATTTGTAAAAAATGAATTTATTATTTCTTCGATATTTTATTTTTTCTTTCTATTTAAAATAATTTATACAGAGAGAAAACCATAATAATATCAACTTAATTATATAAACTTATGATTTTATATTTTAATAACTATTATTAAAAATTAAATAGTATTTTTCAGTGTGTCAATTTTTATTATTTTATATATTTAACATTGTTAATAACATTGTTTATTAAACATTAAATAAACAATATATAGCATTATGTATAACATTGTTAATAATCAGTGTTTTTATCAATAAGTAAACAATAGACTTCTTGCGATACCCTTTTTTATTAAAATATTATTATAAAATATAATTTATGAGGACATAAAAATATGAACAATAATAAATTTAATACTCTTAATGATAGAGAATGGTTAAGATTAACAGGAATAAAAAAATCCACTTTTAATAAAATGTTAGATATTTTAAAAGTTGCTGAAATAGAAAAATTTAAAAAAGGTGGTAAAACTAATAAATTATCATTAGAAAATAGATTATTGATGACTTTATTATATTGACGAGAATATCAGACTTATTTTCATCTTGGTAAAAGTTTTGATATTAGTGAGGCTAATTGTTATCGTAATATTAAGTGAATTGAAGATATTTTAATTAAAAACTCTGATTTTCAACAACTTGCTGGTAAAAAAGCACTAATAAATGATTATTTTAATGATAAAACTATTATTATTGATGCTACCGAAACTCCAATCCAACGCCCAAAAAAAGACAAAAACAATCTTATTCTGGTAAAAAGAAAAAACACACAATCAAAACACAAGTAATTATCGAACAAGAAACCAAAAAAATTATTGCAACAAGTTTTTCGCTCGGAAAAAAACATGATTATGCTTTATTTAAAGAATCAAAAATCCCAATTTTAAAAAATACCAAATTAATAGTTGATAGTGGTTATCAAGGAATACAAAAAAATCACAATAATGTTCTAATACCTACAAAGAAAACAAAGAAAAACCCTTTAAACAAAGAACAAAAGCAATATAATAGACTAGTTTCAAAAATGAGAATTATTATTGAAAATATTTTTGCTATTCTTAAAAAATTTAAAATTATTACAGAAAAATATCGTAATCGAAGAAAAAGATTTGGTTTAAGATTTAATTTAATTGCCTCAATTTATAATTTACAATTATTATATTTAACATAAAATATTTATTTAAAATTAAATAATTTAAATAATAAATTAATTTTTCGTTGTGGAAAAATATTAAATTTTTAAATAAAAAACATAATTAATTAAAATTATATTTTTCTATTAGTATCTTTTTTACAAATATTTGCAATTTTTTAACAAGTAATGCAAGAAGTCTAATGATTTTGTTTAGTTTAATTGATTTATTACTTTGGATAATTTCATTAAATTATACTGGTTTAATATTTTGATTATTATTTGCTTTACAATGTGTTTATTTTGTTTGATGAGTATGAAAAAACATATTTTATCAGTTGAATGCTTTTCGGTTAGTTAATTTTGTTTGAGATAATCCGTTATCGGTAATTATTGGTAAGTTAGGAACGGGTAAAACTTTACTTTTAACTTATTTATCACAAACTATGAAATTATTAACAGATAAGATTTATAGTAATTATCCGTTAGAAGATGATAAAGTTAAGGTTTTAACATTTAAAAATTTAGATTTTACAGATAGAACAAAACCGGTTCCCCCTGATGATAGTGTTATTTTATTTGATGAAAGTTATTTATATATTGATGGAACTAGTCCCCACGATGAGAAAAAAGTTCATAGTGGTAAAATTCCGTGAATTGTATTAGCAAGACATTTTGGTAATCGTGCTTTATTTACAGCTCAGCGTGAGGGTATGATTTGAAATAATATTCGACAATTAGCAAGCGGTATTATTATTCCAATTTCATTGAAAAAACCCATTGCTAAAAAAGGATTAAATTTTTTTAATCGTTTCTTTGTTATGCGAATTGGTATTTTCCAAGATATTACTGATTATGAAATTTGAAAGACAAAATCAGTGGAACGAACAGCAGAAGGTAAACGTGCAAAACATAAATCTGATGTCGGGTTAGGAATTCGGTTTTTTAAAATAATTATTCCGTTAGAGTTTGCTCAAAAATATGATAGTCAATGATTAAAGTTTGTTCGTGATTTAAAAAATGATGAAATAGTTAATAAAAAAGAATATTATTGGTTGGAAATTACTAAATTGAGTGTTAAAGAGCGTTTAGAATTGTTTGATATTGATATTTTGAAAAAGAATTTAAAACCTAAAAAAGAAAAAGGAAGTGGTAAAAATGATTAATTTATTATCAGAAAGTAGTAATTGAGATAAGATTTTTAGTTTTATTTTTGATGTATTTTTGTTTATTTTTGATGTTATTTGAAATACTAAATTGCCAATGACAAATACAACAATTGCTTATTTTATTATCTTTTTTATGGTGGTTAAGTTATCGATTTATGCAATTCACGGAACAAGAACGCAATATAACGAATTAGGTTCAACTGTTAAAAACAGTACATCAAAATTGTATGCTTCAACAGTACGTGGTGTTAAAAAAGCACATAAGGCTAATAAAAATGGTCAGTGAAAGGAAACAGATTAATGATTAGATTAGTTTTATTAGTTGTTGCAATTGCTATTTTTGGTACTGGTTTTATTACTGTAATTATTAATCAATTAACATCAGCAAAAAATATCATTATGGATTTATATAACTCAGATACTTTTTTACTTTCTTTATTTGGTAAAATGGCAATTTTGTTTTCTCATCCGTTAATGTTAACAATATCGAGTTTATATATTGTTGGATTTATTAGACTTCTTGCGATACCCTTTTTTATTAAAATATTATTATAAAATATAATTTATGAGGACATAAAAATATGAACAATAATAAATTTAATACTGTTAATGATAGAGAATGGTTAAGATTAACAGGAATAAAAAAATCCACTTTTAATAAAATGTTAGATATTTTAAAAGTTGCTGAAATAGAAAAATTTAAAAAAGGTGGTAAAACTAATAAATTATCATTAGAAAATAGATTATTGATGACTTTATTATATTGACGAGAATATCAGACTTATTTTCATCTTGGTAAAAGTTTTGATATTAGTGAGGCTAATTGTTATCGTAATATTAAGTGAATTGAAGATATTTTAATTAAAAACTCTGATTTTCAACAACTTGCTGGTAAAAAAGCACTAATAAATGATTATTTTAATGATAAAACTATTATTATTGATGCTACCGAAACTCCAATCCAACGCCCAAAAAAAGACAAAAACAATCTTATTCTGGTAAAAAGAAAAAACACACGATCAAAACACAAGTAATTATCGAACAAGAAACCAAAAAAATTATTGCAACAAGTTTTTTGCTCGGAAAAAAACATGATTATGCTTTATTTAAAGAATCAAAAATCCCAATTTTAAAAAATACCAAATTAATAGTTGATAGTGGTTATCAAGGAATACAAAAAAATCACAATAATGTTCTAATACCTACAAAGAAAACAAAGAAAAACCCTTTAAACAAAGAACAAAAGCAATATAATAGACTAGTTTCAAAAATGAGAATTATTATTGAAAATATTTTTGCTATTCTTAAAAAATTTAAAATTATTACAGAAAAATATCGTAATCGAAGAAAAAGATTTGGTTTAAGATTTAATTTAATTGCCTCAATTTATAATTTACAATTATTATATTTAACATAAAATATTTATTTAAAATTAAATAATTTAAATAATAAATTAATTTTTCGTTGTGGAAAAATATTAAATTTTTAAATAAAAAACATAATTAATTAAAATTATATTTTTCTATTAGTATCTTTTTTACAAATATTTGCAATTTTTTAACAAGTAATGCAAGAAGTCTAATAAATAAGGCTAGTTATGATCTTTAATTCTCTAAGTACTCTTAATTTTAATGAAAACTAATAATTTAATGCAAGTTTGATAAAAACACGATATAATATATGTAATTTAAGGTGGATGAAAAGATGAAACGAAGAAAGTATCGACAGAACCCGAAAATTAAACGAATGTTTCGGATTAAAGGGGAATATGAAGCAACAAAATTAGCACAAAATTTTGTTCGTTATATGACTAACCCTTTCCAAGATAAACGAATCCGAAATGAACTAATTGATACTGAAAACGAAATATATATGACTGATATTAGCAATGATGTTGATAAAACTTATACTATTGCTATTAGTACCCAACTAGATTACCAAGAAGATGCTGAACGTGTTAAAGAGTTAGTAAAAGACTATGTTGACAATGATTTAGATTTTTTATGATATACCATTGGTGAAAAAATTGATGAAAAAGAACAAGCTTTTTTTGAATCATTAGGTTTTGTTCAAAATGAAATTTTAGTGGGAATGGTCCTTGATTTAACCAAATGAAAAAAATATAAAACAAAAACTGATAAAAGTATTAAGTTTCGACGAGTTAATGATAACAAACGATTAACTGATTTTAGTAAAATTTTAGAAAGTGCTATGGGACCAAAAAGTTGAGATTATGCCTTTTATAAAACATTATTAAAACTAAACAAGGATAAAGACGTTGCTGAAATTGATTTATTATATAAAAATGATCTTCCCGCAGCAACTGGAAATATTTATTTTGAAAAAGACATCGCAATTATTGATGATATTTCAACACATCAAAATTTTCGCCGCCAAGGATTGGCAAAACTAATGATGAATCATTTAATTAACCGTGTTTATAATCAAGATTATGATTTAGTTGGTTTAATTGCCACACCAGAAGGATATAATGTTTATCGCAAATTAGGGTTTCAACCAATTAATTTATATTTAAGCGAATATGTCACAAAAGCAAAAGGAAATGATTTAAGCCAAATTGCCACAAAAATTAGTAAAGGTAAAATTAAGAATCTTCAAACTATGCAGCAAACAACAATTACCTATATGGTTAATAATTTAACTTGTAAAAAATGTAATAGTGAAATTCTTGATCAAAAATATCTAGTGGCAATAACACCGTTAAATGATTTTGTTATTAATAATTATCATCAGAATTGTTATAGTTTTTCTTCAAAGGATAAATGAGTGCTCCTTGTTGAGAAAACTAATGATGAAACAACAAAAAAATAAGAATTAGGTAATTTTTTAATTCTTATTTTTTTTATGACTTAACTTTAAGCCTTTTTTTAATTGTAAATCTTCTTGATATTCATTAAAATATGGATCTGGTTCATCAACCAATTTAGTATGATATTTTTTTCAATAATAAACTAAAATTGGAATAATAATTGCTGCAGAAATTAAATCATTTAAACCGATAAAAACATAATAGAAAATTGGATTACCCGTTGCTTGACTAACGCCATATCCAATTCCAATTAAAGGTAAAATTACAACAATTGAACGTAAACTACTTGTAAAAGTTGCTAAAATTGAACGATTAATTCCTTGGAATAATGTTAACGCAATGTAAGTTAATGAACAAAATGGATATGTCATAAAGTTTAAAACAATTCATCAACGATATTGAGCCGCATACTCTGGTGGGAAAGCAAACAAAATCATCATATCTTTTCCAAACAGAATGAAAACAATTAACATTAAACTAAATCAAATAATGATTAATAAACTAACTCGTTTTAAAACTTCTCAAATCCGGGCGTTTTTCTTCGCCCCATAATTATAGGCAATAATACTCCGTGCTCCTTGGGTGACCCCAATTCCGGCAGATAAAACTAATGTCATTCATGACACAATGGAAGAATAGACTTCTTGCATTACTTGTTAAAAAATTGCAAATATTTGTAAAAAAGATACTAATAGAAAAATATAATTTTAATTAATTATGTTTTTTATTTAAAAATTTAATATTTTTCCACAACGAAAAATTAATTTATTATTTAAATTATTTAATTTTAAATAAATATTTTATGTTAAATATAATAATTGTAAATTATAAATTGAGGCAATTAAATTAAATCTTAAACCAAATCTTTTTCTTCGATTACGATATTTTTCTGTAATAATTTTAAATTTTTTAAGAATAGCAAAAATATTTTCAATAATAATTCTCATTTTTGAAACTAGTCTATTATATTGCTTTTGTTCTTTGTTTAAAGGGTTTTTCTTTGTTTTCTTTGTAGGTATTAGAACATTATTGTGATTTTTTTGTATTCCTTGATAACCACTATCAACTATTAATTTGGTATTTTTTAAAATTGGGATTTTTGATTCTTTAAATAAAGCATAATCATGTTTTTTTCCGAGCGAAAAACTTGTTGCAATAATTTTTTTGGTTTCTTGTTCGATAATTACTTGTGTTTTGATCGTGTGTTTTTTCTTTTTACCAGAATAAGATTGTTTTTGTCTTTTTTTGGGCGTTGGATTGGAGTTTCGGTAGCATCAATAATAATAGTTTTATCATTAAAATAATCATTTATTAGTGCTTTTTTACCAGCAAGTTGTTGAAAATCAGAGTTTTTAATTAAAATATCTTCAATTCACTTAATATTACGATAACAATTAGCCTCACTAATATCAAAACTTTTACCAAGATGAAAATAAGTCTGATATTCTCGTCAATATAATAAAGTCATCAATAATCTATTTTCTAATGATAATTTATTAGTTTTACCACCTTTTTTAAATTTTTCTATTTCAGCAACTTTTAAAATATCTAACATTTTATTAAAAGTGGATTTTTTTATTCCGGTTAATCTTAACCATTCTCTATCATTAAGAGTATTAAATTTATTATTGTTCATATTTTTATGTCCTCATAAATTATATTTTATAATAATATTTTAATAAAAAAGGGTATCGCAAGAAGTCTATTATATTTTCAGATGAAAAATTAAGATGATTAGATAAAAGATTTAATAAGTACCATGATACACCAGAGCAAATTTGTAAAAACTATGAAAAAGAATTTGGCAGTAAATTTCCTATATGTGTTAAAACTTTGTATAAATATATTTATTCTGGCCTTTTAAATTTATCAAAAGAAAATTTGTATTTTCATGGTAAAAGATTTAAAACAAAAAATAGAAAAGATAACCGTGGAAAAATAAGAAATTTTAAAACTATTGAGCAAGCAAAACATGATAAATATGAATTTGGTTGATTTCAAATGGATACAGTAGTTGGGAAAGACCATCAATCTAGTTGTTTAGTTTTAACAGAAGAATTAAGCAAAAAAACTTTCTGTAAAAAATTAAATGAAAATTCAGTCGTAGAAGTTACAAAAGCAATAAAAAAAATTTTAAATAATAAGATTTTCAAAACCATAAATATTAAAGGAATTGTTACAGATCAAGGCAAAGAATTTAGTAACTGAAAAGAAATAGAAAAAATTGCTTGTACTAATGTTTATTTTTGTGATGCTGGAACGCCTACTCAAAAACCATTAGTTGAAAGAATTAATAGAGATATTAGGCATTGATTTCCTAAAGGAACAGATTTTAATAATATTACTCAACAAGAAATAGACTGAGTTATTGATGTTATTAACAATAAACCACGGGCTTGTTTACAGTGGTTAACTTCACAACAATTATTTTTAAATTTATCATCACATATTTAATAATTTTTTATTGAATTAATCAAATAATTTAATAAATTATTTTTAGTGTGTCTAAATTCATAAATTTAGATAAAAAAACCATAATTTTAAAAATAAAATTATATTGAATACTTATTTTGTTGTGTTATAATGAAATTAAATAAAGTGTGTCATTTGAATTTACAATATACAAAAACAATAATTAATCCTCATATTACTTGCACTGTTCACGAAAAAACTGTCCCCAACATTGCCCCAGACATTCCCAAATGACAAACTTTCATAAAGAAAATTGCTGCAACAGAATTAATAATAATTGAACTTAAAATCATTATTGTTACTCATTTCATTCGTCCTTCACTACGAAGCAATGACATAAAATAATAACTCAAAAACATCATTGACGCTGCTGCTAACATTGGGAAAGAATATTCTCAACATAAACGTTCAGTAATTGGATTATAATTTTTCCCCATTTGCGAAGTGATGAAAACAGCATTTCACCCGGGATACACAATACAAAAAATTGCAAACGCGATGATAATCGAAAAAAGCACCGTTGTTGAAAAACCATTTCCAGCAATCCAACGCATTCTCGGAATGTCGCGCTGTCCATAGGCAATTGAAAAATTCATTGCACAACCCATTCCAATCATAATACTAAATGATCATTGTAAATTATACGTTTGTGAAGCATATTGTGTTGCTACATTAATATATGACCGCATATCAGCTAATGGCACAATTGAAACAGCACTTCCTGTTATTTGATTATAAGCATCAATATAAAACCAATCATAAATTGCATCAGGCGCAACAAATGCTAAAGCTAATTTTTTGTCAATAATATTATATAATCCTTGGACGACCATTAAAAAAACGGTTGGAATACAAAAGTATGCAATTGTTTTTCATGGCTGTTCAAACCGTAATTTTTTCTCACGAACCGTTAAAACTTCCGACAACTTAATCCCCCCTATTTAAAAAGCAAAAAAACCTTACTAAGTAAAGTAATTTGTAAAACTATATTTATAATCCTTCTTAAATTATAGCTCAAAAAAATTAATTTATTAAGGTTTTTTAAAGATATCTTTAATTAGTTAACGCACTTGCTTTCCCAAAGTTTTTATTAACTGAAAAAACAACACGATCATAAATTTCTGTAATAGACTTCTTGCGATACCCTTTTTATTAAAATATTATTATAAAATATAATTTATGAGGACATAAAAATATGAACAATAATAAATTTAATACTCTTAATGATAGAGAATGGTTAAGATTAACAGGAATAAAAAAATCCACTTTTAATAAAATGTTAGATATTTTAAAAGTTGCTGAAATAGAAAAATTTAAAAAAGGTGGTAAAACTAATAAATTATCATTAGAAAATAGATTATTGATGACTTTATTATATTGACGAGAATATCAGACTTATTTTCATCTTGATAAAAGTTTTGATATTAGTGAGGCTAATTGTTATCGTAATATTAAGTGAATTGAAGATATTTTAATTAAAAACTCTGATTTTCAACAACTTGCTGGTAAAAAAGCACTAATAAATGATTATTTTAATGATAAAACTATTATTATTGATGCTACCGAAACTCCAATCCAACGCCCAAAAAAAGACAAAAACAATCTTATTCTGGTAAAAAGAAAAAACACACGATCAAAACACAAGTAATTATCGAACAAGAAACCAAAAAAATTATTGCAACAAGTTTTTCGCTCGGAAAAAAAACATGATTATGCTTTATTTAAAGAATCAAAAATCCCAATTTTAAAAAATACCAAATTAATAGTTGATAGTGGTTATCAAGGAATACAAAAAAATCACAATAATGTTCTAATACCTACAAAGAAAACAAAGAAAAACCCTTTAAACAAAGAACAAAAGCAATATAATAGACTAGTTTCAAAAATGAGAATTATTATTGAAAATATTTTTGCTATTCTTAAAAAATTTAAAATTATTACAGAAAAATATCGTAATCGAAGAAAAAGATTTGGTTTAAGATTTAATTTAATTGCCTCAATTTATAATTTACAATTATTATATTTAACATAAAATATTTATTTAAAATTAAATAATTTAAATAATAGACTTCTTGCGATACCCTTTTTATTAAAATATTATTATAAAATATAATTTATGAGGACATAAAAATATGAACAATAATAAATTTAATACTCTTAATGATAGAGAATGGTTAAGATTAACAGAAATAAAAAAATCCACTTTTAATAAAATGTTAGATATGGATGGGTTAAGATAAATTGGACAACAATAATGTGGAGTAAGGATTATAATTAAATTAATAAATGGAGGTGTAATTATGGCAAAGAATCATTATACCGATGAATTTAAACAACAAATTGTTGGTCTTTATAAAACAGGTAAAACAGCAAAACAATTGTCCAGTGACTATCAGGTCGGTAAATCAACAGTTTGAAAATGAATTCATGAATTCAATAATTCTGGTTCATTTAAAGCAAAAGATAATCGAAGCCCAGAAGAAAATGAAATAATTCAGCTAAGAAAAGAAATTAAACAATTACGAATGGAAAATGATATTTTAAAGCAAGCCACACTGATAATAGGCAAAAAATAGTAATTATTAAAAACAACAAAGAAAAATATACAATTACTAATTTATGCAAAACACTAAAAGTTCCTAGATCAACGTTTTATTATCAATTGAAATCAAATAATCCTAAATCAAACCATACTATTGATAATGCTGTTATCAGTATTTTCTTAAAAAGTCGTAAAAATTATGGCACAAGAAAAATTAAAGTTATGTTAGCACAACAAAATATTTTATTATCACGAATAAAAATTAGTAAAATAATGCAAAGATATAACTTAATTTCCAATTATACAAAACTTAAATATAAACATCAAAGTAACAAAAACGCTACATACAAATATCATAATTTGTTAAATCAAGAATTTAATAATTATAAACTACATGAAGTTGTTGTCAGTGATTTAACACAAGTTGCTATCAATAGCAAATGATATTATGTGTGCTTTCTAATTGATTTATTTAATCGTGAAGTTATTGGTTATGATGTTAGTTCTCATAAAGATGCCAAATTAGTTGAAAATACTTTTAAAAAGCTTAGTTTTTCTTTAGATAATATTAAAATATTTCATACTGATCAAGGCAGCGAATTTAATAACAATATCATTTACAATCTTTTAGCTAAAAACAATGTTGCAAAATCTTATAGTAAACCAGGCTGTCCTTATGATAATGCTGTTTCTGAATCAACCTATAAAATTTTAAACACATAATTAATTAAAAACAGAAAATTTAAAAATATTGAACAATTTAAATTAGAATTATTTGACTATGTTAATTGATACAATAATAGACTTCTTGCGATACCCTTTTTTATTAAAATATTATTATAAAATATAATTTATGAGGACATAAAAATATGAACAATAATAAATTTAATACTCTTAATGATAGAGAATGGTTAAGATTAACAGGAATAAAAAAATCCACTTTTAATAAAATGTTAGATATTTTAAAAGTTGCTGAAATAGAAAAATTTAAAAAAGGTGGTAAAACTAATAAATTATCATTAGAAAATAGATTATTGATGACTTTATTATATTGACGAGAATATCAGACTTATTTTCATCTTGGTAAAAGTTTTGATATTAGTGAGGCTAATTGTTATCGTAATATTAAGTGAATTGAAGATATTTTAATTAAAAACTCTGATTTTCAACAACTTGCTGGTAAAAAAGCACTAATAAATGATTATTTTAATGATAAAACTATTATTATTGATGCTACCGAAACTCCAATCCAACGCCCAAAAAAAGACAAAAACAATCTTATTCTGGTAAAAAGAAAAAACACACGATCAAAACACAAGTAATTATCGAACAAGAAACCAAAAAAATTATTGCAACAAGTTTTTCGCTCGGAAAAAAACATGATTATGCTTTATTTAAAGAATCAAAAATCCCAATTTTAAAAAATACCAAATTAATAGTCGATAGTGGTTATCAAGGAATACAAAAAAATCACAATAATGTTCTAATACCTACAAAGAAAACAAAGAAAAACCCTTTAAACAAAGAACAAAAGCAATATAATAGACTAGTTTCAAAAATGAGAATTATTATTGAAAATATTTTTGCTATTCTTAAAAAATTTAAAATTATTACAGAAAAATATCGTAATCGAAGAAAAAGATTTGGTTTAAGATTTAATTTAATTGCCTCAATTTATAATTTACAATTATTATATTTAACATAAAATATTTATTTAAAATTAAATAATTTAAATAATAAATTAATTTTTCGTTGTGGAAAAATATTAAATTTTTAAATAAAAAACATAATTAATTAAAATTATATTTTTCTATTAGTATCTTTTTTACAAATATTTGCAATTTTTTAACAAGTAATGCAAGAAGTCTATTGACGAGAATATCAGACTTATTTTCATCTTGGTAAAAGTTTTGATATTAGTGAGGCTAATTGTTATCGTAATATTAAGTGAATTGAAGATATTTTAATTAAAAACTCTGATTTTCAACAACTTGCTGGTAAAAAAGCACTAATAAATGATTATTTTAATGATAAAACTATTATTATTGATGCTACCGAAACTCCAATCCAACGCCCAAAAAAAGACAAAAACAATCTTATTCTGGTAAAAAGAAAAAACACACGATCAAAACACAAGTAATTATCGAACAAGAAACCAAAAAAATTATTGCAACAAGTTTTTCGCTCGGAAAAAAACATGATTATGCTTTATTTAAAGAATCAAAAATCCCAATTTTAAAAAATACCAAATTAATAGTTGATAGTGGTTATCAAGGAATACAAAAAAATCACAATAATGTTCTAATACCTACAAAGAAAACAAAGAAAAACCCTTTAAACAAAGAACAAAAGCAATATAATAGACTAGTTTCAAAAATGAGAATTATTATTGAAAATATTTTTGCTATTCTTAAAAAATTTAAAATTATTACAGAAAAATATCGTAATCGAAGAAAAAGATTTGGTTTAAGATTTAATTTAATTGCCTCAATTTATAATTTACAATTATTATATTTAACATAAAATATTTATTTAAAATTAAATAATTTAAATAATAAATTAATTTTTCGTTGTGGAAAAATATTAAATTTTTAAATAAAAAACATAATTAATTAAAATTATATTTTTCTATTAGTATCTTTTTTACAAATATTTGCAATTTTTTAACAAGTAATGCAAGAAGTCTAATATAATAATTAAAATTAAGTTAAGAAATATTAAAAAATAAAATATTTATTGAATTTTTTCAAGATAACGATATAATTAATTATGGTTGTTTCAGTTTCAACCGCTCTTTGACTTTTAAGTACCTAAAGGATATGTAATACTTATCTACTTACAAGGCGAGTATAAACTGGAGGTGTAAAAATGTTTGCAATAATTAAAACTGGGGGGAAACAATTACGTGTTTCTCAAGGTGATGAAATATTTGTTGAAATGTTAAACGGTAACGAAGGTGAAAAAGTTAATTTTACCGAAGTTTTAATGGTTGATGGAAAAGTAGGAACTCCCTTTTTAAAAGGGGCATCAGTAACCGGGACAATTTTAAAACAAGGAAAACAAAAGAAAATTGTTGTGTTTCATTATAAACCAAAGAAAACACAACATAAGAAGTATGGTCATCGTCAGCCATACACAAAAATTAAAATTGACCAAATTTTATTGTCAGGGACAGCAAAACCAGCTGTAGCAGCAGAAACTAAACCAGCAGCAGTAGCAAAACCTGCAACGAGTGCTGAACCAAAACCGGTTGTGAAACCTGTGGTAAGTAAACCAGCACCAGCAGCAAAACCGGCAACAGTAAAATCAACAACTGCGGCGAAACCTGCTGCAAAAACTTCAACAACAACATCAGCAAAAAAACCAGTAACAAAAACAGAAAAAAATGATAAATAATTATGATTAAAATTATAATTAATAAAACTGAACAAAAATTTACAAAAATTGAAATTACTGGTCATGCACAGGCAGGTGAATATGGTAAAGACCTTGTTTGTGCAGCAATAACAGGAATTGCAACAGGTGGTTTAAATGCAATTGATCAAATTAAACCAAATAGTTGTGAATTTGTTATTAATGAAGGATTAATTACTATCATCGTAAAAGAAAATAGTTCTGATTTACAAGTTATTTTACAAACGATGTATTATCAATTTTTAACAATTTATCAGCAATACCAAGAATTTATTAGTGTAAAGGAGGTTGAAGAATAATGATGAAGTTCTTATTAGGCTTACAGTTATTTGCTTCAAAAAAAGGAGTAGGGTCGACTAAAAATGGTCGTGATTCACATTCAAAACGTTTAGGCGCAAAAAGAGCTGATGGCCAAGGAATTCGAGCTGGATCAATAATTTATCGTCAACGCGGAACAAAAGTTCACCCAGGAGTAAATGTTGGGCGTGGTGGGGATGATACCTTATTTGCTTTAATCGATGGGATTGTTAAGTTTGAAAAATTTGGACGAAACAAAACAAAAGCATCAGTTTATCAAAAACCAGCAAAATAAACAAAAATAAAAATACTAATTTACCCCAAAAGGTAGCATTAGTATTTTTTTAATTATATAATAATTGAAATATTTAAAAGGAGGATTAAAATGTTTTACAAGAAGGAGATATGAAGAGACTGACGAGTTTACTACAAATTACTCTTTGCAGTTTTAATTGGGTACGGTATTTTTGCGGCATTGATTGAAAGTTATGTTCATGGAATTACTGTTACTGTGAAAAATCCGACATGATCAGAGGAAACAACAAAAAACTTTATCAATGATAAAGGTGATTATACTTTTAATTATTTTAGTTATTTTACAATTCAAATAAATCTGTTAGTATTTGCCTGATTACTTGGAGCAGGGTTATTTCCTAAATATGAAGGAAAAAACAAGTGATTAGGTTACAATATGACTTTAGCAATTACAATTTATATTAGTATTACTTTTTTAATTTTTAATTTAATGTTATTACCAGTTGAACAACCACAAACTTGAAGAGCTTGGTTGTATTCAACAATTCAACACGTTATTTGTCCAATAGTCATGATTGTTTATTTTTTATTCTTTATGGAACGAGAAAATAATATTAAAACAACAAAAGTTTATTGAAGACAAGATCTTTGAAAATTTTATTTTTATCCAATTGTATGAACAATTGTGAATATGATTCGTGGTGAATTTCGTTGACAAGCGGGGAAAGCATTTCCCTATCAATATTTTTTCTTAAATGTTCATAAATCATTAGCTGGAATTCCTGGGGTGGTATGGTTTATCATCGCTGTGATTGCTATTGCAGGGTTAGTTTTTGGGCTAGGAACCCTGTATAATTTTTGTTCATATAAGTTTGTTAATAAGAAAAAAATTGTGAAATAATAGACTTCTTGCATTACTTGTTAAAAAATTGCAAATATTTGTAAAAAAGATACTAATAGAAAAATATAATTTTAATTAATTATGTTTTTTATTTAAAAATTTAATATTTTTCCACAACGAAAAATTAATTTATTATTTAATTTTAAATAAATATTTTATGTTAAATATAATAATTGTAAATTATAAATTGAGGCAATTAAATTAAATCTTAAACCAAATCTTTTTCTTCGATTACGATATTTTTCTGTAATAATTTTAAATTTTTTAAGAATAGCAAAAATATTTTCAATAATAATTCTCATTTTTGAAACTAGTCTATTATATTGCTTTTGTTCTTTGTTTAAAGGGTTTTTCTTTGTTTTCTTTGTAGGTATTAGAACATTATTGTGATTTTTTTGTATTCCTTGATAACCACTATCAACTATTAATTTGGTATTTTTTAAAATTGGGATTTTTGATTCTTTAAATAAAGCATAATCATGTTTTTTTCCGAGCGAAAAACTTGTTGCAATAATTTTTTTGGTTTCTTGTTCGATAATTACTTGTGTTTTGATCGTGTGTTTTTTCTTTTTACCAGAATAAGATTGTTTTTGTCTTTTTTTGGGCGTTGGATTGGAGTTTCGGTAGCATCAATAATAATAGTTTTATCATTAAAATAATCATTTATTAGTGCTTTTTTACCAGCAAGTTGTTGAAAATCAGAGTTTTTAATTAAAATATCTTCAATTCACTTAATATTACGATAACAATTAGCCTCACTAATATCAAAACTTTTACCAAGATGAAAATAAGTCTGATATTCTCGTCAATATAATAAAGTCATCAATAATCTATTTTCTAATGATAACTTATTAGTTTTACCACCTTTTTTAAATTTTTCTATTTCAGCAACTTTTAAAATATCTAACATTTTATTAAAAGTGGATTTTTTTATTCCTGTTAATCTTAACCATTCTCTATCATTAAGATGGATGGGTTAAGATAAATTGGACAACAATAATGTGGAGTAAGGATTATAATTAAATTAATAAATGGAGGTGTAATTATGGCAAAGAATCATTATACCGATGAATTTAAACAACAAATTGTTAGTCTTTATAAAACAGGTAAAACAGCAAAACAATTGTCCAGTGACTATCAGGTCGGTAAATCAACAGTTTGAAAATGAATTTATGAATTCAATAATTCTGGTTCATTTAAAGCAAAAGATAATCGAAGCCCAGAAGAAAATGAACTAATTCATCTAAGAAAAGAAATTAAACAATTACGAATGGAAAATGATATTTTAAAGCAAGCCACACTGATAATAGGCAAAAAATAGTAATTATTAAAAACAACAAAGAAAAATATGCAATTACTAATTTATGCAAAACACTAAAAGTTCCTAGATCAACGTTTTATTATCAATTGAAATCAAATAATCCTAAATCAAACCATACTATTGATAATGCTGTTATCAGTATTTTCTTAAAAAGTCGTAAAAATTATGGCACAAGAAAAATTAAAGTTATGTTAGCACAACAAAATATTTTATTATCACGAATAAAAATTAGTAAAATAATGCAAAGATATAACTTAATTTCCAATTATACAAAACTTAAATATAAACATCAAAGTAACAAAAACGCTATATACAAATATCATAATTTGTTAAATCAAGAATTTAATAATTATAAACTACATGAAGTTGTTGTCAGTGATTTAACACAAGTTGCTATCAATAGCAAATGATATTATGTGTGCTTTCTAATTGATTTATTTAATCGTGAAGTTATTGGTTATGATGTTAGTTCTCATAAAGATGCCAAATTAGTTGAAAATACTTTTAAAAAGCTTAGTTTTTCTTTAGATAATATTAAAATATTTCATACTGATCAAGGCAGCGAATTTAATAACAATATCATTTACAATCTTTTAGCTAAAAACAATGTTGCAAAATCTTATAGTAAACCAGGCTGTCCTTATGATAATGCTGTTTCTGAATCAACCTATAAAATTTTAAAAACAGAATTAATTAAAAACAGAAAATTTAAAAATATTGAACAATTTAAATTAGAATTATTTGACTATGTTAATTGATACAATAATGTACGAATTCACAGCAAATTAAATTATTTAACACCAATTGAATATAAAAATCTTTACTCTACATAAAATTTGTCCAAAAAACCCTTGCCATTCCAAGAGTATTAAATTTATTATTGTTCATATTTTTATGTCCTCATAAATTATATTTTATAATAATATTTTAATAAAAAAGGGTATCGCAAGAAGTCTAATGATAAAACTATTATTATTGATGCTACCGAAACTCCAATCCAACGCCCAAAAAAAGACAAAAACAATCTTATTCTGGTAAAAAGAAAAAACACACGATCAAAACACAAGTAATTATCGAACAAGAAACCAAAAAAATTATTGCAACAAGTTTTTCGCTCGGAAAAAAACATGATTATGCTTTATTTAAAGAATCAAAAATCCCAATTTTAAAAAATACCAAATTAATAGTTGATAGTGGTTATCAAGGAATACAAAAAAATCACAATAATGTTCTAATACCTACAAAGAAAACAAAGAAAAACCCTTTAAACAAAGAACAAAAGCAATATAATAGACTAGTTTCAAAAATGAGAATTATTATTGAAAATATTTTTGCTATTCTTAAAAAATTTAAAATTATTACAGAAAAATATCGTAATCGAAGAAAAAGATTTGGTTTAAGATTTAATTTAATTGCCTCAATTTATAATTTACAATTATTATATTTAACATAAAATATTTATTTAAAATTAAATAATTTAAATAATAAATTAATTTTTCGTTGTGGAAAAATATTAAATTTTTAAATAAAAAACATAATTAATTAAAATTATATTTTTCTATTAGTATCTTTTTTACAAATATTTGCAATTTTTTAACAAGTAATGCAAGAAGTCTATTAAAATAATCATTTATTAGTGCTTTTTTACCAGCAAGTTGTTGAAAATCAGAGTTTTTAATTAAAATATCTTCAATTCACTTAATATTACGATAACAATTAGCCTCACTAATATCAAAACTTTTACCAAGATGAAAATAAGTCTGATATTCTCGTCAATATAATAAAGTCATCAATAATCTATTTTCTAATGATAATTTATTAGTTTTACCACCTTTTTTAAATTTTTCTATTTCAGCAACTTTTAAAATATCTAACATTTTATTAAAAGTGGATTTTTTTATTCCTGTTAATCTTAACCATTCTCTATCATTAAGAGTATTAAATTTATTATTGTTCATATTTTTATGTCCTCATAAATTATATTTTATAATAATATTTTAATAAAAAAGGGTATCGCAAGAAGTCTATTATTTTATTTGGTGGATTTATCTTTTTCATGTATAAAGATTGAAACAATAATTTAAAAGGGGCAGAAGAAGTAAACGCAGAAAATGAAACAAATAAAAGTTAGAAATAACTTTTATTTTTATTTTTAAGCGGTAAAATTAAAAAGAATGCTAAATGGAGGACATAATGCAGTTATTATTGGATGAAAATAAAGTTAGCAAGGCAATTATTGACATATTAACAGCATGAAGGTTTTGAAGTGCCATTATTGCTACAATTTTTGTGATATTTTTAGGATGACTTTTAACAAAAAAAGTAACATTAAAACAAGAATGAGATGTTGTTTTTATTAAAATATTAGTTGTAATTGGTTTACCAGCTTTAGTTTTTGAAGGATTTATGTCTGATGCTACTGTTGAAAATGTTAAACAAGAAGCGGCTGTTTTATTAAGCGGTTTTTTATTTTATATTATTTTAGGGATTATTGCAAAATACTTTTATATTAAATATGATCGTGATGTCCAAGATGCGTTATCAATGAGTATTACTTTTGCAGCAACTTCTTTTTTTGGTATTCCAATTGTAACGGCGTTGTTTCCGGGATCTGATGCAAAAATTGCTTCAAATATTTTTAATGTTCCGTACTATGTCTTTTTATATTCATTAGGATTTATTATTATGGGCAAAGATAATAAGGGTTATTTACAAGATAAGGTTGTTATTAGAAATAGTTTTAAGAATCGATATGCTTATGGCTGAAAAATGTTTAAAACTAATTCTAAGAAGATTTTATTGAATCCAATTTTATTAGCGACAATTATTGGATTTACCTTTTGAGTAACACAGTTGATTCCGGGAATTGCTGTTGTTCCTGATCAAAATGTGCTTGGTAGTGGCAAATCATTTTCATCATTACGATTAGATAATACTTTTCCTCCAATTAAAAAAATTTTAGTAACATTACAAGCAATTTGCACGCCGTTAGCATGCTTAGCAATTGGAATTAATTTAACAAAAGAGACGTTAAAAGATAGTTTAAAAAGTTTTAAAACATGATATGGGACAATTATGAAGGTTTTACTAGCGCCAGTTATTGGCTTAGTAATAACCTTGATTGTAACAGCAATTGGAAAAGAAACTGGGGCTTGAACAATGAGTAGTATGGGCTTAACAATTATTATAATTATGTTAGCAGCTCCACCAGCTTCGGTAATTGTTGCATATTCAATTAACTTCAAGAAAGAAACCTTGTTAACAAGTAATGTAACATTATTATCAACTTTAATGTCAATTATTATTTTGCCATTTTGAATTATTGTTACAACAGCCATTGGATCAATTAGTTTATTTACTTAGTTAAACAATTAAGAATAAAGATAAAACTGGTAAAATTGTTGCAATTAATCAAAAAAGAATTATAATAAAACCATAAATATTAGAGGAGTAATTAAACAAAATAGTTCAGAGAGTTAATTGGTGGTGTGAAATTAATCTATTTGTTTAATGAAGGTTACCAATATTTCAACTTGATATTTTAATTAAGATAATAAGTTTGTACTTATTAAAAAAGGATGGTACCGTAATTATTAAATAATAATTGCTCCTATTATTTTAACAAAATAATAGGAGTTTTTATTTAGATAGGAGATTTAATGGCAAAGGAATTAAGTAAAAAGTATAATCATAATCTTGTTGAAGAAGGAAAGTATCAATTTTGAAAAGATGCTGGGTATTTTACCGGTGTTTTAAAGAGTAATAAACCAAGTTTTAGTATTGTGATTCCTCCGCCAAATGTCACTGGAAAGCTACATTTAGGGCATGCATGAGATACAACTTTACAAGATTTAATTATTCGTTATAAAAAGTTAATGGGGTTTGATACGTTATATTTACCAGGAATGGATCATGCCGGGATTGCGACGCAAGCAAAAGTTGAAGAACGGTTACGAATAACAAAAAATGTTTTACGGCATGATTTAGACCGTGAAAAATTTGTTGAACAAGTTTGAGCATGAAAAGAAGAGTATGCGGAGGTAATCCGTGAGCAATGAGCCAAGTTGGGGTTAGCGTTAGATTATTCGCGTGAACAATTTACTCTAAATGATAATTTGTCAGCAGCGGTTCAAAAAGTCTTTATTGATTTATATCAAAAAGGATTAATTTATCGTGGAAAACGAATTATTTCATGAGATCCAGTGCAAAAAACAGCCTTATCAAATATTGAAGTTTTATATCAAGAACAAAAAGGTAAAATGTATTATTTTAAATATTTTCTAGAAAATAGTACTAGTGAATATCTAACTATTGCCACAACCCGCCCAGAAACAATGTTTGCTGATCAATGCGTGGTTGTTAATCCAAATGATGAACGTTATCGGCAATATTGAAATAAAAAGGTTATTAATCCAGCAAATGGTGAGTTAATTCCTGTTCTTTGTGATGACTATGTTGACCAAGAATTTGGTACGGGAGCAATGAAATGTACACCAGCCCATGATGCTAATGACTTTGAAATTGCGTTGCGTCATAATTTAGCAATGCCGATTTGTATGAATACTGATGGAACAATGAATGAAATGGCGGGGGAATATGTTAATCAAGATCGATTTATTGCCCGACAAAATTTAGTTACTGCTTTAACAAAACAAAATTTAGTTGTTGAAATCAAAGACCATTTTCATCAAGTTGGTTTTTCTGAACGAAGTGGAGCAATTGTTGAACCATATTTATCTGACCAATGATTTGTTAAAATGGATTCTTTTGCGAAAAAAATTATTAAATTTCAAGAAACAAAAGATCAAATTAAATTTTATCCATCACGGTTTAACACAACATTAATTAATTGAATGGAAAAAATTCAAGATTGATGTATTTCCCGTCAACTATGATGAGGACATCAAATTCCAGCGTGATATATGAAAGACGACCCGACTAAAATCCATGTTGGATTAACACCACCAGATGATACAAATAATTGATTACAAGATGAAGATGTTTTAGATACATGATTTTCATCAGCATTGTGACCAATTACAACATTAGGATGAACTTGAAATGAAACATTATTTCAACGTTATTTTCCAACTAATGTTTTGGTAACTGGTTATGATATTATTTTCTTTTGAGTTTCAAGAATGATGTTTGATTCATTAGAATTTACTAATGAAAAACCATTTAATGATGTTTTAATTCATGGTTTAATTCGTGATGAAGAAGGTCGCAAAATGAGTAAATCATTAGGAAATGGGATTGATCCAATGGATGTTATTAATGATTATGGAACTGATACATTACGTTATTTTTTAGTGACAAATAGTGCGCCAGGCCAAGATTTACGATATTCGCAAGAAAAAATTAATGGGGCTTGAAATTTTATTAACAAGTTATGGAATGCGGCACGTTATGTTGAAATGAATTTAGCAAGTGATTTTAAACCATTGCTAAAGTTTGACCAAGAAATTGTAGCACTATTAACTAAACATCAAGAAAATGCGATTGACCAATGAATTTTAACAGAGTTAACAAAAACAATTAATAAAGTTAAGGTTAATATGGAAAGATACGAGTTTGTTTTAGTTGGTAAGGATTTATATGATTTTGTATGAAATAAGTTTTGCTCATGATATATTGAATTAACAAAAGTTAATTTACAAAGTGATAATCAAAGAATCAAAGCTGTAACAACACAAACATTATTTTATGTTTTAACACAAATTTTAGTGATGTTACATCCCTTTATTCCATTTGTAACAGAAGAAATTTATCAAAAATTAAATTTAAAAGCATCAATTATGTTAGAAACATATCCAACAACTAATTTTAATTATGATGTAGAATATTTAAATTTAGTAACTGAAATTATTGCTGCAATGCGGGAATTACGTAGTAATTATCAAATTAAAAAACAACAAGTAATTGAAATTTGATTAGATGCGACAAATAATAAAATAAAAATTAATGGGGCAATAATTCCATTAATTAATGATTTCATTTTTAAAATGGTAAATAGTGAAATTAAAGGTATTTTAAAAGAAAAAGATCTGAAACAAACATATATCACAGTTCCATTAACAGATGTGATTTTAGAAGTGGTTGCTAATGATATTATTGATTTAGCAGCAGAACAAATGAAAGTAACCGCTGAATTAAAACGCTTAGAACAAGAGCTTATCCGTAGTAAGAATATTTTAGATAATCAAAACTTTTTGGCAAAGGCAACTCCAGAGAAAATTAAAGTTGAACAAGAGAAATATGCGAAATATTTGGAACAATATGACCAATTAAAAGAAAAGGTAAACTATGGCAAAACTAAAAATTAATATTATTGGTGCTGGTTTAGCTGGAACTGAAGCAGCTTATCAGTTGGCAAGAAGAGGGTTTCAGATTAATTTATATGAAAGTAAACGAATTAATAAAAACCCAGTGCAAAAGCAAGATAGTTTTGCGGAATTAGTTTGTTCAAATTCATTACGAAGTGATAGTTTAACAAATGGTGTTGGGCTCTTAAAACAAGAAATGCTAGCTTTTGATTCATTGATTATTAAAGCTGCTTATGCTAGTCGTGTCCCGGCTGGTGGTGCTTTAGCGGTTGATCGCCAACAGTTTTCAAATTATGTTACAACTTGGGTAACAAAACATCCTAATGTAACTTTAATTGATCAAGAAGTTGCAACAATTGATTTAACAGCAATTACTATAATTGCATCAGGACCATTAACAACACCAAGTTTACAAAAAGAGATTCAACAGTTATTAGGAAAAGAATACTTTTATTTTTATGATGCAGCAGCACCAATTATTGCAAAGGAAAGTATTGATTTTCAAAAGGTTTATTATAAGTCACGCTATGATAAAGGTGAAAGTAAAGATTATATTAATTGTCCAATGACAAGAGCAGAGTTTGAAAGATGAGTACAAGAATTGATTACAGCTGAAACAGTTGCTTTACGTGAATTTGAAAAAGAAATTTATTTTGAAGGATGTATACCAATCGAAGTAATGGCCAAGCGTGGAGTTAAATCATTATTATTTGGACCATTAAAACCAGTTGGGTTAGAAAAACCAAATGGTGAACAACCATATGCTGTTATTCAATTACGCCAAGATGATGCGATTGACACGTTGTATAATGTTGTAGGATTTCAAACTAATTTAAAATTCCCAGAGCAAAAACGTCTTCTGACAATGATACCGGGGTTAGAAAATGCTAATATTGTTCGTTATGGTGTTATTCATAAAAATAATTTTATTAATTCACCAGTGTTGTTAAATCAATTTTTACAATTAAAATCACAACAAAATGTTTTCTTTGCTGGTCAAATTACAGGTGTTGAAGGTTATGTTGAATCAGCAGCAACCGGGATTATTAGTGCGCTTAATATTGCAAACTTTTTAAATAACAAGGCAATGTTAACTTTTCCTCCTGAAACAATGATGGGAGCATTAATTAACTATATTATTAATGCTTCATCAACTAATTTTCAACCAATGAAGGCTAACTTTGGGATTGTCCCTAATCTTGATCAACATTTTAAAGCAAAAGTCGACAAATACTTAGCATATAGTGACCGTGTCTTAACAAAATTAACCAATTTTATTAAAAACAATAAGTTAAATGATGAAATTAACTTTTAATAATTTTAAAAAAGCATAGAATAGAAGTAGAATGAATATGAAGAGAAAAGAGGCAGTGAAAAATGAGCTTAGAATTAAACGCATTAATTAATGGCGAATTAATGAATAATGGCGATTGATTAGAAATTATATCACCAATTGATAATAAACCCTATGGACGTGTTCCAGCTTTAAAAGAAAAAGAAATTAAGCAAGCTTTTCAAACAGCACGCCAAGCCCAAAAACCTTGAGCAAAATTAACCTTGTTTGAACGGATTAGTTATTTACGAAAATGAGCAGATTTATTGTTAGTTCATAAAACGAAGTTGGCAAAAACTATGGCTTATGAAGTTGGCAAAAGTTTAAAAGATGGCCAAGTTGAAGTTGAACGAAGCATTGAATATATTGATTACACAATTGAAGAAGCAAAACGAGTTTTTCCAGAAACTTTAACAGGCGATGGTTGAAATGTTCAAAATAAACTTGGCATTTTTTCCCGTGTTCCGAAAGGCGTTGTATTAGCAATTTCACCATTTAATTATCCGGTTAACTTAAGTATTGCTAAAATTGTTCCAAGTTTAGTTGTTGGAAATAGTGTTGTTTTTAAACCAGCAACAAATGGGAGTTTAACGGGATTATATATGGCAAAATTAGCGCATGAAGTTGGTTTTCCGAAAGGTGTCTTTAATGTTGTAACAGGTCGTGGTCGCGATATTGGTGATTTACTAGTTTTAAATCCAGAAATTGATGTAATCTCTTTTACTGGTTCTGTTGCCGTTGGAAATCACATTCGTAAATTAGGCCATGGCAAAGATTTAGTTTTAGAATTAGGTGGAAAAGATCCAGCATTAGTGTTAAAAGATGCTGATTTAGCAAAAGCTGTGAAAGAAATTATTGGTGGAGCTTATTCTTATTCAGGACAACGTTGTACAGCAATTAAACGTGTTTTAGTTGATGAAACAATTGCTGATGAATTAGTTGCACGATTAAAAACAGAAGTTAGCAAGTTAGAGATGGGTTCACCGTTAGAAAACAAAGCAATTATTCCAGTAATTGATATTAAGGCTGCTGAATTTGTCCAAGAATTAATTGATGATGCTTTGGCAAAAAAAGCAACTTTAGTTATTGGAAATCAACGGAAAGATAATTTACTTAGTGCAACTTTAATTGACCATGTTACAGCAGATATGCGATTAGCCTGAGAAGAACCATTTGGACCTGTTTTACCAATTATTCGTTGTAAAAATGTTGAAGAAATGATTATGTTAGCAAATAAATCGAATTTTAAGTTACAAGCATGTATTTTTACTAATGATATTAATGCTGCTTTCAAAATTGCTGGTGAATTAGAAACAGGAACTGTTAATATTAATGGTCGTACGCAACGTGGTCCTGATTCATTTCCATTTTTAGGAATTCATGATTCAGGGCAAGGAGTGCAAGGAATTTGTGAAACCATTAATTCAGTTACTCGTTTTAAAGGTTTAGTAATTAATTACTAAAGTAATTTTAAAGAACCTTTTTTCATTTTATTCTTATTTTATGATA
Organism: Spiroplasma poulsonii; assembly: GCF_009866525.1. GTDB lineage: Bacteria > Bacillota_I > Bacilli_A > Mycoplasmatales > Mycoplasmataceae > Spiroplasma > Spiroplasma poulsonii. Next base: position 602,571 of record NZ_CM020866.1, read on the forward strand.
TATTATATTTGTAAAGTAGGGGGAAAATAATATGGAACAAAAAGAGGAACAAATGTCCTTACGCGAAGAAAAAATTGAACAATCGTTAAATGAACTAATGTTAACAGTTTAGGATGTCAATTTAGATCTTAGTGAATTGCAAGAACGAGCAAGTTTAAATAATAGCACCGTTGTTGATGATTATGAAAATATTACCGACCAAATAAAAAATATTGAAAAAGAGATCTGTGAATTAGAATATAAGTTTGATATTACTGAAATTTCATTATATTTAATATTTTTAGATTTAAAACTATCATTTAATATTTTAAAAAATAAATTAGAAGCAACAAAGTATTTAATAAAACTTTTTAAAAGACAGTAATCAATTATTATTGTCTTTTCTATTATTGCAATAGCGGGGGAGAGCATTTCAGATGAATTTAAAGCAAGAAAAATTTTTATTTACTGATGGAGAAGAACATCTAATTTCTGATTTTCAAAAAGAAAAGGGTTATATTTTTTATTTTTTTCCAAAGGCAGCAACAGCAGGTTGCGCGCTAGAAACGGTTGCTTATAATCGTTATTATCAAAAATTTTTAACGGCAGGTTATAATGTTATTGGTATTAGTAGAGATAATTTAAAAAAACAAACTAAATTTCAACAAGATCATGCTGTTGAATTTCCAATGCTTTGTGATGTTGATGAAAGATTATGTAAAATGTTTGATGTGTTAAAACAAAAGAAAATGTTTAATAATGTTTATATGGGAATTGAACGTAGTACTTTTTTATTAAATAATGATTTTGAAATTATTGAAGTATGACGAAAAGTAGCCCCAGTTGAACACATTAAAACTGTTTTATCCGCCGTATTGTAACTAATTAGTTATTATAAATTAACAAGGATAATAAATAATAGTTTTAACAACAAATGAATGGTCCGCTTACTAGAATCTAATTTATTATTGCTAATTAAATTAGATTTTGTTTATAAACATAGAAAGAATAATGAGGAAACATAATGGAAGAAAAATTAATAATGACAAAACGCGAACATAAGTTGCGTTATGCTAAACCGTGATCTGCAATTTGGTATTTTTGTGGTCCAATGGTGTTAATTATGGTTATTCAAGGGTTATATAATATTATTGATAAAAATATGGCCCAGAGTTTTACAAGTGTAGATATTATGAAACGATTTATTATTGATGAACATACCGCAAATAATTTAGTAAATATTACAACCGGTTATACAATGACGGCATTTTATACGTTATTTGCCTTTGCATCATTATTTGGTGTTGGAGCATCAATTGTTTTTTCAATGGAATATGGACGGCGTAATATTGCACAAATGCGACGAATTGTTGGGAACATGGTTGGCTTACAAATTGTTTTATCAATTCTGGTTGCCATAGTATTATTCTTTTTAATGAATGAACATTTTGGAGCATTATTGGTCAAAGCTCAAATGAATGGTGGAATGTCAGGACTGGCGCAAAGTCGTTATATTACTTTATCGTGAGAATATTCCCGCGTGTTTATTTTTTGTGCACCACTATTGTTTTTATCGTTTGCGTTACCAACTTTTCTACGAACAGAAGGGAAAGTATTTATTGTTTTAATAATGCAAATTATTTCAATCCCAGTTAATGTTTTATTTTCGTTTATTTTTGCAAAATTAGCACATTTGCAAATGTCGGGAGTAATGATGGGAAGTATGATGGCTTGAATTTTTAACATTGTGTTTTCTGCTTGTGTTATTATTTTTTCAAAAAATTCATATTGTAAATTTAATTGAAGGGAAATGATATGATCACGAGAAATTATCAAACGATCATTTCCAATTGGAATTGGAGCCTTTTTTCTTAATTTTGCAATGGCAATTCAAGTTTTAATTTCAACAATTTTAGTTGTCCATTTGCCAGGTCAAGATGATGTCTTAATTACTGTTAATGGTCAAAAAGTATTAACAACTTCGGTTGGAATTTATATTTGTCAGTTAGTTTATTCTACCGTTTCCCCGTTTATTGTCATTTTTACTTCTGCTGGTGTAGGTTTAGCACAAGGAGCAACTGCGATTTGTGCTTATGCTTTTGGAGCGAAAAAATATAAACGAATTGAACGAATTATTTTTCGAGTTGCAATTTTAGAGGTAGCATGATTTACATTTGTTTTTCTGCTAATTTTAGCATTTGCGGATAAGATGATGTTAATTTATAACTTTCCGCAAGAACTCGTTGGTCACTATCGTTGATACACTGTTTTAGCATTTTCAACTTATATTTTTGCATCAGTAACTTATACTTCAATGGCACTATATTCAGCAATTGGAAAATCAACCCAAACGCTAATATGTTCAATGCTTCGTTCTTTAATTGTAATGGTCCCATTATCATTCATTGGTTATGGAGTTAGTTTATTAACTGGCAATAATATTGATTACTTTATTTTGATTGGCTTAAATGATTTAATTTGTGCCTTCATTATTGGTCCAATGTTAATTTCAACTTGACGAAAAAATAAAGCGAAATTAATTGATCATCCAGATGATTTTGAGCAACAAAACCGTAATAATTTACAAGCTAATGTTGTTGATGCAATTTCATTGGAAAGTGATATTAAATAAAAAATAATGCAATATTACTTTTTATTCTAGTAATGTTTTTGAAAATACGATAAAATTAATAAGAAAGGGATTTACAGAAGGGACGGACTGTTAGTGCACAAAAGTGTTTTTTCAAAAACTGAGATTAAGTTGCGTTATGATAATTTATGAAAAATAATTTTTGTTTTTTCATTACCAACTGTTTTTGTGATGGCAATTTCAGCTTCCTATCCGATTTTGGACAAACTAATTGCTTTAACATTTGTAACTCCCAATGTTTATCATTATCAACCATACTTAGATTGATATCGAGAAAATATTAATAACAATAATGGTGTTTTAAGTTATCAAGTAGCAAAAATCTTTGTTAATTTAGCAACTCATTTTTCAGGTCAAATTTACAACCTTCTTTTAGCATTTGCTGTTTTAATTGCAATTGGGACTTCAATTACTTTTACGATTAAATATGGACAAAATAATAAACAACAAACACAATCCTTAGCTGGGAATGCCCTAACAATTACAATTTTATTTTCAATTGTTGCGGCTTTTTTTGTTTTTTGTTTAGTTTTTCCTAAATGAGATAATATTATGATTTTTATTCAGTTAAGTAAAAAAGGGTCATGAATTACAAAAGATTTAACTTGGCGTTATGTTTTTCCAATGTTGTTGGCGAGTCCGTTAATGTTTATTAGTTACTTATTATTAACGTTATTACGTACTGATGGAAAAGGGCGGATTGTAGTTTATATTATGGTTGGATCAATTTTAGTTAATGTTTGTTTTTCAATCATATTAGTTAAGTATGCTAATTTGTTATTAGAAGGAACAATGTTTGGTACTATTATCTCATGAGTTTTTATTATTGTTGTTTCATTAATTTGCATTTATCGTAACAAAGATTCATACTTACGATTTCATTGAAAAGATTTATTTTATTTTCGTAAATCAACTGTAAAAGAAATTTTTCGATTAGGATTTTCATCATTTCTTAATAATTTAGGAATTGTTTTAGTTTCCATTTTATCATCAACAATTATGTCATATTTGCCAGGTCAATTTGATGAAAAACAAAGAAGTGGTTTATCAGCGTTTCAATTATTTAATAGTGCAATGACACCTTGAGTTGTCTTTTTTACCGCAATTGCGTTAGGGTTTGCACAAGGAATTAAATCGATTATTGGATATAATTATGGGGCAAAAAAATATTTACGGATGTATCAAACTTGCTGATATGGCTTAATTATTATTGGAAGTTGATTATTTTTTGTCCTCTTATTATTTATTGGTCTTGGTCCACAATTATTAATGACTTTTGCTTTTCCATCATCATTAGTTGATCAATATCGGTGAACATCAGTCTTAATGCTAATGAGTTACCCGTGTGCGGCGATTTCTTTTATGGGTGTTACGCTATTTCAGGGGATGAATAATGCCCGAAAGGCAGCGTTGTGTTCTTCATTTCGAACACTTATTGTATTACCAGTCTTGATGTTAGCGGGAGCCTTTATTGTTCGTGGTTTATCAGATGGAACACCAAAAAATAACATTTATTATTTCATTATGATAGGTTTTAATGACTTAATTTCGGGAATTATTGTGGGTATTATTCTATATTCATTCTGATATAAACACCGTCATAGTATTTTTAATGAAGTAAGTAAAATGGATCAAGAGTATTTACGTATTAAAACCCGCCATAATAAAAATAAAATACAATAATTATATACTTTTCTTTTATTTTTGACAATAATTTTATTTATTTTTTTACAATTTTATAGTATAATATACTTATCAAACAAAATGGCATATTAAAGTGGGGGGTATCACATGAATAATAGTGGAGTAAAAACTACCGAAGGAATAGACAATAGTTCGATTTCTTTTAATCCTAACAATACTACAGGTAGTGGTAGTTTATTTAATCAAAATCCTCCGTTAACACCATTGTCAAAGCCAATTAAGGTTCCGTTAGACAAGGATGGTTTTAAAGCAGGACCCAATCCGGCTTTTAATCCATCATATATTTCACAAGCATTAGGAATTAATGGAACAACATTACAAGCACAATACAACAAATCAATTTATCAACCAATTATATATCAACCATATCTAATACCAGTTGTAAATAACGCGCCTAATATGGGAATGAATCAGTATGGGATGATGCCACAATTTCCAGGAATGATGATGGGATATCCACAATTTCCAGGAATGATGATGGGATATCCACAATTTCCAGGAATGATGATGGGATATCCACAATTTCCAGGAATGATGATGGCATATCAGCCGTTGGCAGGACCAGATTTAACACAACAATATCAACCGATGCCACAACAAACACCTCAAGAAGCTAACCATTCAGGACAAGAAAAACAAGCACATGATGATGGTAGTCATTTTGCAATTATGAATCCAGATTTAATGAAACATCAACATAAAGATGATGGTGATTTTGGTGACTTTAATGATGATTTTGATGATGATATTGCTCCATTTTCAAATCCTAATTCAGGTGGTAATGATTTTGATTCAGATTTTAATACGGGAAGTAATTTTGGACAACTAAATCCAAATTTTGGTCCAGCAAATAACTTTAATGATCAAGGGCCAAGTTTTGGACCAACACCAGACTTTAATGCTGCTCCTAGTTTTAACACTCCAAGTGATTTTAATTCAACTTCAGAATTTAATCCAAATGGTGCAGGCTTGGGACAAATGGAACCAGTTAAAATGCCATTTGCACAAGGTAATAATTTTAATCAAAGAGTGAATAATGCAAACCTTGAGGGCTATGACGAAGATTCAGAAAAACAAAGATTACCAATATGAGCAATCGTATTAATTGTTATCTTGGCGGTCTTAATTGTTGCAGTAGTAGTGATTGTTATGTTGTACTTTAACTTACAAGCAGTTCATGATTTAATTAATGGTTGATTTGGTCTTGATGTTCCGTTTGACCCCTGATTTTTAAAAAAATAAAAACAAGGAATCATTCCTTGTTTTTATTTTTTTTATTATTAATAAAAAAGTCTAGATAAGGGTTAAATCTAGACTTCTTATACAGTATTTAAATTTGAAAGGTTATATTTGAAAAAATTATTTTGTTATATATTTTAGGTCGTTAATTTATTTTGCTTGTATTATTTTATCATACTTGTGGTGGTAAAGTACTCTTTTTAAATTTAAAAAATCAAACGACAAAACCTAAGCATACTAATAGAACATTTTGATTTGGTTTTGAAAACCGATTAATTTTGCGAATAATTTGTTTATTATATTGGCAATTATTTTCTTCGTTGATTAAAGTAACTTCTGTTTCATTAATAACATTTTCTTGATGAATTGAATTAGTTAAAATATAAGCATAATCAAATTCTGTTTCATTTTCATATTTACTACGAAGAGGATTAAAAGTTCCAGGAATAAATAAACTTAATGAAAACCTAATTTTTTTAATGATATGTTTTAAAAATTTATTCATTGCTATTCACTTCTTATGATTATTCATATGATAACATAAAAAAATAATATTGTTAATATTTTTTTTATTTTTTCTGATGATTTTATTTTGAAATAAGGTAAGATTTAAGTATGGAAAAATAGAAAACAAGGTGAAAATTAATGGAACAATATCTTAAGATGGCACGGTTTATTTTAAATCACGGTCAAGACAAAGATGATCGAACAAATACTGGTACAATTTCTTATTTTGGTTATCAAATGCGTTTTAATTTACAAAAAGGTTTTCCGTTATTAACAACAAAAAAGGTTCATTTTAAATCAGTTGTCTATGAATTATTATGGTTTATTAAAGGTGATACGAATATTAAGTATTTAGTTGATAACAATGTTCGAATTTGAAATGAGTGACCATATGAAAAATATAAAGCATCATCACAATATCAGAATGAGTCATTACCTGAATTTGTGGAAAAGATTAAAACCGATGCTGCTTTTGCAACTGCTTTTGGTGATTTAGGACCGGTATATGGAAAACAATGACGAAACTTTAATGGTGTTGATCAGTTAGTGACTTTGCTAGATAATTTAAAAACAAATCCATATTCACGTCGCCATATTATTAGTGCTTGAAATCCAGCCGAGGTTGAGGAAATGGCGTTACCGCCATGTCATACTTTAATGCAATTTTATGTTTCAAAAGATAATAAATTAAGTTGTCAATTATATCAACGTAGTGCTGATGTGTTTTTAGGTGTTCCTTTTAATATTGCAAGTTATTCATTGTTAACGCATTTAATTGCACAAGTTTCAGGATTAGAAGTTGGTGATTTTGTTTATACGTTGGGAGATTGCCATATTTACAAAAATCATCTTTCGCAAATTAATGTGCAGTTAACAAGAACACCACACAAATTACCGACATTGAAATTAAACCCAACAATTAATTCTTTATTTGATTTTGGTTATGAAGATATTACCCTTGAAAATTATAATCCAGATTCATTAATTAAAGGAGTTGTTGCTGTTTAATGATTAAGTTATTATGAGCAATGGATGAAAATAATTTAATTGGAAAAAATAATCATTTACCATGACATTTAAAAGAAGAGTTACAACATTTTAAAAGAACAACAGTTGGGCAAACAATATTGCTTGGTCGTTTAACTTACGAAGGAATTGGTGGACCATTACCAAATCGAAAAACATTAGTTTTAACAACTAATCAAAATTATGTTATTAATCATCCTGATGTTAAAGTAGTAACAAATTTGAATGATATTATCAATATTTATCAGTACAATCCAACAGATGATATTTACATTTGTGGTGGGAAAAAAATTTATGAAGCAACCTTACCGTATGCTGATGAATTAATTATTAGTTATATTAAAGTCAAATATGAAGGAGACACTTATTTTTCAACATTTGATTTAGCACAATTTATTTTAATTAAAACCGTTGAATCAGAGCAATTTGTAATAAAATATTATAAGAGAAAGGAACAAAGTTAGTATGTTAAATATTTGAAAAATTATCCTTACATGGCCACGGTTTTTACGAACAATTACGAAGGCAAAAAGTATTAGTAAAAAAATTAAGCGTGATCCCAATATTATTTTTGAAGAATATCGTTACCATTGATTGCAAAAACGGACACGTTATATGTTGTGGGTGTATGATGTTAAAATAATTGTTCATGATCGTGACAATTGAGTTGATAAAGGTTGCTTAATGGTGGCTAATCATCAATCAAATGTTGATCCAGCTTTATTATTTGTTTTAAATGATTTTAACAAAACAGCACCGTGTGCTTTTATTGCTAAAAAAGAATTAGCAAATGATAAAACATTTAAAAACTTTTTAACATTAATTGATGTTTTATTTTTAGACCGTGATAATCCTCGTCAAGCTTTAGAGTTAATGAAAGAAGCTAATGATTTAATTCGAGTGCCAAGAACAATGGTTGTTTTTCCGGAAGGAACTCGTAGTTGTAATCAAGAAATGGGGGAATTTCATGCCGGTAGTTTTAAAATTGCTCAGAAAGCACATGCGCCAATTATTCCAGTTTCAATAATTAATTCTTATCCAATCTTTAATAAGGAATATAAAAAAAAGGGAAAAAAATATGTTCATATTGTTTTCCATAAACCAATTAAACCAGATACCTTTATGACAAAACCAACAGAGTTAATAGCGAATAATGTTAAACAAATTATTCAAAAGGGAATCGAACAATACCGTGATGTCGATCACAAAAAAGCTTATTTAGAATATAGTTCAATAATTAAATAAAGCTTCATTAAAGAAAAAAAACACATAACGTAAAAGGAACTAGTAACTATGAATATTTTAGCTTTAATTGATAAAAAGAAATATGGTCAAGAATTAACTCGTGAAGAAATTAATTTTATTGTGGAAGGTTACACAACGGGGTTAATTCCCGATTATCAAATGTCAGCCTTTTTAATGGCAATTTATTTTCAATCAATGTCTATTTCTGAAATTTCATTTTTAACCGAAGCGATGATTAATTCAGGTGAAATTTATGATTTATCATCAATTCCCGGATTTAAAGTTGATAAACATTCTTCTGGCGGAATTGGGGATAAGGTTAGTTTAATTTATGCACCATTAGTTGCTGCTTTTGGTTTGAAAGTTGCAAAAATGTCTGGCCGTGGTTTAGGGCAAACGGGTGGTACAATTGATAAATTAGAGAGCATTCCTGGATTTAAAGTTGAAATTCCCTTTTCTGAATTTGTTAAAATTATTAATCAAACAAATTTATCAATTATGTCACAATCGAATAATATTGTTCCAGCTGATAAGAAAATCTATGCGTTACGAGATGTAACAGCAACTGTTGATTCTTTACCATTAGTTGCTGCCAGTATTATGTGTAAAAAAATTGCAACAGGAAGTGATGGCATTGTTTTAGATGTTAAGTGCGGAAGTGGTGCTTTTATGAAAACAATTTCAGAAGCACGAAAATTAGCTCAAATTATGGTTGAATTAGGAATTAAATTTAATAAGAAAATTGCGGCGGAAATTACTAATATGTCCCAACCATTAGGACGTGCAATTGGTAATGCAATTGAAATTTATGAAGTTTTGCAAACATTAAAAGGAACAGGACCAGATGATTTAAACTATATTGTGGCTGAATCAGCAGCGTTAAGTTTATTCCAAGCTGGTTTATTTCCCGATTTAGCATCAGCTGTTGTTACTTGTCAAGAAAAATTGCAAACGGAAGAACCTTTAAGCTATTTCCGTGCTTTTATCAAGGCTCAAGGTGGCGATTTAAGTTTTATTGATAATAATTTACCGCTAAAAGATATTTTAAAGGTAAAAAATATTATTGAAATTAAAGCAGAGCAAGCTGGATATATGGAAATTACTGATACAAATGAATTAGGCTTATTAGCTGTTCGCTTGGGAGCAGGCCGAACAACAAAAGATGAAGTGATTGATTATCATGCTGGAATTTATCTTAATAAAAAAACAGGTGAAAAAGTTGCTGTTGGTGATGTGGTAATGACTTTATATACTAATCGTTATGTTACTGAACCAGTTTATGAATGAGTAAAACAAACTTTTAAAATTACTAGTACAAAACCACGTGAACAAGAATTAATTTATGAAATAATTCAGTAAAAAAGTGATTCATTTAAAATCACTTTTTTACTTATAACATCTTTAATTTTTTTAAAATATCGTTATTATTAATTAAGAGTATAAAAAACAGGAGAAAGAAAATGCTAAATTTGTCGCGTTATGAAGTAAAACTTGATAATTTTTCAGGACCATTAGATTTACTTTTACACTTAGTAAAGGAAAAGGAAATGGATCTTTTTGATATTAAACTAACAGAAATTACTGATCAGTTTTTAGCTTATATTCGGGAAATGGAACAATTAAACATTGAAATTGCATCAGAATATTTAACTATGGCAAGTTATTTAGTTGAAACAAAAACAAAGTTAGTCTTGCCAAAAGAAGAAGTTGAGATTGACGATAACTATGAAAAAGATTCACGTGATGAATTAATTAATCGTTTGTTAGAATACAAAAAAATTAAGGAAGTTAGTCAATATTTTAAAGACCAACATCAAGAAGGAATTCAATATTTATCAAAACCACGAACAATTATTAAGGGTGATGTCGTTAGAGAAGAAGAATTACCATTGTCATCAAAAATTAATATTGATAAATTAACAAATAGTTTTTTAAAGATGTTAGAACGAATTAATGCAACAAAACCATTAGAATCAAATGTTGTTATTACTGAAATTTCACCAGAGGAAATGGCAGATCGAATTATGTTTTTCTTATTAAATGAAGACAAAGAGTGATTATTAGAAGATTTATTAAGTAATTTTGATCTATCATTACAAGTTTTTGTTGCTTGTTTTATTGCTTTATTAGATTTAGCTCGTCATCAGAAAATTGAGATTGAACAATATCAACATTTAGAAGCAATTTATATTCGAAAATATATGAAAAAAGAAGGGAATTAAACTAAATGAAGTTAGATGAAAAAATAGCCTTATTGGAGGGTTTACTATTTATTAGTGGTGATGAAGGAATTAGTTTAAAAGAAATTGCCCATATTCTTGAAATTTCAGAAGTAGAGAGTAATGAATTGTTACTAAATTTAAAAACAGAATATCAAACAAATAAGATGCGGGGATTAAGAATTACAACATTTGCTGATAAATATCGGTTAACAACCAAAAAAGAATACTATAGTTTCTATTTAAAATTAGCAAACAATAAAATTGAAGCACGGTTATCACAAGCAGCATTAGAAACATTAGCAATTATTGCTTATCGGGGTCCAATTAGTAAGCCAGAAATTGAAGAATTACGGGGAGTTAATTCTGACAATGTAATTCAAAAATTACGAGCACGGGAGTTAATTGAAGAAGCTGGGAAAAGTGAACTGCCTGGAAAACCAATGACTTATCAAATTACAAATGAGTTTTTAAAAGTTTTTAATTTAACTTCATTAGCAGATCTCCCACAAATTAAAGAAGCAACTGTTGATAATAATCAGGAATTATTTAAATAATGGAGCGATTACAAAAAGTTATTGCTGCACGGGGTTATTGTTCTCGGCGTAAAGCAGAAGAGTTAATTGTTCAGGGACGAGCAAAGGTTAACAATATTGTTGTGACAACGTTAGGAACAAAAGTTGGTAAGGATGATCAAATTTATATTGATAGTAAACTTCTTATTGATAAAAATAATGAAAAAGTTTATTTAATGTTAAATAAACCACGAAATTGTGTTTCAACAATGCATGATCCCCAACACCGTAAAACGGTTTTAAATTATGTTAAAGGTGTTCCACAACGAATTTATCCAGTTGGTCGCTTAGACTATGATACGAGTGGTTTATTACTATTGACTAATGATGGTGAATTTACTAATATTATTACACACCCAAGTCATATTATTAATAAAACCTATTATGTTTTAGTTTCTGGTTGTCTTGCAAAACACCAGTTGCACCAATTAGCAACAGTGGTAGAAATTGAACCAGGTATTGTTACAAGTTCTGCACAGGCAAAATTAGTAAAATACCAAGAAGATAAAGATGTTTCTATTTTGTTATTAACAATTCATGAAGGAAGAAAACATCAAGTTAAAAAAATGATTCAAACAGTTGGCCATGAAGTTCTTAAATTAAAACGAATTGCAATTGGTTTTTTAGAATTAGATGAAGCTTTAAAACCAGGCGAGTGGTGCTTTTTAAAGCCGAAGGAAATTAAACGTTTTTTTGGGATAGCATCACAATTAAAAACAAAATAAAGGAGAGAAAACACAATGCGAATTACATTAGCTGGAGTTGTTGGAGTTGGGAAATCAACTGTTAGTAAAATGCTAGGAGAAAAACATCAATATATGGTGATGGATGAACCAGTTGAAGAAAATCCATATTTAGATCAATATTATGCCGACCCTAAGGATATGGCTTTTAAAATGCAAGTGTATATGATAATGGCGCGAAGTAAGCAATTAAAACAAGCAAAAATAACATCAAATATTATTTTTGATCGAAGCATCCTTGAAGATCCAATTTTTGTTGATGTTTTATATGAATTGGGATACATGAATAATACGGATTATAAAGTTTATAAAGAATTTTATGATGTTGTTGTTTTACAAAGTCTATACTTAGATGAAAATATTAAACCAGAATTAGTGGTTTATCTACGAGTTGATCCTGAAATAGCAATGGAACGAATTATTAAAAGGGGGCGAGCTAGTGAACAAAACGTTGGCAATGCTTATTGAATTTTGTTGAACCGTAAATATGAAGAATGATATGAACGGGTAAAAGATAAGTTTAATTTTTTAGTAATTGATGCAAACGATAAAACACCAGAAGAAATTGTAGCAATAATTTCAGAGAAGTTAACTGACTAATCCAATAATAAAAAAATACTATTGTTAACAATAGTATTTTTTTATTAGGATTGTCCTAATCATTTTTCTTTTCAAATTTGCATTACAGCATCTTTTCCTTTTGTTTCTAAAAGGTCTTTATATTCAATATAACGTTCTTGACATTCTTTAATTTCTTTTAAAGCTTGGTCTAAACCACTTCATCCGTTAATTTTAACTTCTTTTTTTTGCAATGCTTTATATTGTAAGAAGAAGTTTTCAATTTCATCACGAAGATGTTGTGGAACATCTTCTAATTTTTGAATATGATTAAAACGAGGATCATCAGCAGCAACTGCCATTAATTTAGTATCAATTTCACCATTATCAATCATATTAATTGTTCCTAAAACGCGAACATTAATTTGACACCCGGGCATTGTTGGATATGAAATTAGTGAAATAACATCTAGGGGATCACCATCTCAATCTAAAGTATTTTCAATAAAACCATATTCACCAGGATAAAAATTAGCACCATATAAAACACGATCTAAGATAATACGACCAATTTTAAGGTCGTATTCATATTTATTACTACTTCCTTTTGGAATTTCAACTATAATTGGTAAAACATTATTTTTACTCATTGTTTTCTTCCTTTCATTAATTTCCTAATTATTAATATAACATAGAAAAAATAATAATGTTATTATTTTCTTTTTTACTTGCTTTTTTTTATAATAAAAATAGACTTCTTGCGATACCCTTTTTTATTAAAATATTATTATAAAATATAATTTATGAGGACATAAAAATATGAACAATAATAAATTTAATACTCTTAATGATAGAGAATGGTTAAGATTAACAGGAATAAAAAAATCCACTTTTAATAAAATGTTAGATATTTTAAAAGTTGCTGAAATAGAAAAATTTAAAAAAGGTGGTAAAACTAATAAATTATCATTAGAAAATAGATTATTGATGACTTTATTATATTGACGAGAATATCAGACTTATTTTCATCTTGGTAAAAGTTTTGATATTAGTGAGGCTAATTGTTATCGTAATATTAAGTGAATTGAAGATATTTTAATTAAAAACTCTGATTTTCAACAACTTGCTGGTAAAAAAGCACTAATAAATGATTATTTTAATGATAAAACTATTATTATTGATGCTACCGAAACTCCAATCCAACGCCCAAAAAAAGACAAAAACAATCTTATTCTGGTAAAAAGAAAAAACACACGATCAAAACACAAGTAATTATCGAACAAGAAACCAAAAAAATTATTGCAACAAGTTTTTCGCTCGGAAAAAAACATGATTATGCTTTATTTAAAGAATCAAAAATCCCAATTTTAAAAAATACCAAATTAATAGTTGATAGTTGTTATCAAGGAATACAAAAAAATCACAATAATGTTCTAATACCTACAAAGAAAACAAAGAAAAACCCTTTAAACAAAGAACAAAAGCAATATAATATACTAGTTTCAAAAATGAGAATTATTATTGAAAATATTTTTGCTATTCTTAAAAAATTTAAAATTATTACAGAAAAATATCGTAATCGAAGAAAAAGATTTGGTTTAAGATTTAATTTAATTGCCTCAATTTATAATTTACAATTATTATATTTAACATAAAATATTTATTTAAAATTAAATAATTTAAATAATAAATTAATTTTTCGTTGTGGAAAAATATTAAATTTTTAAATAAAAAACATAATTAATTAAAATTATATTTTTCTATTAGTATCTTTTTTACAAATATTTGCAATTTTTTAACAAGTAATGCAAGAAGTCTAATATATATTATAATAAATATGAAATATATATTATTTTTCGGAGGAAAAAATAAATAAAAAAATTATTAACTATTTTAGGAAGTTTAACATTAACTACTATTGGAACGGTTAATATTGTTAGTTGTACGGTAAAACCAAATGACAATAGTAATGATGCAAACGGTAGTATGCAAAACAATATGGCAATTTTAACTAAAATTGCCAGCACAGTAAGTAAAGGTATTAATGATTATGAGAATAATGGTAACTTGAAGGATTCAAATGCTTATCCCCAATTAAATTATTTTTATGGTTTAGTTTCTGAAACTAAACCAAGTGTTGAAATCCCTGCTTCATCATCTGAACATAGTATGGGGTTAAATATGATTAAGCATGGCTTAAAATCAGTTTTTGATAATATTAATCGCCAAATTAAAGATGATTATTCTAATTACTATGTTAATACAATGCCGCTGACTTTTGAAGAAGATAAAGATAAGTTTATGTTAAACTATATTAATTTAAATAAAATTGCTTAAATAACGGGGACAGATATTAGTAACTTAAAAGCAGTACAATTACAATATAGTTTTATGTTAAATTTAAATTTTAAAAAACTAGATCAAAAAATGCCGTTCACAATTTCGTTTTTAATTTCAAATGATATTCAAAAAATTAGTAAACTTGTTAATGGTACCATTGAAGAAGTTACAAAAGTTTTAGTTAATTATTTTAAAAATTATGTGAATGTTGTTGTTGATAAAACTAATGAATTTAAATCAATTTATGATAATTTTCAAGTAAATTATGTTGGGGATGTTAAATCGTTAGATGATATTTTTGTGACTAAATTACGTCAGAACATTAGAGATGATAAAACAATTTCCTTACAATTAAAAGAAGGAATTGCTTTTGATGATACTGGTTATAAACGATTAATGAAAGTAGTATCCTCAACAATTACAGCTGAAAATTCTGGACAAATTCCAAAAAATCTTGATTTAGGAAATTATCAGCCAGCATTATGAGCGGGAGAAGGGGTTAATCCACCGGGATTAACAACTGAAAATTTTGTTAAAGCTTACAAAGAAAGTTTACCAGTTTTCAATGTCGATAAAGAAAATATGATGTTAGCAAAATTAAATGTCAATTTAAATTATATTAGTGTTTATGGTTTACCATTATCAGGAGCATTAATGATTAATAATCAAATTTATGAAAGTAATATTTTAATTAGTAGTCAAGGATTAACAACAAAATTAACTAATTTTGGAAAAATTATTGTTGCTTTTCATAATTATTATAATATTGATATTCGGAAACGAAAAGGTGAAAGCACTTGGAACAATGTAATTAGCAATTCTAGTTTTTTTCATGTCAAAGATGCCTTATCGGATTTAAAAGATAACATTAGTAGTAAAAATAAAATCTTGAAAAAATTATTAGCTAATTTTAAGAAAAGTGAAATAGCACAGGGATTAGTTGACCTTAACTTATTTAATATTTATAATTTAATTGATGATACTTCAACAAGGGTTGGAACTAGTGGTTATACGAAAGGCAAAATTATTTTTGATGTTTCTAATGGTTCATTCTGTTTAGCATTTTCTTTTGGAATAACAAGAATGGATTCAATTTTCTATGGGGCATATGGCGCTAATAATGGGCAAGCATCTAATCATCTTTGAAATGCAGGGCTTTTAATTGACCAATAATTATGAAAAATTGTTTTAATAATTACTTGAATTATTAAATAAATAACTATTTTTATTAAAATATTATAAATAATTTTAAAAAGAAAATGATTTTCTTTTTTTTCATTATATCATATCATCATCTTAGCTTAAGCTAAGAAAAGAAAGGTGAAATGAAAAAACTACTAAGTTTATTAACTATACTAAAGATTAGTACTAGTTCAATGACAACATTAGTTGGAATGACACCAAATGAAACTACGAATGATTCTATTAATTATAATCATTTACAACAAAATAATATTTTACAAAATAATACTAATACTACTACTAATAATCCAAATACTAAAGGAATATATCTTAAACAAATTAAATTATGAGGATTAGGTCAAAAAGGCTTAGCTGGGGATACAGAATATAAAGGAGAAATTGGAATTGATATTTTAAACAAAAAAATTATCTTTTTGGGAAATGATGTTCCTTTTCATGTCTATTATAATGGAAAACGATTAAGTCGAAACCACATAACTTATAAAGTAATTAATATTAAAGATGAAAAAAATAAAATGGTTAAACAGATTTATATTAATGGTATGGACAGTATGAAAACTATTATTAAACGAAATAAGTTAGAAGATGGAATACCTTATAAAGAAAACTATTCAATTAGTATGTGATTTGCTGAACCAAACCGCACCGGGATATGACAAAATCAATTAATAAGACAAAAATCAACTAGTCACAGTGTTAAATTAGTGAAAACTGAATTAGATAATTTTATTCCGGCACTTAAAGCAAATGACATAAAATCATCTGCAGCAAATCAAGAATTAGAAGCGTTAAATAAAAAATTAGCGGCTTTGGAACAAGAAAAAAATAAACTAGAACAAGAAAAAACAGAGCTTAAAAATAAGTTGGATTCAACTACGCAAGAAAAAACAGACTTAGCAAATAAATTTGCTGAAAAAACTGCAGAGAATGATAAGCTTAAAGCAGACTTAGAAAAAGCAAAAGATGGTAATGAAAAATTAATTAAGGAACAAGAAGATAAAATTAAAGCTTTAGAATCAAATGTTGATGATTTAGCAAATAAATTAGATCATAGTGAGAAGGAGAAAACTGATTTAGAAGGTAAAGTAGGTTTATTAGAACAAAAAATTACTGATCTTGAAAATAATAAAACTGCTTTAGAAAATGATAAAAAAGATCTTGAGAATAAACTAGGTGGAATTGCTGAAGAAAAAGCAGGATTACAAAAACAAATTGCTGCTGAAGCTGCAGAAAACGGTAAACTTAAAGCGGAATTAGAAAAAATTAAGCAAGACAATGATGAATTACTTAAACAAAAAGATGATAAAATTGCAAAATTAGACGCAGAAAATAAACGTTTAATTAAGAAAAGTTGTGAAGAATTTAATCATTTAGTTACTGCCATAAACGATTTAAAAGATGGTGTAGTTAAACTTGAAGAAGAAAATGATGGTCTTAAAACAGCAAATGATAAGTTGCTAAAAGATAAAAAAGAATTAGAGCAGAAAGTAAAAGAATTACAAGGTTAATTAAATTAGTTTGTCAAGAAATTAAAATTATTAGTTTAATTGATAGGTTTAAAATAACATAGAATAATTTATTAGTAAAATTAATGAAAGGAAAGAAGGAAATGAAAAAACTGGTAGTAATTTTAGGCATTATTAATTTTGCTAGTTGCACTATTTTAGGAGGAACTATTATAGCGTCAAATGACGCTTTAAATAAGGATTGAAATTTCTTAATAAACAAAACTAACGAAACTCCAAATGACATTATTCAAGAGGAGTTTGAATTAAAGACACCAATAACTAAAGTTGCTGGTTTTTACCATTCTTATTCGGATGAAAATACATTAATATGAACAAAAAAATACCTAAAGCAAAAAAATATACAACCTTTATATTAACTGGATTAGGTGAGCGTTCGGAAGGATGAGCGGAAGGAAGTAGTTTTAAAACACAAACAAGTAAGGCATGAGTAAATTTAATTGTCAATGATACTAATGGTGAACCATTACGTGGGATTCCATTAACAAATGGAACAGAATTAAATAATAAAAATATAGGTGGCACTTGATATACTAATGATAAAAAAACATATGCTACTGCATATGGTGAATTATTTTTAGATTTTAAATTTATTAATAATACAATTAATGCTAAACTTAGAGCGAAGGCTACTGCTTTTAATCCAACTTTTTTAGGATGAACTAAAACACAAACAAAATTTAAATTTAAAATTATGGTTATTTAATTTTATAAATACAAGCATAATAAAATTATTAAATTAAATGGTGTAAAATTAGTTTTACACCATTTTTATTTTAAAATTTGGTATATTTTTAAAAATAATTTATAATTATAAAAGGTGATAAAATGCAAACCAAAGCAAAAAGATTATTCTGTTTAGATACAAAAAAAGTGGCAGCAATGGCAATTATTATTGCCCTATATGTTCTGTTATCATGACTAAGTAAAATATTAAACTTAGCAGTTTTTCCTGTTGCGCCGTTTTTAAAAATAGAATTAACTGATTTTTTGATGTTATTAGCTGTACGGTTAGTTGGAATTATTTATGCCACTCTTTTAACAATTAGTGTTAGTTGATTACAAATGGCTTATTTAGGTGACGGGCCAATTGATGTTTTTGCTTTAATGTTAGCTGATTTAATTTTTTTAATTGTGTTTTGATTAGGCGATGTTTTTCTTCGAAAAGGAATTAATCGTTTAATTAAAAACAAAACTTCAAAAAATACAGAATATTTAATCACAACAAGCAACGTTATTTTAGCAATTATAGCTGTTTCATTTTTAATGACTTTGTTTAATTGATTGTTTATTTATGATATGTATGCGCGCTTTTTAAATTATACGCCAGAAGTAATTCAATGATTTAAAAGTATTTTAGTTCCGGTGATAATTCCATTTAATTTATTGAAATTTACAATTAATGGGGCAATTTTTATTGCAATTTATCGTGTTATTATTCATTTAGAAAAACAATTTGGTATTGTAAACATAAGTTCAAAGTAAAAAGAACCATTCTATGATTTTGATATTTTTGATGAAATTTATTTTTAAAAAGCAAACTTATTTTATTGAAAATAATCTTTAATGTATGTTATGATTTCTATGGTATGCCCACGTAGCTCAGTAGGATAGAGCATGCGCCTTCTAAGCGTAGGGTCGTGAGTTCGAATCTCTCCGTGGGCGCCATTTAATTTGCAATAAAAAATACCTTATTTAATAATTTAAATAAGGTTTTATTTTTTCTAAAATTGTTATAATGATATTACAAAATAATTAACAATATGAGGAGGAGTTATTAAATGTCAACATCATTAAATTATTACGATGAATTAATTAATGAAATTGAAGAATTAATTGATAATAGTAATTATAATGACGCACTAACAAAGCTTAAAACCGAGTTAACAATGCCCTATATTCCTCAAAATATCGAAAAGAAGTTAGAAACATTATTAAAAGA
Organism: Spiroplasma poulsonii; assembly: GCF_009866525.1. GTDB lineage: Bacteria > Bacillota_I > Bacilli_A > Mycoplasmatales > Mycoplasmataceae > Spiroplasma > Spiroplasma poulsonii. Next base: position 622,027 of record NZ_CM020866.1, read on the forward strand.
AGTTAATGCTAAAATGCTTGAACAACAACCAAATCCTAATTCCGTTTGAACCCTTGCAAAAATTAGTGAAATTTTAACAAATCCAACGGATGAAGAAACTCAATTATTAGCCTTTCATTATTTGAAGGATCAAAATTTGCGTAAAATTTTACCAGTAATTCGTAAATACCTTGTTAATAAAAAGGTTTCTAATTTTGCTAAAATTTATTTATTATATTTATTAAAAGAACAAGAAATCAACGAAGTTTTTCAGGTTCAAAAAACAAATGGGTTTTTTAAATTAAATCCGCAGGAAATGACCCCGTATCAAGAAGAAGAGCAAGTTAAGTTAGTGCTACAATTATTAGACCAATGAGTTTATAACGATAATCCTAGTTTATATCATACTTGTTTATATTTATTAGAAACATATTATTATGATTTATACCCGCAATTTATTGTTAACAATGAAATTGAAGCGTTAGCGGTTGCGATTATTTATCAGGGCCAAGTAATGTATAATGAAAAAATTACCATTAAAGTATTAGCAGAACAATTTGATGTTGCATTACCAATTGTCCAAAAATATTTATTATCCTTAAATAATAAGACTTTATAGGCTAAATATCGCAACAAAACAACTAAAAATAAAAGAAAAATAATAAAATGTAAGGTACTATACACATTTAAGAATTCAGCAGAATACCGCATAAAAGCGGTTTTTTTATGTTTAAAGGAGAAATACGGTATGGAAAAAATTAATAGTATTGTTAAACAAATAGAACAAGTAAAACAAATCTGTGGTGATGATTTCAAAAAATGACCTAACAAAATGGCACATGAAACATTAAAAATGGTCTATGAAGAATTAAAAGAGATCCAAAATGAAAACAAGAAACTATAGATTACAATTAAAAAAAGAAAAAAAGAAACATACTTTAAAAACGGGTTTTAGAAAACTTAAAAGAGGTTCAAAATGGCCAAAAAAATTGAACGTGTAATTTGTGAATGTGGCAAAGAGATTCCATATACAAAAGCTTTTAGTTATACATTCATTACATTATCTAGACAAACATTAAGAGTATGATTTCATTGTAAAAGTTGTGCTAATGAATGATTTGAAAAACAATTAATAGACTTCTTGCGATACCCTTTTTTATTAAAATATTATTATAAAATATAATTTATGAGGACATAAAAATATGAACAATAATAAATTTAATACTGTTAATGATAGAGAATGGTTAAGATTAACAGGAATAAAAAAATCCACTTTTAATAAAATGTTAGATATTTTAAAAGTTGCTGAAATAGAAAAATTTAAAAAAGGTGGTAAAACTAATAAATTATCATTAGAAAATAGATTATTGATGACTTTATTATATTGACGAGAATATCAGACTTATTTTCATCTTGGTAAAAGTTTTGATATTAGTGAGGCTAATTGTTATCGTAATATTAAGTGAATTGAAGATATTTTAATTAAAAACTCTGATTTTCAACAACTTGCTGGTAAAAAAGCACTAATAAATGATTATTTTAATGATAAAACTATTATTATTGATGCTACCGAAACTCCAATCCAACGCCCAAAAAAAGACAAAAACAATCTTATTCTGGTAAAAAGAAAAAACACACGATCAAAACACAAGTAATTATCGAACAAGAAACCAAAAAAATTATTGCAACAAGTTTTTCGCTCGGAAAAAAACATGATTATGCTTTATTTAAAGAATCAAAAATCCCAATTTTAAAAAATACCAAATTAATAGTTGATAGTGGTTATCAAGGAATACAAAAAAATCACAATAATGTTCTAATACCTACAAAGAAAACAAAGAAAAACCCTTTAAACAAAGAACAAAAGCAATATAATAGACTAGTTTCAAAAATGAGAATTATTATTGAAAATATTTTTACTATTCTTAAAAAATTTAAAATTATTACAGAAAAATATCGTAATCGAAGAAAAAAATTTGGTTTAAGATTTAATTTAATTGCCTCAATTTATAATTTACAATTATTATATTAGACTTCTTTCATTACTTGTTAAAAAATTGCAAATATTTGTAAAAAAGATACTAATAGAAAAATATAATTTTAATTAATTATGTTTTTTATTTAAAAATTTAATATTTTTCCACAACGAAAAATTAATTTATTATTTAAATTATTTAATTTTAAATAAATATTTTATGTTAAATATAATAATTGTAAATTATAAATTGAGGCAATTAAATTAAATCTTAAACCAAATCTTTTTCTTCGATTACGATATTTTTCTGTAATAATTTTAAATTTTTTAAGAATAGCAAAAATATTTTCAATAATAATTCTCATTTTTGAAACTAGTCTATTATATTGCTTTTGTTCTTTGTTTAAAGGGTTTTTCTTTGTTTTCTTTGTAGGTATTAGAACATTATTGTGATTTTTTTGTATTCCTTGATAACCACTATCAACTATTAATTTGGTATTTTTTAAAATTGGGATTTTTGATTCTTTAAATAAAGCATAATCATGTTTTTTTCCGAGCGAAAAACTTGTTGCAATAATTTTTTTGGTTTCTTGTTCGATAATTACTTGTGTTTTGATCGTGTGTTTTTTCTTTTTACCAGAATAAGATTGTTTTTGTCTTTTTTTGGGCGTTGGATTGGAGTTTCGGTAGCATCAATAATAATAGTTTTATCATTAAAATAATCATTTATTAGTGCTTTTTTACCAGCAAGTTGTTGAAAATCAGAGTTTTTAATTAAAATATCTTCAATTCACTTAATATTACGATAACAATTAGCCTCACTAATATCAAAACTTTTACCAAGATGAAAATAAGTCTGATATTCTCGTCAATATAATAAAGTCATCAATAATCTATTTTCTAATGATAATTTATTAGTTTTACCACCTTTTTTAAATTTTTCTATTTCAGCAACTTTTAAAATATCTAACATTTTATTAAAAGTGGATTTTTTTATTCCTGTTAATCTTAACCATTCTCTATCATTAAGAGTATTAAATTTATTATTGTTCATATTTTTATGTCCTCATAAATTATATTTTATAATAATATTTTAATAAAAAAGGGTATCGCAAGAAGTCTATTTAACATAAAATATTTATTTAAAATTAAATAATTTAAATAATAAATTAATTTTTCGTTGTGGAAAAATATTAAATTTTTAAATAAAAAACATAATTAATTAAAATTATATTTTTCTATTAGTATCTTTTTTACAAATATTTGCAATTTTTTAACAAGTAATGCAAGAAGTCTATTATAAAAATCAGATCAATTTTTTACCATAGTTTTAGCTGTAGCTAAAGTAACTGAATTATTTTTTTTAAACTTTCAAAAAAGTTATCATTATCACTTGTTTGAATTATTTCATAAATTAATTGCGTATATTTATAGCCAATTAATTCTTCAGCAATAGGATCAGCTGTAAGAAAATTTAAATCTTCTAATATAATTATTAATTCTTCGTTTGAATAATTATCTATATTTTTTTGTCACTCTTTATTTTCTTTATTAGTCATTTCTCTTCCCCCTAATATATTAATAATTATAACAATTTCTTTTATCTATATGTTATAATTTTATTAACGGTATGAGCTAAATTCTTAAATGTGTGTGGTTTTCACAAGAAAAATAATAAAAAAACTATTTTAAATCATTCTTTTTGTTATAATGGTTTATGTGAAAAATAGTTAGGTAAGGAGTAAAATATGAAATTTAAAGCAGAAAAAATTCAAGATAAAGGAATCGGAAAATGATATGTAACGATTGATGGAACAGAATGAACAGATTATGTTAAAAAAGCAGAAACGAAAGCAGCAAATGAGTTAGAAATTCCTGGTTTTCGAAAAGGAAAAGTTCCAGCTGATTTATTAAAAAAACATTTAACAGAAGCAAAGATTTTAGATGCCGCGCATCATATGGTTGTTAATAAAGCTTATCAGTTTGCTTTTGACCAAAAATCAGAGATTGAACCATTTTCTTCACCAACACCAAGTGTTAAAAAAATTACTTGAACAGAATACATTTTAGAATTAGAATTTGATTTGAAACCAGAAGTTAAAATTAATAAATATACTGGGTTTAAACATGACCACTTAAAAAAAGAAGAGATTGAAGTTAAAAAAGAAGAGATTGAAAATAACATTGATCAATTACGTAACCGTTTTGCAATTTTTAAACCAAAAACAACTCCAATTACAACAGGAGATACTGTTATTTTTGATTTTGAAGGATTTGTTGATGATAAACCATTTAAAGGAGGAAAAGCGACTGATTTTACCTTGGAAATTGGTAGTAATCAATTTATTTCAGGTTTTGAAGAAGCAATGATTGGTTTAAAAACAGGAGATCAAAAAGATATTAATGTTACTTTTCCTGCCGATTATCAAATTGAAGAATTGAGATCAGCTCCTGCAGTTTTTAAGTTAAATATTAAAGAAGTAAAAGCAAAAGAGTTACCAGAATTAAATGATGAATTAGCAAAAGATATTAATTTAAAGGGAATTGATACTTTAGCTAAATTAGAAGAACATGTTAAAAATAATATTAAAGAACAATTAGTAAAACAAGAATATGATCATTTTATTGGGCACTTATTCCGTTTAATTGCTGAAGATTCAGAAATTGCATTACCAGAATCAATTATCCGGAAAGAAGCTAATCAATTGAAACATGAGTTTGAACAAAAGCTACAAGCACAACAAATGGATATGAAAACTTACAAAAAACGAACAGGAATGTCTGAAGAAGATATTTTTGAAGAATTATTTAAAGATGCTAAAAATCGTTTAGAAAATGGGGTTATTGTTGACGGCGTTGTCCAAGCGGAAAAAATTGTCGCAACCACCGAAGAATGTGAAACACAATATGAAAAATTAGGTAAACAATTTGGGATTGATGCAAAAACATTAAAAGAAACAAAATTAGTATCAGAACAACAAGTAAAAGACCAAGTAATTCACGATAAAGTATTTGCTTTTTTATATGATAATAACGGTGAATAAAATAAAACTAACATTTGTTAGTTTTATTTTATTAAGGGGATATATGCTTCATAACCAGCATTTGTCATCTCTGATAAGGGAATAAAACGTAATGCAGCAGAGTTAATACAATAACGGAACTCACCATCAGCTTGCGGACCGTCATTAAAACGATGCCCTAAATGAATCTTTGTTTTGTTAGTACGAACTTCTGTTTGTGTCATTCCGAAGGAATGATCTACTTTTTCTTGGAGTAAAGTTTTATCAATTGGTTTGGTAAAACTGGGTCAACCACAGCCAGCATCATATTGATTAGAAGAAACAAATAAAGGTTCTCCTGACAGAATATCAACATAAATCCCTTTTTCGTGATTATTTCAGTATTTATTTTGAAAAGGTGGTTCGGTCGCATTTTCTTGCGTTACTTCATATTATAATGGTGTTAAATCAGTAATGTTTAAGGTTGTTCAAAGTTTTTTTATGGTAAGCCTTCTTTCTTTGATTAGAATAATCTTATCATTATAAAAACTAAAAGCTTAAAACTTTAATCTTTTTAAGGATATAATAAAAAAGCATAATAATTTACAAAAATTAGCACTTATCTATTGCAAGTGCTAATTTTTTTGTTATAATTCTTTTGTAGTTCAAATTATATTACGATATTCGTTGAAATGTGATAAGATATTGTCAATATAAAGTGAAGGAAAGAAACAGGAGGTGTTTTGAAGATGGATTCAAAAACAACGCAATTAAAAAATGTACCAGTTTTAGTAACACGGGGTAGTTATATTTTTCCAGGCTTTGAACAAGTATTAGAAGTAGGACGAGATAAATCAATTTTAGCAGTGAATACAGCAAACAAGGATTTTGATAATCATATTGTTTTAGTTAGTCAAAAAAAACCACTAGAAGATGACCCAAAATTATCTGAAATTTATCGCATTGGAATTTTGGCGGAATTAAAAATTCGTAAAGTATGAGAAGATGGTAGTTTAACTGTTAACTTTAAAGCAGTTGATCGGGTAAAAATTTTAGACTTACGAGAAGGTGAATTTTATGCTGCTGACATTGATATTCTAAAATCAGTTGTAAAATCAGAGGATAAAATTGCTGAAAAAATTACCGCTAATATTAAAGAACTAATGGAATTACAAGACATTTTACCAGAAGATTTATTAGATCAAATTGGTGATTCAGTTAATGGTAATGAAGTTGTTGATACAATTGCACAATTTTTACCATTTATTCCAGTGGCAAAAAAACAAGATATCTTAGAACAATTAGATGTTGAAAAAAGATTACAAATTATTTTTGATTATTTAGTTAATAAACAACAAGCAAATGATATTGATAATAAAATTAGTAAGAAAATTAAAGAACGAGTTGATGAACAACAACGAGAATATTATTTACGTGAAAAATTAAAAGCTATTAAAGACGAATTAGGTGAATTTGACGATGCGGCTGATGAAATGAAAACATACAAAGAACGTTTAGCAAAAGAATCATTCCCTAAAAATATTAAAGAACGAATCGAACAAGAGATTACTCGTTATGAAGCGCTACCACAAGCATCAAGTGAATCAAACATTATTCGAACTTATATTGATTGAATGATGCAAGTGCCATGATGAGAAAAAACCGAAGAGAAAAATGATTTAAAATTTGCTCAAGAAGTGTTAGATAAATATCATTTTGGATTAGATAAAGTTAAAGAACGGATTATTGAATACTTAGCAGTAAAAACAATGACTAATTTTTTAAAAGGACAAATTATTTGTTTAGTTGGGCCGCCGGGGGTTGGGAAAACTAGTTTAGCAAAATCAATTGCCGAAGCAACTGGCCGTAATTTTGTGAAAATGGCCTTAGGTGGTGTTAAAGATGAATCAGAAATTCGTGGTCATCGTAAAACATATATTGGAGCAATGCCAGGGCGAATTATTCAATCAATGAAACGAGCAAAAACAACAAATCCATTATTTTTATTAGATGAAATTGATAAAATGGCGTCTGACTATCGTGGTGATCCTGCTAGTGCAATGTTAGAAGTGTTAGACCCAGAACAAAACGCAACATTTTCTGATCATTATTTAGAAGAAAGTTATGATTTAAGCAATGTTATGTTTATTGCAACAGCAAACTATTATGATAATATTCCAGAAGCATTAATTGACCGTATGGAAATTATTCAATTATCATCATATACAGAGTTAGAAAAATTCCATATTGCAAGAGATTATTTAGTTCCAAAAGTATTAAGTAATAATGGTTTAGCAGATGGGCAATTAACAATTACTGATGATGCTGTTAATGAAGTAATTAAACATTATATGCGTGAAGCTGGTGTTCGTCAATTAGAACGAGACTTAAATGCAATTGCTCGGAAATTTATTGTTAAATTCTTAAACAAAGAAATGACGAATTTAACTGTAACAGATAAAATTGTGAATGAGTTATTAGGAAAACGTCGTTTTGAACATACTGAAAAAGAAAAAGAATCACAAGTTGGGGTTGTCACTGGTTTAGCATATACCCAATTTGGGGGTGATATTCTGCCAATTGAAGTTAATAGTTTTTTAGGAAAAGGCTCATTAGTCTTAACGGGAAAACTAGGTGATGTAATGAAAGAATCAGCGTCAATTGCGTTAGATTATGTTAAAGCAAATTCAGATAAATTTGGTATTAGTGCAAAATTCTTTGAAACTCATGATATTCATATTCATGTTCCGGAAGGAGCGGTACCAAAAGATGGTCCATCAGCAGGGATTACTTTAACAACAGCAATTATTAGTGCGTTAAGTAATCGTCCGGTTTCAAAAGATATTGGAATGACGGGAGAAATTACATTACGGGGACAAGTCTTACCAATTGGAGGACTCCGTGAAAAATCAATCTCAGCTAATCGAAGTGGTTTAAAAACAATTTTAATTCCAAATAAAAATATTAAAGATATTGAAGATATTCCAAAAGAAGTTCAAGAAACATTAAAAATTATTCCGGTAGCAACTTATGATGAAGTCTTCAATAATGTTTTTGGCACAAACTAAAATGTAAAATGTATCAGTTTTGATACATTTTTTTATTTGTTATTTTATTTTTTATTAATTAGACTTCTTGCGATACCCTTTTTTATTAAAATATTATTATAAAATATAATTTATGAGGACATAAAAATATGAACAATAATAAATTTAATACTCTTAATGATAGAGAATGGTTAAGATTAACAGGAATAAAAAAATCCACTTTTAATAAAATGTTAGATATTTTAAAAGTTGCTGAAATAGAAAAATTTAAAAAAGGTGGTAAAACTAATAAATTATCATTAGAAAATAGATTATTGATGACTTTATTATATTGACGAGAATATCAGACTTATTTTCATCTTGGTAAAAGTTTTGATATTAGTGAGGCTAATTGTTATCGTAATATTAAGTGAATTGAAGATATTTTAATTAAAAACTCTGATTTTCAACAACTTGCTGGTAAAAAAGCACTAATAAATGATTATTTTAATGATAAAACTATTATTATTGATGCTACCGAAACTCCAATCCAACGCCCAAAAAAAGACAAAAACAATCTTATTCTGGTAAAAAGAAAAAACACACGATCAAAACACAAGTAATTATCGAACAAGAAACCAAAAAAATTATTGCAACAAGTTTTTCGCTCGGAAAAAAACATGATTATGCTTTATTTAAAGAATCAAAAATCCCAATTTTAAAAAATACCAAATTAATAGTTGATAGTGGTTATCAAGGAATACAAAAAAATCACAATAATGTTCTAATACCTATGTAAATTGTAAGTGCCAAACCATAAAAAGTTAACTATCAATTTAGTTAACTTTTTTAAGTTAGTTTTAAGGAGTTGAAATTATGCAAACAAAGCAATATTTGATTTTGCGGTCGTTAGTGAAAAAGTACGGTAAAGATAATGTTATTAATACTGTCAATAAGATTGCAAAAGATATTGAAATTAAAAAGTAAAAGAATAAATTATTCCGCGTAATTTATTAGCGGATAATTTATTCAATAATGTTTTTTAATGGAGCAAAGCGACAACGAGCGGAGCGAGTTTGCAAATTTCAATTTTTTAATTTATTGAAAGGAGATATATTATGCCAGGTTGATTAACGACAATATTTAGTGTTGTTATTATATTAGGTATTTTTGCTTGAATTGGTTTATCGATTTATCAAAAAATTCGTCAAATTCGAGGAAAGAAAAAAGATAAAAAAGAAATTGAAAGTAAGGAGGATAAAAAATAATGTTAGGTATGTATTTAACAACAGCGGTTAATTTTTTAGCAGCAGATACGCCTACTATTTCAGATGGAATGGGTTCTATTTGAAGTGGATTAGGACAAGCAATGATGAAAGTTAAAGAAGCAATTTATGCTGTATTACCACAATTAATGACCTTTTTAGGTGATGCGTGAATTATTTTAATTCCATTTGGTATTTTTGTTATCATTAAGATTTTAAACTTTTTCCGTGTTATGGTTAAAGGATTTTAACATTTATTATAACTAATTATTTGTATTAGTTAAGGCACACTAGTTTATTTATATTTTATTAATTTATTATTTTATATAACTATTATTTTAAACTTAATAGTATTTTTCAGTGTGCCAATTTTTATCATTTTTATATTTAACAATGTTTATTAACAGTGTTTATTTAACAATAGATAAGCAATATTTAACAATATTTATAACATTGTTAATTAGAAACAATGTTTATTAAGGAGTTGATAAAATTGAGTAATTTTGTTAAGAAAAATCAAAATGTAGAAAATTATTTTATTCGTAAAGAATTGATAGTTTTTGAAACAGAAAAAGCAAGTTTTATAAATTTACCTAATCATAATCGCCATATTGGTTTTTGATTGAGTAATAAGTTTATTTATCCGAGTGAAAAACACTCAGAACAAGTAGCAATCGGTTTGATTTATGATAATTATTATCCTATTGTAAAATATGATGAAAATTTAAAACGTCATGTATGAAAGTATTTAACTGGAACAGAATTAATAAATTTATACAATCAATATAAACAAAATTATTTTACACAAATGAAAAAAGCTTTATTTCAAAATGAACCTAAAAAAGTAAAAACGACTAACAATAATTTAACAAATTGAAGTGATGAAAAAGAACAACAATTAATTAAAGACCTAGAAAGTTTAAATTAAATGAGTTTATATGACTATTGAGTTCAATTTGTTAGTTATATTATTGGTTCAAATGCCCCTGAATTTTTATATGTTATATCTTTTGTATTATTTATTGTTTTATTTTTTGGAATATTTTTTAAACTTATTCAAAAAATGTGGAGTTTTTAAAAATGCAAAATGATTGAGAAAAATTAAAAGAGTTTTTTATTCATATATTTTTGTTTATTGACAAATTTAACGTTGAAAGTATTACAACTTGAAATTTAACACAAAATGAATATTTAACTCTTATGATTGGTATTTGAATTGTAATTTTATTTTTAACGTGGTTTTTATTGTGAATGGTTTTTAAAATAGTTAGTTGTTTTAAATAATTAAATTTTGTTATTATTATGGTTTTCTCTCCCCACAAAATTTTAAAATCTTTTTTTGAATATAATATATATTTTTATTATGAATGCAATAATTATTAATATAAATAATGTTGTAAAAAATATTTCTTTTGCATTTATTTGACTAATATTTTTAAATATTCATTTTACAAAATTAATTGTAGTAATTAATTTCTCGATAGGATTGATTAAAAAGTTTATAATTCCAATAATAGGCAATAATATTGAAATTATTTTTAAAATTTTCTTAATTTTTATCACTTTCTTTTTTGATTTGTGGGGAGAGAAAACCATAATAATACTAGTTTAATTATAAATAACTATTGGAGGTAAAATGAAAAAGTTCATATTTTTCTTAAAAAATTATTGTTATATTAGTGGTTCAATGATTTTGTTTAGTTTAATTGATTTATTACTTTGGATAATTTCATTAAATTATACTGGTTTAATATTTTGATTATTATTTGCTTTACAATGTGTTTATTTTGTTTGATGAGTATGAAAAAACATATTTTATCAGTTGAATGCTTTTCGGTCAGTTAATTTTGTTTGAGATAATCCGTTATCGGTAATTATTGGTAAGTTAGGAACGGGTAAAACTTTACTTTTAACTTATTTATCACAAACTATGAAATTATTAACAGATAAGATTTATAGTAATTATCCGTTAGAAGATGATAAAGTTAAGGTTTTAACATTTAAAAATTTAGATTTTACAGATAGAACAAAACCGGTTCCTCCTGATGATAGTGTTATTTTATTTGATGAAAGTTATTTATATATTGATGGAACTAGTCCCCACGATGAGAAAAAAGTTCATAGTGGTAAGATTCCGTGAATTGTTTTAGCAAGACATTTTGGTAATCGTGCTTTGTTTACTGCTCAGCGTGAGGGTATGATTTGGAACAATATTCGGCAATTAGCAAGTGGTATTATTATTCCAATTTCATTGAAAAAACCTATTGTTAAAAAAGGATTTAATTTTTTTAATCGTTTCTTTATTATGCGAATTGGTATTTTTCAAGATATTACGGATTATGAAATTTGAAAGACAAAATCAGTAGAACGAACAGCAGAAGGTAAACGAGCAAAACATAAATCTGATGTTGGTTTAGGAATCAGGTTTTTTAAGATAATTATTCCGTTAGAATTTGCACAGAAATATGATAGTCAATGATTAAAGTTTGTTCGTGATTTAAAAAATGATGAAATAGTTAATAAAAAAGAATATTATTGGTCAGAAATTACTAAATTAAGTGTTAAAGAGCGTTTAACATTGTTTGATATTGATATTTTGAAAAAGAATTTAAAACCTAAAAAAGAAAAAGGAAGTGGTAAAGATGATTAATTTATTATCAGAAAGTAGTAATTGAGATAAAATTTTTAGTTTTATTTTTGATGTATTTTTGTTTATTTTTGATGTAATTTGAAATACTAAATTGCCAATGACAAATACAACAATTGCTTATTTTATTATCTTTTTTATGGTTGTTAAGTTATCGATTTATGCTATTCACGGAACAAGAACCCAATATAACGAATTAGGTTCAACAGTACAAACGGGGGTATCAAATATTTATTCTACGACTGCTCGTGGAGTATCAGATACTAAACAAGGTATGCAAAAACATTTTAAAGAGCGTAAACAGTTTAAAATTAATCGTAATAAACAACAATTATCAAGTTTAGCAAAACAAGCAAAAACAAGAGAACAAGGATATCGGAGAGTGAATAAATAATGATTAGATTAGTTTTATTGGTTGCGGCAATCGCTATTTTTGGTACTGGTTTTATTACGGTGATTATAAATCAATTAACATCAGCAAAAAATATCATTATGGATTTATATAACTCAGATACTTTTTTACTTTCTTTATTTGGTAAAATGGCAATTTTGTTTAGTCATCCGTTAATGCTTACAATATCAAGTTTATATATTTTGGGTTTTATTGTTTCAAAAACATTATATAGTTAGGAGTTGAATTTATGGATAATAAAAATGAAAAGAAACAAAAAGAAAATGGTTTATTTATTTCTTGGGTTGATTTAATTTTGTATCTTGTTATAAGTTTTTTGTTAACCCTTATATGTGTATTAGATACAGTTTCAACTATTGATGAATTAAAAGAGAAATATGCTGGTATAAATGGTTATATAATTTATGGTTTATGATTTGATATATTATGATATATTTTAGTAATTCATTATTTTTATGGTTATTTATTTAATCAAATTATTAAATTAATAAAAGAAAATAAAAAAGATAAGGTGGTAAAGAATAATGCGTAAGTCATTATCTTTATTTGCGATATCTATTTTAGGTATTTTAGGTTTAATTATTCCATTTATTACTTTAACAGCATTTAAACCCTTAAATCAGCAGAATTATACTGTTAATCAACAAACAACGGGAATGAATGAAACTGATTTTATTAATACAATGTTTTTACGCAGTAGTTTTTTTGAAAACTGGTCAGAAACAAATTATTTTATTAACCCAACTTTAAAAACATTACAAACATTAACTTATAATGATAAATGATATTTAGACTTTTTAAAGGATAGTTATTCAACTGGGATTTCATTTGATAAGCCTAGTGATGAGTTTATGGATTTATATAAAAATTGAGATACTTATGCTAAACAATATAATAGACTTCTTGCATTACTTGTTAAAAAATTGCAAATATTTGTAAAAAAGATACTAATAGAAAAATATAATTTTAATTAATTATGTTTTTTATTTAAAAATTTAATATTTTTCCACAACGAAAAATTAATTTATTATTTAAATTATTTAATTTTAAATAAATATTTTATGTTAAATATAATAATTGTAAATTATAAATTGAGGCAATTAAATTAAATCTTAAACCAAATCTTTTTCTTCGATTACGATATTTTTCTGTAATAATTTTAAATTTTTTAAGAATAGCAAAAATATTTTCAATAATAATTCTCATTTTTGAAACTAGTCTATTATATTGCTTTTGTTCTTTGTTTAAAGGGTTTTTCTTTGTTTTCTTTGTAGGTATTAGAACATTATTGTGATTTTTTTGTATTCCTTGATAACCACTATCAACTATTAATTTGGTATTTTTTAAAATTGGGATTTTTGATTCTTTAAATAAAGCATAATCATGTTTTTTTCCGAGCGAAAAACTTGTTGCAATAATTTTTTTGGTTTCTTGTTCGATAATTACTTGTGTTTTGATCGTGTGTTTTTTCTTTTTACCAGAATAAGATTGTTTTTGTCTTTTTTTGGGCGTTGGATTGGAGTTTCGGTAGCATCAATAATAATAGTTTTATCATTAAAATAATCATTTATTAGTGCTTTTTTACCAGCAAGTTGTTGAAAATCAGAGTTTTTAATTAAAATATCTTCAATTCACTTAATATTACGATAACAATTAGCCTCACTAATATCAAAACTTTTACCAAGATGAAAATAAGTCTGATATTCTCGTCAATATAATAAAGTCATCAATAATCTATTTTCTAATGATAATTTATTAGTTTTACCACCTTTTTTAAATTTTTCTATTTCAGCAACTTTTAAAATATCTAACATTTTATTAAAAGTGGATTTTTTTATTCCTGTTAATCTTAACCATTCTCTATCATTAACAGTATTAAATTTATTATTGTTCATATTTTTATGTCCTCATAAATTATATTTTATAATAATATTTTAATAAAAAAGGGTATCGCAAGAAGTCTAATATTGATAAATTTTATGATGTGGATAAGAAACAATTTTTAAAAGAATTAACTAATTTCTTTTATTCATTTGCTAAGTATTTTAATACTGTTGAAGTTATTAATAAATTAGAAAAAAGTGTTGATAATTTACAACAAGTTAATTTAAAATTTCAAAATTGAAAGTTAATCCCATTAGATAAATTAAATAGGAATCCAGATAATAAATGATATATTGGAATTGTAAAAAAGAAACAAAATGATAATTTTTCTATTATAAAATTTAATTTTTCAAATAAATTAATTTGAGATAATAGTGGAGTACCTTATCATATTATTAATGGTGTATGATATCTTTTTAAATCATATTATTGTTGAGATGGTTTAAATGAACCTGAAACGCCAAAAATAGATATTAATGACAATCCAATTTTTTGAACTGATGATGAATATCAAAATATTCGTTCTTTTTTATTAAAATATATTAATGCTATTGTGCAAGAAAATATTAGAGTTCAGCAAGGTGGTAATCCTGATTATGATGACTCAAATTTAGGTAGTCAAAGAATAATATTTGATTTTAAAATTATTAATAATATGGAAAAATTAGATTGAAAACCTGATGTTATTTTAACTAGAAAATCAATTTATCGGATGATTTTAACAATTGATGAAAATAAAAATATTGTTGCAGGTAGTTTAGAATTAACACATTTTAAACAATATTGGGATTGTAATAATGCAAATAGTTATCGGTATACTGATGATTTAGGTTTTTTGTTTACTTTTATGAAAGATAAAGATAATACTTTTAATTTTAGTGCTGAAACATATAATTATAATCAAGGTAATTCTTCTAATACTGGTAAAAATGTTTTTGAACAGATGAAAGGTCAAATTGATATTAATAAATTTTTAAAAGCCTTTTTTGCCCATGCTTTGGTACCTGTTTTTCAAAATCGTAGTAATTTTATTGAAAGTGGATATATTGATAATTTAGAATATGATACTGTTTTAATTAACTTTTTTGGTTTAAAATTAGTTAATTTTAGAGATGTTTTAATTGATGAAACTAATACTAATAAAAGTCAATTTGAAAAGTTATTAAATAGTATGTTCACGGTTTCGCAAAACTTTTATAAAGATTATTTACGTACCATTTTTGATTTAGAAAATAATACTTATGTGCAAGGTTATAATAAAAAATATGGTTTATTAGCAAATAATGGTTTTAAAATTTACCCACGATATTTTTATTTTTCAGATAAATATAATCAGTTAGATATTAAATTATATTCAGCATTTAAAAATCGATTTTATAACACCAATTATGGTAATGTGTTTAATTATGATTTTTCAGTTGCAAATAATTATAATATTAATCAAAATGAGGGTTATGTTTTTGAAGGCGCTTTAAAAGATAAATATGGTTTAAAATACAAAAAAATTGAAGAACAAAAAATTGGTTATAATGTTTTTGAATTACAAGCGCAAAAAGAAAATGATATGTATCGTTATTATGATTTTAATTTTGGGATTTACAACTGACAAGAAATAAACAACGGTGGATTATTCCCCGATGGACAATGATGACAAGCACAATATGAAAGTTGTAGTTGATATAATTTAGCGTGTCATATAAAAAATGCCGCAATTTGAGTTGTAAATAATATTCCTGGTGTAAAACAAGTAAATGAATTAGCAAGTGGAGTTGGTAAGATTTTTCAAACAATATATAGTTTTTTTAGTCAAACATTTGAGGTATGAAAATTTAGTCCAGCATTATATAACACAATAACAAATATATTCTTGTTAATTATATTTATGAAATTTGTAAGATTAATATAAAAAGGACTTGTTAGTCCTTTTATTCTTTTCAATATGTAATTTTACCGGTATTTGTATCAATTTCAGGTGTTTGAGGTTCATTTAAACCATCTCAACAATAATATGATTTAAAAAGATATCATACACCATTAATAATATGATAAGGTACTCCACTATTATCTCAAATTGATTTATTTGAAAAATTAAATTTTATAATAGAAAAATTATCATTTTGTTTCTTTTTTACAATTCCAATATATCATTTATTATCTGGATTCCTATTTAATTTATCTAATGGGATTAACTTTCAACTACTATTTTCTGGTGGTTGTTGCGGATTATATGGTGGTTCTGGTTTATTACCTTCTCCCCCGTTTTCATTGTTATTTGGTTTTTCACAACTAATTAATGATGTTGTACTTGTTGTAGTTAATCCGATTGCTCCTAAAATACTTAGTCATTTTTTCATATACTTATCTCCTTATTTAGAATGTTATAATTACTCTATGTAAATCATAACATATTTTAGTGGATGGGTTAAGATAAATTGGACAACAATAATGTGGAGTAAGGATTATAATTAAATTAATAAATGGAGGTGTAATTATGGCAAAGAATCATTATACCGATGAATTTAAACAACAAATTGTTAGTCTTTATAAAACAGGTAAAACAGCAAAACAATTGTCCAGTGACTATCAGGTCGGTAAATCAACAGTTTGAAAATGAATTTATGAATTCAATAATTCTGGTTCATTTAAAGCAAAAGATAATCGAAGCCCAGAAGAAAATGAACTAATTCATCTAAGAAAAGAAATTAAACAATTACGAATGGAAAATGATATTTTAAAGCAAGCCACACTGATAATAGGCAAAAAATAGTAATTATTAAAAACAACAAAGAAAAATATGCAATTACTAATTTATGCAAAACACTAAAAGTTCCTAGATCAACGTTTTATTATCAATTGAAATCAAATAATCCTAAATCAAACCATACTATTGATAATGCTGTTATCAGTATTTTCTTAAAAAGTCGTAAAAATTATGGCACAAGAAAAATTAAAGTTATGTTAGCACAACAAAATATTTTATTATCACGAATAAAAATTAGTAAAATAATGCAAAGATATAACTTAATTTCCAATTATACAAAACTTAAATATAAACATCAAAGTAACAAAAACGCTATATACAAATATCATAATTTGTTAAATCAAGAATTTAATAATTATAAACTACATGAAGTTGTTGTCAGTGATTTAACACAAGTTGCTATCAATAGCAAATGATATTATGTGTGCTTTCTAATTGATTTATTTAATCGTGAAGTTATTGGTTATGATGTTAGTTCTCATAAAGATGCCAAATTAGTTGAAAATACTTTTAAAAAGCTTAGTTTTTCTTTAGATAATATTAAAATATTTCATACTGATCAAGGCAGCGAATTTAATAACAATATCATTTACAATCTTTTAGCTAAAAACAATGTTGCAAAATCTTATAGTAAACCAGGCTGTCCTTATGATAATGCTGTTTCTGAATCAACCTATAAAATTTTAAAAACAGAATTAATTAAAAACAGAAAATTTAAAAATATTGAACAATTTAAATTAGAATTATTTGACTATGTTAATTGATACAATAATGTACGAATTCACAGCAAATTAAATTATTTAACACCAATTGAATATAAAAATCTTTACTCTACATAAAATTTGTCCAAAAAACCCTTGCCATTCCACACCCTTGAATTAACAATGATTAGAGATAAAACCCAACTATTAAATTCAGAAACAAATTCCATCGCAAGACATCTTCTAGAAAGTCTAGATTCAAAAAAAGGTTTTGCATTGTTATTAGCTCCAAGAATACATTCTGATGTAATTAATTATTTTAATTTTTTAGTGAGTATGAATAGAGATAATAATTTAATAATTACAGGAACCCCTATAATAAGATTTATTAATTGACTAAGAGAAGAATCTTTTGTTTCACAAATTAAAATGTCATCAATTTTTGAATTCGTGGAAACTGAATATAAAGAGGTTGAACTAAAAAATATGGAAACAATCAAAAAAGTAGTTTCAAGTCGCAACTTAGAAAAGATAAATTAAAAATATATAAGTAGCAGTAGGACCTAAAACTTTATTCCAACATATTATTATTAATTATTGTTTTTATTTTAAAAAAAGCATATAATTACTATTAAGGAGGATTGGATATGGCGATGTTTAATAATAAAAAGCCAACTTTTGTATCGATGGATTTAGGAACAGCTTATACCTTGGTTTATATATCAGGAAGCGGAATTGTTTATAATGAACCATCAATTGTGGCTTATAAAATTAAAGAAAATAGAATTGTTGCTGTTGGTAATGAAGCATATAAAATGATTGGAAAAGGAAATAAAACAATTAGAATTGTGCGACCAATGGTTGATGGGGTTATTACGGACATTCATGCAACGGAAGCCCAATTAAAATATATTTTTAATCGTTTACGGGTTAGTAAACAATTAGCTAATTCAATTATGTTATTAGCTTGTCCGTCAGTGATTACGGAATTAGAAAAAAATGCGTTAAAAAAAATTGCAATGAACTTAGGTGCAACAAAAGTTTTTGTTGAAGAAGAAGTTAAAATGGCTGCTTTAGGTGGCGGAGTTGATATTTACAAACCTTTTGGAAACCTAGTTATTGATATGGGTGGAGGAACCACTGATATTGCTGTTCTTGCTTCTGGGGATATTGTGTTATCAAAATCAGTAAAAGTTGCTGGAAACTATTTAAATGATGAAATTTTAAAATATGTTCGTTCACAATATGGTTTAGAAATTGGAATTAAAACAGCAGAAATGATTAAAATTGAAATTGGTTCATTAGCAAAACATGGTGATGAACGTAAAATGAAAGTATATGGACGAGATGTTGTTTCAGGCTTACCGCGTGAAATTGAATTAACACCAGAAGAAGTTCGTGAAGTGTTAAAGGTTCCGGTTTCACGGATTATTGATTTAGCCGTCCAAGTCTTAGAAGAAACACCACCAGAATTAGCGGGGGATATCTTCCGAAATGGAATTACCATTTGTGGTGGTGGTGGTTTAATCAAAGGAATTGATCATTACTTTGAAGAAACCTTACAATTACCAGCTAAAATTGGAGAACAACCTTTATTAGCGGTTATTAATGGAACAAAAAAATTCGAATCAGATATTTATGACATTATTCGTCAAGAGCACCAAAAAACAAAAGAATTAGATTATTAATTGTTAGTGGCTAACATTTAACAGTGAAGAATCGCAAAATTGTTTTAGTTGGTTGTGGTTCAGTAGGGACAACATTTCTTTATGCTGAAATTAACCAAGGTTTAGCTCAAGAATATGTTTTAATTGATATTAATTATGAATGAGCATAAGGACATGCCTTGGATCTCGATGATTGTAATGCTGTCTTAGAACGACCATTTTATAGTGTTGATGCCGGAACTTATCAAGATTGTGTTGATGCTGATATGGTTGTTGTAACTGCTGGGCGTCCGCAAAAAGAGGGTGAAACAAGATTAGAAATGGTTGCTGATAATGCTAAAATTATGCAAGAAATTGCTTTAGCAATTAAAGCTTCTGGTTTTAAAGGCATTTCATTAATTGCATCTAACCCAGTAGATATTTTAACTACTGTATATCAAAAAGTAACTGGTTTTGATCCGCATACAATTTTAGGGTCAGGAACTGGTTTGGGTTCTGCGCGTTTACGTCGTTTGATTGGGAAGAAGTTAAATGTACATCCTAGTTCGGTGCACGCCTATATTATGGGTGAACACGGGGATTCAGCAATGACAGCGTGAAGTGCGCTTCAATTTTAGGGAAACGAATTAGTGACTATATTGAAGAAGGACGCTTGACGATTGAGGATTTAAAAACTTGTCAAACTGATGCTATTAATATGGCATACAAAATTATTGAAAAGAAAAAATCAACGTTCTATGGCATTGGTGTTGTTTTATCTCACATTGCGCGGATTATTATCCGTGGTGAGAACCAAGCAATCTTAATTGGTGCATATTTAAGCTGTGAATATGGTCAAAATGGAATTTATACTGGTGTTCCAGCCGTAGTGAGCAACTGTGGGTGAGAACGAATTATTAAATTACATATTAATAATGAAGAACAAGAACAATTTAATAAATCTTGTCAAAAAATTCATGAGACCTTAACTGTTGCTTTTCAAGCAATTGGGATTCAATAAAACTGATTTATTATCAGTTTTTTTATGTTATGATTTAAAAAATAGGAGTGAATATTAATGCAACAACCATTAGCGTTCTTGTTACGCCCAACAACAATTGCGGAGATTATTGGACAAAGTCATATTATTAATGATCAAAATGGTCTTATTTCACGAATGTTTAAATATAACTATGCTAGTTCATTAATTTTTTATGGTGATCCTGGGGTTGGGAAAAGTAGTATTGCTCGTGCTTTAGCAAATGACTTACAATTAGAATATGCTGTTTTTAATGCAGAAATTGATAAAAAACAAGATTTAGAAAACATTATTAAAAAAGCACAAAATGTTGAGCGTTTTATTATTATTGTTGAAGAAGTTCACCGGATGAATAAAGACCGCCAAGATATTTTATTACAATACTTAGAAAATGGGCATTTAATTATGTTTGCATGTACAACAGAAAATCCATATTTTGTTATTAATCCCGCCTTACGATCACGAGCAAATATTATTAAATTAGAACGAATTACTACAGATGAAATGATAGTCGGGTTAAAGAAACTAATTGCTATGAAAAAATTAACTTTAACAATTACTCCCGAAGCATTAGCATTAATTTGCCAATTAGCAAGTGGTGATTTACGAATTGCAATTAATATTTTAGAATTATGTTTAAATTTATACCCAGAAGAAGAAATTACTTCTGCAATTATTACAAGTATTGCTCCATCGGCAAATTTAATTAATTTTGCTGATGGAGATGAACACCACGATTTAAAATTAGCATTACAAAAATCAATTTGTGGTAGTGATGTTGACGCAGCGTTATATTACTTTGCACGGTTATTAGCAAGTGGGGATTATGAAGCTTTGTTACGCCGCATGTTAATTATTGCATATGAAGATATTGGCTTAGCAAATCCATCGATTGCAATTCATGTTAAGGCTGCTGTTGATAGTTTTCGTCAGATTGGTTTACCTGAAGGTCGAATTCCGTTAGGATTAGCAATTGTTGAAATGTGTTTAAGTGAAAAATCAAATAGTGCTTATTTAGCAACTGACCAAGCTTATGAAGATGTATTGAAAGGCAAAATTTATCCAATTCCACATCATTTACGTGATACTAGTTATGCTTCAGCGGTAAAATTAGGAAATGGCGTAGGATATCAATTTCCCAATGATTTTCCAAATGATTATGTTATGCAGCAATATTTACCAAAAGAAATGTTGGGAACGGTTTATTATCATCCAAAATTACATAGTGTATATGAAAAACGAATTAATGAGTTATATGATCGCTTTACGAAATAAACCAAGAAGTTACTTTAAAGTAACTTCTTGGTTTATTTTTTAGCAGTGCTAGAATAAAGGTGTTAGAAATGGAAATGATGATAATGACACTCGTTAAAATTAATGTGCCTGAACTTACATGTAGTAGTTGTGCGATGGCAATTGAAAAGAAATTAAAAAAATTCCTAATATTGAATTTCAAATTGGGGTTGTAACACGAAATGTTAAAATTACTTATGATGAAACACTTGTTAGCAAAGAAGCAATTTTTCAACAAATTTAAAAAGCTGGTTATGATTTTGATGAAATTGCAACTGAACAGTTGTAATTTGGTTTTGACAAATGAAAAAACCACTAAAAACAAAATTAACAAAACGGCAAATTCGTGATTTGTATGAATTAATTATTGCGATTATTTTAAATCTTCCGTTATTGTTAGGGATGATTCCTAGTTTAAGTATTTTACATAACCAATGATTACAATTAACCCTTGCGACAATTATTTTATTTTATTGTGGTCGTCGCTATTATATTAATATGTTTAATGAAATCTTCCGTTGACATTTGTTAGGAATGAATACATTAATTGGTTTAGGAACTTTATTATCATATGGCTATAGTATTTATTTAATTGCTAGTCATAGTAGTTATATGCTGTTGTTTGAAACCGCTGGAACAATTATTATGATTATGTTGTTAGGAAATATTATTAATACAAATGTTCAACGAAAAGTTACGGCTGGCATTGAAAGTGTTATCACATTACAAGTTGATCAGGCTAACCGTGTTGACCCTGATCAAACATTGACAGTTATTAATACAAAAGATGTTCAAGTTGATAATATTTTATTAATTAAAAAAGGTGAAAAAGTTCCTGTTGATGGTGTTGTTCAACAAGGAACTGGCTATTTAAACGAAGCAATGTTAAATTGTTGAAAAAAACTTGGAGTTGAGGTAATTGGGGGAACAGTTAATATGGGCGAACCTTTTTATCTCCAAGCAAAAAAAGTTGGTGCCGATACTGTTTTAGCTAATATTTTACAAAAAGTAGATGAAATCCAAAGTCAAAAACTACGGATTCAACGAATTGCTGATCAAATTGCAAAATGGTTTACACCGTTAATTTTAATTGTGGCGGTTATTACCTTTTTGTGTCAGTACTTTATTTTTCACAAAGGTGATGTTGCTAAAGGCATTGATATTGCTATTACTGTAATTGTTATTAGTTGTCCTTGTGCCTTAGGATTAGCAACCCCATTAGCTGTGGCAGTTGGTTTTGGGAAAGCATTAAAAGAAGGAGTTGTTTTCAATAACACTAGTGCCTTTGAAAAAATTAATAAAATTAATGCGGTAGCTTTTGATAAAACTGGAACAATTACAACTGGTGAATTAACAGTACAACAATTTTTAGGTGATCATGCAAATAGCAAGTATATTTATCATTTAGAAAAGTTATCAGCCCATCCAATTGCAAAAAGCATTGTAAATTTCTTTCCTAATGAGCAATCAGAAATTAAATTTCAACAATTTAAAGAAGAAGCAGGGCGTGGGTTATCTGGTGTTTATAATAACAGTACTTATCAGATTATGAGTTATCAAACAGCAGTCAAAAAGGATTTTCAAAATTTATTAGCCCACCAAGTTGCAAGTTTAACGGTTATTAATCCAATTTTAATTGCCTTCGTAATTAATGAAACAATTACTAATGTCCTTGTTTTAACAGACATCATTCGTAGCGATGCTTCTATTACAATTGCGAAGTTTGCAAAAAAACATATTGCAACCCATATGATTAGTGGTGATAACGAAGAAACAACAAAAGCAATTGCCACAGAAGTTGGCATTGCTAGTTATTATGTTAATGTTGCACCATTAACGAAAGCAACAATTGTTGAATCAATTCAAGCAACAGGGCAAGTAACAGCTTATGTTGGTGATGGCATTAATGATTTAGTGGCTTTAAAACAAGCAGATTTTGCCATTGCAACGGGACAAGGTAGTGAAGTTGCAATTCAAAATAGTGATATTACAATTATTAAACCAAATATTTTTAATATTTATAAAGTCTTTGTATTAACAAAATTAACGCGCCGCTTAATTTGATGAAACTTCTTTTGAGCTTTTATTTATAACTTAATTACGATTCCATTAGCAATTTTAGGAATTATTCCTCCATTAATTGGGGCAGTTGTGATGGGTGCTAGTCAGTTGTTAGTATTACTAAATTCATTAGTTTTTAATAATTTAAAAGTTAAGTTTAAATAAAAAGGTATCTTTTGATCCTTTTTTTATTTTTATAACATAATTTTGGTTAAAACTTTTTTTCAGTAAAAAATATCTTTTTTTGCTTTTTATGTTATTTTTAATATGAGGTATATTACGATATATCATTAAAAGATAATGTATCAAACCTAATGCAAACTGTTTAATAAAGTACTAAAAAATAATAAATCAGATGGGAAGGATAAGAATCATATGAGGAAATTTTTATTGTTGTTAAGTGTGGGGATACTTGCCACAACAACATTAGGAGTCATTAGTTTTAAAGAAACTAGTGATATGACAATTAAGAAAGTTCCGTTAAATTATGAAAACTTAAAATTATTTTTTACAAAATATAATAACTTTCAATATCAAGGCGAATTTTTCTTTAAAGATGCTCAGTTTCAAACAGGAGCAGATACTAAACGAATGACTGCTGATTGGAATGGCAAGGGTTTTTTGGACAAATTTTATGTAGAGTAAAGATTTTTATATTCAATTGGTGTTAAATAATTTAATTTGCTGTGAATTCGTACATTATTAGACTTCTTGCATTACTTGTTAAAAAATTGCAAATATTTGTAAAAAAGATACTAATAGAAAAATATAATTTTAATTAATTATGTTTTTTATTTAAAAATTTAATATTTTTCCACAACGAAAAATTAATTTATTATTTAAATTATTTAATTTTAAATAAATATTTTATGTTAAATATAATAATTATAAATTATAAATTGAGGCAATTAAATTAAATCTTAAACCAAATCTTTTTCTTCGATTACGATATTTTTCTGTAATAATTTTAAATTTTTTAAGAATAGCAAAAATATTTTCAATAATAATTCTCATTTTTGAAACTAGTCTATTATATTGCTTTTGTTCTTTGTTTAAAGGGTTTTTCTTTGTTTTCTTTGTAGGTATTAGAACATTATTGTGATTTTTTTGTATTCCTTGATAATCACTATCAACTATTAATTTGGTATTTTTTAAAATTGGGATTTTTGATTCTTTAAATAAAGCATAATCATGTTTTTTTCCGAGCGAAAAACTTGTTTCAATAATTTTTTTGGTTTCTTGTTCGATAATTACTTGTGTTTTGATCGTGTGTTTTTTCTTTTTACCAGAATAAGATTGTTTTTGTCTTTTTTTTGGGCGTTGGATTGGAGTTTCGGTAGCATCAATAATAATAGTTTTATCATTAAAATAATCATTTATTAGTGCTTTTTTACCAGCAAGTTGTTGAAAATCAGAGTTTTT
This sequence comes from Spiroplasma poulsonii, assembly GCF_009866525.1. Taxonomy (GTDB): domain Bacteria; phylum Bacillota_I; class Bacilli_A; order Mycoplasmatales; family Mycoplasmataceae; genus Spiroplasma; species Spiroplasma poulsonii. The sequence goes on from NZ_CM020866.1 coordinate 647,140, forward strand.
AATTAAAATATCTTCAATTCACTTAATATTACGATAACAATTAGCCTCACTAATATCAAAACTTTTACCAAGATGAAAATAAGTCTGATATTCTCGTCAATATAATAAAGTCATCAATAATCTATTTTCTAATGATAATTTATTAGTTTTACCACCTTTTTTAAATTTTTCTATTTCAGCAACTTTTAAAATATCTAACATTTTATTAAAAGTGGATTTTTTTATTCCTGTTAATCTTAACCATTCTCTATCATTAAGAGTATTAAATTTATTATTGTTCATATTTTTATGTCCTCATAAATTATATTTTATAATAATATTTTAATAAAAAATGGTATCGCAAGAAGTCTATTAAATAATCAAACTGACCCACAGTATCTAAAATTAACAATTAAAGCAGCAACAACTTCAACTTTGCTAATCGGAACAGCAAGTGTCCAAGTTAGAAATTCGTCACATTATGATCCAACAAAAGCTGATGATTTATCAAAAATTAAGTTTGATAATTATTCATATAATTTTCAAGATTTTAATATTAATAAAATTAGAAATTGAATTATTGATAATGTTCAAAATTATTTGATAAAATATAATTATCTTAATATAGCATTAAATGTTGACTATGGAATTTCTGGAGATGGAATTCCAGAACAAGACCCAATAACACATCATAATACTCCTGGCAATCTATCAGATTCTTTATTGCAAAAGTTTTTAGATACAACCCAAGGGAAAACTAATTTATTAATTACAGTATATGCTGATGATGCATCTGACTTAGCAGTTGGAAGTAAATGAAAGTTTATTCCTAGCGGTACAGAAGTAGAAGAAGATAATAAAGAATATATAGTAATTTATGGAGATCAAGTACAAAAATGAAGAATTATTAAAACAAATGCAAAAGACATTAATCATAGATGAATGTGAAGCACACATGCTAAAATTTATTGTTGAGATGGTTTAAATGAACTTGAAATGCCAGAAATTAATAAAAATACTGGTAATGTAATTTTTTGAACTGATAATGAATATCAAAATACTCGTTCTTTTTTACTTAAATATATTAATGCCATTGTGTAAGAAAATATTAGAGTTCAGCAAGGTGGTAATCCTGATTATGATGACCCAAATTTAGGTAGTCAAAGAATAATATTTGATTTTGAAATTATTAATAATTTAGATAAGTCTGATACTGGTACTATTTTAACTAAAAAATCAATTTATCGAATGATTTTAACGATTGATGAAAAGAAAAATATTATTGCTGGTAGTTTAGAATTAACACATCTTAAACAATATTGAAATGGTAGTAATTATAATAATTATCGATATACTGATGATTTAGGATTTTTATTTTCTTTCATAAAAGAAAAAGAAGATACTTTTAATTTTAGTGCTGAAACTTATAATTATTATCAAGGTAATACTCCCAATACTGGTAAAATTGTTTTTGAACAAATGAAAGGTCAAATTGAGATTAATAAATTATTAAAAACCTTTTTTGCACACGCTTTGGTACCGGTTTTTCAAAATCGTAGTAATTTTATTGAAAGTGGATATATTGATAATTTACAATACAACACTGTTTTAATTAACTTTTTTGGTTTGAAATTATTTAATTTTAGAGATGTTTTAATTGATGAAAGCAATACTAATAAAAGTCAATTTGAAAAGTTATTAAATAGTATGTTTACGGTTTCTCAAAATTTTTATAAAGATTATTTACGAACAATTTTTGATTTAGAAAATAATACTTATGTGCAAGGATATAATAAAAAATATGGTTTATTAGCAAATAATGGTTTTAAAATTTACCCACGATATTTTTATTTTTCCGATAAATATAATCAGTTAGATATTAAATTATATTCAGCATTTAAAAATCGGTTTTATAACACCAATTATGGTAATGTGTTTAATTATGATTTTTCAGTTGCAAATAATTATAATATTAACCAAAATGAGGGTTATATTTTTGAAGATGTTTTAAAAGATAAATATGGTTTAAAATACAAAAAATTGAAGAACAAAAAATTGGTTATAATGTTTTTGAATTACAAGCGCAGAAAGAAAATGATATGTATCATTATTATGATTTTAATTTTGGGATTTACAACTGACAAGAAATAAACAACGGTGGATTATTATTCCCTGATGGACAATGATGACAAGCACAATATGAAAGTTGTAGTTGATATAATTTAGCGTGTCATATAAAAAATGCCGCAATTTGAGTTGTAAATAATATTCCTGGTGTAAAACAAGTAAATGAATTAGCAAGTGGAGTTGGTAAGATTTTTCAAACAATATATAGTTTTTTTAGTCAAACATTTGAAGTGTGAAAATTTAGTCCAGCATTATATAACACAATAACAAATATATTTTTATTAATTATCTTTATGAAATTTGTACGATTAATTTAAAAAAGGACTTATAGGTCCTTTTATTCTTTTCAATCAATTATTAGTCCTGTATCTTTATTAATTTCTGGTATTTCAAGTTCATTTAAACCATCTCAACAATAAATTTTAGCATGTGTACTTCACATTCATCTATGATTAATGTCTTTTGAATTTGTTTTAATAATTCTTCATTTTTGTACTTGATCTCTATAAATTACTATATATTCTTTATTATCTTCTTCTACTTCTGTACCGCTAGGAATAAACTTTCATTTACTTCCAACTGGTGGTTGTTGTGGAATTCAAGGTTTATTAGGTTTATTACCCCCCGTTTTCATTGTTATTTGGTTTTTCACAACTAATTAATGATGTTTTACTTGTTGTAGTTAATCCGATTGTTCCTAAAATACTTAGTCATTTTTTCATATACTTATCTCCTTATTTAGAATGTTATAATTACTCTATGTAAATCATAACATATTTTAGGGGGTAAAATATGAAAAAATATGAAAGATTAGATATTAATGAAAGAGTAAATTTAGAAAAATTAAAAGATAATGAATTATTTAAAAAGAAAAATAGAACAATTAATATTCGAAAAATTGCTAAACAAATGAATAGGTCTTATTCTGTTATTTGAGAAGAATTAAATATGTTTGATAATATTAATGATTATAATGCTGTAAAAGCACAAAAAATACATGATAAAAAGAAAAAACAATGTCGTAAATATTCAATGTTAAATTCACAAGAATTAAGTTATTTTTCTAATGAATATAATAATTTTGGTTGTTCACCACAAAATATTATTATGTCGTATGAATTACAATATAATATAAAATTTGGTGTATGTTTTAAAACAATGTATAAATATATTAGATTAGGTTATTTTAATTTATCAAAAAATAATTTGTATTTTAAAAATAAAAAGCGAAAAACTAAAAATGGTGAAAAAAATGATAATCGTGGTGTATTGCTTAATATTAGAGATTATAAGGAATTTTTAAATGATTATGGAGATGATTTAAGTTTTAGTGGAATTTGAGAAATGGATACCCTTGATTGTGGTAATTTTCATTTATTAGTTTTAGTAAATAGGAAATCTAAAATAGTTTTTTATGATATTTTATTTACTAAAAAAGCAAGTAGCGTGTTAATGGTTTTAATGAAAATAATTAAACAAATTGGTGTTAGCAAATTTAGTTGTATTTTTACAGATAGAGGAAAAGAATTTTATAGATGAAAAACAATAGAAAAATATTTTAAAATAAGAGTTTATTTTTGTGACCCCGGTAAACCAAAACAAAAAGCATTAGTAGAACGAATAAATAGAGATATAAGGTGATGATTTGGGCCAAATGAACCTTTGATTAATATTCGTAGTAGATTAAAAAATGTTTTATATATATTAAATACAACAATACGACCTTGTTTAGGGAATTTTACATCAAGACAACATTTTAAAAAAATATTTGTTCATTAATTAGTTACTGTATATAATAAAAATAATAAAATCTATTAATTATTTTTGTGTTTAACAAATTATTTTCAGCACTTTAATAATATAATTAGGTTTAGTAAAGGAGAAAAAAATATTATGTATGATAAAAATAACAAAATTATTGTAAAAATAACAAATATTACTCCCTATCGTGCTTTTTGTAGAGCAGGAAAGGCTGATGGTTTAATCCATATTAGTGAAGTTTCAGATTATTTTGTTAAAGATATTAAAGATTTTTTTGATATTGGTGATGAAATTGAAGTTGAGGTGCTTGATTTTAATACAGTTAGAAAACATCTTAAATTAAGTTATAAAAATTGTCACCCTTAATTATTAAAAAATGATGATAAAGAAATTCAGGAAATAAAAACAGCATTCCAAAACTTAAATAAAAAACAAGATAAAACAGACAATATTGAAAATATTAGTAAAACAAACAAAAATGAATAAATTAATAAAAATATAAAAAAGTAAAAAATAGTATAAAACTATTTTTTACTTTTTTATTGTATTTTATGATTAATATGTTAATATAATTATAACTTTTTATCGTTTAGTTTTACAGTATACAAAATACTATGATCCAAATAAAACAAATAAAAATGGCAAACTAGGAGGAAATAGATTTGTTTTTTTACTAGATACAGAAATGGGCAGAAAACCATATCAACGAATTCATTTTGATTTATATATTAAAGTTCTCAAGGAATTAGATTCTGGTAAACGTTATCGAGATATTATTGATAAGTATAAAGATTTAAAGATTTCACCAATGACTATTTCTAATATTTTTCGTAGTGTTGATTTAGCTGAAATAAATGAAAATTTTAAACATATGGCTCTTCCAAATAAAATAAGAGCCGATAGCAAATATGTTTACTTAGGGCTGGATGACACATTTACTAAAATTTTTAAAAAGCATAAGAAAATTGACAAAAATATGGTTAGATTAGCATATTTACATACCGGAATTGATTGGCAAAAATCTAGTAAAAAAAGACATTTCTTACAAAATAAACTATTATTAATGGTAATGTAAAAAAATGTAAATCTTAAAATGAAAGAATATCGTCAATTATTAAAGGAATTTATTAATAATAACTATGATTTAACAGGCAAGCAACTAATAGTAATGAGTGATGGTGCAGAATGAATTAAAAAATTAGCTGAATATTTGAAAACAGATTATGTCCTAGATGAATTTCATTTAATGGCTAAAGTTCATCACTGCTTTAATTTTCGTAGACTAGGTAAAGATTCAAAAAAAGAACTAACTGTAGAAGAAACTCAGAAAAAAGCAATTTATCAAGATGTATATGCTTTTGTTAGAAAAGGGGAAGTTAATTCTATTTTGGATTATTTAAAACCATTTTTGACAAAAGAAATGCAAGATATATATCCATTTTTAAAAGATAAAAAAGACAAAGTCAAAGATTTAATTCAATATATAACTACTAATACTGAAGAAATCAAAAATTATCAACAAGAATATTATATTGGTTGTCAAACTGAATCACAAATTTCACATAATGTTAAAGCATTAAAATCTTATGGTGCAAAAGCATATAGTGAAATAGTTTTTCGTAATATGTTATGCATGCGAATGGCAAAAGTAAATAAATGAAATCCTATTCAATTAATTATTAATGAACATATTGAAGAAGTTAACGATGCAACAGAATATTATCGACAAAATATGTGATTCCATCCAACTAATGAAAATTCTGATTATGAACCAAAACAGGATTCAGTACCAATTTTGAATTCAAAAGATAAAGGAATTACAAAACTAATAAGAAAAATTCTTAATTCAAAAAACTAATTAATTAAGAATTTAGGGCAAATTTTAATAATTTGCTATTTTGTTGTTGCAGAATATAAAAATTCGTGGTTTAATTATCTTAACTTAAAAAGACAAGTCTTGCTAATGCTTTTATAAATAAAAAGCATTAAATTTATGTCTACTAAACAAACACTTACTTTATTCCAACACATTAAAAATGGTAAACTTTTGCCTCTTGTTTTACGAACCGTTTTAGAGTATAATATATAATAGTGAAAGTGTGTAGAATTTTAAGGAGTAATATAAAATGGACGATAAATTAATTGTAGATAATACCGATTTTTTATTAAAATTTACACTTGAAAATTTAGATATTTTAAAGAAGTTAAAAACTAAACTTGATTAAGAAGTAATTAATTTATATGATCTTGCAAATCGAAAGAAACAGTCAATTCAACATTTATGAGGAAAAACAAAGAATAATCATAATAAGATTAAAAATCGTAGTGAGCTTGAAAATTTAATTCAACATTCATTATTAGAAAAATATGTTGCAGGAATTTTAACGCGTTTTGAATTTCGAATTGACACAATTGTTCGACAATATAATCCAAAAGAAAAATATGTCAGTGTTGTTAATCCAGCAGAAGTAAATGCTAAAAATTTGTATTTAAAAATTAAAGAGCCACAACGTTATTCAACAAAAGAAATGTTAGAGTTACAAGAGTTATTAAAAGAAGTTAATGCTCCTTTGGTTAAATTAGTTAAACAATATAATGAAAATCTTGCGCAAATTAATGCAAGTAAGGTTTTAGTTGAAAAAATAAGATTAGAGGAAGTCACAAATGAATATATTGATTTTTTCTTATTAGATAATGAAGGTTAAAATTTTTTATTAATTTTTATTTGTTTTTCTTTTTTTAACCTGTGAATTATTCTTGGTTTTGTTATAATAAAAATATAGAAACGAGGCGAATATAATGGAATACAAAGTTCGTAGCAAAAACATTATTATTACTGATGCAATGCATCAGCATTTAATGGATACTTTTAATAAATTATTAAAATATCAGCAAGTTAATGAAAATGATCTTGTTCATGTTGATATTGAGTTTACCAAAGAGAACAATGTTGTCATTAATACTTCAATTGATATTAGAGGGAAAAACAATTTCTTAAAAGCAGAAGTTCATAATAGTGATTTTTATAAAGCAGTTGACCAAACTTTACATAAAATTGAAGAACAGTTACGAAAAATTAAAGGAAAAAGAGAAGACCGCCATAATAAAAATCAAGCCCTTGGAAAAGTCTATGCAACATCACTTGAAGCTGAAGCGGACCAAGAAGAGGAATTTAGTTAACCTTTTTTATTTATTACTGTTTAGTAGTAGTTGTATTATTTGTGGCGTTTGCTTTATTAACCCGAATTGCACCAATTCCTTCTAATAATCAAATTAAAGCCCCAATTACAGCAACTAATTCACCAACAACAATTACTCAAGTTGAAATTTCTTTTGTTGAAGTGATAATTGCACCGATCATACCAATAATTGCAATTGTGATAAAAACAATTCCAGCAATTAATTTACCAATTTTGTGACGAACAAAGGTTGCGACACAAATAAACAAGAAAGCTGTAATTAAAATAATTGCGCCATTATCTCCAGTGTTATTGTGAACAAAGAGTCTTGTGTCAACTTTAACATTTGGAAATGAGTTTAAAATTGCTAAAATAAACAATCATAATCCAGAAATTCAAATCATTACTTTTTGGAAAGTAACATTAACCTTAATTGTTGCATATTTTAATTTTGCCATAATTTTTTCCCTCCTTAACCATATCAATAGATATATTATAACAATATTATTAAAACTAATTTAATAATATTGTTAATAAATTAAATAATTCGTAAAATATCGTTTGCTTTAATATTCAAGAATTTAATCATTCCTGGTGCTAAACAATAGACAAAATAACATTCTGAAAAATAATGAGTCATTTTTTGTGAGCCAAAATTTTGAATTGTTGAAATAACTTCAAAGTTTTTATTACAAAAAATAACATCAAGTTGATAAAAAATCCCAAAACTATTAAATCCGCGCACGTTTCGTAGTAAATAACCATCTTTCATTGTAATATCTTTTGGTTGAATTAAACTAGTAAATTTATCGCGTCAAGATTTAATAATATGAACATCAACATCTTGGGGAATACTATTGACTGTCAATGTTTTATGATCTTTTAATAAATAATATTTTTTATTTCGTTTATGTTTCGTACGATGAAATTTATAAATTAAATTTGAAAAAATTCCCATAATCACACCTTTTTCTTTTTTCTTAACAATTATATAAAATTATATTATAATTACCAAGAGAAAGAGGTGTTATTATGAAATTTGCATTGTTTTTAGCAACTGGTTTTGAAGAAGGTGAAGCAATTATTACCGCTGATGTATTACGTCGTGGTGGGATTAACTTGGAATTAGTTAGTATCATGAAAAAACGAGAAGTTGTTTCAGCGTATAATGTTACAATTGTAGCAGATAAATTAATTGAGGATGTTAAATATGAAGATTATGATGGGTTTATCTTGCCTGGCGGTCGGGTTGGCGTTGATAATCTTACAAAAAGTGAAATGTTAAAAGATTGATTATTAAAAGCAAATAGTGATCAAAAAACAATTGCTGCGGTGTGTGCTGCTCCCCAAATTTTAGGGCATTTAGGAATCTTGGACAACAGAGAAGCAACAAGTTATCCAGGATGTACGAAAGGAATGGAAAAAGCAATTTACAATGATGAAATGGCAGCAATTACTGATGGTAACGTTATTACAGGGGCTTCGGTTGGATCAACAATGAATTTTGCGTTGGCAATTGCTGATCGGGTATTAGGACCAGAAAAAGTGATGGAATTACATCACGAATTAGTCATTAGGGATTAAAATTATCTTGCAAATAATTTGCAAGATAATTTTAATTTAGCAAATAATTTGTTAAATAAAAAGAGTAAAATAAAAATACCTCAAAGGAACATAAGTAATTTAAAATTAATTGTTAACAACTCTTGGATCCGTTTGTAGTAACTTAGCTATTAACTCCCTTTGTCCAAAAAAGAGGTTTTTAACTTAATTGAGGTAGACAGGGTGTTTGTTATTTTTTAATAACAAAAAATATTTTTAACTGATAATGACAAAAAATGTTATTATAAATTTTGAAAAATAAAACTAAAAGATATTAATGAGATTAATTAGATAAAAACTTTAAAAAATAGGAGGAATAATATGAAGAGAATATTAGCTCTTTTAGGAGCAATATCGTTAGTGGGGACAAGCGCCGTTTCAGTTGTTGCTTGTGGTCATCCTCAAGATCAGAATGTGTCAGTTGATGAAATTAAAAAACAATTAGAACAATATACTGATACACCATTTTTTGCTTCTTCATCAGAAATAACAAACGATAAATTAGCATCAGAATTAGCTAGTAAAATAACAGTAGGAAGTTACAAGTTAGTCGTTAAAGCTGATCCGACATTTGTGCAACCAAAAATTTCTGATGGCAATGCTCTATCAGCAGCAACCATTAATGAGTTTAAAACACAATTAGCACTAACCGCAGCAGAAGGAAAATTAGTTGTGAATAATGGAAGTGCAATTGTTAGTTTGGAGAAAAAATCAACTGAACTATTTAGTGTTAAAATTAAGTGATCAACAAATGAATTACTGTTTTTAGCAAGCACCATTAATAAAATTAATGATGTGGGGGATACAACTCAAAATATTAAATTTCCACTACCACCAATTATGCCGGAATTATATATTAATATTGCTGATTTATATAGTTATCTTGGCTTAATTGAATTGCCAGCAGAATTAATCAATAGTATTGATTTATCACAAATAAATACCCCCGATTTTGTTACTAAGTTTAATGATGTTTTAAAAAAGATTAGCGATAGATTGTCAGTTCTTGGTCTTGGTCTTGGTGATTTCTTAACAAAAGACTTATCGTTTTCTTTTAAAGTAGTAAAACCCACTAAAGAGAACAAAACTGATATTACCATAAAAGGAACTGGAACTGTTAATGATTTATTGCATAATATTGCTCCAGATGTTATTGCATTATTACAATGATACCTTAAAGAAGGCAAAGAAAGAATTGGAACAACTCATAATACTGTTTTACCATTAATTCAATATTTATTGTCACCAGTTAATAAAAATGTTCAAGAAAATATTAAAACTGAATTTGGTGAAACTAACTGATTCTATGAAAATACAGCAACAAATTTTGATAGTTTGATGTTTCATTTACTTAGTGGGTATAAAGGAGAACCAACGAAAGCTGATAATCAGTATATTTTTAAAGTTGTTGGAAAAGTAGTTATGAATGTCGTTTTAGAAGTTGCTATAGAACTTGATGATGTTTTTGATCAAAGTCTTGTTGGTAATAAAGGTCATCCTAGTTCTTTTACAAAAACATTTGTTTTTTTACACTTAAATCCAACCTTATTAATTGCAAGTATTTTAAATGTTTTTAGTCAAAATGAAGGAAAAGGGATTGATGCTGTTGGGAAAAGTATTTTACAACCAAAAACGTGAAAAGGAATTAATTCACTGATACAAGAGAATATTCCAGCAATTAATGTTTATTTAGGGCCAAGTATTATGAATTTTGCTGGACCAACGATTTTACGTAATTTAGGTTTAAGCAATACTGAAATAGATAACAATAACATTACAATGACTGCCGGAACAGTTAAGTTATCACTTAAAAATAAAAATAATCAGTGAGAGGATTTTAAAGCAACTTTTAAAGAAGGTGATAAGCAACCTGATTTAACGCAAATTCTTAATGCAACTGATATAAAAATTAGTTTTATGAATGTTAAATTTAAAGTTACTCCAAAAAATAATGATAAAATTGCTTACGAAACAAATGGAAATATCAATTTTGATTTATGATTATCGGACTTGATGAATTAAGATATTAAGAAAAAGTATTTTAAATTTATCTTTGTTACATATATAAATACTTCAAAATAGAGTATTAAAAATTCTGATTTGAAAGCATAGTTAACTATGCTTTCAAATCATTTTTATTTTAAAATACAAAATTAAGGACAATAATTCCTATAATAATTTAGGGGTGCTTACTTTTTTTAATTATAATTAGTGATATAGGAAAAATATGATAAAAAACTTAGCAACAAATAAATATATTAATAAGGAGACATAAAAAATGAAAAAATATTAGCCTTATTAGGAACCTGCTCATTGTTAACAGCAGGAGTAACAACCGTTGTTAGTTGTGCATCTAAGCCGAATGTTGACCCTAGTGATGATGATAATGATATTAGAAAAGATTTAGATTTGTTATTAAAGATTATGAATGAAGCTCATGAAGTATTTTTAAATTATGCAAATGAAAAAGCTGTTCTTAATTTTAATGATTATCAAATTCCAGAATTAAACCAATTATTTGATTTAGTTAATCCAACGGAAAAAGAAGTTGAATTGCAATTAGACACTCCTTTTGGTGAGAAAATAAATAATTTTCTTGAGAATAATTTTAAAACAGTTTTTGATGAGGTTAATCGATTAATTACCAATAAATACTCAAACTATTATGTTAATTCAATGCCGTTTGCTTTTAAGACGAGTCTTTCAAATTTAAAAGTAAATTACGTTGATGTAGTAGCATTACAAAAATTAACTACACAACCAATTAAGGATTTAAAAGCAGTTGTGGTAAATTATAGTTTTGGTTATACTGGTTCATTCAAAACATTAACTAATCCAGCAAGATTTAATATTAAATATGTTACTACAAATAATCAAAGTGATGTTGCTAAAACATTACCAGATCTTAATTTATTTTTTTTACATAATTTTTGTTTATATTGGATAAGGCTAACTTGAAATAAAAACGAAGCTACAAGGGACCAGAGTTTTTCAACACAAGGATCCAAGATGTTTTGAAGTTTAGGTTTTGGTTTTGGAGATTCAAGGAATAGTGCTATTGTATATACTGCTTGAACGCGATTGCAACAAGATTTAGGTTTTGTTTCGCGGGCTTAGTGGGTTTTAGTTATGTTTTCTTGATTATTCTTATTTAATTTGTAAAAACACATTTTCTTTCATTTTATAATAGACTTCTTGCATTACTTGTTAAAAAATTGCAAATATTTGTAAAAAAGATACTAATAGAAAAATATAATTTTAATTAATTATGTTTTTTATTTAAAAATTTAATATTTTTCCACAACGAAAAATTAATTTATTATTTAAATTATTTAATTTTAAATAAATATTTTATGTTAAATATAATAATTGTAAATTATAAATTGAGGCAATTAAATTAAATCTTAAACCAAATCTTTTTCTTCGATTACGATATTTTTCTGTAATAATTTTAAATTTTTTAAGAATAACAAAAATATTTTCAATAATAATTCTCATTTTTGAAACTAGTCTATTATATTGCTTTTGTTCTTTGTTTAAAGGGTTTTTCTTTGTTTTCTTTGTAGGTATTAGAACATTATTGTGATTTTTTTGTATTCCTTGATAACCACTATCAACTATTAATTTGGTATTTTTTAAAATTGGGATTTTTGATTCTTTAAATAAAGCATAATCATGTTTTTTTCCGAGCGAAAAACTTGTTGCAATAATTTTTTTGGTTTCTTGTTCGATAATTACTTGTGTTTTGATCGTGTGTTTTTTCTTTTTACCAGAATAAGATTGTTTTTGTCTTTTTTTGGGCGTTGGATTGGAGTTTCGGTAGCATCAATAATAATAGTTTTATCATTAAAATAATCATTTATTAGTGCTTTTTTACCAGCAAATTGTTGAAAATCAGAGTTTTTAATTAAAATATCTTCAATTCACTTAATATTACGATAACAATTAGCCTCACTAATATCAAAACTTTTACCAAGATGAAAATAAGTCTGATATTCTCGTCAATATAATAAAGTCATCAATAATCTATTTTCTAATGATAATTTATTAGTTTTACCACCTTTTTTAAATTTTTCTATTTCAGCAACTTTTAAAATATCTAACATTTTATTAAAAGTGGATTTTTTTATTCCTGTTAATCTTAACCATTCTCTATCATTAAGAGTATTAAATTTATTATTGTTCATATTTTTATGTCCCCATAAATTATATTTTATAATAATATTTTAATAAAAAAGGGTATCGCAAGAAGTCTAATTTAAGTCATATTAATTTTGATAATTTAGCAAAATTAATTACAGTTAATAATGATAGTATTATGGGTATTACAATTAATTTTAGTATTTCATATTCAATTAAATTTAAGGATCTTGAACAACCTCAGAATTCACAAGGACTTGTTGTTATTTGCAATGATGTTTAAGCCTTAAGCGGTATTCAGAAGAATCTTGAAAACTATTTTATTACTTTTATTGATGAACTTTTTCAAAAGCAAAATTATGAAATCATTGATTCATTACAACATAATTTTGATGCTATCAATGGTTATAATACAATTTGGCCGATAGTGGGTCAAGAATTAAAGGCGAGAGGAATTTTATTTAAAAATAATTCAAGTATTTCTTGAAGTTCTTTTAGTACTTCCTTTCGTCTTATTGAAACCGTAACCAAATCAGATTCGGTTTTATCATAGGTAGGTAGTGGTTATGATTCACAGAAATTAACACCAGAAAATTTTTTGAAATTCTATAAGGAAAAATATTTTAAACCAAGTACTTTAAAAAATTATTATGTTTATGTTAAAGGAAATGTTACATCTTTTTATCCACAAAGTTTTACAATTGAAAATTTGCCCTTTAACAAGAAAAACTCATCTAAAACCTTAAAAACACCAATTAAAGTATTACAGTCACAACAATTTATTGATCAAAAATTAGATCAATTTGCGGAAACAACAATGAAATTATGACAATATTATCAAATTGAAACATATAATGACAGACTAGTTTTTAAAATGACCCAAAATAATTTTAATGTTTTAGCAAATAAGGCAGTTGCTTTTAAAACAAATAATAATTCATTTGCAAATTTAATCCCATTTTTCAGAACTATTTTTAAGATATTTAATGATAAATTAGATCCGAAAATTAAATCTGATACAAGACTTTCATATTACACTAATACTGATAATATTAATTTAATAAAAAATTCAAACGCATTAATTTTTCAATTATTTCGAAAAATGAATAAAGATGGATATTATCTATGATTAGACATAAACTTTAGTTACAATGCCTTTGGTTATAGTTTTTTCTTTAAACCCGATAGGCACGAAACAAATACTGATAAGAAAGATGAATTTTTACAAACAATTGAATTTAAAGTTGTTTAATGGAGATATGATTAGCATTATAATGCAATAATTTATCTTAAAGAATTTAAAATGAAGACTTTTTAAATTCTTTTTTTTGTTTATAATTAATTTATAGAAAAAAATAGAAGAAATAAAGGAGCTAAGTTGATCAATGAAAAAACTATTATTAATTTTAGTTAGTTTAGGAATTACAGCAACCTCTAGTTTTAGTTTAATTGCTTGTAACCCACCCCAACACCAAGAAAAAAACATTTTACAAACATTTCAAATTAATACAAATCAAACGGGGATTGAAATTTTAGCTAATTTACATACTTTTATGCAAATTCGTTATCGTTTAACGCAAGACCCTACAGCACGAAAAATTGCGACATATCAGGTTGTATATCAAAACAAGGATATTACTAATGATCAAATAGTAACTGTTAGTCGTGATGGAATTGTTCATATTACTATTACTTTAGCCCCACCTGATTCATCAATTTCTGTTGATCAACAAAATTTAGTGCAAGAAGGATTTGAACTAGGGAACACATATAATGTTGAAATTAAAGTCACTGATGTTAATAAACAAAATATTAAAACTGTTATTGTTCCAGATTTAAAAACTTCTGCAAGAGAAAATGAGGTCTATCAAAAGTTAAATACTAATTATGATATCATAGAAGCGGTTCGTGATGCAATTAATCACCGTTTATCGATTACAGCTTCGAATAGTGATTTTATTATTACTAATGATCAAAAACCAAATGAAAAACAGTTGCCAGGAACAGTTGTAACTTTTACTGTTACTACCGCACCAAATAGTAGTTTAATTGAAGGTTCATTTACTTTTATTAATACTTTATCAGCACGAAAAGATATTTCCGAAGTTGAAATTAATAATTTACCAGTTGATCCAAACCCTAAGTTTACTTATGATCAATTAAATCAAAACAAAGAGATTTTAGATGCCATTATTGGAACAATTAATAACAAGTTACAAATTACGATTACAACAAAAGATTTTATTGTAACAAATGATCAAAAAGTTAATGAACCACAAGCACCAAGTCAAACAGTAACATTTATCGTTGTGGCAACAGAAACTAGTAGTTTAATTCATGGTACCTTTAAATTTACGGTTGTATTAGCAAAATTAAATTTAACCCCCGTTAAAATTGATGGAACAACTATCACCGTTGTTGCTGACCCAGATGCTCTTTATGAAACACTAAATAAAAATAATGAAATTATCACAGCAGTAACAACAACGATTAATAAGACGCTTTTGATTACGGTGACTAAGCTTGACTTTATCATTACGAATAATCAACCTAGTGATAAAAAACAAGAACCAAAGACAGTTGTAACGTTTACAATTACTGCAAGTGAAACTAGTAAATTAATTACTGGTCAGTTTACTTTTAAAATTACTTTACAAGAAAAAACAATGTAATATTAACAATCATCAAAATAGAAGAGGAAGTTAATATGAATCAAGAAAATAAGGATATGAATTGAAAAATAGTAAGTAAAGAAATTATTAATAGACAATTACAATCATATTATCGCAATAATATTTCATTTCAACCACCAACAAAACAACATCAACTAGTAATTCGGTGAATGTTGTTTTTAGGACCGTTTTTAACATTAATGGGAATTTTTATTAGTATTTTATTTGTTGTTAAAAGTATTGCTATTTATTTAATTTTTTTACCACTTCTAATGTTATTAATTGGAATTAGTTTAATTGTTGTTGTTTCTTATTATATGATTAAGTGAACACGGTTATTAAAACTTTATGATAAAATCATGGAAAAAATTAATTTAGTTGAAATTTATAATTTAGGTTTGGCCCAATATTTTAATTCACAATTAATTAGACTTCTTGCGATACCCTTTTTATTAAAATATTATTATAAAATATAATTTATGAGGACATAAAAATATGAACAATAATAAATTTAATACTCTTAATGATAGAGAATGGTTAAGATTAACAGGAATAAAAAAATCCACTTTTAATAAAATGTTAGATATTTTAAAAGTTGTTGAAATAGAAAAATTTAAAAAAGGTGGTAAAACTAATAAATTATCATTAGAAAATAGATTATTGATGACTTTATTATATTGACGAGAATATCAGACTTATTTTCATCTTGGTAAAAGTTTTTATATTAGTGAGGCTAATTGTTATCGTAATATTAAGTGAATTGAAGATATTTTAATTAAAAACTCTGATTTTCAACAACTTGCTGGTAAAAAAGCACTAATAAATGATTATTTTAATGATAAAACTATTATTATTGATGCTACCGAAACTCCAATCCAACGCCCAAAAAAAGACAAAAACAATCTTATTCTGGTAAAAAGAAAAAACACACGATCAAAACACAAGTAATTATCGAACAAGAAACCAAAAAAATTATTGCAACAAGTTTTTCGCTCGGAAAAAAACATGATTATGCTTTATTTAAAGAATCAAAAATCCCAATTTTAAAAAATACCAAATTAATAGTTGATAGTGGTTATCAAGGAATACAAAAAAATCACAATAATGTTCTAATACCTACAAAGAAAACAAAGAAAAATCCTTTAAACAAAGAACAAAAGCAATATAATAGACTAGTTTCAAAAATGAGAATTATTATTGAAAATATTTTTGCTATTCTTAAAAAATTTAAAATTATTACAGAAAAATATCGTAATCGAAGAAAAAGATTTGGTTTAAGATTTAATTTAATTGCCTAAATTTATAATTTACAATTATTATATTTAACATAAAATATTTATTTAAAATTAAATAATTTAAATAATAAATTAATTTTTCGTTGTGGAAAAATATTAAATTTTTAAATAAAAAACATAATTAATTAAAATTATATTTTTCTATTAGTATCTTTTTTACAAATATTTGCAATTTTTTAACAAGTAATGCAAGAAGTCTAATAAAAAAATACAACTTGACCCCACTTGTTTAGATGACTTAATTCAACAATTAAATAAATAACAATTATGTTATTAGAAAGGAATAAATATAATAGACTTCTTGCGATACCCTTTTTTATTAAAATATTATTATAAAATATAATTTATGAGGACATAAAAATATGAACAATAATAAATTTAATACTCTTAATGATAGAGAATGGTTAAGATTAACAGGAATAAAAAAATCCACTTTTAATAAAATGTTAGATATTTTAAAAGTTGTTGAAATAGAAAAATTTAAAAAAGGTGGTAAAACTAATAAATTATCATTAGAAAATAGATTATTGATGACTTTATTATATTGACGAGAATATCAGACTTATTTTCATCTTGGTAAAAGTTTTGATATTAGTGAGGCTAATTGTTATCGTAATATTAAGTGAATTGAAGATATTTTAATTAAAAACTCTGATTTTCAACAACTTGCTGGTAAAAAAGCACTAATAAATGATTATTTTAATGATAAAACTATTATTATTGATGCTACCGAAACTCCAATCCAACGCCCAAAAAAAGACAAAAACAATCTTATTCTGGTAAAAAGAAAAAACACACGATCAAAACACAAGTAATTATCGAACAAGAAACCAAAAAAATTATTGCAACAAGTTTTTCGCTCGGAAAAAAACATGATTATGCTTTATTTAAAGAATCAAAAATCCCAATTTTAAAAAATACCAAATTAATAGTTGATAGTGGTTATCAAGGAATACAAAAAAATCACAATAATGTTCTAATATCTACAAAGAAAACAAAGAAAAACCCTTTAAACAAAGAACAAAAGCAATATAATAGACTAGTTTCAAAAATGAGAATTATTATTGAAAATATTTTTGCTATTCTTAAAAAATTTAAAATTATTACAGAAAAATATCGTAATCGAAGAAAAAGATTTGGTTTAAGATTTAATTTAATTGCCTCAATTTATAATTTACAATTATTATATTTAACATAAAATATTTATTTAAAATTAAATAATTTAAATAATAAATTAATTTTTCGTTGTGGAAAAATATTAAATTTTTAAATAAAAAACATAATTAATTAAAATTATATTTTTCTATTAGTATCTTTTTTACAAATATTTGCAATTTTTTAACAAGTAATGCAAGAAGTCTATTCTAAAAAATATTAGTCAAACTTTTGAACCAGCACCTAGTAGGTTAATTAATTTTAATATTAATACTAAAATTGATACTGTTTTTAATTTATCACATACTTTGGGTGAAATTTCGTTTGGTACAATTATTCATCATGTCATTAATAAAGTTAACCCTAAAATTAATAGAGACGAATTCTATCGGTTACCAATTTTTACCGCACAACCAACCACTAAATTATCTGCTGAATTTACAATTCAGCCGCGCAGAGTATCAACTAAATTTTTTAATCCGTTAACTTATGTTAGTTTTGAGGATGATTTATTTGAACGGGTGTTTTTCGTTGGGGGTCATTATGAACGAGCAATTAAAAGTATTTTAAATCCAAAAGTTCGTAAAAACTTACTTGTCTTAGCAGCAAAGACACCAACAATTCCTGCCGTTGATGTGGTTCAAAATGTTTTAACATTTTTGTTTCAATCTTATTTAGTAAAAAATTGAAATGATAGGAAAATGACATTAACCCAAGTTGATTTTTCAGGAAATTTTGAACGTGTAGCTGATGATATTATTACTAAAATTGAAACAGATATTATTTGATTAAAAGAATGTTTAGTTTGATTGAATCAATTTGGTATTATGATGGTATAGCAATTTATTTCAAACAAAATAATTTTATTAAGAAAACAGGAGTGAGATGATAACAAATGCAAGAAAAATTGTTTACAAATCAAAATCAGCAAAAATTATTAGTTGAATTAAATTATGAAATGCAAACCGCTGATGAAGTTTGTTTTGTTTTTCCCTTTATTTCCAAAGCGATTATTAATAAAATTGAAGCATCGATTAAGTATTGTTGTCTTAATAAAATTCCAATTCGAATTATTACTACTACTTTTGATGATTTAGCTGAATATAATAATTTATTATAATTAGCACGATTAGTAACAACTTATAATAATATTCAGATTAAAGTGGAAGATAACTTAGAAAAACGAAGTGAGCGAATTCATATTAAAGCTTCAATTTTTAAACGTTTCCATGGGGTTTCAACAGCAATCATTGGTTCTTCAAATTTAACTTATCAGGGGATGGTAACAGGACGGGAATGGAATATTAAATTAACAACAATTAATAATCATCGTTTAGTTACAGAAATTATTACTGAATTTGAACAATTATGAAATGAAGTTTTAGTTGATTTTAATGATGAACTTGCTCGAAACCATTTGTTAGAACGAATTAGTCAAAACCAGACAGCTCCTATTGCAACTATGTTTAATAATACGCCAACTGAATTTTTAACAATTCGGAAATATTTATATGATTTTCAAAAAGATATTGTAACAACATTGCAATATCGTCGCCAATTAGGAAAAAATGCGCATTTAGTAATTATGGCAACTGGAACTGGTAAAACAGTAGTTGCCGCTTTTGATTATTTTTATCAACAGCAAGCAAGAGGTGGAGAACCAGTAAAAATGTTGTTTTTAGCCCATCAAAAAGAAATTTTAGATCAAGCTTTGCAAACTTTTCGTGGGGTTTTAATGGATAAAACTTTTGGGGAAGTTATGTATGAAGGAAAAAATAGTGAAAACAATGCGCATTTATTTGCAACAATTCAAACGATGGCTAATAAGTTATCACAGTTTAAACGTGATCATTTTGATGTGATTATTTTTGATGAAGCACATCATATTGCTGCTAATACTTTTGATCAAGTTTTTAATTATTTTCAACCACAACAAGTGCTTGGGTTAACTGCAACCCCAGAACGCGAAGATGGTAAATCAATTAAAAAATATTTTGCTAATGAATATGCAGCAGAATTACGCCTATGAGATGCAATTAACCAACGTTTATTATGTCCCTTTGATTATTATTGTATTGATGATAATACAGTTGATTTAACAGGGGTTGATTTAAATGCTGATAGTGAACTTTTTAAAAAGTTAAATACAAAAGCACGAAATGATTTATTATTAAAAATGATTGAAAAATATTTGGGTTTATATGCAAAACCAACAGCACTGATTTTTTGTGTAACAACTGAACACGCTAAACTAGTCGCAACTTTTTTACGAGCAAATCATCTCCGTGCTGATTATCTAACTTCTGAAAATCGTGAACAACGAACACGAATTTTACATGAATTTAAAATTGGTCGAATTAATTATTTATGTGTTGTTAATATGTTTAATGAAGGAATTGATGTTCCAGAGATTAACACAATTATTTTATTACGCCCAACAAATTCTAAAACAGTTTATTTACAACAACTTGGACGGGGATTACGAAAAACAGAATTAAAAAGTCGGTTAGAAGTTTATGATTTGATTAGTAACATTGATAGTAAATATGATATTACGATTGGAATTAAAAATTTATATGATCCAAAATTAACGTCAATAAAAGGATTATTAGCAAACGAAGGGTTACCTTATAATTGCACGATTACTTTAGAACAACGATCACAAAAAGTTATTTTAAATAATTTACGCAAATGATATGATAACCGTGCCAGAATTAAAAGTCATATTCGTGAATATTATCAAAAATATCAAAATGATGGTTTAAAACATTTACTACATGATTATGATTTATCATTATATCAATTTTATAATTATGTAAATGATTTTTATGTTAAAATTGGTCGTAATATTGAACGTTATCAACCGGATGAAAATAATACTAACCGGAATAAAAGCTTGTTAAAACAATTCTTATTTTTAGATAGTTACCACCTTATTAATTATTTTATTTTACGGTTAAGTCAAAAGCTTCCCACGGGCGAAATTAATTTAGATTATGATAATTTATTAATAACATCATTGTTATATGAAGTAACTAGTATGGCTGTTTTTACTGCATTATTTCCAAATTATGCAATGATTCCTGATTTAGTAACATATTTTATTAATCATCATCAACTTATTGTGGCAGAATTATTAATTATTTTACAATATAAATTAGAACATGAAACTTTAAAAATGCATTCTGAAACGACGAGGCCATTATTAAAAGGAATTACTTATACTGTTAAACAAGTTTTATCAGTTATTGGTCGAACAAACTTTTTATTAACACGGGGGGAATTACGAATTATTGCTTTTCAAGCTGGTTATTTAACATTTGATAAAGTTAATCAAGTTATTTTAGCGGATGAAGATGGAACGGGGTATGGTAAATTAACAAAATATTTACCAGATGAACAAGTTTTTTATTGGTCAATTCCTGAAACAATGACACTGGCTAATAAGTTAGTAAAAGACATTCAAAATAATGGTATTGTTAAATATTTATTTTTACAAAACAAAATTAATACTAAGTGGTCAAATTTAGGATTAAAATTATACTGTTTTATTGGGTTTGGTCATTATGAGACAATGTTAACAGATAATTATTTGACGGCTAAATTTTTTATTGAAAAAGACTAAATATTTTTAAACATATTTTTTGGAAGTTAAAAAGTGGACCGATGCAAAATAATTATTAATTTAACATTTATTTTTTATGTTGTAAGTCATTTTTTCATAATAAATTATTAAAAATATAAAAATTGAATCTTTTTTGTTTACAAAAAATGTATTATAATTATTAAATAGTATTATTTTTATCAAAGGAGCATATAGAAAATGGAAAATTTTAATCTTGATTTTATTCGTAATTTAACGAGATTAGTAACCTTTAATAATGCCGAGCAATTGTATCAAACAAAAAAGGGGACATTAGACTTCTTGCGATACCCTTTTTTATTAAAATATTATTATAAAATATAATTTATGAGGACATAAAAATATGAACAATAATAGACTTCTTGCATTACTTGTTAAAAAATTGCAAATATTTGTAAAAAAGATACTAATAGAAAAATATAATTTTAATTAATTATGTTTTTTATTTAAAAATTTAATATTTTTCCACAACGAAAAATTAATTTATTATTTAAATTATTTAATTTTAAATAAATATTTTATGTTAAATATAATAATTGTAAATTATAAATTGAGGCAATTAAATTAAATCTTAAACCAAATCTTTTTCTTCGATTACGATATTTTTCTGTAATAATTTTAAATTTTTTAAGAATAGCAAAAATATTTTCAATAATAATTCTCATTTTTGAAACTAGTCTATTATATTGCTTTTGTTCTTTGTTTAAAGGGTTTTTCTTTGTTTTCTTTGTAGGTATTAGAACATTATTGTGATTTTTTTGTATTCCTTGATAACCACTATCAACTATTAATTTGGTATTTTTTAAAATTGGGATTTTTGATTCTTTAAATAAAGCATAATCATGTTTTTTTCCGAGCGAAAAACTTGTTGCAATAATTTTTTTGGTTTCTTGTTCGATAATTACTTGTGTTTTGATCGTGTGTTTTTTCTTTTTACCAGAATAAGATTGTTTTTGTCTTTTTTTGGGCGTTGGATTGGAGTTTCGGTAGCATCAATAATAATAGTTTTATCATTAGACTTCTTGCGATACCCTTTTTTATTAAAATATTATTATAAAATATAATTTATGAGGACATAAAAATATGAACAATAATAAATTTAATACTCTTAATGATAGAGAATGGTTAAGATTAACAGGAATAAAAAAATCCACTTTTAATAAAATGTTAGATATTTTAAAAGTTGCTGAAATAGAAAAATTTAAAAAAGGTGGTAAAACTAATAAACTATCATTAGAAAATAGATTATTGATGACTTTATTATATTGACGAGAATATCAGACTTATTTTCATCTTGGTAAAAGTTTTGATATTAGTGAGGCTAATTGTTATCGTAATATTAAGTGAATTGAAGATATTTTAATTAAAAACTCTGATTTTCAACAACTTGCTGGTAAAAAAGCACTAATAAATGATTATTTTAATGATAAAACTATTATTATTGATGCTACCGAAACTCCAATCCAACGCCCAAAAAAAGACAAAAACAATCTTATTCTGGTAAAAAGAAAAAACACACGATCAAAACACAAGTAATTATCGAACAAGAAACCAAAAAAATTATTGCAACAAGTTTTTCGCTCGGAAAAAAACATGATTATGCTTTATTTAAAGAATCAAAAATCCCAATTTTAAAAAATACCAAATTAATAGTTGATAGTGGTTATCAAGGAATACAAAAAAATCACAATAATGTTCTAATACCTACAAAGAAAACAAAGAAAAACCCTTTAAACAAAGAACAAAAGCAATATAATAGACTAGTTTCAAAAATGAGAATTATTATTGAAAATATTTTTGCTATTCTTAAAAAATTTAAAATTATTACAGAAAAATATCGTAATCGAAGAAAAAGATTTGGTTTAAGATTTAATTTAATTGCCTCAATTTATAATTTACAATTATTATATTTAACATAAAATATTTATTTAAAATTAAATAATTTAAATAATAAATTAATTTTTCGCTGTGGAAAAATATTAAATTTTTAAATAAAAAACATAATTAATTAAAATTATATTTTTATATTAGTATCTTTTTTACAAATATTTGCAATTTTTTAACAAGTAATGCAAGAAGTCTATTATTAAAAATAGATGAACAGCAAACCTCAAATAACGAAAAAGAATTAATAATTAACTGCCGCGTTGTAGCAACAAATAATAGTGATTATTATGAAGTTAATGTCGTTTTTGCGATTGTTGCTGAAATGACATTTTTAACTCGGCAAAATTGTAGTTGCATTGACTATAATTTTCAACATCAAATTTGTCAGCATATTATTGCAACTTTGTTGTTTGCTTTTTATGAGTCAAAAGAAAACGTTCAACAGTGGCGATCAGTATTTACGGCAACCAATCAGTTATTAACAACATTTGTTAATAAGAATAAACAAAATTATGAAATAAAAGAAAATGTCGTTGATTGTCAATGTAGTTTGATTATTGATGCAACCTTTCAAAAACCTGCTGTTGTGCAGTTAAAATTAGGTTATGAACATAATCAATTTTTTGAAATTAAAAACATTTATCATTTTTTAGGATTTTTAGCAAAAAATCCCCTTGACCCAGATTATTTAAAAGGTTATGAGATTTCACAAAAATTTGTTTTATATCCAACAAAAGTGGTTTTTTCACCATTTGCGGAGAAAGTAATTCGGTTTTTACAACGAGAATTTATTAATGTTTCTAGTTTTTTGCAAACCCAAAAAATGGATTTTTGTGGTGTTTCCATTACAAAAAGTTTTGGTTTTTCTGCTTATCAAACCGAACAATTTTTAATAGCCTTACAAGATGAAAGCATTAAATTAATTATTAATGACCATGAATATTCAAATATTAAGATTAGTTTTGATCAATATCAACCTAATCTAAAAGTTCAAAAAAATGATAATTTAATTTAAATTATTAACAATAAAATAACACCAATTGTCTTAACTCCAAATCAAGGCAGTTTCTTTGATTATGAACAAATTTTTTATTAGGGGCAAAAGATACCTTTTTATTAGGACCAATTTATCAGACAATGGCAATGACTAATCAGGATCAAATTACTTTTACTCCTTATCAAACTAATGCAGTTATTAAAGAAATTGTTGCTTTATTAGACTATTCTCGTGATGTTGTTAATGTTGATGAAACAATTTTAAACACCTTAGAAAAAACACCATTAATTATTGAAAGTTATTTTGATTTTAAAGGTAAAGAAATTATGTTACGACCAATTTTTCGTTATGGAACAATAACAATTGATTTGTTAAACCAAATTAATGATGATAGTAAAATTGTGTTACGTGATATTTATCAAGAACAACAATATTTAACTTTTTTAAAACAAATTGGTTTTGTTAAGAAATCTAACTATTTAATCTTGAATGACTTAAATTATGTTATTAAATTATTATCTGAGCATATCACAACCGTAGAAACACTTTCACAAATTTTTTATATTGATAATTTTAAAAATGTTCGCTTAGTTGATTTCAATGTTAATAGTTCAACGATTAATGTTAATCAAAAAAATAATTGGTTAGAATTTAATTTTCAAGTCGCAGATATTGATTATCATAATTTAAGTAAAATTTTAGGAGCTATTAATAAGGGCAATAAATACCACCAATTAACAAATGGGGGAATTATTGATCTCCAAGAACAAACATTACAAAAATTTGCGTCCTTAATTAATCAGTTTGATTTTCAAGAAGAGCAATTTGCAACAGGTAAATTGCAGTTACCAAAATATTATGCCTTAACAATTTACAACAATTTAGATTTATGATCAGAATTTAATTGTACTTTTAATTTTGATTTTGACCATTTAATTACTAAAATTAAAAATTTAAAAGAAAATAAATTTAGTGTTCCAACAACATTAGAATCAGTAATGTGTGACTTTCAAAAGAAAGGTTATTTTTGATTAAAAACCCTTGCTTCATTGGGCTTTGGTGGGATTTTAGCTGATGAGATGGGATTAGGAAAAACATTACAAACAATTAGTTTTATTTTAAAAGAATATGAGTTAAATCCAAATATGGCTCCCGTTTTAATTATTGTTCCAGCTTCATTAATTTATAATTGAAAAAATGAAATTAATCAGTTTGCCCCCGTTTTAAAGACATTGGTAATTGATGGTGAACGTAAAACAAGAGAACTATTATTTTCAAAAATAAATGACGTGCAAGTTATTATCACTTCTTATCCATTACTTCGCCGTGATATTAGTTATTATCACCAATTTCAATTTCAATATTGTTTTTTAGATGAAGCACAACATATTAAAAATCCACAATCAATTAATGCTAAAATAATTGGAACTTTAAATATTGCAACTCGTTTTGCTTTGACAGGAACACCAATTGAAAATAATTTAACTGAATTATGATCAATTTTTAACTTTATTTTACCAGGGTTTTTATTTCAACATCATTATTTTCAAAAACGATATGAAATTCCAGTTATTAGAGAACAGAATAAAGCAATTAAAAAAGAATTACTCCAAAAAATTGCACCATTTATTTTACGGCGTTTAAAAAAAGATGTAATGAGTGAATTACCACCAAAAATTGAACATAAAATCTTAGTAGAGATGACTGACCGGCAAAAGAAAATCTATGCTGCTTTTGCTACTGCAGCACGCACGCGAAGAGATTAATAAAATTTTAAGAGCTGACCAATATCAACAAAATCGTTTAAAAATTTTTGCAACATTAACTAAACTAAGACAAATTTGTTGTGATCCTAGTATTTTAGATGAAAAATAACAAAATGAAAGTGCCAAATTAGATGCATTACGAGACATTTTTGCTGATTTAGCCGGTAGTGGTCATAAAATTTTAATTTTTTCACAATTTACAACTGTTTTAAAACGAATTGAGACAATTGTGCAAAAATTAAATTTAAAATACTTATATTTAGATGGCAAAACACGGTCAGAAAGTCGGGCAATGATGACCCAAAAATTTAACGAAGATAAGACAATTAGTGTTTTTCTAATTTCCTTAAAAGCAGGAGGGGTTGGTTTGAATTTAACGGCAGCTGATGTTGTAATTCATTTTGACCCTTGGTGAAATCCTTCAATTGAAAATCAAGCAACCGATCGTGCTCATCGGATTGGTCAACAAAGTACTGTGCAAGTAATTAAGTTAATTGCGAAAGGAACAGCAATTCAAAATGATAAACAAGCAGTAATTGAAGCAATCTTAAATAATAATTTAGAAAATTCTAATTTTACGAAATTTTCCGAAACAGAATTACGAGATATTTTAGAATTATAAAAGATAATATATCTTTTATATATATTGGTGTTCAAATATATTTTCATAGATTTTAGATTATTTTAATGAGATAGTTTATCAAACTATCTCATTTTTTATAGTCATTTTGAGAATAAGAGAAGGAATAATGTTTTTATTAAAAATATGATATAATTATAATAAATTTAAAATATAATTCAATATTTGGGCTTAAAAAAAATTATTTTAGCAATTCGAAATGATCGCACAAAATATGTTAATAATTTAGCACTATTTTTTTGCGAAGTAAATCCAAATACTGAAATCCAAGATGATCATGGCGTAATGCCAATTGCCTTAATTAATTGTGTTAATAATAAATATGCTTTTTTTGAAAAACTAATTTATTAGATCATAAAGGAAATCCAAAGATTCCAATTATTGATCATACCGTTGAATTATCACAAGAGACAATTAATAAAATCCCTTTACGTAGTCGCCCTTCAACAACAAGCCTTCCTAGTGAGAACCCTGTAGTTCCTAATGAAGAACCAGTTAATGTTCCAGCACCGGTTGCCTCATCATTTATTCCATTTGAGCAACAGAACAATATCCCAAATAATGGATTAGAGTACAACGAAACAGAACAATCATTTTCAGCTGAAATTGAAACACCAAATGATGATAATGGTAATGATAATAAAGATTGTAATAATTTAATTGTTGCAACTGAACCAGCAGGGGGTGAAACTGTTGCTTTAGTTAAACAAATGCAAAAAAATCAAATGATGACAATGCGAAAAATGGTTCATGTAATTAATCAAAAATTCCAATGAAAAATTTGAACATTAATTATTGTGTTAGTGCTTTCATTAACAGGATTTGGGATTGGGGCTTGACAACTATATCGTCATTTCAGCAACGGAGCAACAAGTACTGGTGATGGTAATATTGGTAATCGCGTTAATATTACCTTATTAGGTGGGGATTTAAGCCGCCAAGTTATTACAATTGAGGATCGCAATAGTCCTGGTGATTTGTATAGTGCTTTATTAACATTAGAAGTTGGTTCAAAAAATGATGGTAAGTTAGAACCGCAATTTTAGAAGCAATTAAAGATCCTAACACAACAATAAGTTTTAATTCTGATCGTTTTCAAGAAGACCGAGAAGCTTATGCAGCCACAATTGTTATTAATGCTGATAAAGCATCAGGCTTTTATGGAATTACTAATATTGCTGTGCAAGCAAAATCAAAACGAATTGATATTAATCGTTTATCAAAAAATTTAAGAGGAACAGAAATCGCAATTAATAGTGATAATTCACGAGAAATTTTAAGAGCCGTTTTAGCAAATGCTACCATTACTGGACAATTATCTGCAGCACAGAACAAATTATTAAAAGATGCTCAAGATTTAGCAAATCGTTTGCTATTACGAATTGATGGCAGTGTTAGTAAGGGTGGACCAGCAACAGATATTGATTTAATAGTTACAAGTAATGGTTCTAAGGATTATAAAAATACAGCAATCTTTAACTTAACAGTAAAATGATCATAATTAACAAAATATTAAAACTCATTTATTATGAGTTTTAATATTTTAAGAAAGGATTTTTCTTATTAATAAAGTTAATTTAACATAGGAGATGATAATATGTATGATTTTATCTGTGGCACTATTTATCAATTTAATGATAATGTCCTTTGCTTAGAACAAAATAATTATGGATATGAAATTTATTTAGTTACAAACAAAAGAATTAGTTTTAAAAAGGCTGCTCAAATTAAAATGTATACTTTTTTAAAATATGATAATGATGCTTGTTTTCAGTGATTTGGGTTTTTAGATTTAGCAATGAAGAAAATTTTTGGTGATTTATTAACGATTCCAACAATTGGTGTCAAAACGGCAGTTAAAGTATTACAACAAATTAGTGTTGAAAATTTATTAATGTTTGTGCAACAAAATAATATTGCTGAAATCGAGAAATTACAAGGATTAAAAACCCATAGTGTTCGGCTATTATTACAAACTTTACAAAAGATTTATTTTAAAAAAAATTATAATAATCTTCAAAATAAAGTAATTAGTTGTTTAAAAGAATTGGGTTATTCGTTGGTGGTTATTTATTCTGCAATTAATAGTGTTAACCCAGTTCCGACTAAACTTGATCAATATTTAAAAATAGTTTTATTTAAAATTAGTCAGATTGACACCGTTTAATTTTCGTCCGGTTGATTTGGAAAGTTATATTGGTCAAGCAAATATTAAAATGAATTTAAAAATCATGTTAGCAGCTAGTCAAAAGCAGCAACAACCATTAAAACATATGTTATTTGTTGGTAATAGTGTAATTGGAAAAACTAGTTTAGCCCATTTAATTAAAACTTTGTTACAGCAAAAACTATTACTTTTACATGGCCCAAATTTACAAAAACCAAGTGATTTAATTAGTTGCCTAATGAAAGTAAAAGCATTTAATTTAGTTTTCATTGATGAAATTCATGCAATTAGTCGTGAAGTTGGAGAAATTTTATATCCTGTTTTAGATGATAATTGTTTAAATTTACTATTGGGAAAAAACTATAATACAAAACATGTTGTTTTACCGTTGCCATCTTTTACCTTGTTAGCAGCAACGACATTACTATATCAAGTACCACAGCCATTATTAAATCGTTTTTCAACAGTTTTTCATTTTAATGAATACACTAATGATGATATGCAACAAATTTTAAATAACTTGTTCTTAAAAGTAGAAATAAAATTATCATTAAAAGAATTAACTTTTTTAGCCAGCTATAGTCGCAATAATCCGCGCACAGCGGTAAAATTATTTCATCGAATTTATGACTATTTCTTAGCTACCCCACAACCAGTAAGTTTAAATTTTTTACAAGAAATTTTAACTAATTTGCAGATTTATCAAGATGGTTTAGAATGAGGGGAGGTAAATTACTTAAAACAAATTTATCTTCTCTTTCAAACCCAACCAGTTGGGTTAAATACCTTAAGCCAAGTTTTATCTGAACCATTATTCATTATTAACAGTCACAAATAATTTTGAACCATTTTTGTTAAAAAAAGGTTACTTATTAAAAACATCTCGTGGTCGAGTTTTGACAAATAAAGCAGTAGAATTTTTAAAAAATATTACATAATTTACTTAATTTTTTTGAGAAGTCGGTTATAATAATAATTGGAACTAAGGTAAGGTGTAAAAATGAGCCACAATCATAAAAAGGAACAAGAACAAATTATCAATTATGCCTGGAAAATGATTAGTTTAAAAGCAGTTGATTTAAAATTATATAATCCAAATATTACAGAACAAGATGTTGCCGATTATTTAATAAAAATAATTTTAGTTGATAAGGCAATTGTTGATGTTAGTGAAATAGCTTATTATATTTTTAATATCAAGATTAATCGGATGATTGAATTTCTGAATAATCAAAAAATTACTGCGACTGATTTATCCTTAGAAGATTTTAAAGATATGTTTATTAAATAATAAAATTAAACAATGAATAGTGTACAATTTATAGAGAAAAGTTTTAAAATAGAACAGTGGTGTAAAACGTGAAGAAAAACGAACAAGTGAAAGCAATTAAAGAACCAAAAAACAAAAAGGCAATTAGTAAGTTAATTATTCGAATTGGAACTTTGTTAGTTTTAATTGTCGCAATGATTATTGGTGCTTATTTTTCAGCTGATAGTTTTCGTTATTCATATAAAACTGGAATTGCTTATTCGGGTGGATATCAAGTTCAAGTTAATGTATTAGATAAAAGTGATCCTAATTTTTCACCAGATACTCCAAATGGGGATAGTAAAAAAGGATTAGATTTATTACGTAATAAATTAGATCCATTATCAAATCAAAATTTGTATTTACAAACATTAGGTCGTAATGCTGTTGAAGTTGTTGTTGGAAAAAATATGTTTAAATCTTATAATGCCTTGAGTAAAACAATTCAACGTTTAGGAGCAATTTACTTAACAAAAGGTAAAGGACAAGACTTACTAGTTAGTGATAATAATGGCACAAAAGAGCGAACACCGTTAAGTGATGTTATTTCAGGTTCAACAACAGGGGTTGATCAAAATCGTCGTCCAAGTATTACATTAAAAATTAAAGATCAAACAAAATGAGATAGTATTATTAATGGTTTAAAACCATCACAAGGTGGGGGTCAATCAGAACCGTTGTATATTTGAACGGATATTGGTCAATTTATTGATGATTTACGACATGATACTGATAATATTCAAACAATTGCAACTGTTTTTAATGCTGAAATTCGTAGTAAAGTGTCAGCGGGTGATTGAAGTAATATTTATCAAATTTTTAATGTTGAATATTATGATGCCGGAACTTCACAACTTCGTACTGGTAATTTATTAGATTTAGCATTAAGTTACCCAATTTCACAAGTTCGTACTTGAATGGAAGATTTGCGTTTTCGTTTTACCTCTGTCCCAACGGATAGATTATTAATTGATCCAAATGATAAAACAGCAACAACAAATCAATTTATTGATCCGTTACGCCCATATTTACAAACAATTATTGAGTATAATACTGCGTTAACAGATTTATACAAAGAACATATTATTAATTGAAATTCAATTAAACTGGGAACAGGTGCTGCTGAGAATTCAAATCAAATTACAACTTCAACGGAAACAGAAGCTCGCCAAATTAGTAATTTAATTAATGGGGGACTAAGTGGTTTAGAATTTGTTATTCGTGGTTATCGCGAAATTCCGCCTGTTGTTTCAGCTAATGTTTTTAAAATTTCGTTAATTATTTTAGGAGTATTAGTATTAGCAATTTTCATTGTTCTATTAGTTTATTATCGTTTATTTGCTTTTATCGCAATTTTAACATTATTATTTACAATAATTGCAATATTATATTTTTCTTCACTCTTGAAAGTACAAATTTCGCCAGAAAGTATTGCGGCATTATTGATTGCTTTTGGTTTAGCACTTGAAGGAAACTTGTTATTCTTTTCACGGTATAAACGTGAGCGGTATGAAAATCAAATTCCCTTTGAACCAGCAATGAAAATTGCCAATAAACAAACAATAGCAGTCTTCATTGACGCATTAGTTGTTTTAATTATTTTGGGATTATCACTGTTCTGACAAGGAACAAATAATATTAAATCATTTGCTACAATTTTATTGGTGGGATTAATTATTTCCGTAGTAATGGTGTTTGCTGTTGCGCGTTTAATGTATTGAATTGTTATTAAGTTACGTTGACAAGAAAAACACCCTTGATTAGATGTTTCGCGTTTTTCAATAGGAAAACTATTTACGAAAAAAAGAGTTGTAACAACAACAGCATCAGAAGCATTAGTAGCTAGCGCTCAGTTACAAACAATAACAACGAATGAACCTGTGATGGCAGACGGTGATAATGGCAGGATTGCACCAGCCAAAAAAGGAAAACAACATAAAATCGGAAAATGAACATTTTATAATATTACAAAATGAACCCCAATCGTTGGAATTATTTTGTTAATCGTTGCCTTAGCAATTGCTTTTGCTGGAAAAGCAAATGTTGCTAATTCAATTAAGTCAGGGATTAATTTTACGATTAATCAAGATTTATGAGGAACTGATGACGATGAAACAGCAATTACAAAGTTATCAACGCAATTAGAAAGTATTCGTAATACAGCCCGTTATAACTTTAGTTATAATATTTATGTTCTTAAGAAACAAGAAAGTGGTGCTAATAACCGCATCTTAGTTGTTAGTACAAATATTACAAAAGGAACTTTTGAGCGAGAATTATTAACAGCCATTGCATCATTTTATAATGCAACCCCCGATGATCCTTCATTAGCATTGCAACAAACTGATCCTGTTATGGAAGGATATATTTTAAAAATTGCGGCAATTAGTATTGGAATTGGATTAGCATGTATCTTTGTTTATACTTTATTCCGGTTAGATTGAGCGCAATTTGTGGGAATGGTTTTAGCTAGTTTATTTACGCTAGTTACAACTATTGCGATTGCAATTATTACCCAATTATTAATTACATTTGAAATGTCAATCGCATTCTTAGCAATTTTTGGTTTTGTGATTGCCTTTACAACAATGGTAATGGTTCGTGTAAAACAAAATAAAAAGGCGATTAATATTCGTGAATATGAAACATTCTTTACATATATGTCAGAACATCGTTTCCAAATTAAGCGTTTACGTCGCGCACATAAAGTTTATTATCAAGAAGAATTAAAGAAATTAGCAATAAAACACCCGGAACTAAAATTACGAGAAATTAAAAAACAATATCATGACCAGTTAAAACGAACACAATTAGTGGCAAAAGATATTAAAAGCAAAAATCATAAAGTGATTCGTGAAGTTCGGAAAGACTTTAGAGTTTATAATTATGAACATAACTTTTTGCAAAAAGTTGCTAATATTACAATTAAACAAATGTTACAACATTGTTTAACATTGGGAATTATGTTTACAATTTTATTAATTACCTTAGCTGCTTTTTCGGGATCATGGTTTGGCTTTAATATTGTGATTTTAATTGGGTTAATTGTTGGAATGTTTGCAACCTTATTTGTTGGAATTCCAATTTGAGTGGTGTTAGAAAAATATCGGGCCTTAAATAAAATCCGTGTTAAAAATTATTTAGATTCACAACGAGTTGAAATTGATGAACAAATTGTAATTGGTATTAATAATTAATCATTAACCAAGAAAGGGATTTTGCAAAAATGGAACTAAAAAACTTTATTGTTGATATTCCTAATTATCCAGAACCAGGAGTTATTTTTCGCGATATTACCCCAATTTTAAATAATCCATCTGCTTTTAAAATGGTTGTTGATCAGTTAGCAGCGTATGCAATTGCTCAACAAGCAACGGTGATTATTGCTCCAGGAGCACGGGGATTCTTATTTGGACCAGCAGTTAGTTATGTGACGAACCTTCGTTTTGTTCCGGTTCGAAAACCAGGAAAATTACCACGGCAAGTTATTAGTGCAAAGTATAGTTATGAATATGCAACTAATCAGTTAGAAATGCATGTCGAAGATTTAAAACCACATGATCGTGTTTTAATTGTTGATGATGTTTTAGCAACGGGCGGAACAGCACAAGCAATTTGTGAACTTGTTAAAAAACAACAAGCAATGATTGTTGGTTTAGCATTCGTGGTGGACTTAACATATTTAAATGGTAAAAAGGATTTAACCGCATATCCAATTAAAACCCTGATTGAATATTCGGCCTAATCGGTATATAATTAATAAATAGTACAAAGAAAAGGGGTTGTTTATAATGGATCGGGATATTAAATACGAAGAGGTCTTAGCCCAAATTAAGTTGTACATCAAAGATGTGACAACGTTAAAAGAAATTCACAAAGCATATGAATATGCAGAAGAAAAACATCAAGGCCAAGTTCGTAATAGTGGAATTCCCTATATTAATCATCCATTATGAACAACCTTTTTTTTAGCCCAATGACGAATGGGACCTAAAACATTAATTGCCGGTTTACTGCATGATGTGTTAGAAGATACGCCCGCTACGTTTGAAGAATTACAAGAACGGTTTGGGATTGAAATCGCTAATTTAGTTGAAGGTGTAACAAAAGTTAGTTATTTTGCGAAAGAAAATCGAACTCAACTTAAAGCACAATATTTACGGAAATTATATTTATCAATGGCGAAAGATATTCGTGTTATTATTATTAAATTAGCCGATCGGTTACATAATTTAAAAACAATTGGTTATTTAAAACCAGAACGTCAACAAATTATTGCCCGAGAAAGTTTAGAAATTTATTCGGCAATTGCTCATCGGTTAGGGATGAAGGCGGTTAAACAAGAAATTGAAGATATTAGTTTTAAAATTATTAATCCTGTTCAATATAATAAAATTGTTTCGTTGTTAGAATCAAGTAATAAAGAACGCGAAAATGCAATTAATCAAAAAATTGAAGAATTAAAACAAGTCTTAATTATTGAAAAAGAAATGGCGGTCAAAGTATATGGCCGTAGTAAATCAATTTATTCAATTTATCGAAAAATGAATCAATTTGGTAAAAACTTTGATGATATTCATGATATTCTAGCAGTCCGCATTATTACAAATAGTGTTGATGAATGTTATAAAGTATTAGGCTTTGTGCACCAACATTATACGCCACTCAATAATCGTTTTAAAGATTATATTGCAACACCAAAACATAATTTATATCAATCATTACATACCACAATTGCAGCTGATGATGGTATTATTTTTGAAGTGCAAATTCGAACTGAAGAAATGGATGAGTTAGCAGAACAAGGAGTTGCAGCGCACTGACGATATAAAGAAGGTGAAAATTATGATATTGCTAAAAAACAAAAAGATATTGATGATCGCTTAGATATTTTTAAACGAATTTTAGACTTAGAAAATATTTCAGTGCAAGAACGAGATGAAATTCAACAAGAAGTTTATAAACCTGATCATTTAATGGAAGAGATTATTCAAAATGATATTTTTTCGTCGTTAATTTATGTTTTAACGCCAAACGGAAAAGTAGTAACCTTGCCATTTGGTTCAACCGTCCTTGATTTTGCCTATAAAATTCATTCTGAAATTGGCGAAAAAACAATTGGAGCAAAAATCAATGGTTTATTTTCACCAATTTCAACAGTTTTAAAATCAGGTGATGTTGTTGATATTAAAACAGCAGCAACGCAAAAACCAAATCATTCGTGGTTAGTGGTTGCTAAAACATCATCAGCATTACAAAAAATTAAAAAATATTTAAAAAAAGAATTAGCAGAAGCAACTAATGATACAAAATCAATTAATCTGGAAAAAATCAAGCAAACAAAAGGACAAATTGAAGAGTATATTGCAAAAAAAGATTTAAAATGAAAATTAGTTGATTCAGAAACACAACTAGAACGATTACATGCAATTAACTATAATAATATTGAAGATTTTTTATTAGATGTTGCTAATGATGAATACACCGTATTAGAAGCAATTAATTTAATTTACTTAGATCGCGAAACAAGTCAGAATGAAAAAATTCTGAAAAAATTACAAGATAAACAATATAAAAAAGCACAATTAAAAGATGATATTATTGTGCAAGGAATTTCAAGTATTAAAGTTGTGATTTCACAATGTTGTTTACCATTACCATATGAAGAAATTACCGGATATGTTTCAAAAGCAGAAGGAATTAAAGTTCATTTGAAAACTTGCCGTAATTTACAAAGTAGTGATAAACAAGAACGTCAAGTGAAAGTTAGTTGAAATGAAGCGGTTTGTAAAAATAAGCAGTATGATTGTGCAATTCGAATTGAAGCAATTGACCGTCCCGCTTTGTTAGTTGATGTCACAAAAGTATTAAGTCATTTAAACGCTTCAGTGCAAATGATGACAGCTAATATTTCAAGTGATTTAATGAATATTACTATTAAAACAATTATTAAAATTAGTAACGCTGATCGGTTCCAACAAATTCGCTCGTCATTATTGGCAATTCCCGATATTAAAATTGTTGAGCGAGTTATGATGTAACAATAAGATTAGAAAATGAATTAATATATATTGTTATTGGTTTTCTTGGTATAATAAAAGTACTTAAGAGAATAGAAAATGGAGGCAGCTATGACAATAAAGTCTTGACTAAAATTTAGTAGCATATGATTTTTAGCAGGAATTGTAATTATTATGGCCGGAGCAGTTGTTCCAACTTTAAACCAACAAGTAGATGCGTTAAAAGAAGAAATTATTAAATCATTAAGTGTTAATGGTTTGACACCCAATCCGTTAGAAAGTTTACAAGGTGATAGTGCTTATAATATTTTAAATTTTTTATTATCATATGGATCATTTCAAGCAATTTTTAGTTTAAATGGTTTTAGTCTTTTTAAATTTTGAGTAATTGATTTATATATTTTTGTTCCTATTTTAAGTTTGTTTGCTGTTGGGATAGCAATTTTTGTTGTTGTTTTACTAACAAACGTAACCGCTGCGCATTGAAGATGAAATATTCGCTTATTAGTTGGAAAGATTTTATCAACAGGGGGCGGTATTCTGTTATATCTTGCCTTATTTTTAGGGTTATTTTTAGTTGCAATTACGGACAGTTCAAATTTTGTTAATGGCCAAGAAAAATATTGATATAATTTAACGAACGGTGGTTTAGTGACATGAACTAATAATGTTCAGTACCAACCAAATGTTTTTTCCGTGTTAGGGATAAATATTAATCAAACTGGTTTAGATAACTTTTTTGGCCAAGCACCAGGAGTTTTACAAGTTGGCGCAGTTTTTCTTATCTTTATTGCCCCAATTGCGGTTGTAATTTTAACGGTTGGATTAGGAATTCGAATTGCAATTGAATTATTGTTACCATCATCATCGGGTCATCGTGGTGGCATTGGTGCAAGTTTTAGCACTTGGTTAGGATATATAAATATTTCTTCTCGTCGTGAATTACGCCAACGGTTAGGAAGCAACATTGGAATGATTTTATTAATGATTGGTTTTCTAATCGTAATGATTTTCCCAGCCTTTACTTCAACAACTCGCTATGTAACAGCCAATTGAGTTATTTTAGCAATTGCGATTGTGTTAATGATTGTTAGTTTTATTCCCCTTTATTTTATGTTCTTTTGTTTAGCACGGTTGCAAGAATTTTCTTATAACTTATTAATGTTTGTGCAAATGTTGACATGATTAGTAATTGGTTTAATTTGACAAATTTTAATGTGAACTGAATTTAAACAATATTTCCAATATCCAGCGGTCGTACCAGTTATTATGATTTTCTTCTTTATTAACATCTTATTAAGTTCATTTTATTTACTACTTCGTGGTTATCGAAAATAATAATTGGCTTTTAACTTCTTTGAAATAAAGAAGTTTTTTTGTTTTGGTATGCTATAATTCTATTGATTAATTATTAAAAAGAAGGGAAAGTTAGGATGACAAAACTTACAGCAAATGCAATTCGAAAAATGTGGTTAGATTTTTTTCGAAGTAAAAATCATTACGAATTGCCATCAGTATCGTTAATTCCCGTTGATGATCCATCATTATTATGAATTAATTCGGGGGTGGCAACATTAAAACCATATTTTGATGGTCGCAAAACACCACCAGCCCCACGGTTAACAAATTCCCAAAAATCAATTCGCACAAACGATATTGAGAATGTGGGACATACAGCTCGTCACCATACTTTATTTGAAATGTTAGGTAATTTTTCAATTGGTGATTATTTTAAAAAAGAAGCAATTGTTTATGCTTGAGAATTTTTAACTGATAAAAAATGAATTGGATTTGATCCCGCCAAATTATATGTTACTGTTTATAAAGATGACCAGGAGGCATATGATGTTTGACATAATGTGATTGGGTTAAGTCCCGAACGAATTATTAAGGGGGGTAAAGATACTAACTTCTGAGAAATTGGGGAAGGACCATGCGGACCAAATACCGAAATCTTTTATGATCGTGGTGAAAAATATGATTCTGAACATATGGGAATCAAGTTATTACAAGACGACTTAGAAAATGATCGCTATTTAGAGGTTTGAAATATTGTTTTTTCTCAATACAATAATAATGGGGATGGAACTTATACCGATTTACCACGGAAAAACATTGATACTGGTGCTGGGTTGGAACGAATTACTTCTATTATTCAAGAAACACCAACTAATTTTGAAACCGATTTATTTATGCCAATTATTAAAGCAGTTGAAAAATTAGTGCAGGGGAAATATCATTATGATCAAACGGCATTGTTTACCAATGATGCACAGCAAATTAAAATTAATACTGCTTTTAAAGTAATTGCTGATCATTTACGAGCAGTAACATTTGCGATTGCAGATGGGGTGTTTCCAGGAAACAAGGATCGTGGGTATGTTATTCGTCGGTTAATTCGTCGCGCTAGTTTATATGGTAAAAAATTAGGGTTAGAACAACCATTTTTATCCCAATTAGTGCAAACCGTAATTCAGATTATGAGTGAATATTATACTTATTTAATTGAAAAACAATCAATTATTGAACAAGCGGTATTAGATGAAGAAAATAAATTTTTAAAAACATTAGAACAAGGAAACAAACTATTTAATGAAGTTAAAGCAAAGTATGGCCTAATTTCCAAAGAACATGCTTTTCGCTTATTTGAAAGTTATGGTTTTCCAATTGAATTAATTGAAGAAGAAGCACACGAAGCGGGAATAAAAGTTGATCGAATTGGTTTTGAAGAATTATTAGCAAATGCCAAAGAAATTTCACGAACTAATCGGAAAGATATTAAAGCAATTCAGTTGCAAAGTGAACTTTTTACGCAATTAGATGTTGTTAGCAAATTTGTTGGTTATGAACATGAACAAGTTAATAATACAGCAATTGTTTTTATGTTTGCAAATGATCACGCAGTTTCTGAATTAACAAATACAACGGGATATCTTATTTTAGCAGAAACACCTTTTTATGCTGAAAAGGGTGGGCAAGCTGCTGATCATGGTTTAATCTTAAAGGATAATAATACAGCTTATGTTTTAGATGTTCAACAAGGACCAAATAAACAACACTTACATTATGTTAAAGTGGAAGGAACATTAAAAAAAGAGGATTTAGTAAATGCTTCAATTGATAGTGACCGTCGATTTTATACTCGTAAAAATCATTCCGGAACACATTTAATTCATGCAGCATTACGAGAAGTTTTAGGAACGCATGTTATGCAAACGGGGTCTTATAATGATGATGAACGATTACGAATTGATATTACACATAATCAGCCAATTACTACTGCCGAAATTATGGCTGTTGAAGCATCAGTTGTAAAAGCGATTCGCGCAGCAATTCCTTGTGAAGTAATTTATACTGATATGCAAACAGCACTAGACGTTCATCAAGCATTAGCTTTTTTTACTGAAAAGTATGATGAAGAAGTGCGAATTATTAAATTTGGAACTTATTCATGTGAACTTTGTGGGGGAACCCATGTTGCTAATTCACAAGATGTCGAAGATTTATTAGTAACGGGAATTGAATCAAAAGGAGCAGGAACATTTCGGATTCATGCTATTACATCAAATAAAACAATTGCTAGTTATTTAAATGAGCAGTTTCTAAAAGAAAAAACTGAAGCAGTTAATTACTTTGAGAAATATAATCAAGGGAAATTGGTTTTAACTGATCAACAGTTAGAACAAATTTGAGACCAAATTAGTAATTTAACTGTTTCAAAACAGAATTGAAAATTATTAAAACAATTAGTAAATCAATTTAAAGAGTGTTTTAAGCATTGACAAAAACAATATGATAATGCTATTATTCGGGATTTTGTGAAACAATATCATGCCTTACCAGTACAAGAAAACAACGGGATTCAAGTTTTAATTTATCAATTTTCAACAAAGGTTGATGTTAATGCTTTAAAAGTATTAATTGATTATTATAAAACACGGTATTCTAATATTTTAATTTTCTTTGTTGATATGACTGATTCAACCCAACAAAAATTAGTTATTGGGGTTAGTGATGCTTTACATAATCGTTATCAAGCTAATCGTATTATTCAACAATTAAACCCCTTACTTGATGGTAAAGGGGGCGGAAACAATAGTGTTGCTCAAACTGGATTTAAAAATAAAACTATTATTACAAAATTACTAGCAGACCCCCTTGCGTTTTTACAACAGCATGGCTAAATATTATTTAGGAGTTGATTTCGGAACTAAAACGTTGGGGCTTGCGACAAGTCACGGGATGATTGCGACAAGTTATGGGGTTTATCAGTTTCCTGATCACAATTTTTTAAATGCAGCACAATATTTAGCAACATTAATTGCAAATGAAAAGGTTAGTGATCTTGTTATTGGTTATCCCAAAAATATGAATAATACGATTGGACCACGGGCAATGATGGTTGATGATTTTATTGCATTATTAAAACCAATGCTAAGTCCTGTAATTGTAATTCACTTAGTTGATGAACGGTTGACAACCAGACAAGCACACCAAATTATGTTAGAAGCTAATTTATCGCGACAAAAACGGAAAAGTAAAAAAGATAGTTTAGCAGCACAATTAATTTTAGAAACATTTCTTCAACAAAAATAAAAGAGCAACCCTCTTTTATTTTTTTTAATTAATTATTATACAAATATCGATAGGAAAAGCAAGAAAAAAAATGATATAATTTTATGGAAAGCATTTTACTTAGGGATATGAATAAAATTGAGGTTAAGATGATGACTAAGAAAAAATTACATGAAACAAAACAACTACAAGAAGTTAATAACAATTTAAAAATGAATGTTAACGAAGCGACTGTTATTAAAGCTTTAACAAAAGCTTGAAAAAAATCAGAACCATATTTAAAATTAATGACCGAATATCAAACATTAAATGCAACTAGTACAGTTGATTGAGATGAACGTTATGAAAAAGAGTACGAAAAATTTATTAAAGCAGTTCTTGGAGAAAATGTTAACTTTAAAAAAGCAATAACTAAAAAATTATCAAAGTCAAAAACAAAAACTACAGCAAGTAAAAAAAGTAATATGGGATTAAATCCTGGACAATTAGATCTGCTAGCAAAACGAAAATTATATCGTTCCGAAGATTTGTTTCCAGCACGCGTGGTGAGAGGATATCAAGAATCACAAGCAGCAATTGAATCAGAATTAGCTGCCCCACGCGAAAGTTTTTTAAATAATAATATTAATGTATTAGCAACTGATCAAAAACACAAACAAGTAGGACCAAATGAAACAATGAGTACTACTTTTGAAACAGATACGGACAATTTAACGGTTGAAACAAAACCAGAGGAATCATCACCAAAGGAAGTTGAAGATTTAATTAGCAAATTAAATCCAAATCAACAACGTTTAATTCGCCAACGGAATGAACAATATGGTCGTTTTCAAAGTAAGCGTGAGGAAATGATTAGGGTAAATGCTGATGAAGATGCAAGTGAAACCTTAAAAACTTTTAATAACCAAGTTAAAAAACATGCAAAAAGTTGAGGTTTAAATTCAAATCAAATTGAATTATTAGCCCGCCGTGATGCTACAAATCGCGATGTGCATCCGTACTTGAATCGAGCACGTGGTGTCTATCATCCTGAAGAAGATTATTCGCGCGTAAATAGTGACCTTAAACCACGCTCTCTTGATGAAATTAAGGACCAAATGAATTTAAGTAAAAATCAATTAGAATTATTATCTCGTCGTGATTCTCATCCGTCAGAATGAAAACAATATATGAAAGAAATTACTTCGCCAAAAGATGACGAGAATGAAGAAAAAGTTATGATTGATCCAGAAAATGTTATTAAAAAACGAAATCAAATGGTTCAAGAAAGTTTAGCGCGTAGTTTAGGAAAAACAAAGAAACAAATTGGTGGTAAATATATTCGAAATTTCATTACTGAAGAGCCGAAACGAAAACCAATTTTTAAAACAGATCTTTATTTAGATACAGCAATTACTAATCAAATTAGACCATTGTTTGTTAAATCAATTGCTAAACCAAAACCAAAGGTTTCACCAAAATTTGCTGCTGCGAAAGTAATGCCAAATTCGGTGATTGCTTAATTTTCAGCGCCAAGTAATCGAAACTGAGCAGAACCACAAATTAATGGAGCAGCAAAGGAAAGTACTGCAAGTAAGATAACATCTGTTTCTTCAGGACCAGTTGAAGATAAATATGTTTCAACAGTTGACCCTAAAAAACGACCTAATTTAAAAAACTAAAATTTGGTAATAGTTATGAAGAAAAAAGAATCAAAAAATTAGATGTTACAATAATAAAATCAGAAGAAACGTTAGATAATGCTAAAATAAAAAAAGGGGCTAATTGAAAAGCAAGCTTGATTGATTTAACATTATATACTCAAAAAGAATTAAAGGATTATCAAATTAATTATGCTGATCCAACTAAAACACCTGATTTAACAATAAATTTAGCAGAAAACCAATATACTTATGCTGGTTATCATCCACGAGAAATTCGTAAAATTGAACGACGACAAGTAGAACACAATCATGAACGATTAATAAAAGAAAAGTTAATTCAAAAAAATATTCGCAAAGAAACACGGTATCAAAAAAAACTACGTCAGCGAAAAGTTAAACCAAAACCATTACCACAGATTTTAATTAATAAATATCTGGCAGAAGGAAAAAAGGTTATTAATGGTTTTTTAGTTGACGCAGGAGAAAACAAAACTGGTAAGGAACAGCAAAAGAAATAAACAAGTGGGGAATAACAATGAAAGCAACATTGCCAACAGCAGACTTAATTCGAAAATATTTTGATGAAGTTGTTACCTCAAGTGGGATTGATCCTAAAAAACGACCAGATGTTGCGCTGCAATGAGCGCAAGAAAAAGAACTTTGAGCGCAAGAAGCGGATGCTGAAATCCAACAACAATTATTACAAGTATTAAAAGTTAATCAAAACGTTCAAACCCAACAGTTGCACCACCAACAAGAATTAATTTTGCGTGACTTACAACAAGCACGGTTAATTGAACTACGAAAACGAGAAGAATATTTAGCAACATTAGCAAAACCAGTTAAGTTACCAAAAGTAAATAAAAAAATGCTTAATAGTGATGTTGAAACAAAGCATTCTTTTCCAAAATCCTTTTTTAAGAAATATAACAAAATAGGACCTTCTTATGAAGAGGATAATTATGGCACAATCCTAATGCGTGAAATTGGACAAGCATTAGCTAATGAATATGAAATATATCATCCTGTCCAAATTGAAAAACCAATTAAGCAAGTAGTTGCTATGAAAAAACCGAAAAAGTATCGTTTAATTTACAAAAAAGGGCCAAAATCACGGTGATAGGGTCTAAAAAATAATGAAATAATATTATAAATATTTTTATAAAAAAAGCAAGGTTTTTTACGAAAACTATTTAAAAAACTGCAAAAATTTTATATAATATATGTATGTATTAAAATAATGACAAAGTAAATAAAGAGGACTAGAAAAAATGGCAAAAGAAAAAGACACAGATACTGTTGTCGTTACTCGTGCTGATTATGGTAGCATTATTGATTCAGAACGAGATGCAACAGAACTAATGGATAAAAAACTAACTCCAGCAACAATTAAAATTTTATTAAGACAGTTAGATGAAAATAGCCCAGAGTACCAAGCATTAAAACAAAAATATTTAACCGAGGTAGTTGGGACTAAACAGAAAGGTGTTATTCGTTTAAAAGATAAAGATAATGCTTGAGAAGAACAAAAAAATAAAAGTAAATTTATTGATTATAGTTATCGTGTTGACAAAGAAATTCCAGTTTTTGCAAGATTAAACAATCACAAAGC
Source organism: Spiroplasma poulsonii (assembly GCF_009866525.1). Taxonomy (GTDB): domain Bacteria; phylum Bacillota_I; class Bacilli_A; order Mycoplasmatales; family Mycoplasmataceae; genus Spiroplasma; species Spiroplasma poulsonii. The sequence continues at coordinate 691,309 of NZ_CM020866.1, forward strand.
AAAACAAGCAGCTAGTAAAAAATCAGCAGCAAAAGTGAAACCGCCAGTTCAGGAAGACATTCTAATCTCAACACCATTAAATCAACCAAGAACTAATAAAACTATGAATGGAACAAAAAAGTCTGCTAAAAATGCCCCTCTGAAAACAACTAATTTAATTAAACCACCGTTAAAAGACAGTGAATTAATTAATGATGAGTTTAATACTTTCTCAAATTGGAATAGTTTAGATGTTGATCGTGTTAAAACAAAATTAGGGTCAACAGGATCAGAACCAGATGAAACTAGAACAATTATTCGTCGGAACGAAACAGAAGAAATAACAACAATTCGTCGTGATTTACGTCCGATTTTAGCCCAACAAATTTCGCAAATTAAACGAAATGGGTTATCAGTTGTTGACTTTGTTGTTGATTCTGATGATAAAATTGAAATTGAAAAAGGGGATGAAGAAATTCTTGTTCGTTTAATCAAACAAAATCAAGTTGAAATTAACTTAAATGAATTTGCGGCAAGAGATATTGTACCACCAAAACCAACACCAGTTAAAATTATTCGGACTGCTGAAGATCCATTATCAATGGAAGAACGATTAATTTTACGGTTAGAAAACAAGGCTCGTTTTTATAAATTAAATGCGGAAGAACAAACACAATTAGAACACTTAAAAGCAACCTTTGTTTTGAAAACAAAACAAAAAAATAATAAAAAAGAAACTGCAGCACAAAAAGCAAAGAACAAAAAAGGGCAAGATGCAACAATGGCCTTTGCGAATGAGCAAGCAGAATTGGAAAATGAGGATTGTTATAAAACAACAAATTATAATCATCAATATGATGAAAAGAAACGACCTAATGTTGATCAACGTTTAGTTTATGAACAAAAAATGCTACAGTATTTGTTGGAAGTTCGCCAACAATATGAACAAGGTTATAATCGTCAAATTTCCCAGGAATTAGCTGACTTTAACCGAGCAATAAATTTATCACGAACAATTAAAACAAAAGATGAAAAATTAAATGAGGAAATTTTACAAAATCGTAATAAATCAATAGCATTGTTACGAAAACATGTGATGTTATTAAACCAGAAACAATATGCTGAAATCAAGTTGTTAGATAAACAAGTCCTTAAATATAAAAACACAAAAGGAAATATTGAAGAGTTTATTAAACGCCAAAAAGAATTTCAACGATTGTTACGAATTCGTGAAGAAGTAAAAGAAAATCGCCAAGCTTTAATTGAATCGCTACGAGTGCAAGCACAATTGATGCAAGAAGCACACGATAAAAAATAACGTATTAATTATCAACTCGTTAACTATCAACCAAAATTAGCAATAAAAGAGAGATAGAACAGGAGGTAACGAGAAATGATAAGAGATATTAAAACCGGACATTTATATTTTTTGCATAATGGAAAAATTATTTGTATTGATCGAATGCATAAAAATCAAATGTTTTTTGCTAGTAATGAACAAGATTATAATCATTTTATTAGCTATAATGTTTATACTGAAGACAATGTGGCAAATTCCCAAACTAAAAATGATTTTATATTATTACGAAATGTTAAATTACATGGGAAATTATTATATTTATATCCAAAGGAAATTAGATTTTTAAAATTAGCAGAAATTAAAGCACCACTATTACTTAATGGTATTCATGTTCGTGTTCATGAAAAAACTTTTGATTATCAAGAAGCATTAACGCGCAAAGACAATGATGATTTAATTGAGCAGTTAATTGCTGAAGATGAAAGCCAATATCGTTATCAACATCAAAAACGAACTAGTCATTTTTGACATCGTAAGAAACCATAGGTTTCTTTTTTACTTAATTTAAGAGAAAGGAGGGAAATAATGTTAAGTCATAAGAAGCAACAATATTTAACAAAAATTCGTCAGGAATTAGGATTACCAGCGTTAAATTGAAAACAAGAATTAAAATTGGAACAGTATCGGTATTTTGATAAAATTATTGAACGGTATGTTAAAACTGTTAGTTATATGTGATATTTTAAAAATGTTGCTTTTTATGATGATGTTAGTAAAATAACATATTATTTTCCTCGCTTAATTTTAACTCGTAAAAATCTTTATTTTTTAAAAATGCAAGCATTAATTGCTCCAGTTAAGACAACAATGGCTGCTTCGGTATGAGAACAAAACAATACTTTGATTACTTCTCCAATTGTGAAACAACAATTTATGATTAATCGGATGATGAAAATGATTAATGTAAAACAGTTTTTACGAACAGCAACCATTAATTTAGTTGTTGTTAATAGCAAAGAACCATTTACAATAACAGATGCTACAAGTTATGATAATATTCAAATAATTAATCAACAACAATATCATTGAAGTGATATAATAAAACATATTGAAAAGAATGATGATTTAACAAACGATCTTTTAGCTGATGAAACAATTTTAATGTTACATCATTTATTTGGCGTTCATAGTCATCGTCATAATTTGCGGTTACAAAAACGAAGTTTATTTTGTTTATATCACTATATTTAAGAAGGAGTATGTCACGTGTCAAAACGCCAAGAACGGATTAATATTATCAATTTGTTATATCGTCATTTTATTTTGAAACATGATGTTTTAACAACAAAACAAGAGGCTTATGATTTTTCACAAGTTGTAAAAACTAATGTTGAATCAGAACAAATTGATAATATTTTGCAAAATTTACCAACAATTATTGCTCTTATTAATCAGTATTTAAAACCAGGATGAAAGTTTGAACGACTAAGTAATTATCATAAAGCTGTTTTAGTGTATGGCGTTTATGCAATTCATTATCAAGGTTTAGCAAAAGCAATTGTGATTGATGAAAGTTTAGAAATTTTAAAACTTTATAGTGAAGATACTGATTTTAGTTATATCAATTCAATTCTAGATCAAATTTAGGGTTTTTATTTATTTATCAAAAAAGAACGAAAAAAAAGTAAGATTATGCTTTTTTTTGATAAAATAAACAAGCATATTTATTAATTAACATTAAATAAATATAGCTAGGAAAGGGGAAACTATGAAGCAAACAGTTGTAAAAGAACGCAAAGCGATTGATGCGTCCAAACCATTAGTTGAAGTAATTGATATTACAAAAAAATACAAAAATAAGGTTGCTTTAAATAAAGTTAATTTAGTTATTAATCCTGGTGACCGAATTGGGGTTATTGGTGCTAATGGAAGTGGGAAGTCAACGTTAAGTGAAATTATTGGTGGGATTCGGCAAGCAACGGCCGGAAAAGTAGTTCGCCAAGAGAACTTAACCATTGGTCTTCAGTTCCAAGAATCAAAATATCCAATTGGAATTTCAGTTATGGATATGATTAAATACTATTTAAATACATTTAATATTCCAATGACTGATAGTCAGTTACGAGAGTTATTACGAACATATCAACTAATTGGAATGGAAAATAAATTTGTTGAGGGACTTTCTGGAGGACAACAACAACGGTTAAATATCTTATTGTCAGTAATCCATGACCCAGACTTAGTTATTTTAGATGAAATTTCAACCGGATTAGACATTGAAGTTCGATCAGAAATTTTTTATTTTTTACGAGAAAACATTGTTGAAAAAGGAAAAGCAATGTTTTTAGTAACCCATATGATTAGCGAAGTTGAAGAATTTTGTGAAAAATATATTTATGTTCATAATTGTGAAATTAAAGAAGCCGGAATGGTCAAAGATATTGTTAAAAAATATGGTTCAGTGCATAACTTTACTTGACAAATGTTTGAGCAAAACAAGAAAACTGATTTAGATCAGCAATTTCAAAAAATGGTTAAGCAAAGCAAAGAAAGCACTCGTGTAAATAAAGTCGATAAATGAATCTGTGATGGTCGTGTTCGTGGTAAAAACAAACCACTAATTGACTTAATGCTAAAATACTATTATAAAGGTTTTTTTGTACCATTCTTTTTAATTGTATATCCTATTTTATTATTATTTTTGAAAGGATTCGCCTTTAAACAATTAAACGACAATCCAGCGCAGAATATTCATACTTTAGTTGGATCAATTGCAATGGTACAAGCAATGTCGGTAGGAATTTTTATTATTCCACAAACTATTTTAGAGTTTAAAAATAGTGTTTTAATGAAGCGAATTGGGGCGACAAATATTAAACCAGTTTTCTTTGTTTTATCAGTAATGTTTGTTGGTTTAATTTTTATTATTACATCATTTTTATGAACATTATTATGAGCAGGAATTTTCTTTGGACCAAGTTTTGGTTGAAAAGAAATTGCCGCACCAAATAACTTTGAACCAGCAGTGCCATTTGTTGTTTTAGTTTTTATTTCAACAATTTCATTAGGAATGATGTTATCGTCAATTTTTAAATCAACAACATCATTTATTGCTGGGTCAAATGTTATTTTTATGCAAATTGCTTTCTTAAGTGGAGCTTTTATTCCGGCAGAATTAATTAATGGTAGTGATGTTTTAAAATATGTTACTTATATTAATCCATTTAAATATAAAATGGATCCCTTCTTAAAAACATGAAGTGGACAAGATTTTGTCTTTACGCCAACTTATGGAATTTACCTAGGGGTTTCGTTAGGACTAATTGGGGTTTATATTGGGGTTGCTGGTTGAAAACTACGTTGACAAGCATAATTTAAAAGACCTTCTTGGGGCATTAAAAACAACAATATTTTTTGTTGGAAGTAAATAATTATAACCTTTTTGAATTTAAAAAGATTTTATTATTTACTTTTTTATTTTTTGTTAGTAAAATAAAGGTAGGGAAAACAGTTGAAAATACTATACAATGAAAGGTGTGATCATTATGAATGGTTTAATATCATTGTTGAGTACTTTGACGTTAGTAACAAATGCTCCGTTATCATTAGCAAATAATAATCTTACCACTAATCATAGTTCACAAGAACATAAACCAATTCTAGTTGGTTACTGACACAATTGAGATAATGGTGCTGGATATCAAGGTGGAACAGCCAAGTACCTTGATTTAGCTAATGTTCCGCAGGAATATGATTTTATTAATGTTTCAAATGTTTCATTTATGAAATCATATAAAATTGGTGAAATTCCAACTTTCATTCCAGAAGTACCACATAAAACGCAGTTTACTCAAATTGAAAAAAATAATTATTTTACGAATCAAGTTAAATTAGTGCAAGAACGTGGTCAAAAAGTCATTTTATCATTAGGCGTTGCTGATGCACATATTGACTTAAAAATTGCTGATTTACAACCTTTTACAGAAGAAATTATGAATTTAATAAGTATGTTTGGATTCGATGGAATTGATATTGATTTAGAGCAAGCAGCAATTGCAGATGGCGAAAATGAATATATTATTCCGCAAGTTTTAATGGGCCTTAAAGACCATTATGCAAAAAATAACAAGGAGTTTTTAATTACAATGGCTCCAGAATTCCCATATTTACGAACAAATTCAAGTCAAGGGAAATATTTACCATATTTAAAAACCATAGGTGATTATCTTGATTTTGTTAGTCCACAATTTTATAACCAAGCTGGTGATGGTGTTAATGTTCCGCTAGAAGAACAAGAAGCGTTAGGTTTTAATGGCTGATGGTTAACACAAAATGATGCTAAATATAAAGCAGAATTCTTATATTTAATTGCAAAATATATTGTGCAAGGAGAAGATAATTTTTATCAAATTCCAGCTGATAAATTATTAGGACTACCAGCAAATAATGATGCCGCAGCAAATGGACAAGTTAAACAGCATGATATTAAAAAGGCAACAGACTTATTAAAAGAACAAAACATTTATTTAAAAGGAATGATGACTTGATCAGTTAACTGGGATGCGGTTACAGCGTGAGAGTTTATTAAAACCTATCAAAATGAATTTTATCAATAAAATATTAACAAAATAATTAATATGTTATTAAAATGAACCTAATTTTTAGGTTCATTTTATGTTTTATCTGATGAATATCAAAGTATCAATGAAGTAACAAATGATATTAAATTATATGTTTATTTTTATAATTTTAAACATATTCGTAGCAATTAAGATTTATTTAAAAACCATTGCTATTTTAAATGTTTATGATAGAATTAATTTACCTAAACTAGTTTAGGGTATTTATTGATTAAATTAAAAAGGAAATATTAACTTGTATATAATAAAATATTTTCAAAAAATATTGTATCAATAATTAATCCAGCTATTAAATATTTATTTTCACATTTTTATTATATAAATTTTAATTTCTTTTTTTAATTAGACTTCTTGCATTACTTGTTAAAAAATTGCAAATATTTGTAAAAAAGATACTAATAGAAAAATATAATTTTAATTAATTATGTTTTTTATTTAAAAATTTAATATTTTTCCACAACGAAAAATTAATTTATTATTTAAATTATTTAATTTTAAATAAATATTTTATGTTAAATATAATAATTGTAAATTATAAATTGAGGCAATTAAATTAAATCTTAAACCAAATCTTTTTCTTCGATTACGATATTTTTCTGTAATAATTTTAAATTTTTTAAGAATAGCAAAAATATTTTCAATAATAATTCTCATTTTTGAAACTAGTCTATTATATTGCTTTTGTTCTTTGTTTAAAGGATTTTTCTTTGTTTTCTTTGTAGGTATTAGAACATTATTGTGATTTTTTTGTATTCCTTGATAACCACTATCAACTATTAATTTGGTATTTTTTAAAATTGGGATTTTTGATTCTTTAAATAAAGCATAATTATGTTTTTTTCCGAGCGAAAAACTTGTTGCAATAATTTTTTTGGTTTCTTGTTCGATAATTACTTGTGTTTTGATCGTGTGTTTTTTCTTTTTACCAGAATAAGATTGTTTTTGTCTTTTTTTGGGCGTTGGATTGGAGTTTCGATAGCATCAATAATAATAGTTTTATCATTAAAATAATCATTTATTAGTGCTTTTTTACCAGCAAGTTGTTGAAAATCAGAGTTTTTAATTAAAATATCTTCAATTCACTTAATATTACGATAACAATTAGCCTCACTAATATCAAAACTTTTACCAAGATGAAAATAAGTCTGATATTCTCGTCAATATAATAAAGTCATCAATAATCTATTTTCTAATGATAATTTATTAGTTTTACCACCTTTTTTAAATTTTTCTATTTCAGCAACTTTTAAAATATCTAACATTTTATTAAAAGTGGATTTTTTTATTCCTGTTAATCTTAACCATTCTCTATCATTAAGAGTATTAAATTTATTATTGTTCATATTTTTATGTCCTCATAAATTATATTTTATAATAATATTTTAATAAAAAAGGGTATCGCAAGAAGTCTATTTAAAAAATAATTACGGAAAGGAAAAAACTGATGAAAAAGTTGTTGAGCTTATTAAGCACGGTAGTAATTATCGGAACAAGTACAACAAGTTTGATTAGTTGTTTTGATACTAATAATGAAGAAACTTCTGAACTAATAACAGCAAAAATAAATCAAAATAAACAATTATTAACTAGTGACGAAATGCGAAAACGTGAAAATCGGAATCTTAGACACTCTGAATTTAAACCAACTGGTTATTTCTTAAAAAAAGATGTAACCTACGAGATCACTTTAAATCGTAAAGGGACTGATGATGAAAAAGAAAATGTTAAATTATCAATTGGTCAATGAGGACAGTATGCAAATCCTATGATTAAACAAAATGATAATACATTTTCAAATTATGAAATAACAGATAAGAAATTTTTATTAACAGCAAAAAATTCTGGTCTATTTTATGTTGCTGATAATAATCAAACGGATTTACAAATAATTGATATCCATACAAATAATCTAGAGGATATTATTAAAATCCCAACATTTAAAGTAAACGAAACAAGCCAAAGTGAATTTAAAAAACAAGTTAATGCAACAAAATCACCTTTTGTGGAATTTGTTTCAGAGCATTATTTTGCGACAATGCAAACAGATATGATAAAAAACGAAGTTATTAATTCTCGATTGGAGGATAATTACATTAATGCTTTTGTGGCTGGATGAGATTATTGATGACGTATGACAAATAAATTTTGAGGTTTAAATAAAGAGGATCCGGGTATTAATCATAAATATCTTCAATATATTCATATTGCCAATGCTGATGAGAGTGCTGGTTATGCCAACGCTACTGCTGGGCGAGTAATGTTTCCTAATAGTAGTAATGCGGGCAAAGAATTATTTTTTTCGATTAAAGACCAAGGTGCATTGTGACACGAAAGTGCTCACACTTATACAGCAGCACAATATACCTTTTCAAATACAGGTGAAACTCGTGCTGAAGTTAGTAAAGTTTATGTCCAACAATCTTTAGGCGTAAAACCAAAAGTTTTTGAATTTCAAGATGTTGTCACAAAATATTTGAATCAACCTGATGAGGATAAACATTTTTTAGATATGAAAGAAGATTATGGAAATAATACATCAACCAAAGTGTCAATGTTTTGACAATTAAATATGGCTTTTGGTAATAATTTTTATATGCTTGTAAATCAAAAATATCGTGAAATTAATAATGGTCAAGATCCTGATGTCGATCCTCGTTTTCAAACTGATGAGCAAAAAGTGCAAGGATTTATTAAAACAACTTCACAAGTATCAGGTTATAATTTGGGTGTGTTCTTTTTATTATGGGGATTAAAAGCAACCGAAGCAACAAGAAATGAAATTAAAAATTTAAAACCATTAACAAAACAAATTTGAAATAATATTGTTGAAGAAGATACTTGAAAAAATCCAATTGTCCAAGAAATATTATAAATTTTTCTATTTTTTGATAATTTAACAGCAATATCTATATCTTTTATGTCTTTTTCAAAAATGCAATAACTACTATAACTTTTTAAATAATTAAGATGTTAAATATCAAAAATCATTGCATTAGAAAAAGTTCAATGAATCATAATATTAAAGTTGAAAACAAATAAAATAAAAACAGTACACTAAGATTGCACCCCAAAAAAGAAAGAAAAAAGATTTTACTAAACTTTTAGAAGGGGTGCATTTTAATTGTAAAGTAAAGATGCAAATAGGACAAATAGCCCTTATTAATTTGATAATATATCTTTTATTAAAAAATGCAACTATTTTTTCAAAAAAAAATAATTTTTTTAAATTATGTAGTTATTTCAGCACCACGAAAAATGATTTTTGTTAAAAATCTAAAATTAATAATTTAATTACTAAATATTTTGTAAAAATACCTCTTTGGAGGATAATCAATCTAAACTCGGTCGTGGTTTTTCATTAATAATTTTCATAACTTTATTAATTTCTTTTTGAGTAATATTGTTAAAATCTGTTCCCTTAATAAGATATTCTCTAATATCTCTATTCATTCTTTCAACATGGGGTTTTTGAGTTGGTGTTCCAGCGTCACAAAAATAAACATTAGATTCAGTAATTTTTTCAATTTCTTTTCATTTACTAAATTCTTTACCTTGATCTGTAATAATTCCTTTTATATTTACTTTATAAAGTTTATTTTTAAAAATACTTTTAATTGCTTTATTAACCTCTTCTGAATTATGATGGTCTAATTTAAAACAAATCGTATATAAACTTTTTTCTTCTGTAAAAGTCAAGCAAGCAGATTGATGCTCTTTTCCAACAATACAATCCATTTGAAATCAACCAAAAGTTCCTTTTTCATGTTCTGCTTCTTCAATAAATCTAATATTAGTCAATTGACCACGATCATCTTTTCTCTTTTTTGTTTTAAATTTTTTACCTTTAAATGGTAATTTTTTCTTAATTTCAGTATTTTCATCATCAAAAACTCCATAATCAATATATTTGTAAAGTGTCACATGTGAAAATGGAAATTTTTCATTATACTTTTTTTCATATTCATAAATAGACTTCTTGCATTACTTGTTAAAAAATTGCAAATATTTGTAAAAAAGATACTAATAGAAAAATATAATTTTAATTAATTATGTTTTTTATTTAAAAATTTAATATTTTTCCACAACGAAAAATTAATTTATTATTTAAATTATTTAATTTTAAATAAATATTTTATGTTAAATATAATAATTGTAAATTATAAATTGAGGCAATTAAATTAAATCTTAAACCAAATCTTTTTCTTCGATTACGATATTTTTCTGTAATAATTTTAAATTTTTTAAGAATAGCAAAAATATTTTCAATAATAATTCTCATTTTTGAAACTAGTCTATTATATTGCTTTTGTTCTTTGTTTAAAGGGTTTTTCTTTGTTTTCTTTGTGGGTATTAGAACATTATTGTGATTTTTTTGTATTCCTTGATAACCACTATCAACTATTAATTTGGTATTTTTTAAAATTGGGATTTTTGATTCTTTAAATAAAGCATAATCATGTTTTTTTCCGAGCGAAAAACTTGTTGCAATAATTTTTTTGGTTTCTTGTTCGATAATTACTTGTGTTTTGATCGTGTGTTTTTTCTTTTTACCAGAATAAGATTGTTTTTGTCTTTTTTTGGGCGTTGGATTGGAGTTTCGGTAGCATCAATAATAATAGTTTTATCATTAAAATAATCATTTATTAGTGCTTTTTTACCAGCAAATTGTTGAAAATCAGAGTTTTTAATTAAAATATCTTCAATTCACTTAATATTACGATAACAATTAGCCTCACTAATATCAAAACTTTTACCAAGATGAAAATAAGTCTGATATTCTCGTCAATATAATAAAGTCATCAATAATCTATTTTCTAATGATAATTTATTAGTTTTACCACCTTTTTTAAATTTTTCTATTTCAGCAACTTTTAAAATATCTAACATTTTATTAAAAGTGGATTTTTTTATTCCTGTTAATCTTAACCATTCTCTATCATTAAGAGTATTAAATTTATTATTGTTCATATTTTTATGTCCTCATAAATTATATTTTATAATAATATTTTAATAAAAAAGGGTATCGCAAGAAGTCTAATAATTAACATTGGTGAATAACTTTTTTTACTTAAAATTTTTATTACATGATTTACAACTTTTTTTGTAATTGTAGTATATTTTATCGATTTTTTTCTTTTATTTTTATAATCATCATTCGCTTTTTTAGGATCGTATTCTTCTTTAAGTCTTTTAACCTCTAATCTAATTGTATTACGACTTTTATTAATTATTTTTCCTATTTTAGAATAATTAGGTGTACCATCTTTCTTTTTAAATCTTTCGCATTCTAAATATTCTTTTAAATCATGTCTTTCTGGTAATTTAAAATGTTTAAATTTTTTCTTTTCTTTTTTCATAAGACAACCTAGCCCTTTCTATTAAAATAGTTATACACTAAAAATTAAAATTTTGTTGACAATCCGTTAAATGATGGTAAGATGATGATGTAATTTAATACAAGTAGGATTTACTAGCCCTTAATCACTTGTTTAAAAATTACTAAAATTAGAGACTTGCAAAAGTCTTTTTTTATTTTTGTAAAGATGATGGTAAGATGGTGACGATTTTAACGAGGTAAAAATATGCAAAAAGAGGTAAAAAAGCGTAAATTACAGGTAAAAAAGGTACCAAAAGAATGATGAAATAGTGTAAAAGAACAGCAAATTAAAGATAAATTAATAAAATTTGATGACTTTTGCAAAGAAAAAAACTATGAATTAGCTACAAAAGAAACATTATTAATTTATTTAAATTTAGAAGAAGATGAATATAATGCCTTAAAAGACACTAATTTATTAGCATTCAATGAACTTAAAATGAAAATAAGAATATTATAAAATAATATAAAATTACATCTCTTAAACGAAACTAAGGGGGGTGTATCAGTATATGCCCAGTATTATGGCCGTGAAAATGAAACTGAAATCAATTATACTCCCCCAGTAATTAACATAACAGATAGGAGGAAAATATAATGGCAATGTTATATGAATATAGTTATCTTAATGAGATAGTAGTTAGTTTATTAGAAAATAAAGAATATATAGCAGATGAGATTAATTTAGCAGGTAGTCGTAAAGCGGGTAAAACATATAGTATTGATGAATTAATAGCATTATTAAGTTGTGTTGTATTAGCAAATAAAGATAAAAAAATAGCAATATATGGTTTTAGATTAAATAGTGCTGATACTGCTGAAATGCAACAAGATATTCAAGATGCATTAGATAAAGTTGGTTTAATCCTTAATCCTACTAAAAAATGAAAAGGTGGTCATTATCAATATAATGCTAGGTTTAATAAACCAACTTGAACATTTCCAAATGGTAGTTTTATTAAATTACAAGGTGCTAGAAAAAGTAATTGGAATGGCAAGGGTTTTTTGGACAAATTTTATGTAGAGTAAAGATTTTTATATTCAATTGGTGTTAAATAATTTAATTTGCTGTGAATTCGTACATTATTGTATCAATTAACATAGTCAAATAATTCTAATTTAAATTGTTCAATATTTTTAAATTTTCTGTTTTTAATTAATTCTGTTTTTAAAATTTTATAGGTTGATTCAGAAACAGCATTATCATAAGGACAGCCTGGTTTACTATAAGATTTTGCAACATTGTTTTTAGCTAAAAGATTGTAAATGATATTGTTATTAAATTCGCTGCCTTGATCAGTATGAAATATTTTAATATTATCTAAAGAAAAACTAAGCTTTTTAAAAGTATTTTCAACTAATTTGGCATCTTTATGAGAACTAACATCATAACCAATAACTTCACGATTAAATAAATCAATTAGAAAGCACACATAATATCATTTGCTATTGATAGCAACTTGTGTTAAATCACTGACAACAACTTCATGTAGTTTATAATCATTAAATTCTTGATTTAACAAATTATGATATTTGTATATAGCGTTTTTGTTACTTTGATGTTTATATTTAAGTTTTGTATAATTGGAAATTAAGTTATATCTTTGCATTATTTTACTAATTTTTATTCGTGATAATAAAATATTTTGTTGTGCTAACATAACTTTAATTTTTCTTGTGCCATAATTTTTACGACTTTTTAAGAAAATACTGATAACAGCATTATCAATAGTATGGTTTGATTTAGGATTATTTGATTTCAATTGATAATAAAACGTTGATCTAGGAACTTTTAGTGTTTTGCATAAATTAGTAATTGCATATTTTTCTTTGTTGTTTTTAATAATTACTATTTTTTGCCTATTATCAGTGTGGCTTGCTTTAAAATATCATTTTCCATTCGTAATTGTTTAATTTCTTTTCTTAGATGAATTAGTTCATTTTCTTCTGGGCTTCGATTATCTTTTGCTTTAAATGAACCAGAATTATTGAATTCATAAATTCATTTTCAAACTGTTGATTTACCGACCTGATAGTCACTGGACAATTGTTTTGCTGTTTTACCTGTTTTATAAAGACTAACAATTTGTTGTTTAAATTCATCGGTATAATGATTCTTTGCCATAATTACACCTCCATTTATTAATTTAATTATAATCCTTACTCCACATTATTGTTGTCCAATTTATCTTAACCCATCCACACCATTAATGGAATATAAGCATAGTAATGCTGAAATGATACATAAAGATACAACTAAGATTTTAAATGAAATAGTACATTTTTATATTACTGCTTCTAGACAATGAGATTATTTACAAGATGGTTTAGATGTAAATGTTGACTATGGAAATGGTGGTTTAGTTTCTATTGATACATTAAATAATATTCGTAGACAATATTACCCTGACCATAATTGATTAAGATTTAAACCAGTGGTAAAAGATGTTTGATATAGAACCGATAGAATTGATGCTATAATCATCCTGCTAAATAAGAATTATTTACAAATTAGTCAACGATTAACACCAGAGTTATTTAAAGATATGTTAAAAATGGAATGAAGAAAACCACCTGCAAATAAATCTACTTATAAATTAGAAGATAATAAATTATTTGATGATGGTTTTGATGCTATGACTTATGCTGTTATGGATATTATGGAATATTTTATAAAAACATTAGATAATCCATTTTTAATAAGTAAACAATTCGGAAAGCGAGGTTAAAATTATGGCATTTTGAAATAAAAATAACTATGTAATTGATTTAGATAAAAAGAATTATAAATAATATATATTATTTAAGTGAGATAGATTTATGAGTGGATTTACTCATTTATGATGAGCATTAATTTATAATACATTTTTTGCATTAGGTTGAACCTGAGCAGTTAAAAGTGGTCAATTTAATGGTTTTAGTTGAGATAGTATTATGTCATCAAGTAATATTATTGGTTTAGGATTTGGACATATTACTTTATTAGGTATTCAAGGTTTATTAATGTTTATTGGCCGTAAACCTAAAATAGATAAAAATATTAAATCACAAGGTAATCATTTAATTAGAAAAAGAAAATTAGGTATTGTATTTATTATTTTAGGGTTAATGCCTTTAATTGTTTGATCTATTGGTAGATTAATTATTATCTTTATGTGTAAAGCATATTTAAAAGCAAATGGTAGTTATGAAAGAACTGAAAATAAATTTATTAAAGATTTAGAAATTAAAAAAGTTGATAAAGATACAGCAATAGAAACTGTTTCGCAATTTGCAGAAAAAATATTGAAAGGAAAAGATTAATTATGGCAAAGAAACAAATTAAAAGAAATGTTGAAAAAATGCGAATGGACAAAAATATATGTTGAATGATAATTGATGGTAAAGAATGTTTTAAAAAAGTAAGTAAAAATTGAAATGGTATTGGTGTTCCTGCATGTGAAGAACATACTAAAATATTCCAAGAATTAATGAAAGAAACTTATGATTATGGTGTTAATAATAAAAAAGAATATTTAGATCAATATGAAAAAGGTTTTAAAGAAGGAATTGAAGAAACTAGAAAAGAAATTAAGAAAAAATATCCACAAGTTTACAAAAATTAAAATGATGGTAAGATGATGACGATAGTTTTTGAAATTTTCTATAAAAAAATAATGGAGGGATTAAAGTATGTCAAACTTTAAATATGATTATAAAGAAAATATGACACAAGATGAAATTAATGCTTTATTAGAACAAAAAGAAAAACAAGTATTATCTAGTGTCTTACCAAATGCAGAAACTCGTATTAAAACTGAAACAGAAAAACAATATGAAGAAAAAATTAATAGTTATCAGTCAAAAATAAAAGAATATGAGTTATCACAAGTACCACAAGAAAATCACAAATTAGTTGAAGAACTATTAAATAGTGGTAAAGATATGGAATATATTAAAACTAATTTTAAAGATTTAGTTGAAAAAAACCAACATTAGATATGCAAAACTTAATGAATGGTGGAATTCAAATTAAAGATGAAAATATGTTTATTGAAGAATTAACACAAAAAATTAAAACTAGTTTAGAAGATAACAAAGATATTCCTATTAATGAAAGAATTAAAAGAAAAGTTGAAGAAGAATATCAGAAAGGAAAATAAAATATGGCATCAATTATAGGA
The DNA here is from genome assembly GCF_009866525.1 of Spiroplasma poulsonii. Taxonomy (GTDB): domain Bacteria; phylum Bacillota_I; class Bacilli_A; order Mycoplasmatales; family Mycoplasmataceae; genus Spiroplasma; species Spiroplasma poulsonii. Next base: position 706,768 of record NZ_CM020866.1, read on the forward strand.
TTACATGAGGGATTTGTTATTGGTGATGGTGTAGCAAATTTAACAAAAGAGGGACATTTATTATTATCAGCTCAAGAAATGCGAGTAAAAGATATTTTATCAAATCCTGATTATTATACTTTTCATCGTTTAACAGCAACAGCACAATCAAGTCCTAATATGGAAAGTGCAGATTATGCAGTAGCAATTTATACAATTCCAGAACGATTATTTTATGGAGATAGTGAATGAAACCATGAAAAAGGAAATCCAAAACAAAATCAAAATGCTAAGCGTGGTCGTTTAGTAATTGATCATACTATTGGTTTAAAAACACAATTCAGAAGATTTGATTTATCTCGTTTAAAAAATACTGACCCATCATTACGAGGTGAATTAGTAGCAAAATGAACTGGTTCAATTACAGAAAATATGATGTTTAATTTAGAATTATACTTTTTAAAAGGTGTAATTGATAATTATATTGCTAGATCTAAATTTAATAAAGATTATGCTTTTGTTTATGATACAACTAAAATTAAAACTCAACAAGATGCATTAGATTTAATGTATAAATTAGGACATCGTATGACAGATGAAACAAGAAAAATTAATGCATCTCAAATTGGTACAAATACTAGTGATTGAGAAATGGTTTGAGAATCACATTCATATTTAGATTTAACACGAGCATATACTCAATTAATCGGTGAAAATATTTCAGCAAATACAATGGTAACAGGTACTTTATTCCAAGATAAAGTTTTAGGTTATATGGTTTCTAAATAATTATGACTTGGTCAAAATATTAAACCTTTATATGGTAAAACATCAGATGGACAATTAGAGGTCAATTTACAAGGAATGAATAGAACTCGTGGATTTGATTTATCTATTAAAAATAAAATAGAAGCATTGGAATGGCAAGGGTTTTTTGGACAAATTTTATGTAGAGTAAAGATTTTTATATTCAATTGGTGTTAAATAATTTAATTTGCTGTGAATTCGTACATTATTGTATCAATTAACATAGTCAAATAATTCTAATTTAAATTGTTCAATATTTTTAAATTTTCTGTTTTTAATTAATTCTGTTTTTAAAATTTTATAGGTTGATTCAGAAACAGCATTATCATAAGGACAGCCTGGTTTACTATAAGATTTTGCAACATTGTTTTTAGCTAAAAGATTGTAAATGATATTGTTATTAAATTCGCTGCCTTGATCAGTATGAAATATTTTAATATTATCTAAAGAAAAACTAAGCTTTTTAAAAGTATTTTCAACTAATTTGGCATCTTTATGAGAACTAACATCATAACCAATAACTTCACGATTAAATAAATCAATTAGAAAGCACACATAATATCATTTGCTATTGATAGCAACTTGTGTTAAATCACTGACAACAACTTCATGTAGTTTATAATTATTAAATTCTTGATTTAACAAATTATGATATTTGTATATAGCGTTTTTGTTACTTTGATGTTTATATTTAAGTTTTGTATAATTGGAAATTAAGTTATATCTTTGCATTATTTTACTAATTTTTATTCGTGATAATAAAATATTTTGTTGTGCTAACATAACTTTAATTTTTCTTGTGCCATAATTTTTACGACTTTTTAAGAAAATACTGATAACAGCATTATCAATAGTATGGTTTGATTTAGGATTATTTGATTTCAATTGATAATAAAACGTTGATCTAGGAACTTTTAGTGTTTTGCATAAATTAGTAATTGCATATTTTTCTTTGTTGTTTTTAATAATTACTATTTTTTGCCTATTATCAGTGTGGCTTGCTTTAAAATATCATTTTCCATTCGTAATTGTTTAATTTCTTTTCTTAGATGAATTAGTTCATTTTCTTCTGGGCTTCGATTATCTTTTGCTTTAAATGAACCAGAATTATTGAATTCATAAATTCATTTTCAAACTGTTGATTTACCGACCTGATAGTCACTGGACAATTGTTTTGCTGTTTTACCTGTTTTATAAAGACTAACAATTTGTTGTTTAAATTCATCGGTATAATGATTCTTTGCCATAATTACACCTCCATTTATTAATTTAATTATAATCCTTACTCCACATTATTGTTGTCCAATTTATCTTAACCCATCCAATCCAACTGGTGATAGTTGACAAAAAATTAATGAATTTACTGGTGAATGAGAAAATGAATTAACTTATCAATTATTAGATTATGATCCAAATTATAAAGATTTTTATAATCCTACATTTAAAGTTGCAATGCAAAATACTATTACTAATATTAATAATTTAGATTTAGATCAAACAGCATTAAATATGGATGTATCTAAAAAATATAATGAGTTTTTTGGAATTACTCCATCAACTCCTGACACAGCAGAAATTAAAAAATTATTTGATAAAATTTTAGATAATAATTTAACTACACCACAGAAAGAAAGAATTTTAGGATTTATGCATTCTATTATGATATTAAGTGATGGTAAAAATGATTATCCAATTCAATCAAATTCAGCAGGTATTTATTTACCAGTTAATGAAATTGTAAGTGGTGATATTTATTTACATATTAATGCAGGTATTATTGATAATCAAAATATTAATGATAAAAAAATATTAATTAAAGGTAATTCTAAAATAAATATTAGTGGAATTAATAAATTAGATAAACCAACTATTCATATTACAGACCCGACACAAACAACAGCAGAACAATTAAAACCGCAATTTAAAGATGTTGTTTTAAAATCAGTAAAAGCGGTAAATAATTCTTTAACAGAAAATGATTATGATTACTTTATTGAAAGTAAAGGTGAAGATTGACCAATTGATATTACAAACAATAAAACTGTTGAAGTTCAAATTGAAGGTAAAAACAATGCTACTGGTCAAACAAACCCCATTGATGTAGTAATTAAAAATTCATAGTATATAAAAAATAGGTATTAACCTATTTTTTTATTTTATTTTTTATAGTATTTATTGGATGTTTAATTACATTAATTCCTTTTTTAAGTTCTTTATAAAGATTTATTGTTTTTGGTTTAGATATAATTTTAGTATTTAAATTTTTATATTCTGTTTTTAAATTAGTTGCATAGTCTCGTTGCTCCAATAATCAATTTTTATTATCGATATATTGTTTATTTTTATTTAATTTACTATCTTTTAAATTATAAAAATTAGTACTATATTTATTAATTTCTTTATTTAATTCTAATAGGTTTTTATTAATACGACTAGCTCTTAATTTAACATCACCGCCACCTTTATTTTGTTGTGTATATATTTGTCAATTAACATATTCTCTTAATTTACTGCGTAATCATACATGTAATCACATATTTCAAAATACTGACCCTGCCCCAGTTCCATTTTTACCAGTTGCTGATTTCATTGCTTGTCATACTTGAATATGTACTTTTGGATAAGTATATGGTCCATATCATCTTTTTTGTTTATCATTATCTGATTGAATTAAAATAGTTAAATTACCTATTAATTTTTGTTTATTAGTTATTTGAAAAAATCCCTTTTTACATCAACTACTAGATAATATAGTTCAATTACTTTCTGTTGGTGTTAATGATTTTACAATTTCTTTATATTTATTTTTATCTAAAAAACTAATATCTTTAAATAATTGTATTTCTAAACTTTTAGGTATTTTTGCTAATAAATCACTTAATATATTTGGGTTTAAATAATATTGTATTTGTGCTAATTGATGCTCAATATCTTTAATACTTTGTAAAATTGCTTTTATTTTAGAATTACCATATTTTTCTAATAATTTTATAATTCTTATTGCTATTTTTGGATTTTCTAAAATACTAGTAATTAATGTTAATAATTTTCACATTTTTTGACACTCTCCTTATGGTGATTATATAATGGGTGATGTAAAAAGAGGCGTAAAAATGGATAATAAACAAGAAATAAATTTTAAAGAATTAATTAATAAACCGGAATATTTAAGTTATTTAGAACAAGGAAAATATCCAATATTATCAGAACAAAAATATTATATTGATATTCCTTGAATTATTGCTAATAGAAAAGCGGCTCCGTTAACTATTGGACAAGGCTTAATGTTTAATTGTGATAATGATGATACACAAGAGTGAATAGAAGAATGATATGAAAAAAACTATGTTTATTCTAAACTATATCAAAATGAATTAGCAAATAGTTTATATGGTCGTAGTGTAATGTATTTATTAAAAACAGAGACTGGCGATTTAACTATTGATGTTGCTCCAATTGGTTCAAATGTTCGGATTGCTAAATATTCAGAAATAGAACAATATGCTGAAATGTGAATATTACCTGCTCAATCTGATTATATGTGATATCAAAGAGTACAATTTTATCCTAGAAAAGCAAAAATAACTTACTATACAGCAAAAGATTTAGAAATTGGAATTTGACAACTGGATGGGTTAAGATAAATTGGACAACAATAATGTGGAGTAAGGATTATAATTAAATTAATAAATGGAGGTGTAATTATGGCAAAGAATCATTATACCGATGAATTTAAACAACAAATTGTTAGTCTTTATAAAACAGGTAAAACAGCAAAACAATTGTCCAGTGACTATCAGGTCGGTAAATCAACAGTTTGAAAATGAATTTATGAATTCAATAATTCTGGTTCATTTAAAGCAAAAGATAATCGAAGCCCAGAAGAAAATGAACTAATTCATCTAAGAAAAGAAATTAAACAATTACGAATGGAAAATGATATTTTAAAGCAAGCCACACTGATAATAGGCAAAAAATAGTAATTATTAAAAACAACAAAGAAAAATATGCAATTACTAATTTATGCAAAACACTAAAAGTTCCTAGATCAACGTTTTATTATCAATTGAAATCAAATAATCCTAAATCAAACCATACTATTGATAATGCTGTTATCAGTATTTTCTTAAAAAGTCGTAAAAATTATGGCACAAGAAAAATTAAAGTTATGTTAGCACAACAAAATATTTTATTATCACGAATAAAAATTAGTAAAATAATGCAAAGATATAACTTAATTTCCAATTATACAAAACTTAAATATAAACATCAAAGTAACAAAAACGCTATATACAAATATCATAATTTGTTAAATCAAGAATTTAATAATTATAAACTACATGAAGTTGTTGTCAGTGATTTAACACAAGTTGCTATCAATAGCAAATGATATTATGTGTGCTTTCTAATTGATTTATTTAATCGTGAAGTTATTGGTTATGATGTTAGTTCTCATAAAGATGCCAAATTAGTTGAAAATACTTTTAAAAAGCTTAGTTTTTCTTTAGATAATATTAAAATATTTCATACTGATCAAGGCAGCGAATTTAATAACAATATCATTTACAATCTTTTAGCTAAAAACAATGTTGCAAAATCTTATAGTAAACCAGGCTGTCCTTATGATAATGCTGTTTCTGAATCAACCTATAAAATTTTAAAAACAGAATTAATTAAAAACAGAAAATTTAAAAATATTGAACAATTTAAATTAGAATTATTTGACTATGTTAATTGATACAATAATGTACGAATTCACAGCAAATTAAATTATTTAACACCAATTGAATATAAAAATCTTTACTCTACATAAAATTTGTCCAAAAAACCCTTGCCATTCCAAACTTACGGTGAATTAGAAAGTAAACTAAGACCAGTTTCTACAATGGAATATGATACTGGAATAGATATATTACCTATTGTTGAATTTATTAATTTACCTAAATTAGTTCAGGGTACAAAAACAACAGTAGATAATGTTCCTGATTGTTTATCTGTCTTTAATTTAATTAAAGATGTACAAGATAATATTTACTATAAAAGAATTGAAAGAATTATTAATCGTACTCATTTTGTCGGACGAAAAGATACTACTCACTCGCTTGTTGACAACGGTAAAGGCGATGAAGAATTAGTGAGTGCTGATGCTATTATTACTAGTACAGTTCAAGCTTATTCAAATATGACTGGTACTAGTGGAGTTGGATTAATTCATGCTCAACAAAATTATACTGAAATTACTATTGATAGTGATTATTCAATGACTATGATTTATAAAGGAGCAGGTTATGACTATGATGAATTTGGATCTGTTAACTATACTAATAAAACACAATCATTAATGAATGGTAAAAATGATTTACAAACAACTAAAAATAAAAGAGAATTAAGATTACCAAAATTATATCGATTATTTGATTATATATTTAGACATTATAAAAAATGAGATAACTTAAATGATAACAATCCTAATAATGATAATGTTAGACCTTATACAATAGAATTTATTGATATAGATATTGTTGATGATATTACACAATCAGATGTTTTTGATAAAAGAATTAATAATAGAACTATTACTCATGTTGAGGCAATTCATAAACAAGATAAGGTGACAAATAAAAAAGCACGAATGATGTTTGAAGAAATTAAAACAGAACAAAAAGAACAATTGGAGCAAGAAATGAGTTATATTGATGATGATAATCAAACAAGAGAAGAAGATATCAAAGGAGATATACAATAATGCAAGTACCTAATATTAATAGTATTTTTAAAAACTTAAATGAGCGAATAATGGATAATAGTGTTCGATCTGATTTAACTAAATTAGAACTTGATATTAAAAGTAATTATTTCTTTTTTCCATTTATTATTGGAATGGCAAGGGTTTTTTGGACAAATTTTATGTAGAGTAAAGATTTTTATATTCAATTGGTGTTAAATAATTTAATTTGCTGTGAATTCGTACATTATTGTATCAATTAACATAGTCAAATAATTCTAATTTAAATTGTTCAATATTTTTAAATTTTCTGTTTTTAATTAATTCTGTTTTTAAAATTTTATAGGTTGATTCAGAAACAGCATTATCATAAGGACAGCCTGGTTTACTATAAGATTTTGCAACATTGTTTTTAGCTAAAAGATTGTAAATGATATTGTTATTAAATTCGCTGCCTTGATCAGTATGAAATATTTTAATATTATCTAAAGAAAAACTAAGCTTTTTAAAAGTATTTTCAACTAATTTGGCATCTTTATGAGAACTAACATCATAACCAATAACTTCACGATTAAATAAATCAATTAGAAAGCACACATAATATCATTTGCTATTGATAGCAACTTGTGTTAAATCACTGACAACAACTTCATGTAGTTTATAATTATTAAATTCTTGATTTAACAAATTATGATATTTGTATGTAGCGTTTTTGTTACTTTGATGTTTATATTTAAGTTTTGTATAATTGGAAATTAAGTTATATCTTTGCATTATTTTACTAATTTTTATTCGTGATAATAAAATATTTTGTTGTGCTAACATAACTTTAATTTTTCTTGTACCATAATTTTTACGACTTTTTAAGAAAATACTGATAACAGCATTATCAATAGTATGGTTTGATTTAGGATTATTTGATTTCAATTGATAATAAAACGTTGATCTAGGAACTTTTAGTGTTTTGCATAAATTAGTAATTGCATATTTTTCTTTGTTGTTTTTAATAATTACTATTTTTTGCCTATTATCAGTGTGGCTTGCTTTAAAATATCATTTTCCATTCGTAATTGTTTAATTTCTTTTCTTAGATGAATTAGTTCATTTTCTTCTGGGCTTCGATTATCTTTTGCTTTAAATGAACCAGAATTATTGAATTCATAAATTCATTTTCAAACTGTTGATTTACCGACCTGATAGTCACTGGACAATTGTTTTGCTGTTTTACCTGTTTTATAAAGACTAACAATTTGTTGTTTAAATTCATCGGTATAATGATTCTTTGCCATAATTACACCTCCATTTATTAATTTAATTATAATCCTTACTCCACATTATTGTTGTCCAATTTATCTTAACCCATCCATATTAAAACTGGTTTAGTAAATATTACTGATAAAGGTTTTCAACCTAATAATGGAGTACCACAAAACTTTACTCAAATGTCGCAAATATTTACTGGGAAAGAGGGAATTATAGCACAATGAAAAAATGCAATTAAAATTAGATCTAGACATATCCCTGATATTTGAAATTATGATTTTTTCCAAAAAGAAAAAGATTGATTTACTTATTCTATTGATGATTTTAAAAAGAGCTTAACAGATAAAATAAGTTATTTTAATAATGGTGAATTAAATTATTTATGAAATGAAAAAGATCAAATATTTACTAATTCAGAAATTAATCAAAATTTTAGTGTTGATGATGTTTGAAATTGAATTAATTCAGATGAATATTTAAATTATAATGTTTATGTTATAAATTTACAAAAAATTAATAAAGCATTAGATAATTTTGCTATTAAAAGAAAATTTAAAGGTGATGCTTATAAATGTCATATTGTTAATATTAATGATACTGTTGAGTTTTCTAAATTAGGTGGTGAAGAATATTTTGGTGAATATACTGCTTGATATCTTGATCGTTCTATTACAATTGAAACTACTTATAATTTTCAAAGAGAAGATTTTTTAAGATTTTATTTAGTTCCTTTACAATCTGATAAAGAAGATGTTGACGATAATTTATTAATGTTTATATCAAATGCGGTAGTATACATTATTTTGAGGTTTTTAATAAAATTAAGTAATTAGAAACAAATTAAGTTTCGCTTATAATTAAATGATAACAAAATTTATAAAAAATTCAACTTTTTTAAAAACATAATTTTTATTTGAATAAATAATTTATAAATTTATGAATTTTGATACACTAAAAAATACTTTTTAAAGTTATTACTAATTTTAAAGGGTTTTTTATTTGCATTATTCATCAGATAGTACCTTTATTAAAAATGATATTATTAGTTGTTAAACCGAAAAAATATAATAAATCACAGAAAGGAAATTATAAAAATTAACTAGTTTGTAGGGCAAAATAGGTTAATTTTTAATTTTAAAGATACTATCTGATGAATAATGCAAATAAAAAAATCGCTCTAATAAGCGATTAATTTAATTTGTATTTAATTACTTTATTTATATTTTTTATAAAACCTCAACTTTTTTCTTACTACCTCAAATGCTCAACCAAAATATAATGACTTAAATGAATTAGTATATTGAAATATTACTTTTAGTTATGTTAAAGATTATATTAATACTACTGGACAAACCATTCAACAATTCGTACAATTTTCAGCACCAGGTGAAGGTTATGTTATTCCTAAAATAATATGAGATGATTTAGGAATTCCAAAAGATTATGAAATTAATGAAAAATTTATTGGGGATAATGGCATTAAAAGTATTCAATTAACATTATTAGGTAATAATGGATTTACTGCCCCAGTTATTTTTGGTCGCCCTATTGAAAATTTAGGTAAATGAAATGAAAAAGTATATCCACAACGAAGATTATTTATTGATGATTTAAAAATGCCAGTAGCAGATAGTTTAACTAAATCATCTAAACCATTAACAACTTATTTATTAACTAATGGAATACCTGCTGTAAATGGACAGTATGATAATTGATTAAAAAGAAAACAAGGTCAATCTAACCAAGAGGTTAAAAAGAATTATGAGGGATACTTAAATACTGATAGAAAATTAACCCAAGCAACTAATCCAAATAATTTAACTGTTAAAGATGTTGCTTTAAATTATAAAAGTAATGCTGTAATTAATAAAGATTATGATGTTAGAGCAAATGGTTATTTTAAATATAATGAAGCAATAGGACATAATACTATTAATCCAAGTAAAAACCGTGGGCAATTAAAAGATATGTTAAATTTATTTAGTATTATGGTTAATCATATTATTAGTTTACCAATAGATATTACAGAAAGTATTGCATGAACACAAAGAGATATACCGATTGTTGGTAAATTTTTGAATGCAATAAGTTTAGGAATTCAGATTTATTGAAAAACAATAGATAATAATACTAATAATTTATATCCAAATATTAATAATGGAATACCTTTATTTATTGGTAAAGCAAATTATACATTTTATGATGAAAGTTATTGACCTATTGTTGATAGTGAAGCAAAAGCAAAAAATCAAGGTAATATCCCCCTAGATGTTTTTAGATATAATACACAAGATGAGGTAAATGACATTATTGGGGCTAGTGCAAGTAATACAAGTTGAGCATTTACTTTAACAGATAAAATAACAGCATCAAGATGAGATAAAAAAACAAAACAAGAAATAAGTAAACAAAATTGAATTAGTAGTGTTTTTATTCCTGAAAGTTATAAAGATGATGATAAAGATTATTTATTTTTAATGAATGAAGAAAGTATATCATTACCAACCATTTTAAAAGAAGATGAAGTAAAAACTGATATTATTGGTAGTGGGCGATATATTATTGATGCAGTTGGTTTTTATAATTTAGGTAAAACCGCTGTAAGAATATATATGTTTTCAGATGATATTGATAATTTTGATCCGTATTCAATTATGAGTTATTTTGTTAGTTTACAAACAACAAGTTTATATAATAATTCAGTAAGAGATTGATTAACTCTTTATTCACTTAGTTATTTAGACCAGTTTATAGATGATGATATCATACACGAATGACCTGTTAAATTACCTGACCCACCACCAAGTATTAATTTCTATCCAGTAACTGTTGATTTTAAAAAATCTAATACTACCATTGATGTTTCAGCAGAAGATAATTTACAAGGTGGTACAAAAGATGAAAAACCATATTCACAAGATATTTTATTATTTGATTTTGGAATATTTGGAGCGACAGAACGAAAACAAGTGCAAGATAATTATGATAATTTTAAATTTTTAAATACTGGAATAATAAAAATAAGTTCTAATAGTGTTGATCCCTCTTTTAATTGACAAGAACCATTAGCAACTGAAAGACAGATAAAAATTGAGGAAATAAATCAAAGTGGATTTACTGTTTTTAATTATTTAAAAGATTATCAATATCCTTTTGAAAAATATAAAGATGGTTATCATTTTAAAACACAAATTATATTTTACAATGAGGGTGTTAAATTAAAAATGAAAATTTTATATGAATTAAGTATCAAAGGTAAACAATCAATTAATAATACAAGAATAGTAAAAGGACATTTTAATGCCTATACAGATAGTCTAGGATTTATTAATTTAAAACAAAAATAGGGTTTTATCCCTATTTTTTAAATAATAATATTTCCATCATTATCAATTTTAGGTATATCATTATTGGTTGGCTCGTTATTACTTAGTCATTGATAAACATTTTTAAAATATTTTTTCTTTTCTTGCCCCCATGTATAAGGAAATTTTTTATCCTCTTTTTTAACTCATAAAACTAAACCAGTATTAAACCTTTTTCCTTCATTTAAAATGATATCATATTCATTAGAATTATAAATTGTGTTTGGTTTTTTTCTATTTTGAAATTTAACAACATTTCATTTAGTATTATCTCCTCTTGCAATAACAAAATATCATTTATTATCTTCAGTATGAAATGCATTATTTGAAGAACACATTTCTTTTAAATTACCAATAATTTTATTTTCACATTTTGGTTCTTTACCGCAACTTACTACTCCTAGTGTGCTTGTTCCTATTAAACTGATTGCACCTAATATACTTAATAATCTTTTCATTAGACTTCTTGCGATACCCTTTTTTATTAAAATATTATTATAAAATATAATTTATGAGGACATAAAAATATGAACAATAATAAATTTAATACTCTTAATGATAGAAAATGATTAAGATTAACAGGAATAAAAAAATCCACTTTTAATAAAATGTTAGATATTTTAAAAGTTGCTTAAATAGAAAAATTTAAAAAAGGTGGTAAAACTAATAAATTATCATTAGAAAATAGATTATTGATGACTTTATTATATTGACGAGAATATCAGACTTATTTTCATCTTGGTAAAAGTTTTGATATTAGTGAGGCTAATTGTTATCGTAATATTAAGTGAATTGAAGATATTTTAATTAAAAACTCTGATTTTCAACAACTTGCTGGTAAAAAAGCACTAATAAATGATTATTTTAATGATAAAACTATTATTATTGATGCTACCGAAACTCCAATCCAACGCCCAAAAAAAGACAAAAACAATCTTATTCTGGTAAAAAGAAAAAACACACGATCAAAACACAAGTAATTATCGAACAAGAAACCAAAAAAATTATTGCAACAAGTTTTTCGCTCGGAAAAAAACATGATTATGCTTTATTTAAAGAATCAAAAATCCCAATTTTAAAAAATACCAAATTAATAGTTGATAGTGGTTATCAAGGAATACAAAAAAATCACAATAATGTTCTAATACCTACAAAGAAAACAAAGAAAAACCCTTTAAACAAAGAACAAAAGCAATATAATAGACTAGTTTCAAAAATGAGAATTATTATTGAAAATATTTTTGCTATTCTTAAAAAATTTAAAATTATTACAGAAAAATATCGTAATCGAAGAAAAAGATTTGGTTTAAGATTTAATTTAATTGCCTCAATTTATAATTTACAATTATTATATTTAACATAAAATATTTATTTAAAATTAAATAATTTAAATAATAAATTAATTTTTCGTTGTGGAAAAATATTAAATTTTTAAATAAAAAACATAATTAATTAAAATTATATTTTTCTATTAGTATCTTTTTTACAAATATTTGCAATTTTTTAACAAGTAATGAAAGAAGTCTAATGTTATTTTATCCAAATAAAATCTTTTTAGATTGTTTTTTTCCATTAGGAATTATGGGACCAATTTTAACATTAATTTTTCCAAGTAAACAACCAACATTGTTAGAATGAAGTTATTATGTTTTTTATTTTGGTCATACTTTTACTTTATTTGGTTTTATGTATGTTTATTTATATGGATTAACAAATTATCAGTTTTCACGAAAAGCAATTCAAACTAGTTTTATCACCGGAATTATTTAACCAATATTTTGGTGAAAATTATATTGTTGGTGATATTGCATGAGCATTAGGATTAAAAGATTTAGCACGACCATGACAGTTCTTAATTAGTTTTATTTTAGGAATCCCAATCATTGGATTAGGACTATTACTAATTTATTTATTTAAACCAATTTATCACCACCAAACAAAAATTAGGGTACATGATACATGATGAGAATTATTATTAAAAAAAATAAAACTGCATCATAACAAAAAAACTAGGGAAGAAAACACCTAGTTTTTATTAAAGGTTTTAACCTTCATATTTTAAATAACGTTGTCAAAAGACGGGAGCTAAGCTCCGTAATGAAAGTGGAATGACAATTTGCATAATTGGATAAGTAAAAATAAAACTATGAATAAAGTTATAAACAATTGAATATAATCAATTTGTATAATCAGGTCAAACCGAATCAGGGAATAACGTTGTTCAAATTAAAGCTCCCACTAAAACTTGTGAGACATAAATCAAACTAATAATGCTAAAACAAATAATAATATAATTGATATATGTAATATATTTTTTATCATTATTAACTTTAAAACGCATAAATCCAGCAATCATTGGCACAATCATTGGAATGAAATAATCTAGTAAATATGATCAGGGTGAAACAATAAATCCTGATGGAATAAATAACAAGGACATTAATGCGCTAATTGCTCCCGTAATAAATCCAGCTAAAGCTGAATGAATAAAAGCAATGATTGTTAGGGGAATATATTTTAATGCAATACTGCCACCATGTGGTAAATTTGGAAGCATAGTTTCTAAAAACGCTAAGACAAGGGTTACAGCAGCAAACATTGCAATAATCACAAAATCAAATGTTTTTCATTTTCAAATTCCTAAATTAATTAAAAATCGTTTTTTCTTGCTTGCTTTTGCAAAAAGAACATCACTAATCTTAACTTCATAACTATAAATAATAATATTACTAATTAAATTAATAATATTAAGACTAATAAAATTTAAAATAATAAATTGCATTTTATAATTAATATATTCTTCATAGGTTGTTAATCAAGTACTAATCGTATATATAATACTAAACATTAAACCAAAGACACAAATTGCAATAAAAAAAACTCATAGACTTTTAAAGTTTTGATCATGTTCTAAATGCAAAATTGTGCTTAATGTTGTTAGTGGTAAAACACTAAGCGTGATTAAAAAACCTAAATATAAACCAATTGGAATAAAAATTGTTAACTTATTGTATCATAAAACAATTCGTTGTTGTTTTACAGTACATTTAAAAATTGGTTTTTGCTCCATATATAAAAAAATCTCCTTACACAAATAACTTTATAATTAACATCTGTGAAAATGAGGATCAAACTAAATTTATTAAATTAATAAATAATGAATTTGAACTCCCTCCGCTAGTTTTAACTAGATCAGGTTCTAAGAGTATTTCTCAAACTTATTAGAAATAATAAGCTACCTCTGTCAATTATATTATTATCATAACATTGTAAGAAAAAACTGCAAGAAATTTTGGAATTTATTATATAATATATAGTAGAAGTTAGAGGAAGAGATATGTTTAAGTGATTTAAAAGAAAGAAAAAACAGGATATAATCGTTAATTTAGCTGCAGCTAGTAGTTTTGATGATGACATTGAAGCAGCAAGCGGCATTGATTTTAGAGAAAGCTTTGTTGCATCAACACCAACCGTGGTAGTGATGGAAGATAATTTAGAACCTAGCATCAAACCAAATGTTGATCAAAAAAATGTTAAAAATATTCATAATCTTGTTCAAAATGCACGTAGTCAAATAAATAAATATAAAGAAGAAAACAATGTTAATGAACATGAAAACTTATTAGAACGATTAGAACGTTTAAAAAACCTTCGTGATAGTTCACAATCAAAACCAAGTGAATTTCAACAAATGTTAAATCAAATTAAAGAACGTAATTTTAATGACCGGATGGCTTATATTATGGATCGAATTAAAGTTTCACATCGAGATGATAATAAATTGGAATTAAATCAGAATGGTGAACCAAAAGAAAAAACAAGATCAAAGCAAGCAAAAAAAGATAATATTGCAATTACTGGTAATAAAAAAGAAATTACTAAAATTAAACAAAAATTAGCCCAAGAAGATTATGCTGTTGTAAAGCAAAATAATGATTTTACGATTACATTATCTGTTGAACAATTTCAACATATTGTTCGTGATACTGTTGAAGATGTTTTGGTTGATTTAGGAATTAAAAATAAAGATGAATAATTATTCTTTCTTTTTCATTTTGGGTAAAGTTAACAAAAAAATAAGTGATGGGGGCAACGATAATGAAAATAGCGTTATTTGGGGGTAGTTTTGATCCATTTCATACCGATCATTTGGCCATAATTAAATTAGTTAAAGCTAAAACAGACATTGATCAAGTGTGAATTATTCCAACAAATCAAAATCCTTTTAAAACACGAAAATTATCTCCTGTTAGAGACCGATTAGCAATGATTAAATTAGTAGTTAGCAAACTATCATATGTTAAAATTAATTTAATTGAATTAGAAAATACAAAACCTAGTACAACTTATAATACTGTTTTAAAGTTACACCAGCAATTTCCAACGTATCAGTTTTATTTTATGATTGGTTCAGATCAATTACAAACGTTAGGAAAATGGAATAATATTGCTGAATTAATAAAAATGCAAACATTTATCATTTTTCAACGAAATGAGCAAATTAAACAAACTATTTTACAACAATATCAAGCACTTTTGATTCCTTTTACTAATAATTTGCATTTATCTTCAACAATGTTACGGGGAGGAGAAAAGGTTGCTTTACAGTTACCAGCAATTACAAATTATGTTAATAATAATTTATTATATTTGCCAGAACGATTAGGACAAAAGATGGATCCTGAACGTTATCAACATTGTTTAAATGTTGGTAAAAAAGCACAAGAATTAGCATTACGATATGGGTTAGATCCTCACAAAGCGTTAATTGCCGGAACTTATCATGACATTACAAAACAGTGACCAAAAGAGAAACAAGAAGCTTATTTAGAAAAATATTTACCAAGTTTTTTAACAGAACCAGTTCCAACTTGACATTCGTATACAGGATATTGTTATTTAAAATATGATCTTCTTTTTACCGATAAAGAAATTTTGTCCGCAATAAAATGACATAACGTTGGTCATCCTCAAATGACTTTATTTGAAATGATAATTTTTATTGCGGATAAAATTAGTGCGGAACGAAATTATCCTGGTGTTGAAAGTTATCGCGCTTTAGCACAACAAGACTTAACAAAAGCATTTCAAGCATTATTAACAATGCAATTTGACCGTGCCGTAATGCAAACTGGTCTTGCTCATTTAGGAAGAAAACTTAAATTAACTTATCAAGAATGAAAGCGAGGAAAATAATCTAATGAATTTAGTTATTAGTGCGATGGAAGCTGAATTAGCTTCAACAATAACAGCCTTACAGCCAACTGAAATTATTAAATATGATAATATTAAATTGTATCAAAAAGGAACATGATTATTTGCAATTAGTAAAATTGGCTTAGTGAATGCGGCGATGAGTTTAACAGCCTTAATTAATGATTATGCTATTAAAACAATTTATAATGTTGGTACGGTGGGGAGCTTAAAAAAAACAATGCCACTGTTAACGATTTTGTTGATTTCCGAAGCATATTATACTTTTGCTGATACACAAGCATTTGGATATGCAATTGGTCAAATTCCTGGTGAAGTAAGTAGTTATCAAAGTGATCAAACGTTATTAACGTTAGCTAAAACAAAAATATTAGATCCTCAGCAAGCTGTTTTGGGAAGCAGTGATATTTTTATCGATAAAGCAGAATATTTTAACCATATTAAAACAAAATTTAAAGACAAAATTGATGTTGTTGATATGGAAGGGGTTGCTTTTTTTCAAGTTGCAGCAAAGCATCATTTACCAATGATTAGCATTAAAATTGTTAGTGATTATTTGGAATTAAATGGCGATAGTGCAAATAGCCAATTTGAAAAAAATTTACCCTATGCTAGTCTGTTAATTCGTGATGTAATTATGAAATTTTTAAAAGATTAAACAATAGTAAGAAAAAAAGTTGTTTTTGATAAAAATGTCAAACAAAAGAAGACCTTCTGAAAAGATGTCATAGATATATAATTCTTAACAATAACATATAAATGGAAAAAATTTTAATTTTTTATGGAAAAATATTTGAATTATATTTTTTTATTAACTAACACAACGGGAGAAAAGAAAAAATTGACAATATTAAAATTAAAAATATAATATAAATATGTATCAAAGAAGAAAGGAAAAATAATAAATGAAAAAAATATTATCTTTTTTAAGTATTTTTAGTTTAACAATAAGTGGAACAAGTAATATTATTGCTTTCAATGATAGTAAAGATTTAGAATTTACAGATAAAGAATTATTTGATTTTAGAACAAAAGATATTCTAAGTAATGAATATGTGGATGTTTATAAAAATATAAAAGATAAGTATCCAAATATGAATATTGAAATTATAAAAGAAAAACAAAAAATGGTAGAATTGCATGAAGTAATAACATTGGTTTGTCTACTACTAAAATAAAGTTTAATGGTGATGGTGGAGAAACTTTTGGAAATCAATAGACTTCTTGCATTACTTGTTAAAAAATTGCAAATATTTGTAAAAAAGATACTAATAGAAAAATATAATTTTAATTAATTATGTTTTTTATTTAAAAATTTAATATTTTTCCACAACGAAAAATTAATTTATTATTTAAATTATTTAATTTTAAATAAATATTTTATGTTAAATATAATAATTGTAAATTATAAATTGAGGCAATTAAATTAAATCTTAAACCAAATCTTTTTCTTCGATTACGATATTTTTCTGTAATAATTTTAAATTTTTTAAGAATAGCAAAAATATTTTCAATAATAATTCTCATTTTTGAAACTATTCTATTATATTGCTTTTGTTCTTTGTTTAAAGGGTTTTTCTTTGTTTTCTTTGTAGGTATTAGAACATTATTGTGATTTTTTTGTATTCCTTGATAACCACTATCAACTATTAATTTGGTATTTTTTAAAATTGGGATTTTTAATTCTTTAAATAAAGCATAATCATGTTTTTTTCCGAGCGAAAAACTTGTTGCAATAATTTTTTTGGTTTCTTGTTCGATAATTACTTGTGTTTTGATCGTGTGTTTTTTCTTTTTACCAGAATAAGATTGTTTTTGTCTTTTTTTGGGCGTTGGATTGGAGTTTCGGTAGCATCAATAATAATAGTTTTATCATTAAAATAATCATTTATTAGTGCTTTTTTACCAGCAAGTTGTTGAAAATCAGAGTTTTTAATTAAAATATCTTCAATTCACTTAATATTACGATAAAAATTAGCCTCACTAATATCAAAACTTTTACCAAGATGAAAATAAGTCTGATATTCTCGTCAATATAATAAAGTCATCAATAATCTATTTTCTAATGATAATTTATTAGTTTTACCACCTTTTTTAAATTTTTCTATTTCAGCAACTTTTAAAATATCTAACATTTTATTAAAAGTGGATTTTTTTATTCCTGTTAATCTTAACCATTCTCTATCATTAAGAGTATTAAATTTATTATTGTTCATATTTTTATGTCCTCATAAATTATATTTTATAATAATATTTTAATAAAAAAGGGTATCGCAAGAAGTCTAATATAAAAAATTACAGATTGATTTAGAGTTTAAAAAAAATAGTAAAAAAGGAATATATATAAGCAATTTAAGCGTTGTAAATGATTTTTAATATATATAATCTAAATTAGAATAAAAAAACATTTATTCAAATGTTTGATGTATTCAAACCAAAATAAATGGTTTCTCGTCAAGAAACTTTAAATATAGGTAAATGCTTTTTTATTTTTGTTTTAGAAAGGAAAATAAAAAATGAATGTAAATGTAAATGCACATAATCGTTTAACAGGAGAAAATTTATATAGACCTTATATAGATAATAGTAATTTTGTTAATCAAAAATATTATGTTAAAAAAGTATATTATGGACCTTATATTAAAACGATTGTATTACCCTTAGAATGTATTAATAAATTTGGAAAAGGAAATCCCACAGGTATTAAAAATACTGGTGAAAATGAAACTAAACTATTAAATAGTCGTGTTCGTTCCCAAGCAAATTGTATTCGTAAAGCAATTCATAATTTTAGTGGTTGTAAAAATATGGGTTTTACAACTTTAACCTATGCTGAAAATATGCAAGATATTAAAAAAGCAAATTACCATTTTAAATTATTTATTAAAAAAATAAAATATCATTTTTCTAAATACAAAAAGAATAAATATGAAAACTTAAAATATTTAGTTGCTTATGAATATCAATATCGGGGAGCAGTTCATTTTCATATTATATTTAGTGAGTATATCCTTAATAAAATAATAAGAAAATATTGACCTTATGGATATAATAAAAATTAACCAGTTAAAAATGGTACTAATGAGTTTGTTAGTAAATATGTTGCAAAATATGTTGTAAAAGCATACAGTCAAGAAAAATCAAAAAATATTTATGACTTAAATACCAAAGCATATCGTTTTAGTTCAAATTGTACTGACCCAATTGTTAAGGTTGGTGTTATTGAAATGTGTGAAATGGAATTAATAGCTTCATTAAAAGGTACAAAGCATAATTTTATGTTTAATAATAAAGATGGTTATTTAATGGGTGTAAGCATTGATAGTGATTGACATAATAGACTTCTTGCGATACCCTTTTTATTAAAATATTATTATAAAATATAATTTATGAGGACATAAAAATATGAACAATAATAAATTTAATACTCTTAATGATAGAGAATGGTTAAGATTAACAGGAATAAAAAAATCCACTTTTAATAAAATGTTAGATATTTTAAAAGTTGCTGAAATAGAAAAATTTAAAAAAGGTGGTAAAACTAATAAATTATCATTAGAAAATAGATTATTGATGACTTTATTATATTGACGAGAATATCAGACTTATTTTCATCTTGGTAAAAGTTTTTATATTAGTGAGGCTAATTGTTATCGTAATATTAAGTGAATTGAAGATATTTTAATTAAAAACTCTGATTTTCAACAACTTGCTGGTAAAAAAGCACTAATAAATGATTATTTTAATGATAAAACTATTATTATTGATGCTACCGAAACTCCAATCCAACGCCCAAAAAAAGACAAAAACAATCTTATTCTGGTAAAAAGAAAAAACACACGATCAAAACACAAGTAATTATCGAACAAGAAACCAAAAAAATTATTGCAACAAGTTTTTCGCTCGGAAAAAAACATGATTATGCTTTATTTAAAGAATCAAAAATCCCAATTTTAAAAAATACCAAATTAATAGTTGATAGTGGTTATCAAGGAATACAAAAAAATCACAATAATGTTCTAATACCTACAAAGAAAACAAAGAAAAACCCTTTAAACAAAGAACAAAAGCAATATAATAGACTAGTTTCAAAAATGAGAATTATTATTGAAAATATTTTTGCTATTCTTAAAAAATTTAAAATTATTACAGAAAAATATCGTAATCGAAGAAAAAGATTTGGTTTAAGATTTAATTTAATTGCCTCAATTTATAATTTACAATTATTATATTTAACATAAAATATTTATTTAAAATTAAATAATTTAAATAATAAATTAATTTTTCGTTGTGGAAAAATATTAAATTTTTAAATAAAAAACATAATTAATTAAAATTATATTTTTCTATTAGTATCTTTTTTACAAATATTTGCAATTTTTTAACAAGTAATGCAAGAAGTCTAATATATGTTTTTTGCAAAAAACATGTCTATAAAATTTTTTCTTCTTAATTGTAAATATTTTTTTAATTTTTCTTCAGAACTTAAATATTCACCAATAATTTTATATCCTTGGTCAGGACTACCATTATCTTTTAATAATTTTGATAAATTTTTAATTTCAGAATTATTAACTATTTTTTCAATGTTAAGGTTTATCTTTTGTTTTTCTAAATCTTTATTGTGTGTATTAATAATAAACAAATTATCAAAATCTCAATTAAGTTCTTTTATTAATTTTGGGCTATGGGTTGTAATAGTAATATTTTTCCCATTAGCAACTAATTTATTAATTTCTTTAGCAATAATAGTTATTAAAGATGGATGACAAAACTTTTCGGGTTCATCAATATAAATATCAGTTTTATTAGATAACTTTAATAAATTTATTATTAAATATGTTCCCATACCAGAACTCATTTCTTTTATTAAAGTAGTATCTAAATTTAATAATTTTGATAAAGTTATTTTATAATTTGTATCATTTTTTATTAAATTATCAGTTTTTAAAATGGGAATATATCTTTTAATATTAGAAATTATATTTTTATCCTTCAATTTACTATTAATTTCACTAGCTTTTGCATTAACAACATTATTAAAAGTATTAATTTCTTCTGTTAAAGATGGTAAAAGTAGCTCATTTATTATAATATCCATTGATGTTGTATTATTTTTGGTTGATTCTTTAAAATCGTTTTCTCACACGATTTCTGTTGGAATTAAAATACTATTTTCTTGTTCTTTCTTTTCTTGTTCTAATAAATAACTTTTCCCACAACCATTAGGACCAACATAAATATTTAAAGTTCCTTTTTTCATCTTTTTCTCCTTATAAATTTATTATTTGCAAATATTATACCATTATTTAAAACACTTATTTTATAAGGGTTTTTCACTGTTTATTTTTAAATTATTGTCTGTGCTGCATTGAGTGTTATTTTCCTGGGGAAATGGCAATAAAGAGTATAAAAAATAATAAATAAATTTATTATTTTTTATAAAATATATTTTACATATTTTATAATTTCAAAAAAGCATAAATTATCAATGTTTTTGTATTTGTAAAATTTATTTTACTTGTAAAATATGTAAAATAATATATAATAAAAATATAGGAGTGATAAAAAAATGCCAATAGAAAGCAAAAATAGTATAAAAAATAAAATATTAGAGCGAGTAGAAAATACTGCTGCTTATTCAAAAGAAAATTTAATAAGAAAAGAAAAAAGAAGAACAACAGATATGATACCCAATATGTATTGTGATAAAAAACTTGTGGAAGCATTTAGACAAGAAGCCGAAAGTAAAAAATGATTATATACAACTTTAATGAATGAAATTCTTAAAGAACGTTATGGAAAGGAAAACAACAACAATGAAGATGATTAGTTTTTGTAACAAAAAAGGTGGGGTAGGGAAAACGACATTATGCAAAAATGTCGCCTATAAATTTGCTTTGGAAAACAAAAAAGTTTTAGTAATTGATTTAGATAGTCAAGGTACCATAACATTAGAATTGCAACAAGATAATACAGATATTAATAAAACAATGGCAAAAATAATTGCTTCTGTTGAAGATATAAGTATTGATAAAATTATTCAGTCAACAAAGTATAAAAATATAGATATTATTGCTTCTAGTGAAAAAGTTAGAAAATCAATCTTTTTAATAAAAGATTTATATGAAGAAAAAGAAAGATATTTAATTGGTGATTTAATTTATAAAATTAATAAAGAAATTTTTGACAATTATGATTATGTGTTGATTGACTATCCACCAACTGTTGATGAATTGAGTTTAAATTTTTTATTAATTAGTGATTTGGTTTTAATTCCAATAAATAGTGGTTTAGGTAGCTATAAAGGTATTGTTGATTTAAAAAATACTTTAAATTATATTACTAATATTGATAAAAGAGATATGCCATTTATTAAATTAGTTTTCAATAATATAAAAGAAAATGAAAATACATCTAATATATTAGAGTGGTTAGCAGAAAAAAAATATACTAATTATTTAATAAAAAATAATATTAGACTTCTTGCATTACTTGTTAAAAAATTGCAAATATTTGTAAAAAAGATACTAATAGAAAAATATAATTTTAATTAATTATGTTTTTTATTTAAAAATTTAATATTTTTCCACAACGAAAAATTAATTTATTATTTAAATTATTTAATTTTAAATAAATATTTTATGTTAAATATAATAATTGTAAATTATAAATTGAGGCAATTAAATTAAATCTTAAACCAAATCTTTTTCTTCGATTACGATATTTTTCTGTAATAATTTTAAATTTTTTAAGAATAGCAAAAATATTTTCAATAATAATTCTCATTTTTGAAACTAGTCTATTATATTGCTTTTGTTCTTTGTTTAAAGGGTTTTTCTTTGTTTTCTTTGTAGGTATTAGAACATTATTGTGATTTTTTTGTATTCCTTGATAACCACTATCAACTATTAATTTGGTATTTTTTAAAATTGGGATTTTTGATTCTTTAAATAAAGCATAATCATGTTTTTTTCCGAGCGAAAAACTTGTTGCAATAATTTTTTTGGTTTCTTGTTCGATAATTACTTGTGTTTTGATCGTGTGTTTTTTCTTTTTACCAGAATAAGATTGTTTTTGTCTTTTTTTGGGCGTTGGATTGGAGTTTCGGTAGCATCAATAATAATAGTTTTATCATTAAAATAATCATTTATTAGTGCTTTTTTACCAGCAAGTTGTTGAAAATCAGAGTTTTTAATTAAAATATCTTCAATTCACTTAATATTACGATAACAATTAGCCTCACTAATATCAAAACTTTTACCAAGATGAAAATAAGTCTGATATTCTCGTCAATATAATAAAGTCATCAATAATCTATTTTCTAATGATAATTTATTAGTTTTACCACCTTTTTTAAATTTTTCTATTTCAGCAACTTTTAAAATATCTAACATTTTATTAAAAGTGGATTTTTTATTCCTGTTAATCTTAACCATTCTCTATCATTAAGAGTATTAAATTTATTAGACTTCTTGCATTACTTACTTGTTAAAAAATTGCAAATATTTGTAAAAAAGATACTAATAGAAAAATATAATTTTAATTAATTATGTTTTTTATTTAAAAATTTAATATTTTTCCACAACGAAAAATTAATTTATTATTTAAATTATTTAATTTTAAATAAATATTTTATGTTAAATATAATAATTGTAAATTATAAATTGAGGCAATTAAATTAAATCTTAAACCAAATCTTTTTCTTCGATTACGATATTTTTCTGTAATAATTTTAAATTTTTTAAGAATAGCAAAAATATTTTCAATAATAATTCTCATTTTTGAAACTAGTCTATTATATTGCTTTTGTTCTTTGTTTAAAGGGTTTTTCTTTGTTTTCTTTGTAGGTATTAGAACATTATTGTGATTTTTTTGTATTCCTTGATAACCACTATCAACTATTAATTTGGTATTTTTTAAAATTGGGATTTTTGATTCTTTAAATAAAGCATAATCATGTTTTTTTCCGAGCGAAAAACTTGTTGCAATAATTTTTTTGGTTTCTTGTTCGATAATTACTTGTGTTTTGATCGTGTGTTTTTTCTTTTTACCAGAATAAGATTGTTTTTGTCTTTTTTTGGGCGTTGGATTGGAGTTTCGGTAGCATCAATAATAATAGTTTTATCATTAAAATAATCATTTATTAGTGCTTTTTTACCAGCAAGTTGTTGAAAATCAGAGTTTTTAATTAAAATATCTTCAATTCACTTAATATTACGATAACAATTAGCCTCACTAATATCAAAACTTTTACCAAGATGAAAATAAGTCTGATATTCTCGTCAATATAATAAAGTCATCAATAATCTATTTTCTAATGATAATTTATTAGTTTTACCACCTTTTTTAAATTTTTCTATTTCAGCAACTTTTAAAATATCTAACATTTTATTAAAAGTGGATTTTTTTATTCATGTTAATCTTAACCATTCTCTATCATTAAGAGTATTAAATTTATTATTGTTCATATTTTTATGTCCTCATAAATTATATTTTATAATAATATTTTAATAAAAAAGGGTATCGCAAGAAGTCTAATGTTTTTATTAGCATATGTTATTTCATTACTAGTGTGGTACTTTGCAATTGATATTATTCTCCATCAGTTTAAGTTTGTTATTAATTTACCATTAAATTGACAAACACCAGTTTAAGTTGGGGTTATTATTAGTGTAATTTTAGTTTTATTATGACTATTATCAATGTATTTGGTAAAAAAACGGAAACTAAATGAACTAACAGAATAAAATAGGTTATAATGTAATTATAAAATTTCAGATTAAATCGTTGAATTATGAGTAGTACTTTCTAACTTAAGGCACAGAGAAGTTATGGGTGGTGGAAATAACTGCTTAGGTGGTTAGGAATTCACCTAAGGAGAGCTGCTAATCCCAGCCGGATTATTATTTTTATAATAATTCGTTACCTGTAATTAAGGCTAATTTATTAGTAAAGAAAGGATGGTACCGTAAGTAATTACTCCTTGTTTATATTTTGATATAAGCAAGGTTTTTTGTTACTTAATAATCATTCAAAAGAAAGGAAAAAACCATGGAAAAAGAATTAGAATTATTATTCACCACAGCAACTGAAAAAATTAACGCCGCAACAACGACGGCTGAATTAGCGGCGTTACAATTAGAATATCTCGGGAAAAAATCAATTTTAAATGAACTTTTAAAGAAAATGAAAGATATTAGTCATGAAGAGCGTTTAACGGTTGGCAAACGAGCAAATGTTATTAAAACAACATTAACAGAATTATGTAAAGCAAAGAAAAGCGAATTAGAAAATGTGATGGCGATGGCAATGTTTGAACAAGAAAAAATTGATTTGTCATTACCCGGATATAATTTAACATTAGCAACAAAACATCCGTTAAACCAAGTTATTGATGAAATTTCACAATTATTTCAAGAGTTAGGTTATGATATTGTTTTTGGAACCGAAGTTGAAGATGATGAATATAACTTTCAACGTTTAAATTTACCAATTGGTCATCCAGCACGTGATATGCAAGATACCTTTTATATTACGAAGAATACTTTATTACGAACACATTGCACAAATATGACAGCACGTGCAATTTCGCAAATGAAAAGAAAAGATGAAATTGTCGCAATGATTTCAACAGGGAATACTTATCGACGTGATGATGATGATGCAACACATTCGCACCAATTTATGCAAGTGGATGGTTTTTTAATTGCTCCGCACACTAGTTTTGCTAATTTAAAATGAACAATTCAATACTTTTGTCAAAGAATGTTCGGTGAAAATACTAAGATTCGTTTACGACCAAGTTTCTTCCCTTTTACCGAACCTTCGGTTGAAGTGGATGTTACTTGTGTTAATTGCCATGGTCAAGGTTGCTCAATTTGCAAACAAACAGGATGAATTGAAATTATGGGGGCTGGAATGATTAATCCGTTGGTTTATCAAGCTTGCGGTCAAGACCCAGATTTAACTGGGTTTGCCTTTGGGATTGGGATTGAACGAATTGCAATGATTAAATATGGGATTGATGATATTCGTCGGTTTTATACAAATGATGTTCGCTTTTTAGAACAGTTTAAGAAATTTGATTAGGAGGTCCATGATGATTATTACAAGAAAATGATTAAATAAATATATTGATTTTGAAGATATTACTAATGATGAAATTGCTGCGGCATTAAATAGTTTAGGGTTTGAGGTTGAACGCACTCATAATTTTGATCGTAATAGTAACGTTGTTTGTGGTCGCATTCAAGTTGTAAATGAAATTCCTGACACGCATTTAAAATTTTGCTTAGTTGATACAGCACAAGAATTAGTTGATCCAATTGTTTGCGGGGCTAAAAATCCAACTGAAAATGGTTATGCTGTTGTTGCAAAACCAGGAGCTGCTTTAGCAAATGGGATGAAAATTGAACCACGCCAAATTAAAGGATACGCTTCGGAAGGAATGTTGTGTTCGTTAAGTGAATTAGGTATTTCTGAGAAGTATTTAACAGACCAAGAAAAAGATGAAATTATTTTAAGTTTTAATGAAAAAGAAGTTTCTTATGACATGATTGGAGCTGATGATGTTTTAGTAAAAATTGGTTTAACAGATTATTTATTTGAAATTGATTTAACCTTAAATCGAAGTGATTGTTTAAGTGCTTATGAATTGGCCCGTGAATTGGCTCGTTATTTTAATCGTGAATTATATCCGTTAGAACTTGAATCAACAGAGAATTTAAAAGAATATCAAAATCCATTAAAAGTGACGTTAGATTCAACTGCTGTAGAATCAGCCATTAGTGTTAATGTCAAGTTGACAGCAGAACAAACACCATTAAAACTGGCGGAACGAGTATGATTAAAAATTAATGAATATAAATCAGATGTTACTGATCCATTGGGAGATTTAGTAATTAAAACAACGTTAGAAACAGGACAACCATTATTAATTTATGATTTTAATAAAATTAAAGGAACTTTAGAAATTACTGATAATTATGAAAATGACACTTTTGCAATTAAAAAAGGTGATTTAGTTGTTGTTGATGGTGATGAATTTGTTGAATTAATTGGGGTGCGGGTAAATCCAACGTATGCTGTTAGTGCCAAGACTGTTGAAATTACTGTTTTAGCATTACATTTAAATCATATCGTTATGCGTCAACAACAACAAAAAGTTGGGATTAGTAATATTAATTTACAACGTTATATTAAACCACTTAGTTATGCTACAGTTGGGTTAGGACTATCACGTTATTTATACTTGTTAAAAATTAATGGTTTTTTAGAAGAATTATCTGCTTTAAATTTTATTAAAGAATATAAAAAAGCAGTTGAACCAATTAGTATTAGCTTAACTGAAATTAACGAGTTAATTGGCCATAATTTTCAGTTAGGAGATATTAAAACTTTATTAGAACCATTAGCGTTTCGCTTACAAGAAACAGGGGAAAAACTATTAGTAACTCCGCCCGTAACAAGAACTGATATTTTTCAAAAAGCAGATTTAATTGAAGAAATTGCGCGTTTGTTTGGTTATGATCAAATTACACCACAGCCACCAATTCTTCCTAACATAGCAAAAGCAAAACGCCCCCATGAAAAAACAATGAAGAATTTTGAAACATTTTTGTTAAATAATGGTTTTTATCAAGCAAAAACTTATGCTTTAGTTAGTACAAAGGAAATTGAAAATTTTAACTTTTTTGGTTATCAAAAACCATACCATTTATTATCACCATTATCCCAAGAACACGAAGTAATGCGTTTAAGTTTAACAAATAGTTTATTAGAAAGTATTGCTTATAACAATGCCCACAATAATAAAAATATAAAATTATTTACGGTTGAAAAAATTTATGCCAATGATGGGGAAAATTATTATCATGGGGCATTTGTTAGTCAAACAGAAATTGTCCAAAATAAAGCAACTGGCGAGCAATTAACAAATTCATATTATTATATGAAAAGTTTACTAGAAGCTTATCTTGAAAGTGAACAAATTGATTTAAATATGTTAACTTATCAACCAGCACCAGCAAATAATGTTTATCATCCATATCAAACAAGTGAAGTTTGATTAGAGAAACAATTATTAGCGGTGGTTGGTGTGGTTCATCTCGTTTATAGTAAAGAACATGATTTAAAATCACCAGTTTATTTTGGTGAAATTAATTTTGAAGTAATTTTTAATTATTTGGCAAAAAAAAGAACTTTCTTTGCTGATCTTTATAAGTTTACCCCAAGTAGTCGTGATATTTCAATTTGAGTTCCAAACGAATTAAACTATCAAGATATTAAAGCAACAATTTTAACAGAAGTAAAAGATGTTGTTACAATGGAAGTGATTGACCAATATTTTGATGAAAAAACAATGCCAAATCATCGTGCTTTAACAATTAGTTTTACTTTTAATAATATGATAAAACAATTAACAGAAGCAGATGTTAATCAACAATTTGATAAAATTAAAGCTAATTTAGCAACGTTAAAATTACAAATTCGTTAAAAAAATGAAACAGATTGCTCTATTTCATTTTTTTAACATATTCATGTCATTCATCAATTGCCAAGTAATAATCTTGATATTCTTCATTATGAGTTGGATGGTATTTGGCAATTAGCATCCCAAATATTATATTAATTAACATTAAACGTGAAATATAACGAGGATTATCAACATAGAAATTTAAAATTTCTGTATTTTCTAAAGTTAATTTTTGAACATTAGAGGGACCTTTATATTCTTTGTTAATTGTTAATAAAATAATTTGAACATTACGTTTTGTTGCAATTTCAATTAGAAAATGATATTCAGCATCTTGTAAACTTTTAGAAACTAAGATTAGGAGATCTCCTGAACCAAGTGTTTCAATGATTTGAATTGTTGCATAATAGTTTGATAAATAAGTTGAATTATATTTTAAAATATTTAAGTGGAGATTTAAGTTATCACAAATTAAGGAATGACGACTAATTCCCCAAATAACAATACGGTTACTATTATGAATCGTATCAATAATTTGTTCTAACTGGTTTATTTTTAAATTGCGATAAGTTTCATCCAAAGCATAGGTATGTAACTTATAAATATTATCAATAACATTATGTAAGGTTGTGTCATCTTCTTGGATATCAAATTCTTTAATATTATTATATTTTCCAGCAACTCAGACTTTGAATTTACTATAATTTTCAAAACCTAATTTTTTAATTAATCGACTTAATGTTGATGTATTAATAAAAAGACTGTCAGCTAATTTATTGATAGTTAATTCTAGAACACTCTGAATGTCATTATTTAACTTTTCAATTAATTGAATTTGTAATTCAGTTAATTGGTTTTCTTTGTCATATGTTATTATTTTCATGGCGGTTCCTCATTTTTACTCATTTTCGCTTTAAACATAAATGTATAATTATATTATAACAATAATTTTCCAAAAAAATTTTATTCATCAAATTAATTGTAGGGAAAAATCTGTTAAAATTAATAGTAAATGGGGGAAAATAATGATTTATACAGAAGCAGATTTGATCAAACAACCAATAATTACCATTGAAACAGCTCTAATTATTACTGATGAATTATTAGCTTATTCACCAAATATTAAAGCGCTAAATAATGTTGTTATTACCGGGGTTCTTACTTATCATGCAAGTTTGAATGCAGTTAATGTTGTTGCAACAATTCAAGGCGAAATCGTTGTTGAAGACGCCCGAACTTTAGAACATTTTAAGGTCCCAATTAATTTAAAATGAAACGATGAATATAGTTTTAAATTTTTTAAAAAAAGTGATATTAATTATTTAAATGAACAAAACTTTGATATAATAAAATATGCGTGAGATGAAATAATTATGAATATTCCTATTAATTTATCAAAAAATAGTGATAAAATAATTAGTGGTGATTCAACTTGGCAAGTTTTTTTAGAAGATGAATTTGCAGCATATCAGGCCACTCAAGTGGATTCACGATGAGAACAATTACACGAGAAATTGGTTAAAACAACAAAGGAGGGGAAATAATGGCAGTACCATTTCGCAAAACATCCAAACAGGCAAAAAGAAAACGCCGTACCCATTTTAAATTAGTTGGGGCAACTTTAATAGCATGTAAAAATTGTGGGGCAACAATTAAGCCACACAGAGTTTGTCGTGAATGTGGATATTATAAGAATAAAGAAGTTGTTAGAGTTGATTAATCTAATATTTCATTAACCTGAGAATCTTGTTAAAGATTCTTTTTTTTGTTTTGGTTAAACCAGGGGGAAAAGTGGGAGCATCAATTAATCTTGGTTAAAAACCGGAAAGTTTTAATTGTTAAAAATTACTGTTTTTTGTAAAAAAATTACTAAAAGTGTTGCAAAGTGGGAAATAGTATCATATAATATGTAGGAAAGTGGGGGATAATGGGATAAAATGGCATTATTAGGAACTTACAACCATACTTTAGATGATAAAGGAAGATTAACAATTCCTTCTAAAATGCGAGAGCAATTTAAAGATGAAAAAGTCTTTATATCTCTTGGTTTTGATGGTTGTATTGATGTTCGTAATGAAGCAGAATGACTGAAGTGAACGGAAAAAGTTGCTTCAACAGGTCAAGCCACACCCGAAGGGCGGGCATTAACACGGAAAATCATGTCAATGTCGGATGAAACTACTTTCGATAATGCTGGACGAATTAAAATCTCGTCCATTTTACAAAATAAAGTAAGTATTACTAAAGATGTTGTGATTATTGGAAATAACGATCACCTTGAATTATGAGATCCGCAAGTTTGAGAAAGTTATATTGACCAAGCACCAGGAATGGAAGAAGCGGCGAAAAACTTTGAGGAAAAAATTTAAGCGATGGAATTTAAACATCAAAGTGTTTTATTGCAAGAAGCAATGAGGGGGTTGAACATCATTCCCAATGGGATTTATGTTGATTGTACCTTAGGACGAGCTGGTCATAGTCTTGAAATTTTAAAACATTTAGCCACTGGAAAGTTATATTGTTTTGAACAAGATGAAGAAGCAATTGTTGCTTCTCAGCATGTTTTACAACAAAGTAATTATGATAACTATGAAATTATTAAAAATAACTTTGTTAATTTAGCGGCTGAGTTACAATTACGCCAAATTAAAACGGTTAATGGCATTTTATATGACCTTGGCGTTTCATCCCCCCAATTAGATGATGACAAACGGGGCTTTAGTTATCGCTATGATAGCGTGTTAGATATGCGGATGAATCAGCAACAAATATTAACAGCTAAAACAGTTATCAACACTTATTCTATTGCTGCTTTAGCAAAGGTTTTTCAAGAGTATGGGGAAGAACCATTTGCAAAAGTTATTGCCAAAAATATTGGGATTGCTCGTGCTGAACAACCAATTGCAACAACATTCGAATTAGTAACAATTATTAAAAAAAGTTTACCGCAAAAAGTTCTTAAGAAAGCAAAGCATCCCGCAAAACGCATTTTTCAAGCACTACGGATTGAAGTAAATCAAGAATTAGCGGTTTTACAAACATCGTTAGAACAAGCAACAAAAATGCTAGCTGTTAAAGGACGGTTAGTTGTTATTTCGTTTCATTCGTTAGAAGATCGCATTGTTAAAAAGTATTTTCAAACGTTAACACAAGATCCAAACTATGAAATTAATCAACAATTACCAACGGTATCGCATTTTGAAAATAATTACCGGATTATTACCAAAAAAGCAATTGTCCCAGCGTTGGATGAACAAACACTTAATCCGCGTAGTGCTAGTGCAAAGTTACGAATATTAGAACGGGTGAAATAATATTCAACTTAAAAAATATTAAAGGGAGGTGAGCGAAATGGACTATAAATTAAAAGAAGTTTATGCTGTGTTAGAAATTAAAAATTATAGTTTTAGTTTTATGGTTGGTGTTTATAGTGAATCACAAATTAAAGTACTCTATAAAAGACATCTTGAATATCGTTTTTGTGATAATGGAGTCATTATTGATGAAAAAAATGTTGCAAAAGAATTAGCGAATTTAATTAAAGATGCTAATCGCCAATTGGGACTTGAAATTGAACGGGTGGCAATTACAGTTCCGGCTAATAATATGACAATTAAAACTTCAACCAAAATGCTAAATTTAACGTATGACCGTTTGGTTACTAAGAATGATATTGATTCATTAATTACGTTAGCAAAAGAAGTACCATTATTAGATGATGAAACAGCATTCTTTATTAGACCATATCGTTACATTCTTAATGAACAAAAAGCATTATCAGCGCCACCAATCGGGCAGGCGGCGCATAAAGTAAGTATTAAGGCAATTGTTTATGTAACAAAAAAACAAATTATTCAAAGTATTTTTGCTACTTTAAAATATGCCAAAATAGAAATTATGGGTATCCTTCCAGAAGGGTTTAGTCTTGCGTGAAATCTTGCATCACCAGTCGATTTGCAGAATGGGATTACAATTATTGATTGAGATCATGACAGTATTAAAGCTTACGTCTTTGTTCGTGAAACTTTATCTAACCAAATTATTATTCCGGGTGGAGTTAAAAAAATTATTAATCGGTTACGTCATATCTTAAACTGTGATAATAAGCAAGCACTAAAATATTTATATAAAATTATTAATTTAAATAATAATAGTAAAGATAATTTAATTATTTATAGTAAATATGATCATCAACAACAAAAACAATTAAATTTGACCCATTATGATTTAAAACGAATTGTTAACCGTGTTTTAAGTGAAGAAATGGAAACATTAAATGAAAAATTGGCACATAGCTTAGGGCGCTATCATTATCCAATTGTTGTTATTGGTGAAATTTTACGAATTAGTGGGTTTAAAGAAACCTTATTGTCTTTAAATAAAGATCGTAATATTTCAGTTTATACGGCGCCAACATTAGGGGCAAAAGAACCATGAACGACTGGTCTCTTAGGGAATATCTACTATCAACATTTAGCAAACAAAGTTAGCGCAACAAATGTTCAATCAGTTGATCATCGCTATATTCGTTATCTAAATAATAATCTTGATAAAAAACAGCGAATGTTACCACCGAATGAGAATGGTCAACCAGGTGGTTCTGGTGGAACACCACAAGGGGTCGTGAATCTTAATCAACAACATTTTAATAGTTCACAACAATATCATCAAAAATATTACCAAAATATCAAATAAATAGTACAATATATATATATAAAATGGAGGAGTTAAGGTTATGGACAATTTTGATAATTATGAACAAGTTGCGTCAATAAAGGTCATTGGCATTGGTGGAGCTGGTAATAATGCTGTTAATAGAATGATTGAAGCTGGTGTCCAAGGGGTTGAATTTATTGTTGCAAATACTGATGCCCAAATTATTAGTGTTTCAAAATCAAAAAATAAAATTGTATTAGGGAAAGAAACATCAAAAGGGCTTGGAGCAGGTGCTAATCCTGATGTTGGCCGTCAAGCAGCAATTGAATCAGCAGAAGAAATTAAAGAAGCGTTAAAAGGCGCTGATATGGTTTTTGTTGCTGCTGGAATGGGTGGCGGAACTGGAACTGGGGCTGCCCCAATTATTGCGAAAATTGCAAAAGAACAAGGTGCATTAACAGTTGGAATTATTACGACTCCATTTTCTTTTGAAGGACGTGCTCGGAACAGTTATGCGATTCAAGGAACCGATGAATTACGTAAACATATTGATTCATTAATTATTATTTCAAATGACCGCTTATTAGAAGTTATTGGGGGCGTGCCATTAAAGGATTCCTTCAAAGAGGCGGATAACATTTTACGTCAGGGAGTACAAACAATTACCGATTTAATTGCGGTACCATCATTAATTAACTTAGACTTTGCTGATATTAAAACGGTAATGAAAAGTAAAGGTAATGCTTTGTTTGGAATTGGAATTGGTTCTGGAAAAGACAAAGCAATTGAAGCGGCTAATAAGGCGATTATTTCACCGTTATTAGAAGCATCAATTCGGGGGGCAAAAGATGCCATTATTAATGTTACTGGTGGAAACACATTAACCTTAAATGACGCTAATGATGCTGTTGACATTGTTAAACAGGCAATTGGTGGTGAAGTTAATATTATCTTTGGAACTGCTGTTAATGAACATCTAGATGATGAAATGATTGTGACAGTTATTGCCACAGGGTTTGATGAAGATAAAAATTTTTTAAACCCCGATAATAATTATCGTGCTTCAGTGGAAGAATATGAAGAACCTTCATCAAAAACAGCGCCACCTGAAAATGCTGATGAGGATCCAGAAGACCAAGATGTTGTCCGTAAGCGCCCAAGTTATTTTAATAATTTACAAGAAAATGCTGGCCGCGAAACAGCAAATGCCAGCCGTCGAATCAATGCGTGAAAAGAACATGTCAATGAGAATAATCGATCAGCTGATGATGATGATGATTTACCACCATTTGTTCGTCGTAGTTGATAATAATGAGCATTTTTAAGAAAAAACCTAAAAGTATTTACGATTCTCAACCACGAATTGATTTTAATGACACTGCTGTTGAACCAATTGTCCAAACCGATCGCAAAGAAGATAACACCCCACAAGCACCAACCGTTCCTTTTCAAAAGGTTACTTTTGATGCGTCAGAACCAGTGCCGAACGTTGCAACTAGTGATGAAACTAGTTCAACGATAAGCACTGGTTTTGTTGCGGATAGTTATAATGATGCTCCGAAAATGGCTGATTTATTATTAAGCAAAGGACAGTTAGTTGTTCATTTGGAAAAGTTATCAAAAGAAGAGCGAATTCGGTTGTTAGATTTTATGGCCGGGGTAATGTATGCGTTTGATGGGGATGTTCAAAAGTTAGAACATAAGACTTATCAATTTATGATTAGAAAAGATGCTTAATAAAACTCAATTATTACAACATTGCCAGCAAGATTATGATTTAATTAATAAAATTAAGGGTTGGTGTGCTCAAGCACGCCAAGGAAAAATTGTTGCAACTGGTTTTCTTGACTTACGCCAATTAGCAATTTTAACGGCAATCCTTCGCCAAGAAAAAATTACCGATTATAGCATTCACGAACCATTTGTGAATGGCTTTCGGAAGACGGTTACTTTTAATAGTACCCAGGATAATACGATTATTCTGACAACCCCGCAACCAACTCCCACTATTTTTACAACATCATCTTGCGCTGGGGTTCATTTTAAACCAGTTACAGTTAGATTTGCGTGTAATTGGTGATTTATATGTTACTGCGACCATGATATCTTTAAGTGTTTTAGCAAAAATTGGACCAGTGTTTACTAATACACCAATGGTAATTCAAAAGCATGTTCTAACATGACACGAAGTACCATCACCCGTTGTCCTTGACCACCAGTTTACGATTTTTACTAAAACAGTTAAAAGTTTACGGTTAGATGCAATTGTTAGTGCGATTTGTAATTTGTCCCGCTAAAAAGGGCAAGCTTATGTTGAAGCAGATAATGTTTATGTTAATTTTTCGGTGGTAAATAATAAGACTTTTCAAGTTGCTTGTGATATTATAATATCAATAAGGCGGTATGGTCGTTTTAAAATTAATGAAATTATTCCGAGCAAAAATCAACATTATCGAATTACAATTGCAAAATTTGCATAAAAGGTAGGGGAAGTTATGGCAGAACAAGATAGAGACTTACGAACAGTTATTCGTGAACAAAATAAAATTATTGAAAAGTTAACATATGATAATCGCCAATTAGTCCAACGGTTGCAAGAATTACAACATTTAGAGCATATTTCGCGCTATAACATTGAGAAATCGCGGGAAGCCTTTGAAGTTGCTAGTCATAACGCTGGGCGCATTATTATGAAAGCGGTTGATTTTTCATATGCGTTTAAAGATGAAATTGCCGTATTATTAGAAGCAATTGATGATCACCGTCATAATCCGCAAAATGTCTTAAAAGTAATTGATGAGTTCTTAGAACGTAATAAACGAATTTATGCTTTTTCAATTAATGATGGGGAACGGATTACGGAAATGATTAAGAAAGAAATTATTAACAAAATTAGATAAATAGTGTAAGATTTATTTATAAGAAAACAAACCACAATTATTTGGCCCTTTTATCGCAGCAAGGTTAGGATGATGAGAGCTAATTATAAAACCCAAATAATTATCCCTTGTTTTTACAACTAAACAAACATTGTAAAAAAAGGTAAATATTGCCAAGATATTTATAAAGTAAGATGGTACCGCGTGTTATTAGCGCTCTTATAGTCTTACTTTTTTTATGACAGAAAGGAATGATTTTGATGAACTATAAAGATACCTTATTAACACCAAACACTTTATTTGAGATGAAAGCAAATTTAACTGAAAAAGAGCCAAAAATTCAACTGGAATGATTACGTAATAATGTTGTGGGGGGGCGTTATCACCATAATGCTCATCAGCCACCATTTATTCTCCATGATGGTCCGCCGTATGCTAACGGTGACTTGCATGTTGGTCATGCCTTAAATAAAATTTTAAAAGATTTTATTGTTCGGTATTATAACCAAAAGGGTTACTACAGTCCGTGAATTTGTGGGTGAGATACGCACGGTTTGCCAATTGAAACAGCCGTTGTTAAAAGTGGGGTTGATCGTAAAACAACACCGCCCGTTGCTTTTCGACAAATTTGTCGAAAATATGCTTTAGAGCAAATTGATAAACAAATTGAACAATTTAGTCGTTTGGGGTTATTTAGTGACTTCACAAACCGTTACGTGACCTTAGATTTAGAATATGAATTAGAACAATTACGATTATTTCAAACAATGGTTCAAAAACAATTAATTTATCGTCAGTTAAAGCCAATTTATTGATCACCATCAAGTGAATCAGCTTTAGCAGAAGCTGAAATTGAATATGAAGAATTATCAGCGCCTTCAATTTATGTTACTTTTAATGTTACAACGGGAAATAGTCTAATTAGTCCCGGAACAAAAATTGTTATTTGAACAACAACACCATGAACAATTCCAATGAACCAGTTGTTAGCTGTTGGCACAGAAATTGTTTATGTTGAAGTATTAGTGCAGGGGGTAAAATATTTAGTTGCTAAAGCATTATTAGAAGCGATTCAAACAACGATTGGATGAGAAGAGGTTCACATTTTACAAGAAGTTAGCGGAACTGCCTTAGTTGGAATTGTGACGAAACATCCGTTATATGATCGTGATAGTATCGTTGTTCTTGGCCATCATGTGACAACTGAAGCTGGAACAGGGATTGTTCATACTGCCTCGGGATTTGGTGAAGATGATTATCACATTGCTCGTGCCAATAATATTCCAATTTTTGCCCCATTAGATGATGAGGGAAAATATACGAAAGAAGTCAATGATGAAACATTAACGGGTGTTTTTTATGAAAATGCTAATAAAATGATTGGTCAACGGTTAGAACAAGAGGGGGCTTTACTAAAATTAAAATTTATTAAGCATAAACATCCAATTGATTGACGAACAAAAAAACCAGTTATTTATCGTGCCACTGCCCAATGGTTTGTATCAATTAAAAAAATGAAACCAGCACTGTTAGCTGAAATTAAAAAGGTACAATGAAATCCGTCGTGAGCAGCAAAACGAATGGAAACAATGATTGAAAATCGCCAAGATTGATGTATTTCACGACAACGGTTATGAGGGGTGCCAATTATTGCTTTTTATGATGAAAATAATGTCCTGCAATTTAATTCAGAATTGATTGACCATGTTATTAAATTATTTCAACAAGCAAAAACAACAGATATTTGGTTTGAATGAACTGCTGATCAATTGTTACCACCAGCTTATCAAAAGCGACAATGACGCAAAGAACAAGATATTATGGATGTGTGGTTTGATAGTGGAGTTAGTAATTTAGCCGTGACAAAAGCACACCAATTACCACATCCTGTCAGTGTTTATTTAGAAGGGATTGACCAATTTCGCGGATGATTTAATTCTTCTTTAATTACTTCTGTTGTTGCAACCGGACATGCGCCATATCAAATTGTTTTATCACATGGGTTTGCGAATGATGAAAAAGGTCGTAAGATGAGTAAATCATTAGGAAATGTTATTTCGCCGTTAGTAATTACTGCTCAATATGGTGCTGATATTTTACGAATGTGAGTGGCTGCAGTTGATTATCGTGATGATGTTAAAATTGGGCCAGATATTTTAAAACAAGTGGCGGAAGCATATCGAAAAATCCGTAATACGTTGCGCTTTTTATTAGCTAATTTAACTGATTTTAACCCCGCAACTGATCTTTGTGATGATTTAGCAGAAGTTGATTGATATGTTTTACACTTAGCGCGTGAATTTCAGCAAAAAGTTAATAGCAACTATGAAGAATTTAACTTTAATAATGTTTATATGTTAATTAATAACTTTGTGACAACAACATTATCGAAGTTTTATTTAGATTTTACAAAAGATATTTTATATATTGAAGCAATGACTTCATCGCGCCGAAGAGCAGTCCAAACAACGTTATATTACTTATATCGTATTTTAAGTGATGCGTTAAAACCAATTATTCCGCATACAATTGAAGAAAGTCACAAGTTCATTAAGTATCCACACCAACAAAGTTCTGTTCATTTGGAAGAAAATTTTGTTTTTAGTAAACCAATTAGTTTAGAACTAGTGGCAAAGTGAGAACAAGTGTTAAAATTACGTGATGATGTCAACAAAGAGCTAGAATATCGTCGTGAACAGAAAGAAATTAAAAAATCATTAGAATGTCAATTAACGATTGCCTTAAAACCAGCTTATGCTAAATTAGCAACAATTGCTGATTTACATCAAATCTTTATTGTTAGTGAAATTATTTTTACTCCTAAGCATAATAATTTAACTGAATATGAAACAAGTTATATTACAGCGCAAGAAAAAGATGGCTTTAAATGTCAGCGTTGTTGAATGATTTACGAACATTTAAATGCGGAAAATAATGATATTTGTGATCGTTGTTTTAATGTTTTATTAGCAAAAAATGTGCGATAATAATAGCAATGAAATAAAAGGAGTTAGAAAGAATGAGAGAACGTACAAAGCAATTTTGGCATGATGTTGGTGAACATTTTAAAAGTCGAAATTATATTTGAAAATTTAAGCTCCAAATTTGCTTACCAATTTTTATTGGTTTATTAATTTTAGATATTATTACAAAGCAATTAGCCTTTCATTTATTATCCCATGATCCTTATGCCCCAGAAGTTAAGTTTCTTGATGGTTTTATTAATTTTAAGTTTGTTATTAACAAAGGCATTGCTTTTGGAGCAAATGCTGATAATTTAGTGGCAACAATTATTGGTGCGGTGCTAATTACGATATTAGCTTTTATTGTGTTTTTATATATTAATAGTAAAACAGCAGCGATTGGTTTAATTATGATAACTTGTGGTGGGTTTGGTAACTTAATTGATCGTATGTGAAACCAAGGGGGAGTTGTTGACTTTTTAGTATGAATTCTCTTTCCACCATATAGTATTTTTAATTTATCTGATACTTGAGTAACATTTGGGGTTGTTGTTTTAGTATTAGCAATTATCATTGAAATTACGCGCTTTTATCGTGACCGTGCGCGAAGTAATTGCGAAGAAAGTATTGTGAATAATGAATAAAATTACTTTTGTTGCATCAACAAGTGGGCGCATTGATAAAGTGTTAGTCGCATATTTTGCCACAACAGCAACGATCTTCTCACGAACAAAAATTCAAGAATTAATAACTCAAAACCAAGTCCAAGTTAATGACCAATTTGTGCACCAAAATTATCTTGTCCAAGTTAATGATACAATTACTGTTACTTTACCATCGCCATCAACAACAAACCTAACGCCAATGGCAATGCCATTAACAGTGTTGTACGAAGATGATGTGTTATTGGTAATTGATAAACCAAATAATTTGGTTGTTCATCCTGCCCTGGGGCATTTAAATGACACCTTAGTTAATGCTTTAATTGCCCGAAGTGAAGATTGATCAACTGTTAGCGGTGAATTGCGACCAGGAATTGTCCATCGGATTGATCGGCAAACAACAGGAACATTAATTATTGCTAAAAATGATTTTATTCATCACCAATTGCAAGAACAAATTCAAACAAAGCAATTACAACGACGTTATTTAGCCCTGGTGCATGGTAATATTGTTGAAACGCAAGCAAAAATTGATGCGCCAATTGGTCGCGATCCGCAAGATCGCAAGAAAATGGTTGTCACAGCCAAAAATTCTAAAAAAGCAGTGACTAATATTCTTGTAATTGAGCGCTTTAATGATTATACTTATATAGAGTGTGAGTTAGAAACTGGTCGCACGCATCAAATTCGAGCGCATTTAAAGTATATTAATCATCCGGTTGTTGGTGACCCACTATATGGGACGGTCGCTGATAAAAAGGAATCATTTGGCCAATATTTGCATGCTTATCAGTTAACTTTTATGCATCCAATTACAAATCTTCCAATTACGGTATCAGCAGCATTACCGTTGGAATTTGAAAATAAATTAGCAGCATTACGCACGAAAGGATAGGAAACAATGAGTTTTGATAAAGACAAGTTATCATTGGTTGATTATTTTTTTAAACAAGAGAAATATAATGTTTATAAAAATAAACCCCGAGGTAATAATAATGTTTATTTATATAAAGTTGATAGTAAAGAATTTCAAATAATTAAAATTATTGATGATTTTAGTGGTGAATTTAAAGAATATGTTAGTGTTGATGAAGTGGTCCAAGATTTAAAGGCTTTTTTAAATAAAAAATTTCAACGAGTAAAACTTTCTATTTTGTCAGTTGTTTTAATTGAAAATCGTTCGCAAGTTTATAAGGAAGATAATGGGGATGTTGTTTTATTTGTTGATAGTCATAATTATCTTGACCGGTTAAGTAATTATTATCCAAAAATTACAATGTTAGAAGATAACAATGATGATAGTTCAATGGCGGGGATGTCACCAGAAGAAATCTTAGATGGAATTAAAGATCCAAATAGTAAATTAACAAAAAACTTAAAACAATTAAGTGATAAGTTAAGTGTTAATAATTTAGGGGTAACATGAGTTTTAATTGCGTTATTATTAATTATTCCAATTGTTGGGATCTTTTTTGGAGCGCAAATTTTTAACACGAAAGACTTAAGTGCCAATGCCACGGCCCTTGTTTACGGGGGTATTACCCGTGATTTATTAATTTGAAGTAATCAATGGTGAAGATTATGAACTTATATTCTATTTTTTGGTAATCCATTTTTGGTTGTTTTCAACTTATTTATGATTTTTAGTGTCGCTCGTTATTCTGAAGCATTATTAGGACGATGACGGTTAGCAATTATTTTAATTTTTGGGGTGCCATTAGCAGGGTTATTTTTAGCCGCAGTGTTACCAAATTGAATTTTTGGTGGGTCAACAATTTTATTAGCAATCTTATGGGGTGCTTTATTTAGTTATAATTATGGGAAAGATGATTTAGGAGCGCTAATTGCAAATCAACGAACACTAGTTGTAGTGATGTGATTGTTATTAATGCCATTATTTTTAGGTTATTCATATTATTTAATTAATTTTGTTGGTTTTTTCGCGGGTAGTGCCATTGGTTATTGTTTAGAGTTTAATCGCACAAATCGCATCAATTGAACAATGTTGTATCCTGTTTTGGTTGTTGTTGTGATGATTGCTGTGATTGCTGTTACTTTATCGTGACGACGTTATGTGCCACAATATAATGGTGATGTTATTGATGCTTTAATAAGTTATTACCGCGCCGGTTTAGTCAGTCGGGGCAGCATTGAAAATATGTTGGGTAATTATTATTTCTATCCAAAAAATAATTGACCAAATTTCTTAACATCTAATCAGCAAACAACAAAGGATATTATCAATATGTTTGGAATGGTTTTATGACACCGTTAACAGCACAAAAACGGACTGATTACTTATCGTGAGATGACTTTTTCTTAAGTGTG
Source organism: Spiroplasma poulsonii (assembly GCF_009866525.1). GTDB lineage: Bacteria > Bacillota_I > Bacilli_A > Mycoplasmatales > Mycoplasmataceae > Spiroplasma > Spiroplasma poulsonii. The sequence goes on from NZ_CM020866.1 coordinate 749,087, forward strand.
GCGCATGTTTGTGCGATGCGTAGTAAGGACCCGAACACGCAAGTTGGTAGTTGTGTTGTTAATCAAATTGGTCAAATTATTGCCACTGGTTATAATGGCTTACCACGTGGTTTAAATGATAATGAATTTCCCTGAGCACGGGAAGGAGAATATTTAGAAACAAAATATCCTTATGTTGCGCATGCGGAATTAAATGCCATTTTAAGTGCTCATACTAACTTAGAAAATTGTCGGATTTATACAACCTTATTTCCTTGTGCTGAATGTGCTAAAATTATCATTCAAGTTGGAATTAAAGAAGTCATTTATGATGATGATAAATATGTTGGTACTGATGATAACAAAGCAGCCAAACGAATGTTTGACCAAGCCCAAGTTAGCTATCGATCGTTACCAGTTATTAGTATCACTGTAACGTGCCAACCAAAATAAATATTAAACCATTTTCTTATTAACTATTAATTAGAAAGGTTCTTTTTGATAAATGAAAAAATATTTTACCGATCGCAAGTTATTTATTTACCGAATTATTGGTATTATGATAATTTTTATTTTTTTAGTGTGTGATTTTATTTTAGTTTTAAAAACAAAGAGTGGGATTTATGGCCAGTTATCATCATATGGGGAACGGTTAAGCCACTATTATGCTTACTTTACAACCCAATCAAATTATCTTGTTTTTGTTTATTTTGTTTTTTATTTATTTCAAAAGAAATTTAAAAACACTAAACCTGATTTTATTATTCGGTTAATGGTGACAGTTTATATTACGATGACAATGCTGGTTTTTTGGTTTGGATTATTTGCCCAAGGTGATCTTGTTAAAAATCAGATTATTTATGAATGAATTTCAACTTTTATTTTACACACAATTATTCCAGGGGTAATGATTTTTAGTTATATTGTCACTGCTGGTGATACTTTTTATAAATTTGAAACACATCATAAAGCTAATTACTGGTTAATTTGTTTATACCCATTCTTATACTTAATTTGTATTTTAATTCGTGGTTATATTCGCCATGCTGATCTACCAACCAGATAACACCTTATTTTCATATTTCTTTTTAAATTTCTATGCGACAAATGGGTTTCCAATGTTAGCGGTTGGTACGGTTCTAATTTTTACGTTATGTACCTCGTTTCAATATTTCTTTATTTGGATTAATAACTTATTTTATTTCCGTAAACAAATTAAAGAGAATAATATTACTAAAGTTGATCAAATTAAAATTATGTTAAATATTAAACAATACCGTCAGTTAGATCGGAAGGGAAAAATTGCAATGATTTTAGCAATTGTCGTTGCGATATTTAACATTATTTTTTCAATTTTATATTATGTTTTACGGAATGTTTGATCAAAAATTCTTAATTATCCCTATAAGAATGAAATTGTTTTATCATTTAGTATTTATTATCATTTTTAGTATTATTACTTTAATATTTGCGGTTTTAGGCTTAGCAAACTTCTATTGAGCGCGAATTGTTGTCGGGTTTTGTTCAATTGCCTTAGTTTGTTTTAATTGAATCTGAATTGCGGGGCCAATCTTTGATGTTGTGATTGCGACATTATGTTTAAATAATCATAAGTATTCAAAAAGTGATTTAGATACTTATTTAGCAAAGCACCATAAACCATTGAAATTAAATAAAAAACCAATTACTGATGAAATGCTGCGGTTAGCTGAAGATGAAAAATAATCCTTCGAAAGGATTATTTTGCTTTTAAATTAAAATGAATTTTTAAAAAATGTTGATATTCACGAAGCGGACGTGTTGCTTTATATTTTTGTGCTAAAGCTTTAACGTTTTCACTTGCTCCTAACGGTAACTTTAGATGATATTTTGTTTCAAGGTTTTTAATCGTTGTTAAGAAGGTAGCACGGCTAAGGATGGCACTACACGCAATTGCTAAGGATTTTTCTTCGCCTTTCGTAATAAAAACTACATTATCTTTAACAACAGGAGTTATTTTTTGTAAATATTCAAAATATTTTGTCGCATTAACAAACTGGTCAATAAAAATTGTCTTATTTGTTAATTGATAAATTGATAATAATTGGACTAAGGCTTGATTATGGGCTAGCGCTTTAATAACATGGGCATTTTGATATTGGGTATATCATTGGTTATATTGATTATTATCAATCACAACGGTTACCGATTGAACAAGTTTTTGAATGATTGGTGCTAGGGTCATAATTTGTTCAGTTGTCATTTTTTTACTATCTTTAATTGGTAATGTTACTAGTTGTTGAAAACTTGTTGGCGGTAAATAAGTGGCAGTAACAACAAGGGGACCAAAAACATCACCAACCCCAACTTCGTCATTTCCAATCACATCTTTTTCAAAATAAGATGTTGTTTGACTAGCGGGAATGATGGGGGTTATTGGGATTGTAAAAAATTTTGCCGCTTCTTTATCGGCTTGATAGCCTTGGAATAAAACACTATTTGTCTTATAAATGCTAATTGTAATACCACTTTTATTAAAAACATTAACTTTATTAGGATCAGTATTATTAATTTCATACGTTTGGTAAGTGTTAATAATTTCTTGAATAACTTTCGGATCAACTTTCTTAAAACTAACATTGTTCATATGATTGTCCCCATTATTTTCTTTCTTTAAATTATTATATCATTTTTTTAATCAATTTGTTAAAATATTACTAAGATAAAAAGAGGGGAGCATTGAGGATGATTAAAAATGTTGGAATTGATATTGTCCAAAATAAGCGAATTAAACCATCAACAGTATTAAGCCAGAAATTATTAAGTATCAGTGAACTGCAAGAATATGAAACATTAATGGATAAAGAACACCAACGCCAGTTTTTGGCTGGTCGGTGAGCGGCGAAAGAAGCATTAATTAAAGCGTTAGAAATAAAGTTAATTTTAAACGAAGTCACAATTAAGTTAAAAGATGATAATAAATTATATGTTGAAGGTGTACCGTTAGGAGAAAATGAAGTTATTCATGTTTCACTTAGTCACGAACGCGATTATAGTGTTGGTTTTGCAATTTGATCAACATATTAACAATTTTTTATAAAAAGTTGTTTTTTTATCTTTTTTAGAAAAGTAGAGTATAATTAGAGATGGGTAAGTTTGTTTTGTAAAGGAGGGGCAAAAATGTATTATTCATTTGATGATATCTTATTTAAAGATTATTTAGACAATTCATTTTTACGAGAATGAATTCTTAACAATAGATATGCTGCTGATAGTGTCTTTAAATTTTTCTTATGAATGTTTATTTTTTCTGCCTTTTTCTTGTTTACAATTCTTTCTTCATGAACTTTTTTACATTATAAAAGTAAAAAGATCAGTGCTCGCCATGGCTTATTAAATTTTATGGTAATTGTTGGTGGGATTAGTGTCTTTTTCTTTAGCAGTATCATTTGGAATTTAGTGTTAGTTCCTGATCTTTCAATTGATCCGAGTTATTATCGAACTTTGTTAACGGGATATTCATATGTGCAGTTAACAATTACCTTAGGAATAATTGTCAATAATCGTCGGTTAGTATCGATTCTATTATATGTTGTTTATGCTTCACCGTTTATTATTATTGGTCCAGTTATTGTTAATAATTTAAATAATATTAATCGTTATGATAAAGATTTATTTATTTTATTCACTTGTTTAGTAATCTTACTTTTTGTTGTGATTTTACAACTTTGTGGGTTTTTAACACGTCAAGATGAAAAAAGTAACATTATTCGCTTTGTAACAATTTTAGTTTTATTTAGTTTGCTTAATAGTTCAACAAAAATTTCACTACCATTTGTGCTTGATGATAATATTAAAATTCGGCAACTATTGCATCAAGCTTGATCAGTCGCAACCGTAATTGCTGATTTATTTGTTTGATTTGTTTTAATGCTTTATCTTTGCCAGCTTTTTGCCAATGAGCACAATGCCATTTATCAAGAAGATGACTTAGATTTAATTGAAGTTTTAATGTTACAAGAACTTAATCGTAATTTAACTTTAAATAACCATTCAAAAGAAGAAATTAATCCTAATAATTGGAAATTGAAAATGTTAAATTAAAAAATGATTGTTATTTTTGATTTACTTATTTACTACTGAAAAAATTATTAAATTTGAAAAACAAACAATTTTTAATTTAAATGATAATTTTTATCGAAATGAACAGCCATATAAAAATGAACAGCTAAAAATGCTTTTTATCCAAGATAAAAAGCATTTTTTATTTGCTTGTTTAAAATAAAGTGTGTTATAATTTTAATGCTTGTATTCAATAAAAATTAATGGTATACAATACACATTTATGGATTCATTTGCCCAGTGCTATTTATTTTAATAAGATAGTGGTGAATGTTAGAAATAAATGGAAGCTTTAACGAAAAGGAGGATTTAATAGAAATATGGCAAAAGAATTAACAAGAGAAATGTTATGAGAATCTGGTGCGCAATTTGGGCACCAAACAAAAAGATGAAATCCAAAAATGAAACCATATATTTATGGTGAGAAAAATAAGATTCATATTATTGATTTGCAACAAACATTATGACGATTAGAAGATGTTAAAAAATTAATGGCATCAATTGCTGCGCGTAAAGGAAAAATTTTATTTGTTGGAACAAAAAAACAAGCAAAATGAATTGTTAAAGACGCTGCTGAGCGTTGCGAATCTTTTTATGTTAATCAACGTTGATTAGGGGGAACATTAACTAATTTAAGAACAATTCATTTACGAGTGAAGCGTTTATGAAACATTGAACGCCAAGAAAAAAATGGTGAATTAAAATTATTACCAAAAAAAGAACAAATGTTAATTAAAAAAGAAAAAGAAAAACTAGAAAAATTTTTAGGTGGAATTAAAGGAATGAAAGAATTGCCACAAGCATTGTTTGTGGTTGATCCAAAAGAAGAACATATTGCTGTGCGTGAAGCACGAAAATTACGCATTCCAGTAATTGCAATTTGTGATACCAATGTTGATCCAGACCCAATTGATTATGTTATTCCAGCTAATGATGATACTTCACGTTCAATTGCAATTATTACCCATCATATTGCTGATTTATATGGTGATGCAATGGGATTAAAAATGCCGGAACCACAATTTAAACCAAATGAATTTGTTCGTCGTGAAGGAGAGGATAATCGTGGACAACGTGGTGGTCAATACGATAATCGTCGTTCATTTAATCGTAATATGCCTAACTGTGATTATCGTTCAGAAGGATCAACAACCAGAGCATCAGTTGGTCCTGATCGAACAGGGGAGAAAGTTGCTTCAGTAGCGGCTGCACCTGAACAGTCAGTACCAAAAGCAAAAGTTGAGTAAGTTGCTACTGTAGCACAGGGTTCTGAACAACCAGCACCAAAAATAAAGACTGAGAAAGTTGCTTCAGTAGCGGTTGCCCCTGAACAACCAGTACCAAAAGCAAAAGTTGAAAAAGGGACAGCAGATAGCTCAACTTCAAGTTTTGATTTAAATACAATCAAAGTTGTTGATAATGATTTAGAAAAAACATTAACAAAATTAAAAGTTGATGAATTAGAACCTTTAGGAAATCTATTTGGGTTACCAAAAGGAAAAAAAGCCGAAATGGTTAGTGCCTTAGGTAAACATTTAACAATTGTTGATAGTAAAGTAGTAAAAAAATAACAAAAATTAAATTGTATTAACTGATTAGTTTCAATACAAGCAGCATTAAATTTGAAAGGAGAATCAGTATGGCAGTTACTGCACAATTAGTAAAAGAATTAAGAGAAAGAACTGGGGCTGGAATGTTAGATTGTAAAAAAGCATTAGAAGCCACAGATGGAAATATTGAAAAAGCAATTACTTGATTGCGTGAAAAAGGAATTACAAAAGCCGCAAAAAAATCAGACCGTGTTGCTGCGGAAGGATTAGTTGGTTTAGTAACAAAAGGAAATAAAACAGTTGTTTTTGAAGTTAATTCAGAAACCGATTTTGTTGGAATAAGTAAACAATTTTTAGATTTAATGGCAATTGTTGGGGAAACTTTAATAAATAATGACCCAAAAACAGTGGAAGCAGCATTACAATTATCAGTTAATGGTGAATCATTAGAAACAGTTATTGTTCATACAATTGCTACAATTGGGGAAAAAATCACCCTTCGTCGTTTTAAAACATTACATTTACAAGAAACTCAATCGTTAGGAGTTTATATTCATTCTAATCAACGGATTGTAACAGTATTAGTGTTTGATGGTAAAATTGATGAAACAATTGGAAAACAATTGGCAATGCATGTTTCAGCAATGCGTCCGCAATTTATTTCGCGAGATGATATTTCAGCTGATTTTTTAGCAAGTGAAAAAGCAATTTTAACAACTGAAGCAAAAAATGATCCTAAAAATGTGGGAAAACCAGATAATATTTTAGAAAAAATGGTTGAAGGACGTTTAAACAAACAATTAGCGGAAATTTCATTACTTGATCAAGTTTTTGTTGTTAATCCAGACCAAAAAGTTAGTGATGTTATTAAAGCAAATGATGTTAGTGTTGTTGATATGATTCGTTATGAAGTTGGGGAAGGAATCGAAAAAGAAGAAGTTGATTTTGCAACTGAAGTAATGGCACAAGTTCGTAAATAGAACTGTTTTGCCAGAAAGGAGGGCATAAAATGGATGATCAGAAAGGAACAATAATTTCAATCGCAATGGCAGCATTTTTATTTGTTGCTGTTAGTTTGTCAATTATTGGTTATCTAATTAGTTTTACAAAACAAGAATTTAAAGAACGTTTTGTAAACAAAAAGATTTTAATTATTTTATTTACTGTGTTAGGAATTAATTTACCAGTTGTTATTGTTGGTTTCTTATTAGAATTTGTAATTAAGCCAGCAACAAATGCACCAGTAATTGCGGTTATTGTAATTGCTTTTGTGTTGACAGTTGCTGTTGGTGTTTACATTTTCTTATTTTTACAAACAATTGCAATTGGAATTGATGAAAAAGAAATTGCTTTTTTAGGAGAACGAATTTTAATTCGTAAAATTAATCGTGTTGAACGGAACGATAAAACTAACCAGTTAATTATTCATTATACGGAAGGAAGTCGTAGTAAGAAAAAAACTCGTTTTTCATTAGCAAGCCAAGCTGGTCAATTTATGGTTAATAATGTTAGCTTATTAAACCAAGAAATTATGATGTTTGTGCCAGATAGTGAACAACCAGCAGATTCAAAACCAACGGCTGAATCAACTTCAGAAACAGTAAAAGAAACAAAAAAAGATTAATCAATTTAATTGAAAATCTTTTTTTAAGATAGAATAAAAAATTAGGTACCTCCTAATATTAGAAAAACGTCTATAAATATGGGCGTTTTTTTAATATTCTACAAAAGTCAAGTAGGAGGTTAAAAATGAGTTTCGTAGCTGGTCAAAAATTTGAAAGAAGAACAGTTGTTACTTTAACAGAAGTAGGTGATGTTGCAAGAATAAGAGTTTCTAATATGCCATATAAAGTATGGAATGAACCATCTGCAATCAAAGTTGAAAAAGCAGTTATGTGAAAAGATGAAGATGACAATTGAATTGAAGTTAGACCAGCGGTTTATGCACCAATTTCTTATTCATTAAATAAACAAAAAATTAGTGAAACTACGATTCTAAATATGGCATCTGAAACTGAAAAAGATGAAAACTTTTCAAAATCAGTTTCAAGTTTAAATAGGTTTAGACAAAATATTCAAGATTTTGTTTATCTGAATTTTAGGCCAAATGATTACTTTATTACGTTAACTTTTAAAGAAAATTTAACAGATATTAAAACTGCAAATGAGTTTTTTAATAAGTTTAACATGAGATTTAATAAATATTTAAAAACTAGAAATGCTGAATATAAGTGGCTATTAGTTTATGAATATCAAGAACGTGGAGCAGTTCATTTTCATATTTTATTAGACTTCTTGCATTACTTGTTAAAAAATTGCAAATATTTGTAAAAAAGATACTAATAGAAAAATATAATTTTAATTAATTATGTTTTTTATTTAAAAATTTAATATTTTTCCACAACGAAAAATTAATTTATTATTTAAATTATTTAATTTTAAATAAATATTTTATGTTAAATATAATAATTGTAAATTATAAATTGAGGCAATTAAATTAAATCTTAAACCAAATCTTTTTCTTCGATTACGATATTTTTCTGTAATAATTTTAAATTTTTTAAGAATAGCAAAAATATTTTCAATAATAATTCTCATTTTTGAAACTAGTCTATTATATTGCTTTTGTTCTTTGTTTAAAGGGTTTTTCTTTGTTTTCTTTGTAGGTATTAGAACATTATTGTGATTTTTTTGTATTCCTTGATAACCACTATCAACTATTAATTTGGTATTTTTTAAAATTGGGATTTTTGATTCTTTAAATAAAGCATAATCATGTTTTTTTCCGAGAGAAAAACTTGTTGCAATAATTTTTTTGGTTTCTTGTTCGATAATTACTTGTGTTTTGATCGTGTGTTTTTTCTTTTTACCAGAATAAGATTGTTTTTGTCTTTTTTTGGGCGTTGGATTGGAGTTTCGGTAGCATCAATAATAATAGTTTTATCATTAAAATAATCATTTATTAGTGCTTTTTTACCAGCAAGTTGTTGAAAATCAGAGTTTTTAATTAAAATATCTTCAATTCACTTAATATTATGATAACAATTAGCCTCACTAATATCAAAACTTTTACCAAGATGAAAATAAGTCTGATATTCTCGTCAATATAATAAAGTCATCAATAATCTATTTTCTAATGATAATTTATTAGTTTTACCACCTTTTTTAAATTTTTCTATTTCAGCAACTTTTAAAATATCTAACATTTTATTAAAAGTGGATTTTTTTATTCCTGTTAATCTTAACCATTCTCTATCATTAAGAGTATTAAATTTATTATTGTTCATATTTTTATGTCCTCATAAATTATATTTTATAATAATATTTTAATAAAAAAGGGTATCGCAAGAAGTCTATTGAAAAACACTGTAGATATGAATTTAGAAAAACTTACAACTAAAAAAATTAAGGATGGTAAATTTGTGAAATATCAAACAATCTTTAATTCAAAAGTTCTTGAAAAATTATGACCACATGATTTTAATACCTGTATTAGAATTACTCAACGTGACATTGAGGAATCAGACACAATAGGTAAAATAGCCTCTTATATGGGTAAATATATTACTAAAATGTTTTATGAAAATCCTTATTCTGTTACTGAAGGTAAGACATTTAAAATGAAAAATTTAACAGATTATAAATGTCGTTTATTTAGAAGAAGCAAGAATTTAATTAAACCTAAGAAAACCAGATTAGTAATAAACAAGGAAATTAATTTAGATGAAGTAACTAAAGAGTTATTTCAAAAAACAGAATATCGAGGAAAGAAAAATCTTATTGAAGTACGTAATCAAGACAATACTAAAAAAGCAATTGGCGAAACTCAAACTAATCGATACAAAAGCGACTCTGCCAGACTTTTGTTCAACTATTTAGTTGATATGCAGAGAATTCAGGCGAAAGGAGCAACAGTAAATGAATTAGATGATATTCATTTCAAAATTAAAGGATTTGTTAAAAATCCGATAGTTTCTTTTTCTAAAGATATGAAATTTAACTTAGCATTAGCTAAAAAACTTTATCAAAGAGCAGGTAGTATGTTGAGTAAAAAGTATGTTGTGGCACATCACTATAAAAAGTTAAAACAACAGGTGCAGAACAAACTTGATACTACCAACATAACTCTTACCATTTAGTTCAAAAAGTATAGAAAGGAATTAGATAGATGAAGAATAATCAACCAACTTTTCAAAAACTACATATTGAAAAAAGAATAGCAAAAGTTGCTGATTCATTTTGTGAAGTATGTCCTACTGTAGAATTTGATCAATCATTACCGCAATATGCAATTATCACTAGTTTTAACTGCATAGTAATTTGCCAAAAACATTTTGATTTTTTAAGAGAATTAGTTAATCAACTTGCAGCATTAGGAAGGAGTACGTAATCATGTGAGTCATTATAATTCAAAATATTGGAACATCAGAATAATAAAAGTGGGAAAAAATAAATTTTCCCACTTTTATTGTGTATAATTATATATGGAAAGTTGGTGTTTTATGGGACTAGGAATAGCACTAGGATTTGGTATCAACGAAAAAGGTTACAAAAAACAATTAGAAAAAGAAAATGCTTATTTTCGTACTCATTTAGAAACTATCGAATTACGTGGATATAAAGCAAGAGTATTAAACTGAGTTAATGAAGAAGAAGTTAAATATGCTTGATCATGCTATCCAGAAATTAAAGATGGACGTACTGGACAAAACTTTTATGAATATTTTAATATAGAAAAAACTAACCAAAATAGTAATGAGTACAATATGCAAAAAGAACCATTTAATAAAGGAAAATAATTTTATAAGTCAAAATTAGAATTAAAAGTAGTTCATAATAAATAGAAATAGATATTTTTTTATTAATTAGAAAGAAGATAATATATAATGAGAATTAACTTGCATCAACATACTATTGCGGTAAAAACTGGCGAAACAAATAATCGTAATTTGGATATTTCAAATCAACATAATGTAGATTTATTTGTGTCTAATTTAGAAAGATGAGAAGTTGGAATTCTTGCTATAACAAATCATAATTTATTTGATTTAGAACAATTTAATTTTTTAGAAGACATAGTTCAATCTAAGGGGATACTTTTGCTTCCAGGGATTGAAATTGATATAGAGGATAGTGAAGGTAAAATCCATAATATGAATATTATAGTAAGCAATGAAGATAAAAAAATATGAGATGAATTTGTTTTATCTTTGAATATTACAGATCCTAATAATTTTTCAATACCTGTTTATGCATTAACTCAAAAATTAAGTAAATTTAACAAAATATGTCTTATTCCTAATAATCAAAAAGGCGGAAAGGAATTGCCTAAAGATGACTATAATTTATTTTCAGATGAAAATTCAATATATTTTTTTGAAACAACAAATTTGGATTCAAGCAGAATTTTAGCTCATAAAGGTATTCCCGCAATATGTGGATCTGATGAGAAAGATATTTTAAATCCTCAGTACAATAAAATCCCAGATATACATATTAAAATTGATTCTTTTACTAGTTTAATTAATTTTTTTAAAAAAGATTTAAATTTTATGAAAAATAAGTTATCAGAAAAATTGTTTGGAACGATTTCTATTCATCCTTCTACTTGACAAGATGCTATTAAAGTTCCACTTTATTATGATACAAATATAATTATTGGTTCAAGAGGAAGCGGTAAAAGCATTATATTAGAAGAAATTAAGAAGGAAGTTGAACGAGTTAAGAACATTAAAATTGATTTGTATGATCATAAAGATGATAATTATAATAGATTGCTAAAAGAGTTAGAAAGTCAATTTTTAAATCCAATAGATTTAAATTCAGAAATTCAAAATTTAAATATTTTATTGAAAAATTCAAATTTGCCTAAGCTTGATGAAGTTGTCACGAATTATATTAATATGGTTTCATTTTGTAATACGAATAAAGTAAGTAAATATATTTTTTGGCAGGAATTCAATGTTCAAGGAATAGATACACAAATGTTATATAAAAATCCTGAACAGTGTATAAACGAAATGAAAAAATTATATACGGATAAATGCAATTTAGAAGAGTCGTTAAATATTTTGGATAAAAATAAAATAAATCTTAATGATACAAATTACGTTATTGGAATGGCAAGGGTTTTTTGGACAAATTTTATGTAGAGTAAAGATTTTTATATTCAATTGGTGTTAAATAATTTAATTTGCTGTGAATTCGTACATTATTGTATCAATTAACATAGTCAAATAATTCTAATTTAAATTGTTCAATATTTTTAAATTTTCTGTTTTTAATTAATTCTGTTTTTAAAATTTTATAGGTTGATTCAGAAACAGCATTATCATAAGGACAGCCTGGTTTACTATAAGATTTTGCAACATTGTTTTTAGTTAAAAGATTGTAAATGATATTGTTATTAAATTCGCTGCCTTGATCAGTATGAAATATTTTAATATTATCTAAAGAAAAACTAAGCTTTTTAAAAGTATTTTCAACTAATTTGGCATCTTTATGAGAACTAACATCATAACCAATAACTTCACGATTAAATAAATCAATTAGAAAGCACACATAATATCATTTGCTATTGATAGCAACTTGTGTTAAATCACTGACAACAACTTCATGTAGTTTATAATTATTAAATTCTTGATTTAACAAATTATGATATTTGTATGTAGCGTTTTTGTTACTTTGATGTTTATATTTAAGTTTTGTATAATTGGAAATTAAGTTATATCTTTGCATTATTTTACTAATTTTTATTCGTGATAATAAAATATTTTGTTGTGCTAACATAACTTTAATTTTTCTTGTGCCATAATTTTTACGACTTTTTAAGAAAATACTGATAACAGCATTATCAATAGTATAGTTTGATTTAGGATTATTTGATTTCAATTGATAATAAAACGTTGATCTAGGAACTTTTAGTGTTTTGCATAAATTAGTAATTGCATATTTTTCTTTGTTGTTTTTAATAATTACTATTTTTTGCCTATTATCAGTGTGGCTTGCTTTAAAATATCATTTTCCATTCGTAATTGTTTAATTTCTTTTCTTAGCTGAATTAGTTCATTTTCTTCTGGGCTTCGATTATCTTTTGCTTTAAATGAACCAGAATTATTGAATTCATGAATTCATTTTCAAACTGTTGATTTACCGACCTGATAGTCACTGGACAATTGTTTTGCTGTTTTACCTGTTTTATAAAGACTAACAATTTGTTGTTTAAATTCATCGGTATAATGATTCTTTGCCATAATTACACCTCCATTTATTAATTTAATTATAATCCTTACTCCACATTATTGTTGTCCAATTTATTTTAACCCATCCATATAACTGTAGTATATATATCAAAAATTATTGAATTATTAGAATTTAGTCGTTGAGAAAAATATAAAAAATTAAAAGCAACAGTTTTACTTTTTAAAACTGTTGAATGTATAAAAAAAACTATTGATAAAAATTCAAAAAATAAGATGAAACCATCAGAACTTGGATTTTTTAAAAATTATATTTTTAGAAAAAACACAGGAAATAATATTACTAAAATAATCAATTGTTCTAGCGTAGATTCAAATAAAAAGTTTTTAGGAAAAGTTAGTGATAATAAAAAATTATATTTCTTTAAAAAATATTGTACTAATCCTTCAAAGAAATCAGATTGAGAAATCGAAAAACCAATAACTAAGAAAGTAGCTACTGATTTACTGATTTATTTAAAAAAAATTATTGATAATCAATATAATAAAAATTTTATTGATTCAGTAAATGAACTAGTAGATTTTACAAAAGGAAATTCTATTATTGATTTATCTAATAAACATTTTATTTGATACAAAACAATTATTGAAGATCAAAACAAAACTCCGCATACTCCATCAAGCGGAGAAGAAGTTATTATTGTTTTAACAAATTATTTATACAGAGAACAGGAATACTATTTTTTAGATGAGCCAGATAAATCATTAGATAATTTTTTTATAAACTAGGAAATAGTAACAAGAATTAATGAGTTGTCAAAATCTGGAAAGATTGTTGTAATTGTTACCCATAATGCAAACATTGGAGTTAGAACTTGACCATATTCAGTTATATATAGAGAATTATCAGGCGATAGTTCAGAAAATAAGACATTTATTGGTAGTGCTTTTTTAAGACATTTTGAAGATTTAAATTCAACTGAAACTTCTTATTTATGAGAAGAAACTTCTGAAAAAATACTTGAAGGTGGACAAGATGCATTTAATGAAAGGGCAAGGATTTATGGAAGAAAATAACTTTTTGTTTAGAATAGAATTGAATGATAGTAAAACTAAGCTAAATATTATTTTTGATGAAAAGATATCTGAATTGGATTTATCTAAACCTATTCAGAACGAAATGGAGAGTCTTTTTGAACAAGTAATGGATTCAATAATTTCAAAAAAAATAAATTAAATGATATTTCAAAATATGTATACTATGAAAAAAAGGATGATGATCAATCTATAGAAGAATTAATTAAACAGAATTTTGCTGAATTATTTTCAGTTGAAATTGAATTAATTATAAACGATATTAAAGCCAATTTAATTCTTAATTAAAATTAAATGTGGCATATGTTATAATTTTATTGTAAAAATAAATATGCCAAAGCGTACTTCGGGTACCGGCAATTAAACAAATACTTTTTAGTATAAGTTTATGTCGGGACACGAAGTTTTTATTTTTTATATAAAAATTACTAAAAAGTGGTTTACTTTAAAAGAAAATGTGTAGTATAATATAAGTGCGAGTTGCTCATATGAGCCATGTACTTAGAAATAAGTGCGCACGAGTAAAATCACTTCTTAGTAAAGTGATTTTTTTATTTGTAAGGAGGATACATAATGAGCAAAAAATATCGCATGTATAATATTGTATGATTTTGGAAAATTCATCGTGATGTATTGGCTAAAAAATTAAATAATAAGAATACTAAAGTAATACAAATTAATAAAGTAACTATTAATGGTAAAGAACAATGAGATGTTACATATGTTAAAAAACAACCAGATGTTATAGTTGGCCAAACTGGTCACTTATATAAAATAATACCGTTTGAAACAGTAAATAAAGCAAATGGTAAAGTTTTAAAATATAAGCCTAAAATCCACATTAAATACAACAATAAGGGTAAAGAATCATTATTAGATGTATCTTCAATGATGTCAGTTACAGATAGTGAAATTGAATGTAATGATAAAGTTCATAATAAATACAATGTAATAAATGATAAAAAAATTCAACAAGAAATTATTAATAAAATATATGATGTGCATATTAATACATTGTCGTTAGCACCTGATTATGTAAATAAACTTGAGTTAGAAAATAAGCAACTAAAAAGAGAAAACAAAATTGAAAGAGATTTTACTCATGATTTTCAAAACATGTATATCGATGTATTAACTGAGGGAATTAATAGACTTCTTGCGATACCCTTTTTTATTAAAATATTATTATAAAATATAATTTATGAGGACATAAAAATATGAACAATAATAAATTTAATACTCTTAATGATAGAGAATGGTTAAGATTAACAGGAATAAAAAAATCCACTTTTAATAAAATGTTAGATATTTTAAAAGTTGCTGAAATAGAAAAATTTAAAAAAGGTGGTAAAACTAATAAATTATCATTAGAAAATAGATTATTGATGACTTTATTATATTGACGAGAATATCAGACTTATTTTCATCTTGGTAAAAGTTTTGATATTAGTGAGGCTAATTGTTATCGTAATATTAAGTGAATTGAAGATATTTTAATTAAAAACTCTGATTTTCAACAACTTGCTGGTAAAAAAGCACTAATAAATGATTATTTTAATGATAAAACTATTATTATTGATGCTACCGAAACTCCAATCCAACGCCCAAAAAAAGACAAAAACAATCTTATTCTGGTAAAAAGAAAAAACACACGATCAAAACACAAGTAATTATCGAACAAGAAACCAAAAAAATTATTGCAACAAGTTTTTCGCTCGGAAAAAAACATGATTATGCTTTATTTAAAGAATCAAAAATCCCAATTTTAAAAAATACCAAATTAATAGTTGATAGTGGTTATCAAGGAATACAAAAAAATCACAATAATGTTCTAATACCTACAAAGAAAACAAAGAAAAACCCTTTAAACAAAGAACAAAAGCAATATAATAGACTAGTTTCAAAAATGAGAATTATTATTGAAAATATTTTTGCTATTCTTAAAAAATTTAAAATTATTACAGAAAAATATCGTAATCGAAGAAAAAGATTTGGTTTAAGATTTAATTTAATTGCCTCAATTTATAATTTACAATTATTATATTTAACATAAAATATTTATTTAAAATTAAATAATTTAAATAATAGACTTCTTGCATTACTTGTTAAAAAATTGCAAATATTTGTAAAAAAGATACTAATAGAAAAATATAATTTTAATTAATTATGTTTTTTATTTAAAAATTTAATATTTTTCCACAACGAAAAATTAATTTATTATTTAAATTATTTAATTTTAAATAAATATTTTATGTTAAATATAATAATTGTAAATTATAAATTGAGGCAATTAAATTAAATCTTAAACCAAATCTTTTTCTTCGATTACGATATTTTTCTGTAATAATTTTAAATTTTTTAAGAATAGCAAAAATATTTTCAATAATAATTCTCATTTTTGAAACTAGTCTATTATATTGCTTTTGTTCTTTGTTTAAAGGGTTTTTCTTTGTTTTCTTTGTAGGTATTAGAACATTATTGTGATTTTTTTGTATTCCTTGATAACCACTATCAACTATTAATTTGGTATTTTTTAAAATTGGGATTTTTGATTCTTTAAATAAAGCATAATCATGTTTTTTTCCGAGCGAAAAACTTGTTGCAATAATTTTTTTGGTTTCTTGTTCGATAATTACTTGTGTTTTGATCGTGTGTTTTTTCTTTTTACCAGAATAAGATTGTTTTTGTCTTTTTTTGGGCGTTGGATTAGAGTTTCGGTAGCATCAATAATAATAGTTTTATCATTAAAATAATCATTTATTAGTGCTTTTTTACCAGCAAGTTGTTGAAAATCAGAGTTTTTAATTAAAATATCTTCAATTCACTTAATATTACGATAACAATTAGCCTCACTAATATCAAAACTTTTACCAAGATGAAAATAAGTCTGATATTCTCGTCAATATAATAAAGTCATCAATAATCTATTTTCTAATGATAATTTATTAGTTTTACCACCTTTTTTAAATTTTTCTATTTCAGCAACTTTTAAAATATCTAACATTTTATTAAAAGTGAATTTTTTTATTCCTGTTAATCTTAACCATTCTCTATCATTAAGAGTATTAAATTTATTATTGTTCATATTTTTATGTCCTCATAAATTATATTTTATAATAATATTTTAATAAAAAAGGGTATCGCAAGAAGTCTATTTATTAAAAAAAGTTCCTTTATATCCTCGCTGTTGTATTAAAACAGAGTGGGGCAAGTATATTTTTTCTAAATCAATATTTGTTTCTGAATTAACTTTTAAAACATTTTCTAAATTAGATGGTGGTAAATGTGTTTTGTTATTAAAGATATTACCACAACTAATTAAATTCACCGTGTTTACAAAAGACAACGATAATATAGATAATAAACTAAGTAATTTCTTCATTCACTTTAATTTTTCCTTTCTATTTTGACAAAATAATAAACAGCAATTTTACTTTAATTGCTGTTTATTATTAAGATATATTTAATTTTCACTAAGATAATAATTTTTTATTATTTTTTATTTTTAATTTTTTAATAATAATGTAAATAGAAAATAATGTAATTGTTAATAATATAGCAATTATAATAAAACAAATTCAATTTGTTTTTCTTTTTAAATATTTTTTTTCTTCTAATGATAAGATATCTGTTCCTCAATAACTTATTATTTGTGTTTTAGTTTTTTTAAAGTGAATAAAACAAAAACAATGCAAAACAAAAAATAATAATATTAATGAACTAGTTATTATTATTTCTGTTTGTAAATTTTTTATTGTTCCTATTTTTCAAAAACCTAAATAAAAAATATTTTCATTATTAATATACTGATATTGTAATCATATCAATATAGACAATGTAATTACACCAACTATATAAGAAAAACTGCAAAATCAATTAGCAATAATTTTATATACAATACTTTTTTTATATACACTATATATAAATTCTGGAATAGTATTTTCATCATTTTTTAATCATAATTTATATTTTTTTGCTTGTTTTTTTATCATTGTTAAATTAAAACAACCATATATAAATACAAGAAAAAAGATTATTAATAAAAAAATTAATAAAAATGGATAGGGAATTAATTCTATTTCAAGGGATTTAACAATCTTATTAAAAATAAAATTAATATTTGTATTTAATTTAAAAATTTTGTTTTTATAATCAATGTTATAATATAAAAATAATATGAAAGATAAAAACAAGAATAAAAATAAAGAAAATAATATTTGAAAAAACGAAATTACTTTAATAAAAGTAATTTTATTTTTAATAAATCTAGGAATTGTTTTTTTATTTTCAAAATAATTCATTTATTAATTTAACTCCTTTACTTTTTATATTTTTTCTTATTCTCTCGTTGTTTAATTCTATTAGAACAACAAATTTCTAACATATTTTTCTCCCTTTACTTTACATTTAATTACTTTTACTAATTTATTCGTTTTCATTTGTCTTACTAATATTTTTAATATTTTCTGTTTTATTTTGATTTTTATTTAAGTTTTTAAAAGCTGCTTTTATCTCTTGAATTTCATTATCATAAGTTTTTAATAACTCAGGGTGACAATTTTTATAACTTAATTTAATATGCTTCCTAACTAAATCAAAATCAAGCACCTCAACTTCAATTTCATCACCAATATCAAAAAAATCTTTAATATCTTTAACAAAATAATCTGAAACTTCACTAATATGGATTAAACCATCAGCCTTTCCTGCTCTACAAAAAGCACCATAGGGAGTAATATTTGTTATTTTTACAATAACTTTATTTCCTTTTTCATACATAAACAAAATATATCTCCTTTTCTAAATTAAATTTTGATAAGTTGATATTTGATACAATTTATCTTTCTCTATTTGCTTCTTTTAATTTTAGTTCCATTTCTAAAATTTCTTTTTTTAAGCGTAAATTTTCATTTTCAAGGGTTAAGTCAGGTTTTATTTCTTGCTGCTTTTGCATTTCTTTTGCTTTTAAAGATTCCAATTCTGCTTTTAATTTAGCAATTTCTGTTTTTCTTAAAGGAATTTTTTCTTCATAAGATTTAATTAATTTGATTTGAGTACGATTTTTACCAAATTTTTCTACTTGTGCTTTATTAAATCTTAAATTATCTTCATCTTCTTCCAATTCTTTTTCTCTGATTTGAATGCGATATTCGAGAAAAGGAATTGCTCCGCTTTTATAGGCATCATATCATTCTCATACTTGATCTCAATGTTTTTGATTATATTCAGATCTTTTGGGGTGTAAATTCCCAATACCATCTACTTGTTTTAATCATTGATATTTAGCGGTTGTTGGGACACTACGACAAAACTTTTCTAATACCCACATGACATTATTTTTGTCATCATCATTTAATCTATCAATGCTTAGAGGGATATTATTAGTTCCCCCCCGAGTGCATCAATAATTGCACTATGAATTTCTCTCAAATGTTTTTTATTTTGCATTCTGGCAACGCGCTCTCAGTTGATTTCGCCACCTAATAATCGTCATAATCCCATAATTTATCACTCCTTTTTATTTATATTATACCGTATTTTTTGTTTTTGTCAGGTGTTTTTTAAATTATGACTTTTTCTTTTCTGCTTTTTTGGTAGCTTTTTCATCTCATTTTTTCTGTCTAGCGTCTGATTTATTATTTTGTTTTTCATATTTTTTAATTATATTACTTTGTTTTCTAATTTTTTTATTATGTCGCAATTCACTTTTTGCTGTTGGTTTCACATATGAAAAACTGTTTTTGCTAGTAAATTTGTTTTCTACTTTCCCTAGTTTTTTGTTTAAAGACCCTGTTTTTCAATCACTTAAATCTTTTGTATTTCTTTTATTTTCTTGATTTCCTTTGCTAGCCAATTGTGGATTCAATCTTTTACCAATTGCTTTAATTGGTGTTGCAATCCCAGTTCCAATTTGGCGGAAAAATCCTTTTGTTCCACCTCCGCGAGCTGCTCCCACTAGTTTACTTGTTGCTAGGGTTGTGACCCCAAGTCCAAAGCCTGCTAAGCCAACAATCCCAGCACGTGAACTCATTCCCTCAGTGGCGTGTCAGAAATGACGAAAGTCTAGCGGTTTTTCTTGACGAGATTGACTGCTTGCTGTTTCATTATCCCCTCAATCACCACCAGAACCCATCGCGTTCATTAGACTTCTTGCATTACTTGTTAAAAAATTGCAAATATTTGTAAAAAAGATACTAATAGAAAAATATAATTTTAATTAATTATGTTTTTTATTTAAAAATTTAATATTTTTCCACAACGAAAAATTAATTTATTATTTAAATTATTTAATTTTAAATAAATATTTTATGTTAAATATAATAATTGTAAATTATAAATTGAGGCAATTAAATTAAATCTTAAACCAAATCTTTTTCTTCGATTACGATATTTTTCTGTAATAATTTTAAATTTTTTAAGAATAGCAAAAATATTTTCAATAATAATTCTCATTTTTGAAACTAGTCTATTATATTGCTTTTGTTCTTTGTTTAAAGGGTTTTTCTTTGTTTTCTTTGTAGGTATTAGAACATTATTGTGATTTTTTTGTATTCCTTGATAATCACTATCAACTATTAATTTGGTATTTTTTAAAATTGGGATTTTTGATTCTTTAAATAAAGCATAATCATGTTTTTTTCCGAGCGAAAAACTTGTTGCAATAATTTTTTTGGTTTCTTGTTCGATAATTACTTGTGTTTTGATCGTGTGTTTTTTCTTTTTACCAGAATAAGATTGTTTTTGTCTTTTTTTGGGCGTTGGATTGGAGTTTCGGTAGCATCAATAATAATAGTTTTATCATTAAAATAATCATTTATTAGTGCTTTTTTACCAGCAAGTTGTTGAAAATCAGAGTTTTTAATTAAAATATCTTCAATTCACTTAATATTACGATAACAATTAGCCTCACTAATATCAAAACTTTTACCAAGATGAAAATAAGTCTGATATTCTCGTCAATATAATAAAGTCATCAATAATCTATTTTCTAATGATAATTTATTAGTTTTACCACCCTTTTTAAATTTTTCTATTTCAGCAACTTTTAAAATATCTAACATTTTATTAAAAGTGGATTTTTTTATTCCTGTTAATCTTAACCATTCTCTATCATTAAGAGTATTAAATTTATTATTGTTCATATTTTTATGTCCTCATAAATTATATTTTATAATAATATTTTAATAAAAAAGGGTATCGCAAGAAGTCTATTGTTTTTTCGTTCATTGCTCCGCCATTCATTAATGCTTGTTTGGCTCTTTTGCTTTTGGCAAATCCAAATGCTTTTCCTGCCATTTTACCAGCCCCCATTGCCATCATTCCACCAGCAACAGTTGATTTCATTGAACTCATTCCTTCGCGAACACCAGCTGCTTCACCAATTAAGTTAGCAACAACATCTGAAAACGCCATTACGGCTAAACCACCACCACACATCATCAGAATTACAAACAATGATTTTCCAATTCCCTCAATGCCTAATCCTGCTAAATTAGTGCTTAAAATTGTTTGAATTGTTGTCATAAAAATAAAATATCCTGTTAAAGTGGCAGTTGATGCTAGAAATTTTGCAATTACCATATATTTTCAAATAAATGCTCCTTTACCATTGTCAATTGTCATAATCATCATTACTCATGGCGAAATAATAAATAAGAAAAACAGTTCAATTATTTTTTGTACCAAAACAATTCCTATCATAAACATTGCAAACAACATAAATCACACCCCAAAAACTTCGGCAATCATATTAAAATCACCAATATTGTCAGGATAAGAATAATTACTTGGTATATTATCACCGCTACCATCTCAATTGGTATTTCCGATATTGTATAGGTAGTTTGCAATATTTCCATTTTCACCACCAAATCCCGATGTAATCATTTTGGCAATGTTAGCGATTGCAAAATTTGCCAAAAAGAAAAAGATTGGAATTAAAAAGATAAAAACAAACGCTTTACTACCATTTTGTAAAGCAACAATAAATTTTGTTTTTGTCTCGGTGGCATCTTGAAACAAAATTTTAATTATTGTAATTGTAAATATTAAGGAAAATAAACAAAGAGCCGTTATGACAAAATATCAAAATGCCATTGGGATATTTTGAAAACTAAATTCTTGTTTTGATCCAAACATTAAATCACCAACCACACCACCTGTTAAATAATTTAGAACGGTGTTAAATGATGCAATTAACTGCAATGGCCCTTGTACAAAAATCGATCATATTAGTTTATATAGTGCATTAACTATCATAATTTTTCACTTCCTTTCATTTTTTATCAACTATGTTCCAATACTAGGGTTATATGTTTTGATAACTTGTAAAATAACATTCATAACAGCAATTACAAAAATTATAATAATTGCTATAATCGGCCATTTTAAAGCACTTAAATCGCTTCCTCTTGCCTCAGAATTATCAGCGTTTCGCATTATTGAAATTAAAATAATAATTAATTTTCAAATTGCAAAAATAACTGCTAAACCCATAAATACTCCTAAAACAACATTACTTCATAATATAATAACATCCATTATTCCACTAAAATCTGCTGTATTATTTCCTTTCATATTTTCGCCCTCCTTTGTTATTTTAAAAATTTGTTTTTGTTAAATTTGTTTCTTTTTTGATAATAGACTTCTTGCATTACTTGTTAAAAAATTGCAAATATTTGTAAAAAAGATACTAATATAAAAATATAATTTTAATTAATTATGTTTTTTATTTAAAAATTTAATATTTTTCCACAACGAAAAATTAATTTATTATTTAAATTATTTAATTTTAAATAAATATTTTATGTTAAATATAATAATTGTAAATTATAAATTGAGGCAATTAAATTAAATCTTAAACCAAATCTTTTTCTTCGATTACGATATTTTTCTGTAATAATTTTAAATTTTTTAAGAATAGCAAAAATATTTTCAATAATAATTCTCATTTTTGAAACTATTCTATTATATTGCTTTTGTTCTTTGTTTAAAGGGTTTTTCTTTGTTTTCTTTGTAGGTATTAGAACATTATTGTGATTTTTTTGTATTCCTTGATAACCACTATCAACTATTAATTTGGTATTTTTTAAAATTGGGATTTTTGATTCTTTAAATAAAGCATAATCATGTTTTTTTCCGAGCGAAAAACTTGTTGCAATAATTTTTTTGGTTTCTTGTTCGATAATTACTTGTGTTTTTGATCGTGTGTTTTTTCTTTTTACCAGAATAAGATTGTTTTTGTCTTTTTTTGGGCGTTGGATTGGAGTTTCGGTAGCATCAATAATAATAGTTTTATCATTAAAATAATCATTTATTAGTGCTTTTTTACCAGCAAGTTGTTGAAAATCAGAGTTTTTAATTAAAATATCTTCAATTCACTTAATATTACGATAACAATTAGCCTCACTAATATCAAAACTTTTACCAAGATGAAAATAAGTCTGATATTCTCGTCAATATAATAAAGTCATCAATAATCTATTTTCTAATGATAATTTATTAGTTTTACCACCCTTTTTAAATTTTTCTATTTCAGCAACTTTTAAAATATCTAACATTTTATTAAAAGTGGATTTTTTTATTCCTGTTAATCTTAACCATTCTCTATAATTAAGAGTATTAAATTTATTATTGTTCATATTTTTATGTCCTCATAAATTATATTTTATAATAATATTTTAATAAAAAAGGGTATCGCAAGAAGTCTAATAAATATTTTTCTTTTTTCGATAATGTTGCTGTTGATTATTAAAATAATTTTTAATATTGTTTTTCTTAGTCATTTTTTTCCTTTCGAAAGGTAAACAAAATAAATGCAATAATAAATCACCAAACATAAAATCACAATCAATTCCAAGGGAAATTAAAAACAAAATAGGGGGAATTACTAGCAACAAAATTCCAATAATAATTGTTAAAGGATATAAAAGTCATTTTCACCAAACTTTTCTTTTATTTTGCATCTTTAATTTTTCCTTTCTATTTGAAACATTGCTATAAAGTTTTTTTTCTAACACATTAACAACAATACTATTGCCGGCTTGTTTATAAAGTTGGGTTTTTGAAACAACTTTGCTTGCTTTATTAAAATCTTTATTACTAAATCCCATTAATAATCAACATTCTCGTGGAGTTAAAACTCGTAAAAAGTATTTTTTTTCATCAATTAAAAAAGATAGTATTTTACTACTATCTTGTTCTTGTAATTTATGGTTATCAACGATGATTTTATTGATATTACTTGCTGCGATTGTTCCCATATAATTATTTCCTGTTTTTCAAAACCGATTATATGATCCATTAACTAGTAAACCATCTTTTGCTCTTGGTAAAACAATAAAATTACCATAATCCTTAATTGGCAATGCAATTTGTGGTGGTCTTCCGTGTGCTGTTGTAATGGTTGAAATAAGATTATTTTTTGTTATGTCATTAAAAATATTAACTTGATTAGACTTCTTGCGATACCCTTTTTTATTAAAATATTATTATAAAATATAATTTATGAGGACATAAAAATATGAACAATAATAAATTTAATACTCTTAATGATAGAGAATGGTTAAGATTAACAGGAATAAAAAAATCCACTTTTAATAAAATGTTAGATATTTTAAAAGTTGCTGAAATAGAAAAATTTAAAAAAGGTGGTAAAACTAATAAATTATCATTAGAAAATAGATTATTGATGACTTTATTATATTGACGAGAATATCAGACTTATTTTCATCTTGGTAAAAGTTTTGATATTAGTGAGGCTAATTGTTATCGTAATATTAAGTGAATTGAAGATATTTTAATTAAAAACTCTGATTTTCAACAACTTGCTGGTAAAAAAGCACTAATAAATTATTATTTTAATGATAAAACCATTATTATTGATGCTACCGAAACTCCAATCCAACGCCCAAAAAAAGACAAAAACAATCTTATTCTGGTAAAAAGAAAAAACACACGATCAAAACACAAGTAATTATCGAACAAGAAACCAAAAAAATTATTGCAACAAGTTTTTCGCTCGGAAAAAAACATGATTATGCTTTATTTAAAGAATCAAAAATCCCAATTTTAAAAAATACCAAATTAATAGTTGATAGTGGTTATCAAGGAATACAAAAAAATCACAATAATGTTCTAATACCTACAAAGAAAACAAAGAAAAACCCTTTAAACAAAGAACAAAAGCAATATAATAGACTAGTTTCAAAAATGAGAATTATTATTGAAAATATTTTTGCTATTCTTAAAAAATTTAAAATTATTAGACTTCTTGCATTACTTGTTAAAAAATTGCAAATATTTGTATAGAAAAATATAATTTTAATTAATTATGTTTTTTATTTAAAAATTTAATATTTTTCCACAACGAAAAATTAATTTATTATTTAAATTATTTAATTTTAAATAAATATTTTATGTTAAATATAATAATTGTAAATTATAAATTGAGGCAATTAAATTAAATCTTAAACCAAATCTTTTTCTTCGATTACGATATTTTTCTTTAATAATTTTAAATTTTTTAAGAATAGCAAAAATATTTTCAATAATAATTCTCATTTTTGAAACTAGTCTATTATATTGCTTTTGTTCTTTGTTTAAAGGGTTTTTCTTTGTTTTCTTTGTAGGTATTAGAACATTATTGTGATTTTTTTGTATTCCTTGATAACCACTATCAACTATTAATTTGGTATTTTTTAAAATTGGGATTTTTGATTCTTTAAATAAAGCATAATCATGTTTTTTTCCGAGCGAAAAACTTGTTGCAATAATTTTTTTGGTTTCTTGTTCGATAATTACTTGTGTTTTGATCGTGTGTTTTTTCTTTTTACCAGAATAAGATTGTTTTTGTCTTTTTTGGGCGTTGGATTGGAGTTTCGGTAGCATCAATAATAATAGTTTTATCATTAAAATAATCATTTATTAGTGCTTTTTTACCAGCAAGTTGTTGAAAATCAGAGTTTTTAATTAAAATATCTTCAATTCACTTAATATTACGATAACAATTAGCCTCACTAATATCAAAACTTTTACCAAGATGAAAATAAGTCTGATATTCTCGTCAATATAATAAAGTCATCAATAATCTATTTTCTAATGATAATTTATTAGTTTTACCACCTTTTTTAAATTTTTCTATTTCAGCAACTTTTAAAATATCTAACATTTTATTAAAAGTGGATTTTTTTATTCCTGTTAATCTTAACCATTCTCTATCATTAAGAGTATTAAATTTATTATTGTTCATATTTTTATGTCCTCATAAATTATATTTTATAATAATATTTTAATAAAAAAGGGTATCGCAAGAAGTCTATTATATTTAACATAAAATATTTATTTAAAATTAAATAATTTAAATAATAAATTAATTTTTCGTTGTGGAAAAATATTAAATTTTTAAATAAAAAACATAATTAATTAAAATTATATTTTTCTATTAGTATCTTTTTTACAAATATTTGCAATTTTTTAACAAGTAATGCAAGAAGTCTAATATAAGACAGATAAAATCAAAAAATTAACAGATTCTTTTTTAAGCAAAGCAGATATTAATTTAGCAATTAAATTTAAAACAGAATTTAGTACTTATAAACAACTACAAAGTTATTTAAAAATAGAACAACAAAATTACTGACAAAATTTATTGAATAATATTTGTCAACAATACCAAAATAATTTAAAGCAAATTATTTTATTGTTTTATAATTTTGTTGCTAATATTTGAAATAAAACAAATATCAGTGAAATTTTACAAAAAATAGAAATTAAAAATGTGATTGATGATGATAATAATGTCTTAGGACAAACAAATAATCACCAAACTATTTTAATAAACAAAAAGATTTTATCTTGTGCGTTTGAAAAAAAAGTAAATAGTGAATGACACAAAGGAAAATTTACAACCAATAACTTTCTACATATTTTAATCCATGAATTAGGACATATCTTTTATTTTTATGATTGAGAAACATTTAAAATTAATCATATTTTTTATTTAAAGCAATTTTTAGGACAGAAAATTAATAATTTAAATAAATTTTCAGAACTAAACAAAGAAAAAGTGGTAAAGATATTTGCCAACAGTAATTATGGATTGAGCAATGATGAAGAGTTATTGGCAGAGGGCTTTGCATATTGGTTATTAACAAAACAAAATATGCAAACAAAAATATGAGAATTTTGAAACGAATACTTTACAAGTTATTTACCACAAATAAGAGATAAAAAAAGAAAAGAAGTGTAAATAATGTTAAACACAATAATTGGAATGATGGGAACAATTGCTGTAATCGGATTGTTTGGTTGTTTATGAAAGTTTCTTGGTATTAAATTCAAAAAATGAAAAAACAAATTCAATCAACTAAATACAAAAAAATTTGCCGAATAATATTATATGTTAGTATAAGTTGTTTTGCGTTATTTTTGTTAGTAATTGGATTGTGAATTGGATTAATATATCCAACTTTGAAATAAAATAAAAAAACACTCATATTTTTAATATTTGTTTTTCGAATTGGCAATTATTTAACTGGGATATATTTTTTCTTAACAAATTTAATATATTTAATTAAAAATTACAATACGAGTAAATGATTAATTTGATTTGTTATTATGCTTATTCATTTTATAATTTTTTATTTTATAGACTGAATATTAGACTTCTTGCGATACCCTTTTTTATTAAAATATTATTATAAAATATAATTTATGAGGACATAAAAATATGAACAATAATAAATTTAATACTCTTAATGATAGAGAATGGTTAAGATTAACAGGAATAAAAAAATCCACTTTTAATAAAATGTTAGATATTTTAAAAGTTGCTGAAATAGAAAAATTTAAAAAAGGTGGTAAAACTAATAAATTATCATTAGAAAATAGATTATTGATGACTTTATTATATTGACGAGAATATCAGACTTATTTTCATCTTGGTAAAAGTTTTGATATTAGTGAGGCTAATTGTTATCGTAATATTAAGTGAATTGAAGATATTTTAATTAAAAACTCTGATTTTCAACAACTTGCTGGTAAAAAAGCACTAATAAATGATTATTTTAATGATAAAACTATTATTATTGATGCTACCGAAACTCCAATCCAACGCCCAAAAAAAGACAAAAACAATCTTATTCTGGTAAAAAGAAAAAACACACGATCAAAACACAAGTAATTATCGAACAAGAAACCAAAAAAATTATTGCAACAAGTTTTTCGCTCGGAAAAAAACATGATTATGCTTTATTTAAAGAATCAAAAATCCCAATTTTAAAAAATACCAAATTAATAGTTGATAGTGGTTATCAAGGAATACAAAAAAATCACAATAATGTTCTAATACCTACAAAGAAAACAAAGAAAAACCCTTTAAACAAAGAACAAAAGCAATATAATAGACTAGTTTCAAAAATGAGAATTATTATTGAAAATATTTTTGCTATTCTTAAAAAATTTAAAATTATTACAGAAAAATATCGTAATCGAAGAAAAAGATTTGGTTTAAGATTTAATTTAATTGCCTCAATTTATAATTTACAATTATTATATTTAACATAAAATATTTATTTAAAATTAAATAATTTAAATAATAAATTAATTTTTCGTTGTGGAAAAATATTAAATTTTTAAATAAAAAACATAATTAATTAAAATTATATTTTTCTATTAGTATCTTTTTTACAAATATTTGCAATTTTTTAACAAGTAATGCAAGAAGTCTATTGTTCCACTTGATCAACAATATTCTGTTCAATATTGTTCTAAACCAAATTTATATCAAAAGTTTTCCTTTTCTTCATGATCGGTGTTTTTTGAAATTAAATCCGTTATTTTATAATGATCTTTTATACTATCTGAATCTTTTATAACTAAATACATGTTTTATCCTCCATTTCCAATATAACTTATTAGTTTTTAAATAAATTATTTTTAAAATAATTGCTTTTTTAGGTTGCAAAAAAAGTTATTTTAAGGTTAAATTAAATCAGAAAATTAAAGAAACTTAATTTTGTAGACATTTAACTAAATAATATAAGGAATTTTTCAAAAAACTATGGTTTTTTTGGGAATGGTTGGTACCTAAAACTTTATTCTAAGTTTTTTTAAGTATTTATTGCTTTTTTAAAAGAATATGGTATTCTTATCGGTATAAGGGAAAGAAATTAAGAAAGATATAAATAAAGACAGTGGATTAGAAAGCAGTTAAAGTATTATTAAAATGATTTAATAGTAAATTAACGTTCCTTTCCTCTTATGTATTACAATTTTTTAATTGTAATAATTACTTTTGCTTTCATATGTCCTACTTAAACAGAAAGGAAATAAAAAAAATGAAGAAACTTCTAGCTATTTTAGGAGCATTAGGATTAACAGCAACCGGAGCAACGACAGTAGTCGCATGTAACAAAGGAGATAACAGTAAAGATACTTTAGGAGGATTAAAAGCATCAGATTTTGAAAAAGCTTTATTAGGAGTTGCAGATGGCACTGCATTAAATACTAAAGTAATTGGAATTGTTGCTGGTAAAGTAACAGATGAAGCTAAAAATAAAGAAATTACTAATAATCTTAAATTATTTGGATACACTTTTGTAGTAACAAAAAAAGATGTTACTTTTCCATTAGAAAAAGATAAAAAATTTACTTTAACAATTGAAAAAGCATCTGATGATAAAATTAAAGCATTTTACAAAGCTGGAGAAAGTAAAGGCATTTCTGATGCAGATTTAACATTAGTTAAAAAAATCCAAGGATATGTTTCAGGAACTAAGTTTTCAAGTGAAATTACAATTAAAGATCAAGGAGCAGCAGTTGATGTTTCAGGAGCAACAAAACCAACAGTTGCAGAACAAACAATTACTGTAAAAGATAAAAATGATGTTAAAGCAGCAGACTTAGTTAAACTTAACACTGATGCAGCGATTACAGGTCCTGTTGCTACAGTAATTAAAGCAGTAGCAGGAGTTGACCAAACTGTTGTCTTAGGAACAGATTATACAATCACAAATAATGAAGCAGAAGGTAATTACACAGACGCAAAAGATGTTGAATTTACAGTAACTACTAAAGGGAATAAAATCTCAGGATCATTTAAATTTACGGTACAAGTTAAAGCGATTGATGCATAATAAGTTTTAAACATCTTTGAATTAAACCAAAAAAACATAAAAAAACACTAATTAATTAGTGTTTTTTTATGTTTTTTAACTCAAAAAAGCTTTTCACTCTTAGAGCATTTACTAATACCAATCTAACAAAACAAGAAAAAGAAAAGGATAACGCCGCACTGAAGTTAACAAAAGGTAAAGGAGATTATAAACCAAATGTTGCATTAAAACCTTCCAATTGATTGGTGAAACAGGTATTGAAAATAGAGGAAAGATTTTTTTTCAAACTTATTGGTTTTTAAAAAAATATGATATTCTTAATTTAGTATAAGAGAAAGAAACTAAGAAAAATATAAGATAAAGTCAGTAGGATAGAAAACAGTTAAAGTATTATTAAAATATGTAATAGTAAATTAACGTTTCTTTCCTCTTATGTATTGTAATTTTTAATTGTAATAATTACTTTTGTTTTGTATAACGTACTGGACCAGAAAGGAATACAGAAATGAAAAAACTTTTAGCAATTGTCGGAGCATTTGGATTAATAGCAACCGGAGCAACGACAGTAGTCGCATGTAACAAAGGACCTAAAATGAAAGATACTTTAGGAGGGTTAAAAGCATCAGATTTTGCGGAAGTCTTGTTAGGAATTGTTGAAGGTAAATTAAATTATGATGTAATTAGGATTGTTGCTAATACAGTAAAAGATAACAAGAAAAATAAAGAAATTGATGATAATGTGCCATTATTTAGAAATACTTTTGTTGTTACTTACAAGTTAGCAGAAGGAGTTAGTTTTCCGTTAGCAAAAGATAACAAAATTACTTTAACAATTAAAAAAGCAACTGATGATCAAATTAAAGATTGTTACAAAAAAGATACAAACAAGGAGATGCCGGTTGAGGCCTTGACAATAGCTAAAAAAATCCAAGGATATGTTTCAGGGACTGAATTTTCAAGTGAAATTACAGTTAAAGAAGAAGGAACAGCAACAGTTGATATTTCAGGGGTAAGCTAAAGGTTCACCTGAACTTATTGTCGCAACAATTACTGATGTTAAACAATAGACTTCTTGCGATACCCCTTTTTATTAAAATATTATTATAAAATATAATTTATGAGGACATAAAAATATGAACAATAATAAATTTAATACTCTTAATGATAGAGAATGGTTAAGATTAACAGGAATAAAAAAATCCACTTTTAATAAAATGTTAGATATTTTAAAAGTTGCTGAAATAGAAAAATTTAAAAAAGGTGGTAAAACTAATAAATTATCATTAGAAAATAGATTATTGATGACTTTATTATATTGACGAGAATATCAGACTTATTTTCATCTTGGTAAAAGTTTTGATATTAGTGAGGCTAATTGTTATCGCAATATTAAGTGAATTGAAGATATTTTAATTAAAAACTCTGATTTTCAACAACTTGCTGGTAAAAAAGCACTAATAAATGATTATTTTAATGATAAAACTATTATTATTGATGCTACCGAAACTCCAATCCAACGCCCAAAAAAAGACAAAAACAATCTTATTCTGGTAAAAAGAAAAAACACACGATCAAAACACAAGTAATTATCGAACAAGAAACCAAAAAAATTATTGCAACAAGTTTTTCGCTCGGAAAAAAACATGATTATGCTTTATTTAAAGAATCAAAAATCCCAATTTTAAAAAATACCAAATTAATAGTTGATAGTGGTTATCAAGGAATACAAAAAAATCACAATAATGTTCTAATACCTACAAAGAAAACAAAGAAAAACCCTTTAAACAAAGAACAAAAGCAATATAATAGACTAGTTTCAAAAATGAGAATTATTATTGAAAATATTTTTGCTATTCTTAAAAAATTTAAAATTATTACAGAAAAATATCGTAATCGAAGAAAAAGATTTGGTTTAAGATTTAATTTAATTGCCTCAATTTATAATTTACAATTATTATATTTAACATAAAATATTTATTTAAAATTAAATAATTTAAATAATAAATTAATTTTTCGTTGTGGAAAAATATTAAATTTTTAAATAAAAAACATAATTAATTAAAATTATATTTTTCTATTAGTATCTTTTTTACAAATATTTGCAATTTTTTAACAAGTAATGCAAGAAGTCTAATCTGAATTAGATGTTATTAATGCTGTATATTTATAGTGACTGCTGAAGGAAATAAAATTTTGGGATCATTTACTTTTAATGTTAATGTTAAAGGTAAAACAGCTTAGTTAATAAACAACTTTTAATTAAACCAAATATAAAAAAACACTAATTAATTAGTGTTTTTTTATGCTTTTGGTTAAAAAATCTTTACAATCCGAGAATATCCACTAAAATTAATATAACAAGATGAAAAAAAGAAAAGGAGTATCAATATGTTAAAAAAAATTGGAATTCTAACATCTGGAGGCGATTCGCAAGGGATGAATGCTGCAATTGCGGGAGTAATTAAAACAGCACACGCAAAAGGCTTAGAAACTTATATTATTCGGGATGGTTATTTAGGCTTGGTCAATAATTGAATTGAACTTGTCGATAATAATTTTGCGGATAGTATTATGCGATTAGGTGGTACTGTTATTGGGAGCGCACGGTTACCAGAGTTTAAAGAACCAGCAGTACGGGAAAAAGCTGTTGCTAATTTAAAACAAAAAGGAATTGAAGCATTAGTTGTTATTGGTGGGGATGGTAGTTATCAAGGTGCACAACGTTTAACAGAAATGGGTATTAATTGTGTTGCTTTACCAGGTACGATTGATAATGACATTACTTCGTCAGATTACACGATTGGGTTTGATACAGCAATTAATATTGTTGTTGAAGCAATTGATCGTTTACGTGACACAATGCAATCACATAATCGTTGTGCAATTGTTGAAGTAATGGGTCATGCTTGTGGTGATATTGCCTTATATGCTGGAATTGCTGGGGGTGCTGATTTAATCTCAATTAATGAAGCAGCTTTAACAGCTGATGAAATTGCTAATCGTGTTGTGGCACTACACAAAGCTCAAAAACGTAGTGTTGTTGTTGTTGTTAGTGAGATGATTTATCTTGACGTTCATGAATTAGCAAAATTAGTGGAACAGAAAAGTGGTTATGTAACACGTGCCACAGTCTTAGGACATACTCAACGGGGGGGGATTCCAACCGCAATGGAACGTTATCGTGCTTTTCAAATGGCTCAATTTGCTGTTGAACAAATTATTGCTGGACGTGGTGGTTTAGCAATTGGAAATCAAGGTGATCAAATTGTGGCACGACCAATTATGGAAGCATTAAGTATCCCGCGTTCTTCACGCAAAAAAATCTGAGCACAATTTGATGAATTAAATCAGAATATTTATCAAAAATCATAATTTTGCGATAAAATAAGGTGGTAAGATATTTTTTAGAAGGAGATTTTCAAAAGAATGGATAACTTTAATATTAATGAGAAAATGAAACGAACAAAGATTATTACAACAATCGGACCAAGTACGCATTCAGCGGGGGCGATTGAAGAATTGTTCAAAGTGGGAATGAATACGATTCGGTTAAACTTTTCACATGGAGATCATGAAGAACAAGGGGCACGAATTGTTTGAGCAAAAGAAGTTAGTGCAAAAATTGGAAAACCAATTTCAGTTTTATTAGATACGAAAGGACCAGAAATTCGTGTTGGAATAATGAAAGATGGAAAACAAGAAATTCTTGCTGGAGCAACTGTCACGATTTATTCATTACCAAATGAATATCAAACCCGTGAGGGAACGGGAACTGAAATGACAGTTTCTTATGATATGTCCCAAGATTTAAAAGTTGGGGATGTGGTGTTAGTTGATGATGGGAAATTACAATTAAATGTTATTGCAATTAAACCAGGCTTAATTGAAACAAAAGCATTTAATCATCACATTGTTAAAACAAATAAAAGAATTAATTTACCAGGGGTTGATTTTACCTTACCGTTTTTAGCCGAAAAAGATATTAATGATATTAAATTTGGAGTGGAACAAGGAATTGATTATATTGCTGCTTCATTTGTTAATACAGCAGCAAATATCAAAGAAATTCGAAAACTATTAAAAGAATGTAATGCGGAGCACATTCAAATTATTGCAAAGATTGAATCACAAATTGGAATTAATAATATTGATGAAATTATTGCTGCTGCAGACGGAATTATGGTGGCACGGGGAGACTTAGGATTAGAGATTCCTTATTATGATGTTCCATATTGAGAAAAAATCATTATTCGTAAATGTCGTGAAGCAGGAAAAATTGTAATTGTAGCAACACAAATGTTAGAAACAATGACAGAAAACCCTTCGCCAACAAGAGCGGAAGTAACTGATGTTTACTTTGCAACAGAATTAGGGTCTGATGCAACGATGTTATCAGGAGAATCAGCAAATGGTGACTATCCCTTTATTACTGTTGGCACAATGGCTTTAATTAATAAACGTGCTGAACATGAGTTTTATTCAAAATTATACTATGATAAACAATTAGAAGATGCGACCCGTTCAACATCTGGACCACGAGCTGAAATTTCTAAAAAATTAGCAAATAAAGCTAAAGATGGTAAATATGAATATGCAGTGGTTGTTTCAAATACGGGCGAACTATTGAAAACAATTTCAAAATTCCGTCCCAATGTTATAATTTTAGGAGTTACTCCAATTCCAGCGTTATATACCGCTTTTGGAGCATGACATTCAATTTTTATGAACAAAGTTGATAATTATGATGAGTTTAAAACTAATGATCAAGCAATTTGCGAAGTTGCAAAAAAATGAGGAGCAAAAGTTGGTTCAACAATCTTATTTGCTCGTAATGAAGAAATTAAAGAAATTACAATTAAATAAAGTAAACAAGTTGACCATAGTTTAACGACACTTCTTTTCCCAGCAAGTTAAGGATGATGGAAGCTTAACAAAAGAATAGTTAAATTACTAGCAACAATAATGTTTACGTTTAAGCACTTTTCGTTATTAAGTGTGAAAGATAAATTAGGTTTAAACCTAATTTAATTAGGATGGTACCGCGAAAAACTCGCTCCTAGTGTTATTAAGGAATAATATTGGGAGAGAGTTTTTCTTTTAGAAAGGAAGATACAAAATGATTAAAATTACTTTACCTGATGGTCAGGTGCGTGAATTAGCAGAACCACAAACAATTCAAGCAATTGCAACTAGTATTGCACCAAGTTTGGAGAAAGCAGCCTTAGGAGGAGTCTTTGCTAACAAAGTTTGTCATTTAGATTATTTGATAACAACCGATGGCAAATTAGAAATTATTACGGATAAATCACCGTTAGCATTATCAATGATTAATTATACCGCAGGGTTAATAACTGCAAAAGCAATTACTAATTTATATCCAACGGTTCGTATTGCACAAATTGCTTACCAAGATGATACTTTTTTCGTTGATATTGATGTTGAACCACATCTAAAAGAAACTGATATTAGTGCTATTGAAGCAGAAATAACAAAATTAATTAATAATAATATTACAATTAATTCTGTTTGTGGGTCAGGAACAGATGCAAAAAAATGATATCAAAATAATGAATACTTCTTAGCAACAATGAGTGACCAAGCGGTTGCTGAACAATGTGCTTACTTTGTGGCTGAACAATTATATTTACCAAATAATTATCCCGTTGTTCCGCCTAAAAATATTAAAGTTTTTAAATTATGAGCCTTAGCTGGAGCATATTGAAAAGATGATGCTAAAAATAAAATGTTGCAACGAATTACTGGTGGTGCTCATTTTTCTCGTGAACTATTTGAACAATTAATGCTTACTTATCAAGAACGAAAAGAGCGTGATCATCGTAAAATTGGCAAAGACCTTGAAATTTTTACTTTTGATCAGTTAGTTGGACCAGGGTTACCAATTTGATTACCAAATGGTATGGCTTTAAAAAAAGTGTTACAAGAATATATTCGGGAAAAAGAATGAGAATATGATTTTATTGAAGTTGATACTCCTGTTATTGGGACAAGTGAAATGTATAAGATTTCTGGGCACTGAGATCATTATCAGGAAAATATGTTTGCGCCAATGGCACAAGATAATGAAATTAGTGTTTTACGACCAATGGCTTGTCCCCATCATATTGCTGTTTATAATTATAAACAACGTAGTTATCGTTATTTGCCCCTTCGAATTGCCGAACATGCCATTTTACACCGTTATGAAACATCGGGGAGTTTAACAGGACTAGAACGGGTGCGAATGATGCAATTAACTGATTCACATATTTTTCTTCGTCATGACCAGTTAAAAGAAGAATTTAAACGTTGTTTTAAGTTAATTAGTGAAGTTTTAACAACTTTAAATATTAGTGTTGATTATTATTCGTTATCATTACGAGACCCAGCTAATAAGGAAAAATATTATGATGATGATCAAATGTGAAATCATGCTGAGCAAATGTTACAAGAAGCTTTATATGATTTAAAAATCCCATATGTTCGAATGGTTGGTGAAGCGGCTTTTTATGGTCCAAAATTAGATGTTCAAATTAAAACAGCTTTAAACCATGAAATTACTGTTTCAACATTGCAATTTGATTTTTTACTACCCCAAAAATTTAAGTTAAGTTATATTGACTCAAATGGGGAAAAAGCAATGCCAGTAATGTTACATCGTGGTTTAATTGGTACTTATGAACGTTTCATTGCAATTTTATTAGAACAATCAAAAGGGGTCTTGCCATTTTGACTAGCACCAAAACAAATTGTTTTAATGCCTGTTAATAATCAACATCATTTAGCATACGCTGAAGAACTACACCAACAATTTAAAAAACTAAAATTACGAACAAGTATTGATGATCGCGATGAACGGTTAAGTTATAAAATTCGTGAAGCACAAGTAGCAAAAATCCCATATCAAATTGTTATTGGTGATCAAGAACGTGATCAAAAATTAATTACATATCGGATTTATGGTCAAGAAGAACAAACAACTGTTAGTTTTGATAAATTTATTGTTTTGATTAATGACCAACTTATTAATAAAAAGTAAGAAAAAAATTTTTTGGAACGGATTGAACTTTCCGTTTTTTTGTTATAACAAAAACTGTGATAAACTAAAAGTAGAAAAGCTTGGAATTAGCAACTATTTACTCTTTATAATCTGTAAATTGCAAATGCCAACCGATAAAAAGTTAACTATTAATTTAGTTAACTTTTTTAAGTTAATTATAGGAGTTGAAATTATGCAAACAAAGCAATATTTGATTTTGCGGTCGTTAGTGAAAAGGTATGGTAAAGATAATGTGGTCGTATAAAAAATATTGGGGTTTTGGAAAAAAACTCGGAAATTGAATAAGAATAATAAATTAAACCATTTACTAAAATGGTTTTTTTATTTGTAAAACCAAAATTATTAATTGATTCAGAGAAAGGACAGCATCTTAAATTCTTAAAATAGAAACTTTTTACACAACTTTCTGATACCCTCTTTAAGTTGTTTACACATTTATAAATATCTTAGAAATTTTTACAAAGTGTACCTGTTTTTTCTCCTAATTTAAGGTGTTGTCTTTTCTTTGTTTCAGTTAATTAGTTTGTTAATAAATAAAAAAACTTAATAAAAGAAGGAGTAAGTAATGGAAATTAATAAACAACAAAAAATATGTGATGTTATTGATTGCTATAAATCAATATCATTCATTACCAAAGAATTTTTATCAAATAAAGTTTTATGAACTTGTGAAAAACATAAAAATTTATTAAATCATACAAAAGATAAAAACCAAGAGTGGTTTTATAAACGTTTAGAAAATTCAAAAATTATCTTTGATTATAAAACTGGTTTTTTAAAACTTTGATTTTATAAAACAACTTAATGCAGAGTGGAACGGTTATTTTAAATAACTAAGTGTTTTTATTCCACAGGAGGCGGTCTAGCGCAGCGGTAATCAGTCCGGAAATAATAGACGCTTTAACAAGCGATAGTGGTGATAAGTGCGCGGTCAACATCGAACCACAATAAACAAAAGAGATGGTCACTTTATAAATAAATTTGCGATAGATATTACTTCTTAGAAGTGACAGCGGTTTAAAAACCACAAAGTCAGCATTAGGCTCTTCAAGGTGCAAGTAGATTTATTTTAAAAACTGAACGCTTTGACCTGAAATGGTGCGGGTGAAGAGAGAGAAAACTCTCTGGCTACAAAAACAAAAAACAACTGTCGATTATTTAACTAACAACATACCGCCACCGCTCACCCACAGCGAAGCGGATGGCGTAGTAAATAAAATAGATAAATACAATACTTATATAACTAATTCTCGCTTTGGCACTTTCACTTGGTAGTGAGTGCCAGCGAGTTAAAAAATAGGAAAAATAATTTAGGAGGTAAATATGAAAAAGTTAAATAAAATTTGTCTTAAACAAAAATATTGAGGATATTGCTCAAAATGCAATCAAGAAAACAAATTACAAGAATTAATGTTTAAAAGTTATTCAGTATCATTTTAAGATATGACTGATGAACATTGAGCATTAGGGAAACAAAATTAGGAGGAATTAAATTATGAATAAAAGATACGTATTAATAATGAAATATAATAATTTGTTTGATAAAACAACTATTTTTAAAACAGATTTTTTTATACATTAGAAGAAGCGAGGATTACTGCTAATGTTGAAAATGAAAATCATTGATTAACAACTATTATTGATTTAGAAGATAGCAATATTAAATGACAAGGAGATAAATAATTATGTGAAAAGATGAAAATGGTTATGTTTATACAGAAGAAGATTTATTTAATTTAGCATTAGATGAATGTTATTCAGAAGAAAGTGCTTATGAATATATTGATAATTTAATTAATGAAATGGAATTAGAGGAAATTTAATTATGGAAGATTTAAAATTAAATAATGAAGTTAAAAATATTACTTATCCGTTTTATTTAAAAGGAAATAATTTTAAAGAATTAAGCTTAAAAGCATTAACAATTAAAAAGTGAATTGATGAAAATGGACAAGAATTAGCAGAATTTATATATCGACAACAAGCTTGATTAATAAATGGAGAATATAAATCACAATCACTAAAAGATTTAAAATTAGTAGTTTCAAAAATTGATTATATTTTTAGAGAACCATTAGAAATAATAAAATCTTTTAAGGATGAATTAAATTTTATTAGAAAAGATATTTTAAATTTAGAAAATAATATTAAGAATAATCATGATTCTTTAAAAAATAGTGTCATTAATATTCAATTTCAAAAACAAAATAAAATTATTGAAACTCATAAAAAAGAGCAATTTTTAGAAATTAAAAGTATAGCAAAACAAGAACAAGAATTAAAAATTATTACTAGTAATTTTCGGAAAGAAAAATTATTAATTAAAGATATTGAGGTTATTGGTATTAATGATGATTTTTTACAAAATGCTGATAAATTAGAACTTATTAATCTTATTAAAAATTATTTAACTGTTGATGAACAAATTGTTAAAAATGAAATTAAAGATCAATGAGATAGTAATAAAGATATTAATTTAATTGGGGTTAAAGGTATTAATTTTAAAATAAATAAAGGAGAAAAATAACATGACAAATATTGTAGAATTTTTAAGAACAGATAAGGTAACTGATTGAATAAAAAGTAAATTTTCTAATGAAAATGAAATTGCAAGATTTAAAAGTAATATAATTGCAATATCAAATAGTAATGAATTATTACAAAAAGCAGATCCAAAAACAATTATGACTGCTTGTTATCAAGGTGTTTTATTAAATTTACCAATGGAAAAACAATTCGGTTATGCTTATGTAGTACCATATAATACAAAAATAACAAGAATTATTAATGGTCGTGAAATCCAAGAATGAATTAATCAAGCCCAATTTCAAATGGGTTATAAAGGTTATATTCAATTAGCCCAAAGAAGTGGCCAATATTTAGATATGTCAGTATCAGATGTTAGAGCAAATGAATTAATAAATTATGATCGTTTAAAAGGTACTGCTTTTAATTGAAATCAAAATGAAGATGAACGAGAAAAATTATCAATTATAGGTTATGTAGCATATTTTAAAATGGTTAATGGTTTTGAAAAAACTTTATATATGACAAAAGAGCAAATGGAAAATCATTTTATGAAATATTCTAAAACTTATGCTAAAAATAAATCATTTTATATTGCTAGTTTTGATGAAATGGCCCTTAAAACAGTATTAACATCATTATTAAGAAAATGAGGTATTATGTCAGTTGAATTACAACAAGCATATAAATCAGATCAAGCAGTTATTACAACTAATGATGAAAAGATTTATATTGATAATGATGCTACTTTCATCCAAAATAATGGGCATATTAACGATGAAACTTTATCAAATAATATAAATTTAAATTATAATACCCCACCTAATGATGAAATAGTGGACATAAACGATAATGTAGTTAAAGAAGAAGATATATCAAATGTAGTACCAGTAGTTAATAATAACAATGATGAAGAATGAGCCAATTGATAAAAATAGGTATTGACCCATCAGGAACTGGTACTACGGCTATTGTTGTTTATAAAAATAATAAATTAATAGATAAACAAGAATTTACAAATAAAGGCTGAAAAGAACATTATGAATTTATTATAAATTATTTGAAAAATGAAAAACTATTTGGGAAAATATTATCAAATAATCATAAACTAGAATATTTAATTTTTATAGAAAATTGTTTATATACAAATGCCAATGGCTCAAAAGATAGAGATGATTTATTGAAATTATTAGGTTCATTAGAAACGCAAGGATATATTGCTACTATTTCACCAAAACATACAAAATCAGTTGTTAAAAATATGGAAAATTTAAGTAAATATAATGATGGTTATATATGAAAATATGAAAAAGATGTTAATTTAACTTATCAATATGGTAAAAGTTGAAAATATAATAATGAAAAAATAAGTAATCATTTACGAGATGCAATTATTATTGCTAATTATGAAAGTTAATTTATGAAACATTCATATAATCAAAAAACAGGAAAATATTATTCTTGTAAAATTCGGAATATAAATGTTTACTTAAATGAAAATGAAGAACAAGTTTGAAATGAATTAAATTTTAATACTTATTCGCAACGAATTGAATATCTTATAAACTTTTATATAACACACAATAAAGAAAAATAAAAAATAACCAATTAAGGTTATTTTTTTAAATATTATTTGTTAATTGTCTAATGGCATCTTTTTGTGCTTGTTTTTTATCATTAACTTTAACTTGTTTTTTAACATTTTTAATTTGACCTGTTTTTAATGCTAATTCTGTTGCATAATCAGGTCCTCGTAAATGTTTTTCGTGGGCAATAACAGCAGTTCTTAATTCTCTGATTTCTGCTTTATATTTTTTAATTTTTTTAGCAGATAATCCTAGAATACCAAGACTACCCATTCCACCCGCACCCGCTAACACAAGTAAAGCAATCATTAATGTTTCATTCATTTTATTTAATTCCTTTCTTATTCTTACTCAAACAGTGGCCATCTATCCTTTCAGAACAAAATAATTTATAAATTAAACTATATAACCACCCAAAAATATCAACCGCCCCTATATATAGTCTATTTTAAATTTAATTCTTTGTTTGGAATGGCAAGGGTTTTTTGGACAAATTTTATGTAGAGTAAAGATTTTTATATTCAATTGGTGTTAAATAATTTAATTTGCTGTGAATTCGTACATTATTGTATCAATTAACATAGTCAAATAATTCTAATTTAAATTGTTCAATATTTTTAAATTTTCTGTTTTTAATTAATTATGTTTTTAAAATTTTATAGGTTGATTCAGAAACGGCATTATCATAAGGACAGCCTGGTTTACTATAAGATTTTGCAACATTGTTTTTAGCTAAAAGATTGTAAATGATATTGTTATTAAATTCGCTTCCTTGATCAGTATGAAATATTTTAATATTATCTAAAGAAAAACTAAGCTTTTTAAAAGTATTTTCAACTAATTTGGCATCTTTATGAGAACTAACATCATAACCAATAACTTCACGATTAAATAAATCAATTAGAAAGCACACATAATATCATTTGCTATTGATAGCAACTTGTGTTAAATCACTGACAACAACTTCATGTAGTTTATAATTATTAAATTCTTGATTTAACAAATTATGATATTTGTATATAGCGTTTTTGTTACTTTGATGTTTATATTTAAGTTTTGTATAATTGGAAATTAAGTTATATCTTTGCATTATTTTACTAATTTTTATTCGTGATAATAAAATATTTTGTTGTGCTAACATAACTTTAATTTTTCTTGTGCCATAATTTTTACGACTTTTTAAGAAAATACTGATAACAGCATTATCAATAGTATGGTTTGATTTAGGATTATTTGATTTCAATTGATAATAAAACGTTGATCTAGGAACTTTTAGTGTTTTGCATAAATTAGTAATTGCATATTTTTCTTTGTTGTTTTTAATAATTACTATTTTTTGCCTATTATCAGTGTGGCTTGCTTTAAAATATCATTTTCCATTCGTAATTGTTTAATTTCTTTTCTTAGATGAATTAGTTCATTTTCTTCTGGGCTTCGATTATCTTTTGCTTTAAATGAACCAGAATTATTGAATTCATAAATTCATTTTCAAACTGTTGATTTACCGACCTGATAGTCACCGGACAATTGTTTTGCTGTTTTACCTGTTTTATAAAGACTAACAATTTGTTGTTTAAATTCATCGGTATAATGATTCTTTGCCATAATTACACCTCCATTTATTAATTTAATTATAATCCTTACTCCACATTATTGTTGTCCAATTTATCTTAACCCATCCAATAAAGATATTTTAGATACTATGGAGCATGTAAAAATTAGTTTAATGACAGTATCTAATATTATGAAAAATGCAAAAACTGAC
This sequence comes from Spiroplasma poulsonii, assembly GCF_009866525.1. Taxonomy (GTDB): domain Bacteria; phylum Bacillota_I; class Bacilli_A; order Mycoplasmatales; family Mycoplasmataceae; genus Spiroplasma; species Spiroplasma poulsonii. The sequence continues at coordinate 792,060 of NZ_CM020866.1, forward strand.
GAAGAATATTACTTTAATAAAAGTAATAAAAAAATAGATATTCCACACACTTTATATATTCAAATGGATGGGACTTATTTGAAAATGTTAGATTCAACAAAGCAAGGAAGAAAAAAGATAAAAAAACATACGATAGCATGTACTGTACATACTGGGTATGATGAAGAAAAATATACTGTAAAAAGACCTGTAATCGCAAATAAATTAGGTGTTTTTGAAATGGATAATATTCCAGATTATCTTAAAAAAGAAGCAAATTTAAAACCAGTTCTTATAAAATTATTTACTTTAATTGAAACTCATTTCAAATTGACACCTAATATTGAAATTATGATTTTAGGTGATGGTGCATTATGGATTAAAAATACTAAAAATTTTATGCGTCAATATTTTCCTAAAAATAAAATTCACTATACAATAGATAAATTTCATCTTACAAGTAGATTTAAAAAACTATATCCATATCAAAGTAAAAACAAAGAAAATAGAGAAATATATCATAAAGCAGTTGATAATTTTTATAATGGTAAATATGAGGGATTATTACAGTGTTTAGAAGATAGTAAATCTTTTATAAGCGATGCTAAATTAATTTTTTTGAATAAAACTATTAGATTAATTAAAAATAATAAAGAAGGAATTGAAAACCAAACACTATGGAATAATATTGGTTGTGATATTGAAGGTGATATTTCTCATTATTGAAAAGGCACTATAATTAAAAAAGCTATTTATAGTGAAAAAACTATTAGAAATAAATTAAATGCTAGTATGATGGGATTAAAAAATAAAATTAATTTATTTAATACTAATGAACAATTGTTAGAAGAAAATAAATTTAATTATTCAGTTAATAATTTTGTAAATAATAATTTACAAAAAAACTTATATTTTTATTAGTTTTATCTAAGAAATTAAATAACTTTAATAAAAATGTATTTTTTTTGTGGAAAAATTTAAAAAAATAGAAAAATATATTGACAATAAAATTAAAAGTAATACAATCTAAATAAGTAAGTGGTATATTATTCCACAATTTCTAAGATATTAATTTAAGACCCCAAAATAATTTATACGACCGATAATTATTAATACTGTCAATAAGATTGCAAAAGATATTGAAATTAAAAAGTAAAAGAATAAATTATTCCGCGTAATTTATTAGCGGATAATTTATTCAATAATGTTTTTTAAGTGGAGCAAAGCGACAACGAGCGGAGCGAGTTTGCAAATTTCAATTTTTTAATTTATTGAAAGGAGATATATTATGCCAGTTTGATTAACGACAATTTTTAGTGTTGTTATTATATTAGGTATTTTTGCTTGAATTGGTTTATCAATTTATCAAAAAATTCGCCAAATTCGAGGAAAGAAAAAAGATAAAAAAGAAATTGAAAATAAGGAGGATAAGAAATAATGTTAGGTATGTATTTAACAACAGCAATTAATTTTTTAGCAGTTGGTGATAAACATACTATTTCAGATGGAATGGGTTCTATTTGAAGTGGTTTAGGGCAAGCAATGATGAAAGTTAAAGAAGCAATTTATGCTGTATTACCACAATTAATGACCTTTTTAGGTGATGCTTGAATTATTTTAATTCCATTTGGAATTTTTGTTATTATTAAGATTTTGAATTTCTTTAGAATTATGATTAAAGGATTTTAATATTTATTATAATTGATCATATATCTTAGCTGTGGCACACTAGTTTTTATATGTAATTTTATTAAATAATTTTATTGTTTATTTTTACACTATACAATCATTTAAAATAATAAAATTTAGAGAAAGGAAACCAAAATAATGGATGCAAAACCAATTATTATGTTGGCTTGTTCCGCCGGGATGAGTACATCAATTTTGGTCCAACGAATGGAGGAAGCAGCTAAAAAGCTAGATTGTGAGATAACTGTTTTAGCAATTTCAACCATTGAGGCAATTCATCGTTGGCAAGAAGCTAGCATTTTATTATTAGGACCATAAGTTCGTTATGAATTAGATCGTTTTAACAAAACAATTAAAGATTAAATTCCGGTTTTTGTAATTGATCAAATGGATTATGGGATGGGTTATGGTGACAAAGTCTTATCTTTTGCGTTACAAAAATTAAATTTATAATTTGAGAAAGGAGATGATTTAATTATGGGAGAATCAGTGAGGACAAAACCAAATAAATTTACAGCATGATTAAATAACAAATTTATTCCAACGGTTGGAAAAATTGGAAATCAAACCCACTTATCAATTATTCGAGATAGTTTTGCTTTAATTACCTCGTTATTAATTGCGGGGGCGTTAGCTGTGTTTATTAATCAAATTATCTTAGGTTCAAGTGTTATTTCATTATCTTATTGAATTGCGTATTGAAGTAAAATGCATAATGGTTTTGATGGTGATAACATTGTTTTTTTGCCTAATGCTGTGAAGTGGATGGGTTATGGATGGGTTAAGATAAATTGGACAACAATAATGTGGAGTAAGGATTATAATTAAATTAATAAATGGAGGTGTAATTATGGCAAAGAATCATTATACCGATGAATTTAAACAACAAATTGTTAGTCTTTATAAAACAGGTAAAACAGCAAAACAATTGTCCAGTGACTATCAGGTCGGTAAATCAACAGTTTGAAAATGAATTCATGAATTCAATAATTCTGGTTCATTTAAAGCAAAAGATAATCGAAGCCCAGAAGAAAATGAACTAATTCATCTAAGAAAAGAAATTAAACAATTACGAATGGAAAATGATATTTTAAAGCAAGCCACACTGATAATAGGCAAAAAATAGTAATTATTAAAAACAACAAAGAAAAATATGCAATTACTAATTTATGCAAAACACTAAAAGTTCCTAGATCAACGTTTTATTATCAATTGAAATCAAATAATCCTAAATCAAACCATACTATTGATAATGCTGTTATCAGTATTTTCTTAAAAAGTCGTAAAAATTATGGCACAAGAAAAATTAAAGTTATGTTAGCACAACAAAATATTTTATTATCACGAATAAAAATTAGTAAAATAATGCAAAGATATAACTTAATTTCCAATTATACAAAACTTAAATATAAACATCAAAGTAACAAAAACGCTATATACAAATATCATAATTTGTTAAATCAAGAATTTAATAATTATAAACTACATGAAGTTGTTGTCAGTGATTTAACACAAGTTGCTATCAATAGCAAATGATATTATGTGTGCTTTCTAATTGATTTATTTAATCGTGAAGTTATTGGTTATGATGTTAGTTCTCATAAAGATGCCAAATTAGTTGAAAATACTTTTAAAAAGCTTAGTTTTTCTTTAGATAATATTAAAATATTTCATACTGATCAAGGCAGCGAATTTAATAACAATATCATTTACAATCTTTTAGCTAAAAACAATGTTGCAAAATCTTATAGTAAACCAGGCTGTCCTTATGATAATGCTGTTTCTGAATCAACCTATAAAATTTTAAAAACAGAATTAATTAAAAACAGAAAATTTAAAAATATTGAACAATTTAAATTAGAATTATTTGACTATGTTAATTGATACAATAATGTACGAATTCACAGCAAATTAAATTATTTAACACCAATTGAATATAAAAATCTTTACTCTACATAAAATTTGTCCAAAAAACCCTTGCCATTCCATAGTAAAAATAAATGATAAAGATAATTCAACATATCAAGAATTGATTATAGCACTTAATAATATTAAAAAAATAAACCAGAATTATTTTATAAATGGACAAGTACCAGATAATCCAGTGCAAAATACTAAAGATTTGGGAGGTTTAATTAATTACTGATATGTTGAAACTGCTTTTGACAGTTATATTAATAATTTACATAATTCAGATCATACAATAATTAATAATTTTGTTAAAATTTTATTAGGTGATGACACTAATTTATCATTAGTAAGTATGGGAAGTTTATTTTATTATATTAGACTTCTTGCGATACCCTTTTTTATTAAAATATTATTATAAAATATAATTTATGAGGACATAAAAATATGAACAATAATAAATTTAATACTCTTAATGATAGAGAATGGTTAAGATTAACAGGAATAAAAAAATCCACTTTTAATAAAATGTTAGATATTTTAAAAGTTGCTGAAATAGAAAAATTTAAAAAAGGTGGTAAAACTAATAAATTATCATTAGAAAATAGATTATTGATGACTTTATTATATTGACGAGAATATCAGACTTATTTTCATCTTGGTAAAAGTTTTGATATTAGTGAGGCTAATTGTTATCGTAATATTAAGTGAATTGAAGATATTTTAATTAAAAACTCTGATTTTCAACAACTTGCTGGTAAAAAAGCACTAATAAATGATTATTTTAATGATAAAACTATTATTATTGATGCTACCGAAACTCCAATCCAACGCCCAAAAAAAGACAAAAACAATCTTATTCTGGTAAAAAGAAAAAACACACGATCAAAACACAAGTAATTATCGAACAAGAAACCAAAAAAATTATTGCAACAAGTTTTTCGCTCGGAAAAAAACATGATTATGCTTTATTTAAAGAATCAAAAATCCCAATTTTAAAAAATACCAAATTAATAGTTGATAGTGGTTATCAAGGAATACAAAAAAATCACAATAATGTTCTAATACCTACAAAGAAAACAAAGAAAAACCCTTTAAACAAAGAACAAAAGCAATATAATAGACTAGTTTCAAAAATGAGAATTATTATTGAAAATATTTTTGCTATTCTTAAAAAATTTAAAATTATTACAGAAAAATATCGTAATCGAAGAAAAAGATTTGGTTTAAGATTTAATTTAATTGCCTCAATTTATAATTTACAATTATTATATTTAACATAAAATATTTATTTAAAATTAAATAATTTAAATAATAAATTAATTTTTCGTTGTGGAAAAATATTAAATTTTTAAATAAAAAACATAATTAATTAAAATTATATTTTTCTATTAGTATCTTTTTTACAAATATTTGCAATTTTTTAACAAGTAATGCAAGAAGTCTATTATATGAACCTAAAAAAGCGAGGAATTCCTGTAATGAATTATCGTACTACTAGTATTAGTAAAGTATTAAAAGAAATAACAGCAGTAAGATAGTAGTTAAAAAACCAGTAATGTTACGAAAAAAGAATATTTTTAAAATATTCTCATTTTAGTATTCCCTTTTTTAAAGAAATGTGTTTTAATAAATGTGTAAATAAAATACTTTTAAATTAAGCGGTTTAATGATTAACTATTTTTAAAAATAGTCTAAAATTATTGTTAAACTGGTACCTAAAATAATATTCGAACAAAATAATAATTATCTTGACTAAATTATATAAAAAACATATAATTATCCTTGGAAAATGTTAAAGTAGCTAATGCTCACCTGTGCCCTTTAGTGTGGTTAATAGGTTTTACAAGATTAAATTAGATTTGTAACGATTAATTATTAATCGTTTAATAAATAATTCTTGTTAATTAAAGCGCTACTTTTGAGCGTTTTTTTAATTAATTACAATGGAGGGATTGGATGAGTCAACCTACTAAAAACAATAAGAATATTGATCAAGTGAATTATGATATTAGAGCACGAGAAGTTTTAATTATTATGGATGATGGTAATAAAATTGGACCATTAGGACATAATGAAGCAATTCGTTTTGCGGAAGAAAAAGGCTTTGATTTATTACTAGTATCAACAGTTTCAGATCCACCAGTAGCAAAGCTAGTTGATTATGGAAAATATAAATATGAGCAAAAAAAGAAAGAAAAAGAAAATAAGAAAAATCAACATGTAACTGAAAATAAAGAGATACGATTACGTACTGGAATTGGTGATCATGATTTAGAATTTAAAGCAAAAAAAGTACGTGAATTTTTAAAGGATGGTAATCGTGTTAAGATTTCATTAAAGTTTCGTGGTCGTGAAGTTGCGCGCCCCGAATTTGGAAAAAAAACATTAGATAACTTCTTTAGTCGTATTGAAGAATTTGCAAAAGTGGAAAAAGAACCCCAATTAAATGGTTTGTTTTTAGATATGTATGTGGTGCCAAAAAAATAATTAATTAAAATAACTATTAAAATAAGAATAGGAGGAAAATTTATGCCAAAAATGAAAACAAAGAAATCTTTAGCAAAACGAGTAAAAGTAACTGGAACCGGAAAATGAAAGATTGCCCATGCTTATACTTCACATTTAGCTCAAAATAAATCAACAAAACAAAAACGGCACTTACGTAAAGCTGGCGTAATGGATCATACTGATCAAAGTAGATTAAAACAATTATTACAAGATTAATTTAAACAAGAAGGGAGTATTAAAAAATGGCAAGAGTTAAAGGCGGACCAACAACAAGAAAACGTCGTAAAAAAATTATTAAACAAGCAAAAGGATATTTTGGGACAAAATCAACCCATTACAAAAAAGCAAAAGAACAAGTAATGAAATCATTGGCATATGCCTTTCGTGATCGTAAACAACGTAAAAGGGATTTTCGTTCATTATGAATTCAGAGAATTAATGCAGCTGTGCGTGAACATGATATGTCATATTCACAATTTATGAATGGATTAAATAAAGCTAATGTCGAAATTAATCGTAATATGTTATCGGAATTAGCAATTCATAATCCTACTGAATTTAAAATGTTAGTGGATGAATCAAAAAAAGCGTTAAAAAATTAACAAAACTATTTTTAAAAAGTAGTTTTTTTTTGACAATTTATTCTTAGTTGCTAATTATTACAATTAAGCATAAAATATTAATATATTTAAGGGGAAAACACAAAATATGGCAACAAAGTTATCATTAAAAGAACAAGTTGAAATTTTACCAGCAAAACCAGGGTGTTATTTATTTTTTAATAGTTATAATCAAGTGTTATATGTTGGAAAAGCAAAAAATTTACGTAGCCGGGTTAGTTCATACTTTAATAAGGTTTATAATTACAAAACAACACGGTTGGTGCAAGAAATCACGCGGTTAGAAACAATTATTACTAAAACAGAAAAAGAAGCGTTAATTTTAGAACATAATTTAATTAAACAATATAAACCAAAATATAATATTTTATTAAATGATGATAAACATTATCCATACATTGTAATTACCAAGGAACAAGATCCCCAATATTTATATGTTCGTAATGTTCATAAAAAATATGCTCGTTGTTATGGTCCGTTTCCAGAAGGAAGTCATGCTCGGGAGATTATTAAAGTTTTAGAACGATTATATCCGTTGCGGCGTTGTAAAGGAAACCTTGGTAAACCCTGCTTATATTATCATATTAACCAATGTTCTGGCGCTTGTTTTAAAACCGTGCCAAAAGAATATTATACAGCAATGATCAAAAAGGTTCATGCTTTTTTTAAAGGAAATTTTAACGAGACAAAAGAGTTGTTAGAAAAACGAATGTTACAAGCAGCAAATAATTTACAATTTGAAGAGGCCCAAAAGCTAAAATTATTAATTCGTAATTTAGATTGGACTTTATCATCCCAAACAGTTGAAATGTTAAATCAAAATGATGATTTAGATGTAATTAGTTTATACAAAACTGAGCATAATTTAGTATTAACAACTTTGTTTTATCGGGCTGGAAAATTAAGTTATAAAGATTATGAATATTATCAAGTCACAATTGAAGATGATTTTCAAGAACTTTATCGGTTATATTTGCAAAATATTTATCAAAAGAATATTTTACCGACTAAAATTATTGTTAATAAAGCGATTGCTTTACCAGAATTAAATTTATTATTTGATAATCGTGTTTTTCATCCCCAAACCCGAGCAGAAGAAACAATTATGCAACTAGCAACTGACAATAGTTATGAATCTTATTTACAAACGCAATCAACAGCACAGCGTCAGCTAAATAATGTTGAAGTTTTACAAGAATTACAAAATCTTTTACATTTAAATGAATTACCTTATTTAATTGAAATGATTGATATTGCAAATATTAATGATGAATTTGTTACTGGTGGGGTAATCGTTTATAAAAATGGGCGACCATCACGAAATGATTATCGTAAATATAATCTGGCAATTGCGCAACAAGATGATGCCCATCGAATTGCGGCTGTTGTTGCTCGTCGTTATCAAAAAGCGCTTGAAACTGACCAGCCATTACCAAACTTAATTATGATGGATGGGGGAATTCAACAAGTTAACGCTTGTTTAAATGAATTAAAAAAATTAAATTTAATAATCCCTGTTATTGGGTTAGTTAAAAACAATCAACATAAAACTGACCATCTTCTTAACTTAGCAAAAGAAAAGGTCTATCTTGATAAAACCAGTCGCTTATTTTTATTTTTAACAAAAATGCAAGACGATGTTCATCATTTTGCAATTAGTAGTTTTCGCCGTCGGCAAACAAAGGCGTTAACAACAAGTATTTTAGAAGTAGTTCCGGGGTTAGGGGCACAACGGATTAAGGCTTTAAATCTTGATTTTGATAGTGTTGGGGCAATGCAAAAGGCAAGTGGTGAAGAATTATATCAAATTTTACGTAATTGAAAACTTGTTGAAAATTTGCGAAAGTTTCTGGAAAATTTTAGCGGATAAAGTTTTTTTAGTTATAATTATAATGGACAAAGTTAAATATATAAAAAGGAGTAAAGAATATTATGCATAGAGTCCAACGAAAAGACTTATTATTAGAATATCTATGCCAAAAACCTTTCCACGAAATGAATCATGTTCTTGAGTATGTTGCAAAATTCGATATTTCTGCGACAACCGCACGTCGTGATTTAAAAGAACTTGAAAATGAAAGTATTATTACAATGTTTTATGGTGGGATTAATTTTTTAGGGGTTCACAATAAGTCGTGCAGTATTGATGTTCGTGCAAGTAGCATTAACTTTGATAAAAAAATGATTATTGCGAAAAAACTTTTAAATCTTTTAGAAAAAAATGATATTATATTTGTTGGTGTTGGGTCAACTTGTGAAGTTTTTGTAACTTTAATTGATAAACCAGTTAAAATTGTTACTAATTCATTTCGAATTTTACAATTGGCAAAAGACAATTATAATGTTCAATATAATGTTTTAATTGGTGGTAAAGTACGAGAAAAATCACAAGCGTTTTATGGCTCACTTTGTGAAGAAAGTTTATCATTAATTCAATTTTCAAAGGTTATTTTTTCGGCAAATACAATTGATCAAACGGGCGCAGTTTATAAAAGTAACGAAGAAGAGGCTCGGGTTGAATTAGCAGCCTTAGCACGAGTACAAACAAAAATTCTATTGGCAGATAGTACTAAATTTGATAAGCTGGGGTTTTTTAAATTTTATGAAACAAAAAATGTTTCGTATTTAGTAACCGATAAACCAGAAGTTGCTAAACAATATGATTTAAATGTTAGTATTATTTAAGACTTTGTCTTCGGACAAAGTTTTTTCTTTGCAAGGAAAAAGGTTTTGTGGCTGGTAATTTTGTGCTTGAAAGGAGGTTAAAATGGAATTAAATAATGTCCAGTATGTATGTAACCAAATTGAAAAGTTTGAATTTGAAGAATTATTCACCGTTCTAGCAAAAATTGAAGCAGTTGTAAAGGACCAAACAGACGGCGTCGATTAGGAAAATATTTTCAATAAACTCTCAAATTTTTTTCATTCCAAGTTTATTATAATCACAATTGAAAGTTGAGGAATTAAAACATGGAATGATTGGGTGGGGAACATGCAATTGAGAACTAATATTCTTGAGAAGTTAGAAGAAATTATTAACCGTAATGATGATACTGTTAATGGTATCATTGCACAAACTATTTTAAATTTTGCTAAAGTACCAAACGAAACTTTTATTATTAATGATGTTGCAGAAACATCACATACAAGTGTCTCATCGGTAACGAAGTTTTGTAAGATGCTAGGTTTTACTGGTTGAAAAGAATTTTATATTTTCTTTCGTTATGAATTAGATAATTTGAGAAAACTTAATCAATTACACCGTATTAACCCTTTAGAAAACACAATTAAGGATTTAGTAACAAATCACACTGTTATGATGACAAAACTATTAAATGAAAATTTAGAATCAATTTTAGAATTAAAAACAATGTTAAAAACAACCAATAAAATTTATTTAATTGGTGAACACACACATTTAGATTTATTAATTAATTTTTATCATCAATTATTAGGACTTGGGTTTGACACAAGTATGACAACCCATGATTTTATTGCCAAAAAGTTTTTAGAAAAACTAACCAAAGATGATCTTGTCCTTTGAATTATTATTGATACTAACCAAACGTATTTATTTAATGTTTTTAAAACATAGTGATAAGACATTACCTTGTGATAATATTAAATTTATTTTAAAAGAAAATTCACCGATTTTAGAGACAAATTTAACAACAAGAGGGCCAATCATTATTAATGATCGCCGCAAAATGTATACCCACCAAATAATTTATAATCATTTATTTATTATCTTTAATGCAATTCTGACAATGCTTAATTAAAAAAATACCCAGACAATTAATCTGAGTATTTTTTATTTTTCTTTATTATGATCAGTATCTCAATCTTCTAAAACCATATGTTTAATAAAACGTTGCATTCATAGGTTAGGATTTGGCCCTGTTTCTAAATTACCAATTTCACCAGTTTCAAAACCAACATAATTACCATTTTTAACATAAATATAAGTTGGTGTTCCATTTAATCCTAATGATTCAGCGGTAATGCTTTTATCAATTTCACCGTTAATTTTATGGGCATTACGTTCTTGCGTTACAATTCAATCCGCAACGTTTTTTGCTCATTTTTGTTGTCAAACATTATTGTAATCTTTAACATCACTTGTAACAATTAAACGGGTTTTTTTAATTTTTGCTTGTTCTTCAGCACTAATATGGTAACTATTTAAAGCATATTGTGCACCACGTTTTCCTGTTAAGTAATCATCATATTTTTGATTGCCATACCCATTAGTATATAAATCAGCAATTGTTGTGTCATGGGTATTTTGACAGTGAATACAATTTTGTGCTGATACCATAAAAATAAAGTTTTCCTTGTTCTTAACCCCGTCCATAAATTGGGTGTAATATACCATATTTTTATCTGAACAAGCAATTACAGTCGTTGCGGTTGTTGATACAATTGTTAGGGCTGCCATTGTGCTTAGCAGTTTTCTCATTTTTATTCCTCCTAAGAATTAGTTATAATGTTGTCTATTTATAACTATACATTATTTTTTTAAGTTTTGACATAAAATATTAAATATTTTGTTCGATTACGGGTAGAAAATTATGGTGAAAAGGATATAATATATATAATAGACTTCTTGCGATACCCTTTTTTATTAAAATATTATTATAAAATATAATTTATGAGGACATAAAAATATGAACAATAATAAATTTAATACTCTTAATGATAGAGAATGGTTAAGATTAACAGGAATAAAAAAATCCACTTTTAATAAAATGTTAGATATTTTAAAAGTTGCTGAAATAGAAAAATTTAAAAAAGATGGTAAAACTAATAAATTATCATTAGAAAATAGATTATTGATGACTTTATTATATTGACGAGAATATCAGACTTATTTTCATCTTGGTAAAAGTTTTGATATTAGTGAGGCTAATTGTTATCGTAATATTAAGTGAATTGAAGATATTTTAATTAAAAACTCTGATTTTCAACAACTTGCTGGTAAAAAAGCACTAATAAATGATTATTTTAATGATAAAACTATTATTATTGATGCTACCGAAACTCCAATCCAACGCCCAAAAAAAGACAAAAACAATCTTATTCTGGTAAAAAGAAAAAACACACGATCAAAACACAAGTAATTATCGAACAAGAAACCAAAAAAATTATTGCAACAAGTTTTTCGCTCGGAAAAAAACATGATTATGCTTTATTTAAAGAATCAAAAATCCCAATTTTAAAAAATACCAAATTAATAGTTGATAGTGGTTATCAAGGAATACAAAAAAATCACAATAATGTTCTAATACCTACAAAGAAAACAAAGAAAAACCCTTTAAACAAAGAACAAAAGCAATATAATAGACTAGTTTCAAAAATGAGAATTATTATTGAAAATATTTTTGCTATTCTTAAAAAATTTAAAATTATTACAGAAAAATATCGTAATCGAAGAAAAAGATTTGGTTTAAGATTTAATTTAATTGCCTCAATTTATAATTTACAATTATTATATTTAACATAAAATATTTATTTAAAATTAAATAATTTAAATAATAAATTAATTTTTCGTTGTGGAAAAATATTAAATTTTTAAATAAAAAACATAATTAATTAAAATTATATTTTTCTATTAGTATCTTTTTTACAAATATTTGCAATTTTTTAACAAGTAATGCAAGAAGTCTATTGTAATGTCATTTTAAGAAATATTTTTTGATTTTTTATAATAGTTTTAGTTACTGTTATTTTTTAAAAAGGATGAGCCTCATATTTGAAGCTTTTATTAATCTTAAAAGTGATAACCACCATATTGCAACTTATGATATTAATTTTCTGCTTATTTTAGCAATAAAACAAAAACCTTTTAATATTTGAAACTGGGATGTTTAAATAAATAGCATTGAAAATGGTTGGTTTTTATTTTATAACCATTTATAGTATAACAATAATTATTATTGACCCTTCAATAATATCTATATACTACATTTTAAAATTTTATTTTTTATTTCTTTTTTAATACAGTTTTGTTGTTTTTTTAAAAATAATTAATAATTATTTTAATTGACAAAAATTATTGTTTTATATAAAATTATAAAGGTTTTAACACAATAACTAATTGTGTAATCGGGTGTTATTAGACTGGAACGTACCTACCTTACAAGTGGGCGATCAGCGGTTTAATTTCGTTACACCCGACCATTTAATGTTTGTGCTGGCTTAGCTCAACTGGTAGAGCAACTGACTTGTAATCAGTAGGTTGGGAGTTCGATTCTTCTAGCCAGCACCATTCTTGGAGGGGTAGTGAAGTGGCCAAACACATCTGACTGTAAATCAGCTCCTTCGGGTTCGGGGGTTCGAATCCCTCCCCCTCCACCATTTTTATTGAGACATAGGGCTATAGCCAAGCGGTAAGGCAAAGGACTTTGACTCCTTCATGCGCTGGTTCAATCCCAGCTAGCCCTGCCATTTAAGTCTCCTGTTAGCTCAGTAGGTAGAGCATCTGGCTTTTAACCAGTGGGTCAAAGGTTCAAGTCCTTTACAGGAGACCATTTATTAGATATATATGCCCGAGTGGCGGAATAGGTAGACGCAACGGACTTAAAATCCGTCGGTTTTACAACTGTACCGGTTCAAGTCCGGTCTCGGGTACCATTTTATTTAAAAACAATTGACATCAAATTAAGACAGTGGTATATATATTATTGTTATAAGTTATAAAAATTAAAAATGCGGGTGTAGTTTAATGGTAGAACTTCAGCCTTCCAAGCTGACTGTGAGGGTTCGATTCCCTTCACCCGCTCCATTACTATAAGTTGTTAGTTTAACAATTTTTTTATGTTAAAATAGGAATACAAGCATCTTAAGAGGAGTAATTAATTAATATGAAAGTAATTAAAAAGGATAACAAAAAAGACGTTACTGATAATAATTGAGAACATTTACCCGTAGAAGTACAAAATGATTTAGCGTTTCATGCTTCACGAACTGTTTTTTGAAAAAGTTTTTTATTTTTGATCATTGAAGCAGTAGGGCCATTTTTGTTGTTGTTTTTGTTAACTTCCCCAGATTTAAGTTTTGCTTATCATTATGATGTTGGTGCTGGAATTAGTTTTGGATTAGCAATGATTTTAGGAGTCTTTTTATTAACTTGTGCTGGTTTTTGGTTAAAGTTTCATCAAGCTGATCAGTTTACTTATACAATTACTTTATCTTGAACTTTATATGGCATTTATTTAACTGGTTATTGATGAGGGTGAGATAAAATTTTATATCGTTGTTTAGTTGCCCTAGTGTTTTTATTACTTGCTGTTTTTTTTGGTACTTTTATGGCCGTATGAATGCGTAATTTATGTGGTTATTTACAAATGAAAAAAACTAATTTTCAAGAACTCGAAGCTAACGAACAAGAAACAACGACAGCGGATGATGAGCAAAATCCACCATCATCAACACTTGATCCCTAATCATTATTTTGCAAATTAAGTAATTTTAAATTAATAATTTCTAAGAAAATATTATTGTTTGTTTGTTCATACATATAGTTAGCTCAAGCAATTCAAACAATGTTTTGATAATACATTCAAGCGTTAACTTTTTGCTGCTGTTGTACTGTTAGGTTGAAAAGACTAAACCAATATGTTTGTTCTGCTTTTGTTGTTAACGTTTCTGAAGCAAAAGAAGCAATATCAAAAAACTTATCATTTTGCATTGCATATTCAAAATCAATTAAATAAAGTTTTTTTTCAACAACAACTAAATTTCCACCATTTAAATCATTGTGGCATAAAACAAGATTATTTGTTTGCAATTTAATATAATCAAGCTTAGCTTCATATGGTTGTAAGGCTACTAATGGCTTTTTCAAAGCAGTTTTAAAAGTTTCTAAAAATTGTTGTGGTTGAAAAGTCTTAATTTGATCATTTGCGGTAAGCTTAATTTGTCATAATTGTTTAATTATTGCTGCAATATTTTTAAGGACTTCTTTTGTAAGTTTTATCGCACTAACTGGTTGTAATGTTTGATAGTATGATGTTACGAGGAAGAAATGGTCATTATCATAACCATAATCAACAATTGGAAGGGTTAATTTAGTATTTTTAATTTTTTCTAAAACAAAAATTTCATTTTGATGGTCAATAAATAAATTGGTAAAAGGGTCACTATAGCGAATAAAAAGATTATCAACGGTTTGGTAATTTTGATTAGTTATTCCTAAATTTAGTTTTGTTTTAATGTTGTATTTCATCATTTATCTAACTTCCATTCTGTGATTTCTTAATTTTATTATACAATAGATATAATTAAGAAAAGCGAGGAAATAAGGAATGACAGAGATTTGAATTGCAACTAGTAATAAAAACAAAGTTCGAGAATTTAAGGCGATGTTTTACGATGTTAACATAACAGTTAAATCATTATTAGATTTAGAAAATCCGATTCCTGATATTCCAGAAACGGGAACTACCTTTGAAGAAAATGCTTTTTGCAAGGCGGATTTTTTAAGTCAAATGATTAATAAACCAGTCTTGGCTGATGATTCAGGTTTAGAAATTATTAGGTTGGATCATTTTCCGGGGGTTAATACGCGACGATGAGCACATCCAATTACTGACAATAAAATTATTAATGATTTATTAGACTTCTTGCGATACCCTTTTTTATTAAAATATTATTATAAAATATAATTTATGAGGACATAAAAATATGAACAATAATAAATTTAATACTCTTAATGATAGAGAATGGTTAAGATTAACAGGAATAAAAAAATCCACTTTTAATAAAATGTTAGATATTTTAAAAGTTGCTGAAATAGAAAAATTTAAAAAAGGTGGTAAAACTAATAAATTATCATTAGAAAATAGATTATTGATGACTTTATTATATTGACGAGGAGAATATCAGACTTATTTTCATCTTGGTAAAAGTTTTGATATTAGTGAGGCTAATTGTTATCGTAATATTAAGTGAATTGAAGATATTTTAATTAAAAACTCTGATTTTCAACAACTTGCTGGTAAAAAAGCACTAATAAATGATTATTTTAATGATAAAACTATTATTATTGATGCTACCGAAACTCCAATCCAACGCCCAAAAAAAGACAAAAACAATCTTATTCTGGTAAAAAGAAAAAACACACGATCAAAACACAAGTAATTATCGAACAAGAAACCAAAAAAATTATTGCAACAAGTTTTTCGCTCGGAAAAAAACATGATTATGCTTTATTTAAAGAATCAAAAATCCCAATTTTAAAAAATACCAAATTAATAGTTGATAGTGGTTATCAAGGAATACAAAAAAATCACAATAATGTTCTAATACCTACAAAGAAAACAAAGAAAAACCCTTTAAACAAAGAACAAAAGCAATATAATAGACTAGTTTCAAAAATGAGAATTATTATTGAAAATATTTTTGCTATTCTTAAAAAATTTAAAATTATTACAGAAAAATATCGTAATCGAAGAAAAAGATTTGGTTTAAGATTTAATTTAATTGCCTCAATTTATAATTTACAATTATTATATTTAACATAAAATATTTATTTAAAATTAAATAATTTAAATAATAAATTAATTTTTCGTTGTGGAAAAATATTAAATTTTTAAATAAAAAACATAATTAATTAAAATTATATTTTTCTATTAGTATCTTTTTTACAAATATTTGCAATTTTTTAACAAGTAATGCAAGAAGTCTAATAAATTTAATACTCTTAATGATAGAGAATGGTTAAGATTAACAGGAATAAAAAAATCCACTTTTAATAAAATGTTAGATATTTTAAAAGTTGCTGAAATAGAAAAATTTAAAAAAGGTGGTAAAACTAATAAATTATCATTAGAAAATAGATTATTGATGACCTTATTATATTGACGAGAATATCAGACTTATTTTCATCTTGGTAAAAGTTTTGATATTAGTGAGGCTAATTGTTATCGTAATATTAAGTGAATTGAAGATATTTTAATTAAAAACTCTGATTTTCAACAACTTGCTGGTAAAAAAGCACTAATAAATGATTATTTTAATGATAAAACTATTATTATTGATGCTACCGAAACTCCAATCCAACGCCCAAAAAAAGACAAAAACAATCTTATTCTGGTAAAAAGAAAAAACACACGATCAAAACACAAGTAATTATCGAACAAGAAACCAAAAAAATTATTGCAACAAGTTTTTCGCTCGGAAAAAAACATGATTATGCTTTATTTAAAGAATCAAAAATCCCAATTTTAAAAAATACCAAATTAATAGTTGATAGTGGTTATCAAGGAATACAAAAAAATCACAATAATGTTCTAATACCTACAAAGAAAACAAAGAAAAACCCTTTAAACAAAGAACAAAAGCAATATAATAGACTAGTTTCAAAAATGAGAATTATTATTGAAAATATTTTTGCTATTCTTAAAAAAATTTAAAATTATTACAGAAAAATATCGTAATCGAAGAAAAAGATTTGGTTTAAGATTTAATTTAATTGCCTCAATTTATAATTTACAATTATTATATTTAACATAAAATATTTATTTAAAATTAAATAATTTAAATAATAAATTAATTTTTCGTTGTGGAAAAATATTAAATTTTTAAATAAAAAACATAATTAATTAAAATTATATTTTTCTATTAGTATCTTTTTTACAAATATTTGCAATTTTTTAACAAGTAATGCAAGAAGTCTAATGATATAATTGCTGATCGTGTCACTTATTTAAGCAGTTTTAACTAGAATTACTTAACATTATTAACTTAATACAAATTAGCCATTTTTATGATAGTGGCTTTTTTATTATTTTTTAAAAAATTTAATAAATCTATAATATAATAAAGAAAGAACAAATTAGGTAAAGGGGTATGACAATGACAATTAATAATACTAAAAATCAAGATTTTCATAAATGATTATTTTTTGCTCGTACTAATAACATGATGATGTGCCGTTAATTACGATAAATTTAATAATATTAAAAATCAATAATCAATTATTTTAACAAGAGAAAGTAGTTGATTAATGTGCCGAAAAAACAGAAAAAAGTTGAAAAATTATTACAAGAACAAACGCTAACAACAAATTTATTAGATTTAAAGAAAGAGGTTTCTTTTCGTGGTTTAGTACCGTTGTTATTATTTGTTATTTTATTTATTTTAGTGGGAATTATTTTAGATATTTTTAAACAAGAAATTTTTTCAAAAAACAATCCAATGGGGTTTTATTTAATATTTGCTCCAATTATTATTTTGATTCCAACGATTATTGGTTTTTTAATTATTAAAGGAAATTTTACAACTAAATTAAATGCCTTCTTAAAAGGAAGTGCTGATCAAAACATTTTAATTATGGTTTTTATTTATTTATTGTCGGGGTCATTTGCTCAACTAATGAACATAATTGGGGCTTCTTCTGCCATTGCTTTTCTTGGGTTCAAGGTTATTCCACCAGCAATTTTAGTTGGGGGTGTTTTTCTAATTAGTGCGATTATTTCAACTGCAATGGGAACTAGTGTTGGAACAATTGTTGCGTTTGGACCAATTGCGTTTGGAATGGCAGCACAAGCAAATTTAAATTTAGCAATGGTAGGTGGGGCCTTATTGTGCGGAGCAATGTTCGGTGATGATTTATCAGTTATCTCTGATACAGCAATTGCATCATGTCGAACTCAAGATGTTACTCCGCAAAGTCGATTTTTATTTAATTGAAAAATTTTAATTTTTGCCGCAATTATTACTATTATTCTTTTCTTTACCGTTACTTATGTCAAATATGCAAAAGTAAATAGTGAAAGATGAATTTGGTGGCGAGCATTATTAACAATTTTACCATTCTTTGTTGTTCTAGTTGTTGCCTTGTGTGGTGTTAATGTTTTTATTGTGTTAATTAGTGGGATTTTTGGTGCCATTATTGTTGGTTTTAGTTTAAGCCAATTTAATCAATGAGTAACAGCAACTGGTGATTTAACATCATCTTATTTACCAAGTTTAACGCCCGCTCGTATGTTAAATGGCAGTTTAAATCCAAATGGTCATTTCTTAAGTGGTTTAGATAAGTTTTTAGTGGCAACAGATGCTATTAAAAATGGAATGTTATCAATGGCGGAAATTGCTTTTTTAGCACTTTTCACTGGTGGTTTAGCAGGGTTAAGTGAACTATCTGGGGGATTGGAATGAGCAACTGAAAAAATTAATCAAAAAATTAAAGGTAAAAAAAGTGCGCAATTTGGAATTGCAACTTTAACAAGTGTGGCAGATATTGCTTTAGCTAACAATACTATTGCTATTATTGTTGTTGGCCCAATGGTAAAAGAAATTCGACAAAAATATGATTTAAATAAAAACAAGATTGCTGCTTTTGTTTCAATTTTCCCCGCTGTCTTCCAAGGTTTAATTCCATATGGGGCACAAATGCTAATTTTAGTTAGTATGGCAAATAACTATGTTACTAGTAATCAAACACCGATCTCTTTTCTTGATGTTTGAAAATATGCTTGATATTTATATTTACTATTTTTTTCAGCAATTATTTTTATTAGTTTTAATAGTTTAGAACGCTATTTAACAGCATCATGATGAAAAGGAATAACTAACATCTTTCGGAAAAAATAAGATTAAAATAACTATTTTAAATAGTTATTTTTTATGAAAAAAATATTAATATTTTTAGTAAAAACGCTTGCAAAAAAATATGGATTTTATATACTTATAAAGGTGTCAGTTAGTAATACTTATTATTAATGAAAAATGAATATTTCCGCACAATATCGAAAAAATTATTACAAAAAAAGTCAAAAGTTATTGACAATAATCACTAATTTTTGTATGATTTGAAAGGTGTTTTGTTGACACAAAAACGATCTTTGAAAACTAAACATAACAACAAAGATAATCATTTAATCAATGAATATCCGTCATTAAAGCTAGGAACAAAAACAATATTTTTTAATGAGAGTTTGATCCTGGCTCAGGATGAACGCTGGCGGCATGCCTAATACATGCAAGTCGAACGGGGTGCTTGCACCCAGTGGCGAACGGGTGAGTAACACGTATCTAATCTACCCATTAGCGGGGGATAACAGTTGGAAACGACTGCTAATACCGCATACGACATTTTCTGGCATCAGAGAATGTTAAAAGGTCCGTTTGGACCACTAATGGATGAGGGTGCGGCGTATTAGTTAGTTGGTGGGGTAATGGCCTACCAAGACAGTGATACGTAGCCGAACTGAGAGGTTGAACGGCCACATCGGGACTGAGACACGGCCCGAACTCCTACGGGAGGCAGCAGTAGGGAATTTTTCACAATGGGCGAAAGCCTGATGGAGCAATGCCGCGTGACTGAAGACGGTCTTCGGATTGTAAAGGTCTGTTGTAAGGGAAGAACAGTAGGTATAGGAAATGATACTTATTTGACGGTACCTTACCAGAAAGCCACGGCTAACTATGTGCCAGCAGCCGCGGTAATACATAGGTGGCAAGCGTTATCCGGATTTATTGGGCGTAAAGCGTGCGCAGACGGTTTAACAAGTTTGGGGTCAAATCCTGGAGCTTAACTCCAGTTCGCCTTGAAAACTGTTAAGCTAGAGTGTAGGAGAGGTCGATGGAATTCCATGTGTAGCGGTGAAATGCGTAGATATATGGAGGAACACCAGTGGCGAAGGCGGTCGACTGGCCTATCACTGACGTTTAGGCACGAAAGCGTAGGGAGCAAATAGGATTAGATACCCTAGTAGTCTACGCCGTAAACGATGAGTACTAAGTGTCGGACTAAGTTCGGTGCTGCAGCTAACGCATTAAGTACTCCGCCTGAGTAGTATGCTCGCAAGAGTGAAACTCAAAGGAATTGACGGGGACCCGCACAAGCGGTGGAGCATGTGGTTTAATTCGAAGCAACGCGAAGAACCTTACCAAGGCTTGACATCCAGTGCAAAGCTGTAGAAATACAGTGGAGGTTAACATTGAGACAGGTGGTGCATGGTTGTCGTCAGCTCGTGCCGTGAGGTGTTTGGTTAAGTCCAGTAACGAGCGCAACCCTTGCCGTTATTTACTCCATTAAGTTGAGATACTCTAACGGGACTGCTAGTGTAAGCTAGAGGAAGGTGGGGATGACGTCAAATCATCATGCCCCTTATGTCTTGGGCTACACACGTGCTACAATGGCCGGTACAAACAGTTGCGATCTCGCAAGAGGGAGCTAATCTGAAAAAGCCGGTCTCAGTTCGGATTGAGGGCTGCAACTCGCCCTCATGAAGCCGGAATCGCTAGTAATCGCGAATCAGCAATGTCGCGGTGAATACGTTCTCGGGTCTTGTACACACCGCCCGTCACACCATGAGAGTTGATAATACCAGAAGTCGGTATTCTAACCGCAAGGAGGAAGCCGCCCAAGGTAGGATTGATGATTAGGGTGAAGTCGTAACAAGGTATCCGTACGAGAACGTGCGGATGGATCACCTCCTTTCTATGGAGTTATTACTTTATAGTAATCTAATTAGTTTTAATGACCGTTATGTTTAGTTTTCGGGGATTAGTTTCTCTGACAATAACACGAAAAATGTTATTGAAATTGTTCTTTGAAAACTGGATAATAGACATCTAGTTATTTTAATCATAAGATTAAAATAACAATAATTCAAAATTTCTGTTATTTTAAAAAAATAACTAAAATTTCACAGTTATATTTGTAAATGATTCTCAAAACTGATTTAAAATCAGGTCAAATAATTAAATTAATAAAACTTTGAAGTTACAAAGGGCGTATGGTGAATGCCTTGGGAATAGGAGACGATGAAGGACGTGACTACCTGCGATAAGGTTCGGGGAGCTGGAAGTAAGCTTTGATCCGAACATGTCCGAATGGGGGAACCCGGTGAGATTAATCTCTCATCATCCTATAATGAATACATAGTTATAGTGAAGGTATACTTAGGGAATTGAAACATCTCAGTACCTAGAGGAAAAGAAAGCGAATGCGATTCTCTTAGTAGCGGCGAGCGAACGGGGAACAGCCCAAACCAGATTTATCTGGGGTTGTAGGACCATATGAGTAGAGTTACAAAACTTGTTTATAGTAGAAATGGTTGGGAAACCATGCCACAGAGGGTGATAGCCCCGTATATGAAATGAACAAGACTCGAAATGGAATCCTGAGTACGGCGAGACACGTGAAATCTTGTCGGAATCAACGCGGACCACCGCGTAAGGCTAAATACTACCTATTCACCGATAGTGAACCAGTACCGTGAGGGAAAGGTGAAAAGCACCCCGGGAGGGGAGTGAAATAGTACCTGAAACCATATGCCTACAAGAAGTCGGAGCCCGTTAATGGGTAACGGCGTGCCTTTTGTAGAATGAGCCGGCGAGTTATGATAGCATGCAAGGTTAAGTAGAAGATACGGAGCCGTAGTGAAAGCGAGCCTTAATAGGGCGTTTAGTATGTTGTCATAGACCCGAAACCAGGTGATCTAGCCATGAGCAGGTTGAAGTTGAGGTAAAACTTAATGGAGGACCGAACCGACGTTCGTTGAAAAGACCGCGGATGACTTGTGGCTAGGGGTGAAATTCCAATCGAACCTGGAGATAGCTGGTTCTCCCCGATATAGCTTTAGGGCTAGCGTCGAGGTTAGCAAGTTGGAGGTAGAGCACTAAATGTATGATGGCCCCACCTAGGGGTACTGAATACAATTAAACTCCGAATGCCAATTTTGTATACTCGGCAGTCAGTACATGGGTGATAAGGTCCATGCACGTAAGGGAAACAGCCCAGATCATCAGCTAAGGTCCCAAAATTTATGCTAAGTGTGTAAGGATGTGAAGTCGCTTAGACAGCTAGGAGGTTGGCTTAGAAGCAGCCACCCTTTAAAGAGTGCGTAACAGCTCACTAGTCGAGTAACTTTGCGCCGAAAATGTACCGGGGCTAAGCATAATACCGAAGCTATGGGTTTTGTATATTTATATACAGGGCGGTAGGGGAGCGTTCTAACAGGGATGAAGGTAGACCGTGAGGACTGCTGGACTGGTTAGAAGTGAGAATGCCGGCATGAGTAACGTTTGAGGGTGAGAATCCCTCATGCCGTTTGACCAAGGTTTCCTGGGCAAGGTTCGTCCACCCAGGGTTAGTCAGGACCTAAGGCGAGGCCAAAAGGCGTAGTCGATGGACAACAGGTTGATATTCCTGTACCACCATATAGAGCGATGGAGTGACGGAGAAGGATAGTATATCCCGGTTATTGGATTTCCGGGCTAAGCACAAAGAGGGTAAGGTTGGCAAATCCGCCTTGCATAACCTTGAAGTGTGATGGGGAGCGAACGGTTCGCCTAGTAGCGAAGTATATGACTCCATGCTTCCAAGAAAAGCTTCTAGCACTATTTATATGGTGCCTGTACCTAGAACGAACACACGTGGTCAAGGAGAGAATCCTAAGGCAAGCGAGATAACTGTAGCTAAGGAACTCTGCAAAATAACCCCGTAAGTTAGCGAGAAGGGGTGCTCATAGCAATATGAGCCGCAGTGAAGAGGGAGGGGCAACTGTTTAGCAAAAACACAGCTCTCTGCAAAGTCGTAAGACGACGTATAGGGGGTGACGCCTGCCCAGTGCTGGAAGGTTAAGGGGATTAGTTAGCATTAGCGAAGCTTTGAACCGAAGCCCCAGTGAACGGCGGCCGTAACTATAACGGTCCTAAGGTAGCGAAATTCCTTGTCAGGTAAGTTCTGACCCGCACGAAAGGCGTAATGATCCCTTCGCTGTCTCGGCTGCAGACTCGGTGAAATTTTAGTACCTGTGAAGATGCAGGTTACCCGCAACTAGACGGAAAGACCCCATGGAGCTTTACTATAGCTTGATATTGGGTTTTGATATAGCATATATAGGATAGGTGGGAGACTTTGAAGCAGCGACGCTAGTTGTTGTGGAGTCGTCCTTGGAATACCACCTTTGCTATGTCGAAATCCTAACCTAGATCTGTAAGCCAGATCAGAGACAGTGTCAGGTGGGTAGTTTGACTGGGGCGGTCGCCTCCTAAAATGTAACGGAGGCGCCCAAAGGTACCCTCAGTATGGTCGGAAATCATACATAGAGCGCAAAGGTAGAAGGGTGCTTGACTGTGAGACTTACAAGTCGAACAGGAGCGAAAGCTGGGCTTAGTGATCCGGCGGTCCCGTGTGGAAGGGCCGTCGCTCAACGGATAAAAGTTACCCTGGGGATAACAGGCTGATCTCCCCCAAGAGTTCACATCGACGGGGAGGTTTGGCACCTCGATGTCGGCTCATCGCATCCTGGAGCTGAAGTTGGTTCCAAGGGTTGGGCTGTTCGCCCATTAAAGCGGTACGCGAGCTGGGTTCAGAACGTCGTGAGACAGTTTGGTCCCTATCTGTTGTGGGCGTAGGAAATTTGAAGAGATCTGTTCCTAGTACGAGAGGACCGGGATGGACACACCTCTGGTGCTCCAGTTGTCACGCCAGTGGCACAGCTGGGTAGCTATGTGTGGAAATGATAATCGCTGAAGGCATCTAAGCGAGAAGCATACTTTAAGATGAGATTTCCCATCCTTTATGGAGTAAGACCCCTTGAAGACGACAAGGTTGATAGGTTGGGTGTGTAAGCACGGTGACGTGTTCAGCTAACCAATACTAATAGGTCGAGGACTTCAAAAAAGCGAGAGCTTATTTACAAATTTTAGAATGTTTATTATCTAGTTTTGAGGGGATAATTCCACTCAAGTGATCTGGTGCTTATGGCATAGTGGACACACCCGTTCCCATCCCGAACACGGAAGTTAAGCACTATCACGCCGACGATAGCCGCAAGGTGAAAATAGGGCAGTGCCAGGTTAAAAAAAGACTTTAAATAAGTCTTTTTTTTATTTGTTAAATTTTAACATTAAAAAATGCATTATTATTTTGAATAATGCATCGTATAAACATTAAAACATAATTTTTGACTTTTAAAACCAAGTTTTTCATATAGTGGTAACCCATCAGGAGTGGCAATTAAACCAGCATATTGGTAATTGGCTTGTTTTGCTTGGTTTAATAAATGAATTAGCATTTTCTTTGGCAAAACCTTGTTTTTGATGATTACTATGAGTTGCAATATCATCAATAATTGCTAATTCTGGTTCAAAGTATAAGTTGCCAGTTGAAACGGGAATGTTGTTTTTTGTTAAAATGGTTAAATAACTAATTTTTTCAGCTTGGTTTAATTCTCAAATTGATTGATATTTTGCAAGATCAATGAGGGATAAATCAAAGGCACTTTTAATAACTTTAACAACATCATGAACAATCGTTTGTGATGTTACTTCTTGAAATTGTTCATTCTGGTTTTCCCGATTAGTTATTGTAAAAGTTGATAAATTAATTAACATTCCTAATGCAGTTTCAAAGTGTTGTAAACCACTTTTTTCAAAAAATGATTTTTCAGAGCTTGGTTATTGTCAACGGTAATAGTACATCAAGTAAAAGGGGTTTTATTGATGTGATATTGGTCGATAATTTCCCCAGCTTTCGCAAATTGCTCGGCGGTTGCTAAATGGGAACTAATCACAATATTTAAATTACTTTTTGATTTACGTGAATCAATGTGATGAAAAAAATTCTTATAATCAGTTTCAACGAATTGTTTTCCTTCATCATGTTTTGGGTCCACCATATAATGAATAAAATTTGTTACTAACTTATTTAGTTTTTCATCATTAAAATTTAACATAACTTGTCTCCTTCTTACTAAGTATAATTTTATCATTTTTTATTTAATCAAAATCTTTTTTAAAACTTTATTTTGTTAAAATGAATGATTTGCTTTAATTTTTATGATTTTTTGATATAATGGGAATAGTCTATGTAAAAATATTAAGAAGTATTCTTATATAGGAACGAAACATAAAAAGATGAGGAGTTTATTTATGGCAGTAAAAAAGAAAGTTGTTATGCAAGAGGAGTTATCAGTAGTTGACTTAATAAATCAAATTATTGAAGAGGGAAAAGATTTAACTACTAAAACTGATGAAAAAGAAGCAAAAGAAAAATTAATCCGTGAAGAATGAATTAAAAAAAATAATGAAGCATCTATTTTGGCTGTAAAGAAATGAGAAGCAAAGATTGCTTTAGCAAAACAAAAAGAAATTAAAGCTTCTGCAAAAGTAAAAGACGTTGATAAAATTGAACAAGAACGAATTATTGTGTTAGAACAAAAACGTAAAGAAGAAATTGTAAAAAATAATACCTTATACGAAAAACGTGCTAAAAAACAAATGCGTTTAACAAATATTTCACGTGTTAAAAATGCGATGCGTGAGCGTAAAGTGATTTTATCAAAAGAATCATGAGAAAAAGAATCACAAAAGTGACAAAAATTATTAGATCAAGTTTCACGTTAGTTAACAAATTACACTGGTTTTTTATCAGTGTTTTTTTTCGAAAATTTAAATTGAAAGTTATAGTCTGTTTCATCGAGATAATTTAAGAAACTCTGATTAAATAAAAAGGGATATTTATTTGCAAAATAATATATCATTTTAATAAATGGAATTAAAACCGGAGTTGTTAAGGCGGTTGATGTTATTGCACAAATTGTATTATTTATTAACCAAAAGATTCAAACCCCAAGGGCTTGCTTAATATTTCCAAAAATAACTCAACTATATAGAAAAATGGCAATTAAATATTGTAAGTAAATTAAGACAAAAACGACAATTGGATATAAAAAATAATATTTAATAAAGCACCGACGCATAAAGAAAATAATAGTAACGATTAAATTTCAAGTAAAAAAGGTGAAAAAAACAAAAATAAAACCAAAGCCAGAATAGTATAAACAGATTAAAGCCGTATAAACATTACAAATAATATAGTTAAGATATCAACGGAAATAAATTGCTCAAATTGTTAGCATGAGATAGTCAAAGGTAATATAGTTTAAGGATAGAATACTAATTAATCGAAAAACAAAAGCTGGAATGGCAAGGGTTTTTTGGACAAATTTTATGTAGAGTAAAGATTTTTATATTAGACCTCTTGCGATACCCTTTTTTATTAAAATATTATTATAAAATATAATTTATGAGGACATAAAAATATGAACAATAATAAATTTAATACTCTTAATGATAGAGAATGGTTAAGATTAACAGGAATAAAAAAATCCACTTTTAATAAAATGTTAGATATTTTAAAAGTTGCTGAAATAGAAAAATTTAAAAAAGGTGGTAAAACTAATAAATTATCATTAGAAAATAGATTATTGATGACTTTATTATATTGACGAGAATATCAGACTTATTTTCATCTTGGTAAAAGTTTTGATATTAGTGAGGCTAATTGTTATCGTAATATTAAGTGAATTGAAGATATTTTAATTAAAAACTCTGATTTTCAACAACTTGCTGGTAAAAAAGCACTAATAAATGATTATTTTAATGATAAAACTATTATTATTGATGCTACCGAAACTCCAATCCAACGCCCAAAAAAAGACAAAAACAATCTTATTCTGGT
Source organism: Spiroplasma poulsonii (assembly GCF_009866525.1). Classification (GTDB taxonomy): domain Bacteria; phylum Bacillota_I; class Bacilli_A; order Mycoplasmatales; family Mycoplasmataceae; genus Spiroplasma; species Spiroplasma poulsonii. Next base: position 819,249 of record NZ_CM020866.1, read on the forward strand.
AAAAAGAAAAAACACACGATCAAAACACAAGTAATTATCGAACAAGAAACCAAAAAAATTATTGCAACAAGTTTTTCGCTCGGAAAAAAACATGATTATGCTTTATTTAAAGAATCAAAAATCCCAATTTTAAAAAATACCAAATTAATAGTTGATAGTGGTTATCAAGGAATACAAAAAAATCACAATAATGTTCTAATACCTACAAAGAAAACAAAGAAAAACCCTTTAAACAAAGAACAAAAGCAATATAATAGACTAGTTTCAAAAATGAGAATTATTATTGAAAATATTTTTGCTATTCTTAAAAAATTTAAAATTATTACAGAAAAATATCGTAATCGAAGAAAAAGATTTGGTTTAAGATTTAATTTAATTGCCTCAATTTATAATTTACAATTATTATATTTAACATAAAATATTTATTTAAAATTAAATAATTTAAATAATAAATTAATTTTTCGTTGTGGAAAAATATTAAATTTTTAAATAAAAAACATAATTAATTAAAATTATATTTTTCTATTAGTATCTTTTTTACAAATATTTGCAATTTTTTAACAAGTAATGCAAGAAGTCTATTCAATTGGTGTTAAATAATTTAATTTGCTGTGAATTCGTACATTATTGTATCAATTAACATAGTCAAATAATTCTAATTTAAATTGTTCAATATTTTTAAATTTTCTGTTTTTAATTAATTCTGTTTTTAAAATTTTATAGGTTGATTCAGAAACAGCATTATCATAAGGACAGCCTGGTTTACTATAAGATTTTGCAACATTGTTTTTGGCTAAAAGATTGTAAATGATATTGTTATTAAATTCGCTGCCTTGATCAGTATGAAATATTTTAATATTATCTAAAGAAAAACTAAGCTTTTTAAAAGTATTTTCAACTAATTTGGCATCTTTATCGGAACTAACATCATAACCAATAACTTCACGATTAAATAAATCAATTAGAAAGCACACATAATATCATTTGCTATTGATAGCAACTTGTGTTAAATCACTGACAACAACTTCATGTAGTTTATAATTATTAAATTCTTGATTTAACAAATTATGATATTTGTATGTAGCGTTTTTGTTACTTTGATGTTTATATTTAAGTTTTGTATAATTGGAAATTAAGTTATATCTTTGCATTATTTTACTAATTTTTATTCGTGATAATAAAATATTTTGTTGTGCTAACATAACTTTAATTTTTCTTGTGCCATAATTTTTACGACTTTTTAAGAAAATACTGATAACAGCATTATCAATAGTATGGTTTGATTTAGGATTATTTGATTTCAATTGATAATAAAACGTTGATCTAGGAACTTTTAGTGTTTTGCATAAATTAATAATTGCATATTTTTCTTTGTTGTTTTTAATAATTACTATTTTTTGCCTATTATCAGTGTGGCTTGCTTTAAAATATCATTTTCCATTCGTAATTGTTTAATTTCTTTTCTTAGATGAATTAGTTCATTTTCTTCTGGGCTTCGATTATCTTTTGCTTTAAATGAACCAGAATTATTGAATTCATGAATTCATTTTCAAACTGTTGATTTACCGACCTGATAGTCACTGGACAATTGTTTTGCTGTTTTACCTGTTTTATAAAGACTAACAATTTGTTGTTTAAATTCATCGGTATAATGATTCTTTGCCATAATTACACCTCCATTTATTAATTTAATTATAATCCTTACTCCACATTATTGTTGTCCAATTTATCTTAACCCATCCAAACAATTACAGAATGATGACATGTTACTTATCAACGAACACTTTTTAAATATTATGATCCAAATAAATTAAATAAAGATGGCAGATATGGTGGTAACCGATTTGTCTTTTTGTTAGATGCCGAAATGGGACGAAAGCCATATCAGCGAATTCATTTTGACTTGTATATTAAAGTTCTTAAGGAATTAGATTCTGGGAAACTATATCAAGATATCATTGATAAATATAAAGATTCAAAAATTACCCCAATGACTGTTTCTAATATTTTTAGAAGTATTGATTTGGCAGAAATTAATGAAAACTTTAAACATACTGCCCTTCATAATAAAATAAAAGCCGATAGCAAATACATTTATTTGGGATTAGATGATACTTTTACTAAAATCTTTAAAAGACATAAAAAGATTGATAAGAATATGGTTCGATTAGCATATTTGCATACTGGAATTGATTGACAAAAATCTACTAAGAAACGACATTTTTCACAAAATAAGCTATTGTTAACGGTGATGTCAAAAAATGTAAATCTTAAGATGAAAGAATATCGGCAATTGTTAAAAGAATTCATTAATAATAATTATGATTTAACAGAAAAATCGTTAATAGTAATGGGTGATGGTGCTGAATGAATTAAAAAAATAGCAGAATATTTTAAATCAGACTATATTTTAGATGAGTTTCATTTAATGGCTAAAGTTCACCGTTGTTTTAATTTTCGTCGATTAAGTAAAGATTCAAAGAAAGTGCTAACAATAGAAGAAACACAGAAAAAAGCAATCTATCAAGATTTATATGCTTTTGTTCGAAAAGGGGGAGTTGATCATATCTTAGATTACTTAAAACCATTTTTAACAAAAGAAATGCAAGAAGTGTACCCATTTTTAAAGGATAAAAAAGACAAGGTTAAAGAATTAATTAAATATATTACTACAAATGCGAATGGCATTAGAAATTATCAGAATGAGTATTATATTGGTTGCCAAACAGAATCACAAATTTCACATAATGTTAAGGCATTAAAATCTTATGGAGCAAAAGCATATAGTGAAATTGTCTTTCGTACTATGTTATCGATGCGAATGGCAAAGGTTAATCAGTGAAGTCCAATTCAACTCATTATTAATGAACACATTGAAGAAGTTAAAGAAGCAACTGAGTATTATCGTCAAAATATGTGATTTCATCCAACAAATGAGAATTATGATTATGAATCAAAACAAGGTTCAGTCCCAATCTTAAAATCAAAAGAAAGAGGAATCACAAAATTAATCAGAAAAGTTCTTAGTTCAAAAAACTAATCAGTTAACAATTTGGAACAAATTTTAATAATTTGCATTTTTGCTGTTGCAGAATATAAATATTCATGGTTTAATTAGAATAACTTAAAAAGACAAAGTCTTGTTAATGCTTTTATACGAAAAAGAATTAAATTTATGTCTATTAAACAAACACTTACTTTATTCCAACATAAAGCGGTCAAAACACCAATAACGCTTTATTTTTTGGCGATTTTAGGATATAATTATTACATAGAGTTTTGGGGTTAAATTAAAGTGGGTGCTAAATAATGAAGAGCAATGACATTAAAATTTTAAAAATTAAACCAATTAAGCAAGGCCTTCTTAACAATCAGCATTCTGATTGTCAAGAGCCTTCTTTAATTGCTAAGTCACATTTTTTTGGTGGTGAAAATAGCCATTTTTTTAATAATGGTTTTTTTGCATCAAACTCATCTGTCCCAACACAAATGATGCCACAAAATTATCCTTCTTCATTAACCCAATGCCGAGAATTAAATTTAAATCTTGATAATCCTGACGCGTTAAAAGTTTTGCATACTCAAACAGAACAGTTAGAACAAGAAAAGACAAGTTTTCACCAACGGTTAGATCGAATAAAAACAACATTTGATGAAAAAGCACCTTTTCATAATGATAACCATTTACAAGAACCGCCAGTGATGAGCAAAAAGATTGATTTAACCCATTTTAATAATAACAATCCAGTTCATCGTGTTCTTAAAGATGATCAGATTGATGTTGATCGAACAGTCTTAAAAGCACAAGCGCGTGCTATTGCTCAAAAAATTGTCCAAAAAACAGAACAGGAAACAGCTCGGAAAACAAATGAGACAGTTGTTGAAAATAAACCTGTTTTAAAACCAAAATCAATTTTATCAACACATTTTCCGAAGGTTAGTGCTGTTAATCCAATTCCAAAAAAAGATGTTATTGTGACACAAAGTTATAATAATAAAACTCAAAATACAGAAAGTTCATCTTGAAAAAAATCACAACCGCTTTTTAATAATAAAATAAACTTAATTAAGGAAGAAGCAAAAAAACCGCAGACAAACGAGCCTGAACAACCAAGAACTAAACCAGAAGCTAAAGGGATTAACTTAAACGTCGCATTTGGTCGCGGTTCGGAGGTTTATGATGAAGCTGATGTTATGGAATGGGATATCACAAAACGACCAAATTTAGGACTTGATCATACGACTAATAAATATTATCTTCAAGAAGAAATAACCCCAAAAGAAGAAGAAAAGATAGGTTCTTTGCCAATAACGCAAAAAGATGAGTCTGAAACTGAAATACCACGGGCAATTGAAATTGATGAACCAGTAGGAAACTATCGAATCAATAATTTTTATGCAAGTTTGTTTGATACAGTAGAGTCAACTGCTAAACCAAGCAAACCAATTAAAAATGTTAAAATTAAACGAATTCGTGCAAAGAAGCAGGTAAAATCCAACGATGAGGATCTAAATCAAGAAAATCAAAAAAAATGATGTTCAACCAGCAACTTTTTTTAGTAATAGTTATCAAATTCAACTATTACCAAACGGAAGACAAAGAATTAGTAAAATTAGGAAAAATAACATTATTACATGACGTAATCCAACGATTTTAACAGCACGGATTATGGCTGTTGTTGGTCTAATTCTTTTATGTGGTGCTTTTTTAATCTTTAATAATTGAATTAATAATTCATCATTGGATTTATATAATTTTATTACAACAACTTTTGGAGAATTTGATTTTATTCAAACTAACCAAGATTATTTTTTACCGAGCCGGTTGTTTATGATTATCTTGCTTAGTATCTATGCTATTGTTATTATTTTACCATTCTGTGTTATTCCTAATTTTAAAATTCAATTATATTTGCTTTTACCTTTTGGTTTATTATTATTAGGAAGTGTAATTGGAATTGCTTTGTATGGTTATTTTTACAGTAATAATACTTTTCTGTTAACAAGTGGTATAATGCAAATTATTAGTTATAGTTTTTTAATATTAGCAAATATCTTAATGTCAATAGGGATTTTATTCTTAAAGCGTCAAAAAAGATAACACTAAGTTTTTTAAACTTAGTGTTTTAATGTTAAAATAATATTGCTAATTATATTATTAAGGGAAGTGATTATAAATGGAAAAAGTTGTTGTCGGCTTATCGGGAGGTGTTGACTCTTCTGTTAGCTTATATTTATTACAACAAGCTGGCTATCAAGTTGAAGGGCTGTTTATGCGAAATTGAGATAGTCAATTAAATAATGATATTTTAGGGAATAAGGCAATCAATAATCCAATTTGCCCCCAAGAAGTTGATTATAATGACGCAGCAAAAGTTAGTGCTGCTTTGAAAGTGCCATTACATCGCGTTGATTTTATTAAAGAGTATTGAGAATATGTCTTTGAATATTTTATTAGTGAGTATCAAAAAGGACGAACACCAAACCCAGATATTTTATGTAATAAATATATTAAATTTGATTATTTTTTAAAGTATGCGATTAATAATTATCAAGCTGATTTTATTGCAATGGGGCATTATGCGCGGGTACAATTTAATCAAGAAATAAATGAATATCAATTATTACGAGGAGTCGATGGTGACAAGGATCAGACTTATTTTTTAAGTCAATTAAATCAACATCAATTAGCAAAAACAATTTTTCCGTTAGGAAATTTAACCAAAAAAGAAGTTCGAGAAATTGCTAATGCACAAAATTTAATAACAGCAAATAAAAAAGATTCAACTGGAATTTGTTTTATTGGTGAACGTGATTTTAAAAACTTTTTGCAAAATTATATTCCAAATCAAAATGGTTTGATTGTTGATATTGAAACAAAAGAAGTTGTTGGAACACATAATGGTATTATGTATTATACAATTGGGCAACGACGAGGATTAAATTTAGGGGGGATGACAGAACCTTATTTTGTTGCTGGCAAAAATGCGGCAAAAAATATTTTATATGTGGCAAAAAGTAGTGAAGAAAAATGACTATATTCAACTAGTTGTCTTGTAACAGATGTTAATTGAATTAATACACTGAAAACTGATCAGTTTAACTCTACAGCAAAATTTCGTTATCGCCAAAAAGATATTCCAGTTAAAGTAACGGTTTTAAGTGATGACAAATGTCTTGTTCATTTTGATAATAAAGTAAAAGCGATAACTCCTGGTCAAGCTGCCGTTTTTTATGATGGTGATGTTTGTCTTGGTAGTGGAACAATTGATGAAGTTTATTTAAATGATCAAAAACTATGTTACTTATAAGAAAGGAATATTGTAATGGCTGAAAAGATACGTGGTTATTTAAAATTAATTGTTTTTGAATCAAAGAATGGTTATCGGATTTGTAAATTTCAATTAGAAAAAGATAAAACCCATTTTATCTTTATTAAAGGTTTTTTAGCAACGTTACAACCTGATCAATTATACGAATTAACTGGTGAATTTGTTTATAATAATCGTTATGGTCAAAATTTTGAAGTTAAAGAATTAAAACAAATTGGACCCCAAAGCAATGATGAAGTTTTGAAATACTTAACAAGTAGTTTGTTTCCAACAATCGGAGCAAAAACAGCACAAAGTATTATTGATTATTATGGAAACGATATTGTTAGTAAAATTAAGTCCAATATTTTAGAACTAAAACAAATTCCAGGAGTTACTACTAAACAAGCGGATATTATTGCAAAATCATTTAACGAAATGAGCCAAGATGATGAATTAAACCATCAATTTAATCAAAAAGGGTTGTCTTTGCAAGTTTTATCATTATTAAAAACAAAATATAATGTTGATCAAATTTATGCTTTATTAACAAAAGACCCTTATTCATTACTGTTAAAAGATAATATTTCATTCAAAATAATTGATCAAATTTATTTAGCGCTTGACCAAGACCCGCTTAGTGATATTCGAATTGGTTATTATGCCTGATATTTAGCAAAAGAATTTTGTAATAATACTGGTGATACTTATTTAACATTAGATGAATTAACAGTTATTTTACAAAAACATTTTAATGATTTAACAAAAGAATCTATTTTAGCGGGGTTAAAATATAGTAAAGAAATCAACTTACTAATTTTTAAAAATGATAAAATTTATGTTGCAGAAATATATCATAGTGAGTTAAATATTGCTGCCATGTTAAGTGGTCTAAATTCAACGGATCAATATGATGAAGAAAAACTGGTAAAGCATTTAGAGAAGTTAACAAGCAAGAAACAAATTAGTTACAATGCAAATCAAACGAAAGCAATCAAAGCCGCTGTTCATTCCAATTTTTTAGTAATTATTGGTGGTCCAGGAACTGGTAAAACAACTGTAGTTGATGGAATTGTTAGTATTTTAAAGCAAGTTTATCAACAATCAAAAATTGTTTTAGCAGCACCAACCGGAAAGGCAGCAAAACGATTGCGCGAAAAAACAGGACAAAAAGCCTTAACGATTCATAAATTATTGAAATATGATGCAATTACAAATCAGTTTTTTTATAATGAAAGTAATCCGTTAGAAAATGATATTTTAATTTTAGATGAAGTTAGTATGGTTGATAGTTTGTTATTAGCTCAAATTGCCAAAGCTAGTTTAAATTTACGAAAATTAATTTTAATTGGTGATCCAAATCAGTTGCCTTCTGTTGCCTGCGGTAACACTTTACGTGATATTATCCAAAGTGATGTTTTCAATGTCATTAAGTTAGAAGAAGTTTACCGCCAAGAAGCAGGAAATGATATTTTGGAATTAAGTTATGCGATTGAGCAAGACCATTTTGAATATGATTTACTAAACAAAAAAGATTTAACTTTTATTGAAGAAACTGATCCTCATTTATTATTAACAACAATTGGTGATTTATATCAGAAACTAAATGAAGAAAAATCAGGAGATTATAATGCAATTCAAGTAATTGCTCCGATGTATAATGGTCCTGTTGGCATTAACATGTTAAACACCTATTTACAAGATAAAATAAATCGTTCTTATGGCCAAAAAGAGATTAAAATTGGTCATCGGATTTTTCGGGTTAATGATAAAGTAATGCAATTAAAAAATCGTCCCGAGTTGGAAATTTATAATGGTGATGTTGGAGTTATTGTTGATATTAAAAAAGATAGAAACTTTAACGATGTTTTATTAATAAAATATGACAACATTGTTGAATATAGTAAAGAAATGTATTACGATATTACTTTAGCTTATGCATGTAGTGTGCACAAATTGCAAGGAAGTGAATATGATAATATCATTTTTGTTATCACTAAAAGTTTTTGAATGATGTTAAAACGGAATTTAATATATACTGCAATTACTCGAGCAAAAACAAATTTATATTTAATTGGCGAACAAAGAGCTTTTTTGCAAGGTGTTAATAATTTGTCGCAAAAACGGCGAACAACGCTAGAAGAAGTTCTTAAAGATTATTAAATATAGGATTTGTTTTATTGTTGTTTTTGCTTTTATGATGTTAATTTAAAATAAATTATTTTTTTAGGCCAAAACAGTTTTTTTGTTATAATGATGGTGCTTAAAACTAAAACTATAGCAGTTTATTTTTAAGCAGACATAGAAACATATTTTATAGTTTTCATTAGTTTATATTTAGAATGTGTAATTAAATTTAGTTTTAATTACACATTTTATTTTTTTAGTGTGTGATTTTATTGGTTAATTTTAAATAGACTTCTTGCATTACTTGTTAAAAAATTGCAAATATTTGTAAAAAAGATACTAATAGAAAAATATAATTTTAATTAATTATGTTTTTTATTTAAAAATTTAATATTTTTCCACAACGAAAAATTAATTTATTATTTAAATTATTTAATTTTAAATAAATATTTTATGTTAAATATAATAAATGTAAATTATAAATTGAGGCAATTAAATTAAATCTTAAACCAAATCTTTTTCTTCGATTACGATATTTTTCTGTAATAATTTTAAATTTTTTAAGAATAGCAAAAATATTTTCAATAATAATTCTCATTTTTGAAACTAGTCTATTATATTGCTTTTGTTCTTTGTTTAAAGGGTTTTTCTTTGTTTTCTTTGTAGGTATTAGAACATTATTGTGATTTTTTTGTATTCCTTGATAACCACTATCAACTATTAATTTGGTATTTTTTAAAATTGGGATTTTTGATTCTTTAAATAAAGCATAATCATGTTTTTTTCCGAGCGAAAAACTTGTTGCAATAATTTTTTTGGTTTCTTGTTCGATAATTACTTGTGTTTTGATCGTGTGTTTTTTCTTTTTACCAGAATAAGATTGTTTTTGTCTTTTTTTGGGCGTTGGATTGGAGTTTCGGTAGCATCAATAATAATAGTTTTATCATTAAAATAATCATTTATTAGTGCTTTTTTACCAGCAAGTTGTTGAAAATCAGAGTTTTTAATTAAAATATCTTCAATTCACTTAATATTACGATAACAATTAGCCTCACTAATATCAAAACTTTTACCAAGACGAAAATAAGTCTGATATTCTCGTCAATATAATAAAGTCATCAATAATCTATTTTCTAATGATAATTTATTAGTTTTACCACCTTTTTTAAATTTTTCTATTTCAGCAACTTTTAAAATATCTAACATTTTATTAAAAGTGGATTTTTTTATTCCTGTTAATCTTAACCATTCTCTATCATTAAGAGTATTAAATTTATTATTGTTCATATTTTTATGTCCTCATAAATTATATTTTATAATAATATTTTAATAAAAAAGGGTATCGCAAGAAGTCTAATGTATTTATAGCAAACAGCTTCAAGAGTATGAGACCACTTGTTTTTTTTGTTTTTTTGTCATAATTAAAAACATATGTAGCAAAAATATGCTGAAGGGGAGACTGAAAAAATGAAAAAATTATTGGCGTTATTGGGTATTTCTGCTTTCACTGTAACAGGAGCTAGCACAATTGTTAGTTGTCATCGGGGGAGCGACTCAGATGATTCAAATACTGGAGCAGCAAAGGATGCCGAGACTTTAAATAAAATTTCGCAACGCATTTCAAATGCATTTTTAGAGTATGCTCGCACCAGAAACACAATTAATAGTAAGGATTATCAACCAACATTTGATGAGTTATATACTATGGTTGATAAAACGACACAAAGTAAAGCATTAGATCAAAATGATCCTAAAGTTGTTGGTGCTTTACAAATTTTAAAAACTAGTTTTATGGCTGTTTTTAACAATGTGAATCAACAAATTATTAATGATTATTCAAATTATTATATTGATACTAAACCAATTGATTTATCTGAAGATAGTTTAAAATATAATTTAAATTTTATTGATACAGAAAAATTAGCAAAGTTAGCAAATAATCCAGCTGTTAAAGATGTTAAAGCAACCCGATTAGATTTTAGTTTTAGTTTTAAGGTTAATTTTAAAAATTTAGCAACCACTTCAAATTACTTTATTCAATATGTTATTACTGATGATCCAAAGACAATGGGGGATGTTTTACGTGGTGTTGTTGAAAAACTTTCAAAAGTAATTGTAAAATTTTTTGTTAAAGAAGGAACATTCCAAATTGATAAAACTCCAGGTTTTGAAGAAATTTATAATGATTTTAATGTTAACTATACCCAAGGCTTTCGTGATTTAGATAATATTATTTTAGCAAAATTAAAAAAAGCCATTGCGGAAGATTCTGATTCAGCAAACCTTGTTGGAAGTATTAAATATAATGATTCATTAACGTTATTAACTTTATTAACAAGCGCTATTAATAACAGCACAAATGGGGTTGATCTTGTAACTGAAAAAACAGCTTCTTATGTTTGAGCCGGAATGGGTTATCAACCAGATAAAATTACACCAGAAAACTTTGTTACATTTTATCGTTCATTAGTTAATATTTTTAATACAGGACATAATAGTTTAAATTTAGCTTATTTTAATGTTAATTTATCAAAAATGTTAGTTGCTGGATTTCCATTATTGGGGGCAGTTATGAACGGCGGTGAAGCATTAAAAGTTCAAGTTGAAATTACAAAAGATGGTTTGGATAAAAAACTACTGGAATATGGAAAATTGGTAACAGCTTTTTATAAACATTTTCGTCTTGAATCAAATAAAAATTCTGGGGTTTGACATCTTAGTGAGTCCGCCTTTAATAAAATTTTAGCTTTACCAGAATATAAATATCAAAAGGTTTTAAGAATTTTAATTGATGATTTTAAAGCATCTTCTGAGGCCAAAGGCTTATCAGGATTAGATATTTTTACAACAGGTGATTGAAAAAAACGTGGTCATGATGTTACTTTAAATGATACAAAAGATACTTTTTCATTACGTCGTGGTACGGTCTGAAACTTTGATCTAACTTTTGGGACAAATAATGCCGTTTATTATACTGGGTGAACATCAACATTATTTACATTACAATTTACTAAAAAATAACATTAACTTAAAAAGCAAGAAAGTTCTTGCTTTTTTTATTTTAATATTAGACTTCTTACATTACTTGTTAAAAAATTGCAAATATTTGTAAAAAAGATACTAATAGAAAAATATAATTTTAATTAATTATGTTTTTTATTTAAAAATTTAATATTTTTCCACAACGAAAAATTAATTTATTATTTAAATTATTTAATTTTAAATAAATATTTTATGTTAAATATAATAATTGTAAATTATAAATTGAGGCAATTAAATTAAATCTTAAACCAAATCTTTTTCTTCGATTACGATATTTTTCTGTAATAATTTTAAATTTTTTAAGAATAGCAAAAATATTTTCAATAATAATTCTCATTTTTGAAACTAGTCTATTATATTGCTTTTGTTCTTTGTTTAAAGGGTTTTTCTTTGTTTTCTTTGTAGGTATTAGAACATTATTGTGATTTTTTTGTATTCCTTGATAACCACTATCAACTATTAATTTGGTATTTTTTAAAATTGGGATTTTTGATTCTTTAAATAAAGCATAATCATGTTTTTTTCCGAGCGAAAAACTTGTTGCAATAATTTTTTTGGTTTCTTGTTCGATAATTACTTGTGTTTTGATCGTGTGTTTTTTCTTTTTACCAGAATAAGATTGTTTTTGTCTTTTTTTGGGCGTTGGATTGGAGTTTCGGTAGCATCAATAATAATAGTTTTATCATTAAAATAATCATTTATTAGTGCTTTTTTACCAGCAAGTTGTTGAAAATCAGAGTTTTTAATTAAAATATCTTCAATTCACTTAATATTACGATAACAATTAGCCTCACTAATATCAAAACTTTTACCAAGATGAAAATAAGTCTGATATTCTCGTCAATATAATAAAGTCATCAATAATCTATTTTCTAATGATAATTTATTAGTTTTACCACCTTTTTTAAATTTTTCTATTTCAGCAACTTTTAAAATATCTAACATTTTATTAAAAGTGGATTTTTTTATTCCTGTTAATCTTAACCATTCTCTATCATTAAGAGTATTAAATTTATTATTGTTCATATTTTTATGTCCTCATAAATTATATTTTATAATAATATTTTAATAAAAAAGGGTATCGCAAGAAGTCTATTATGTTAAAGAATTTTAAAGATAGTATGCACCAGATGTAGGCCGCAATTTTGCCGCGTTTTATCAGTGGACCGAATAAAGTAAGTGTTTACTGGATTTTACCAGCAAACACTTACTTTATTCCAACAGTGTTGTCGTTTTAGGAAAAAGTTTACTTTTAACTTGCATTTTAAAATTAAACTTTATATTATTACTTTAACAACTTTAAAAAGCAATTTTGGATGTTACGGGAATTAGGTGAAAATCCTAGGCTGTCCCAGCAACTGTAAAGTGGATGAAAGCTAACATATGCCATTGAGAAGATACTTCTTGAGAAGGAATAGCGAGTAAAGTGAAACTGAGCCAGTAGACCGATCTAAAAAACATTGATATTTTATCAGTGCTGCCTTTATAGTTATTATCCCTGGGGTTGGATAGTTAATTATTTATTAGTGAAAAACTATTAAATAATAATTTGAAAGACGTCAAAAAGCGTTTTTTAGTTGTTAATTTAAAGCGATAATCCTATTAGGGCATTATTTAAAATAATAATAATTAAAAAATCTTTAAGTTTAATAAAACTAATTTTAAAATATTTTATAATTTTAATTTTTTATTAACCTAATTTATTAAATAAAAATAAAACTGTTAATTAAACATCACTTATATGAATATATTAAAATATTCCTTTTCGTTTTGTTTAAATTTATTTTTAAGAAAAAGTATTTTAAATAATAATCTCATTAATAGGATCGTTAGTCCAATAAAGGTACAAAAAGAAGGAAATAAAAAAATGACACCACATATTAATGCAAAACCAACGGATATTGCAAAAGTTGTTTTAATGCCCGGTGATTCGTTACGAGCAAAAGCAATTGCGGAAAAATATTTGACCGATTACAAATTAGTCAATGAGGTTCGAAATATGTTTATGTATACAGGAAAATATCAAGATATTGAAATTACAATTGCTGGAAGTGGGATGGGTTGTCCAAGTATTGGAATTTATTCCTATGAATTATTTAAATTTTATGATGTTGATTATATTATTCGCATTGGTTCAGCGGGTAGTTATAAATCAGAGTTTGAACTATATGATATTTTCAATGTTCGCGAAGCGTTTGGTGAAAGTAATTATGCCAAAATTGCTGCTAATATAGATTCTCATCTAATTCCATCAAGTGAAAAATTATTCAATACGATTGAAGATGTAGCGTTAAAGCAAGGAATCAAAACACATACTGGTACTGCCTATGCTGCTGATGTTTTTTATCGCTATGATGAGTCGTTATCATTTACGAAAGAACATAATCTAGATGTTGTTGAAATGGAATCATATGCCTTGTTTGCAAATGCAATTGTGACCAAAAAACAAGCAGCAACATTGCTAACTATTTCTGATAACCTTGTTACAAAACAAGCAGCTTCAGCAATGGAACGCCAAAATAATTTTATGGTAATGGTGCAATTGGCGTTAACAACGGAAGTGCAATTAATGAAATAACCTAACGGAGGAGAAGAAATGAAAATTGCTGTTTTTGGAACTGTTGGTGCTGGGAAAACAAAAGTTAGTGAGACGTTATGTCAACAGTTAAATTATAATTTATTTAAAGAACCCTTAGAAGAAAACCCATATTTTAATGATTTTTATCAGGATATGAAAGGATTTGCCTTTAAAATGCAAATTTACATGTTGACAACCAGAATTGAACAATTTTTTGAAATTGATAATTTAGAAGATACTGTTTTTGATCGCACGATTTTAGAAGATCCGGTTTTTGTTCGGGTTTCACATTTGTTAGAAATTATGAATGATGTTGATTTTAAAGTTTACAATCGTTTTTTTCAAAATGTTATTACACCAATTTTAAAACAAAAATTAGGGTTTGATGTCATTATTTATTTAAAAGTTTCAACAGCAAAAGCTGTTGAACGGATTAATAAGCGTGGCCGCGTATTAGAATTAGAAACGCCATACCATTATTGGGAAAAATTAAATGAACAATATGAGGTCTTATATTATGAATTAAAGGATTATTATCATTTCATTGTTGTTGATGCTGATAACGATAATTTTGCAGAAAAAATGACCTTTATTATGCAGAAATTATTAATGATAGATAATAAAGTTCCTTGTTTAATTTAAAAATAATTATCGTTGATATTTTAAATTTATTAGGAGGAAAACGAAATGAAAGATACAAATAATAATATTGAAACAAAAAGCTTAAGTAATTTACGAATTTTAGGCTTAGATCCAATTATCTATAATAAAACTGGCCATCCAGGGATTGTTTTAAGTGCAGCGCCAATGATGCAAGCAATTTATTTAAACAATTTAATTGCTAATCCAGCTGTCCCCGATTGAATTAATCGTGACCGTTTTGTGCTATCGCCAGGACATGCGTCAACGCTTCAATATGCAATTTTACATTTTGCAGGTTATGATTTATCAATTGATGATTTAAAAAATTATCGCCATATTAATTCAAAAACCCCAGCGCACCCTGAATATGGTGTAACCCCAGGGGTTGATAATTCATCGGGACCATTAGGCCAAGGTGTTGGTTATGGCGTTGGAATGGCATTAGCAGAACAACATTTAGCTGCTAAGTTTAATAAATCAGGACATGACATTATTGATCATTATACTTATGTTTTGTGTAGTGATGGTGATTTACAAGAGGGGGGTGCTCTTGAGGCAATCCAGTTAGCTGGAGTATGAAAGTTAAATAAATTAATTATGTTGTATGATTCAAATGATTGTCAATTAGATACCAAGTGTGATGAAGTTTTAAAAGTAAATTATCAAAAATTTTTTGAAGCACAAAATTGAAATTATATTCGCGTTGATAATGCTGATGAAGATTTAACAGCAATTAAAAAGGCAATCACAGCAGCGCAAAAAAGTGATAAGCCAACTTTAATTGAGTGTAAAACAATTATTGGTTATGGGCATCCAAAACAAGGCTCACCAATGCATTCATCACCGTTTACAGCAGAAGAAATGCAACAAGTGCAAACCTTTTATGATTTTGAACATCCGCAATTTTATGTTGACCCAGATGTTAAAACTTATTGAAAGGATGCTTTTATTAAACGCGGTCAAGAAACATACCAAACATGAGCAAAAAAATTAAAAGCTTATCAAACTGCTTTTCCCGAGGAATTCAAGCAATTATTTGCTGCTCCGACTGTTGAATTTGATGCTTTTAAATCCTTTTTAACAACTGATCAAAATAAAAAAGCAGGAACAAGAATTATTATGGGGGATGTTTTTAAATATTATCAACAAAAATGTCCTAATAATATGTTTGGTGGTAGTGCTGATTTGGGAACAGCGACAAAGATTATTGGTTATAATGGTTCATGAACAATTAAGACACCCCAAAATAATAATATTCATTTTGGGGTTCGGGAATTTGCCGCCGGGACAATTAGCATTGGAATTGAATTACATCAAGGATTAAAAGGATTTAATTCAACGTTTTTAATTTTTTCTGATTATATGAAACCGTGCATTAGAATGGCATGTATTCAAAATTTACCGGTTATTTTTGCTTTTTCACATGACTCAATTGGGGTTGGTTTTGATGGTAAGTCGCACCAGCCAGTTGAACAATTAGCAATGTTACGAAATTGTCCGAATTTAAACGTTTTACGTCCCGCTGATATTAATGAAGCAATTGGTTGTTTAAAACTTGTTGTTGAAACAAAAAAAACGCCTTCAGCATTAATTTTATCGCGCCAAGATACCCCTTATCAGTTAGCTACAACTTGTTATAAAAAAACATTGCAGGGAGGATATATTGTTGTTGAAGAAGACAAGACAAAACCATTAACGGCAATTATTATTGCAACAGGAACCGAAGTCCCAATTGCAATTAATGCGGCTAAGACAATGAAAGCAAATATTCGGGTGGTTTCAATGCCATCGGTTGAATTATTTGACCAGCAACCAATTGCTTATCAAGAAAGCGTAATTCCAAAAGACTTTCCAAAAGTAATTGCAATTGAGTTTTCTAATGACTATGTTTGATACAAATTTGTTGGTAAAACTGGTTTAGTAATTGGTGTTGATGATTATGGTTTATCAGGAAGTGCTGATGCTGTTATTAAGTACAAATGCTTAGATCAAGACACGATTATTCAAAGAATTGAAAAATATTTAGGTTAAGTAATGAATGATTTACCCAAAATTTTAGAACAGAAAGTTTTTTATGTTATTCGTAATCAAGATTATAATGTTGCCCAGCAAATTTGTGAAATGTTAATCAATTTGCAAGTGACATGTTTAGAATTAACTTTTACAATTCCAAAGGTTGAATTATTAATTAAAGCATTACGAAAAAAATATCCAACAATTTTAGTTGGCGCTGGAACCGTTTTAACATTAGCAGAAGCAATCTTAGCAGCTGAAGCAGGAGCACAATTTTTAGTTGGCCCTGTTTTTAACCCGACAGTTAGTGAATTTTGTCATCGCAAAGGATTATTTTATATTCCAGGAGCAATGACCTTACAGGAAGTGACGAATATTGTTAATGCTGATTGAGAAATTATTAAGATTTTTCCAGCGACTGCTTTTAAATTAAATTTTATTCAAACTTTAAAAACCTTTTTTCCAACAAAAACATATATGGCTTCAGGGGGAATTAATTTAACAAATTTAAAAGAAGCAAAAACGCTAGGGTATGACTTAGTAGCAGTTGGGGCTTTTGTAACGGGTGATATTAATAATAAAATTTTTGAACAAGAAAAAATAAAAACAATAATTAGCACAATTAACCAAGAAGGAGTATAATAATGCAAGATAATAAAAAAGTAATTTATAATGCTGGAAGCATGTTTACTGAAGCACAATGAAATACCCGAAAAGTAGAAGGGGATCGGTTACGAGCAATGTTTCCTGATTTTATTATTGGAAATCCAGTTGATTTTGAAACAAATCAAACCGTCCGTCCAACTAATAAAGCAATTTTTGACTTAGATTATGCTGGTTTAACCACCGCTGATTATGTCATTTTTGAGTTAGATGGATGAGATTCTGGGACTCATATGGAATTTGGATTAATCGTCGAACAAGCAATTCATAATAAGAAAAAATATCTCTTCCCAATTATTTCTGATTTTCGAGTACAACAGGGAATTTTAAAAGGAGAATGTCCTGGTTTTGGCCTAAATGAAATGTTAACAGGGGCATTGTATCATGAACCGTTAAATAGTGGTAATGTTCCTCAAATTACTTTATGTAGTTCACATGCAATGGCGTGTGCAGCAATTAAAGCGATTGAAACTGGGGATGTAAAAGATTATCGCCAAAAATATGATATAAAAGAAATCTTTAAAGAAGATAAATTATATCATGGCTTTGATTGTCATATTTAATCCCGTTGTTTCAAAAAAATATTATTTAAATAAAAAGCAATATTTTATAAATTAAAGGAATAAAATATTGCTTTTTTAGTGTTAAAATGTTATGACTTAATTGTCTCAAACATTTGATTACAAATTAATTATGGAAAACTAATTTACATCAATTGTTTAAATTGTTCTGACCTCGTTCTTTAACTAATATTGAAAAATAATAAGTAAAAAAATAGAGTAACAATAAGTTAAACTTTTAATTTATAAATTAGAAAATATTGAAAGGAGAATATTAAATATAAATGGATCAAAATTATATCTATGGAAATTCAGAAGGTTCTTTTGAAGGAAAAAAACCAGATAATCTATGTCGTGCTGGTTGTATTTTATCGATTGTTATATCATCAATTTTATTAGGGTTTTTTGTTCTTTGTGCATTATTAGCTTTTGTTATGACAACTGGTTACTTTGCTGGTTTTGGGGCAATGGCTGGAATTATGTACTTAATAATTGGGTCAGTTCAAATTGCCCCAATAATATTGTGCACCAGTGTTTTAAAGGGTAAAGCAGAATCACACATTGCTGCTGGAATTGTTTCGTTATTATTTTCATTTTTAATCGGTGGAATTTTAATTTTAGTGGGTAAATATGAAATCGATAAATCACGACCAATTATCATTAATCAACAACAAGATTAATGTTATTAAGGAAACTATTATTGTAAAATAATAGTTTTTTTATTAGACTTCTTGCGATACCCTTTTTTATTAAAATATTATTATAAAATATAATTTATGAGGACATAAAAATATGAACAATAATAAATTTAATACTCTTAATGATAGAGAATGGTTAAGATTAACAGGAATAAAAAAATCCACTTTTAATAAAATGTTAGATATTTTAAAAGTTGCTGAAATAGAAAAATTTAAAAAAGGTGGTAAAACTAATAAATTATCATTAGAAAATAGATTATTGATGACTTTATTATATTGACGAGAATATCAGACTTATTTTCATCTTGGTAAAAGTTTTGATATTAGTGAGGCTAATTGTTATCGTAATATTAAGTGAATTGAAGATATTTTAATTAAAAACTCTGATTTTCAACAACTTGCTGGTAAAAAAGCACTAATAAATGATTATTTTAATGATAAAACTATTATTATTGATGCTACCGAAACTCCAATCCAACGCCCAAAAAAAGACAAAAACAATCTTATTCTGGTAAAAAGAAAAAACACACGATCAAAACACAAGTAATTATCGAACAAGAAACCAAAAAAATTATTGCAACAAGTTTTTCGCTCGGAAAAAAACATGATTATGCTTTATTTAAAGAATCAAAAATCCCAATTTTAAAAAATACCAAATTAATAGTTGATAGTGGTTATCAAGGAATACAAAAAAATCACAATAATGTTCTAATACCTACAAAGAAAACAAAGAAAAACCCTTTAAACAAAGAACAAAAGCAATATAATAGACTAGTTTCAAAAATGAGAATTATTATTGAAAATATTTTTGCTATTCTTAAAAAATTTAAAATTATTACAGAAAAATATCGTAATCGAAGAAAAAGATTTGGTTTAAGATTTAATTTAATTGCCTCAATTTATAATTTACATTTATTATATTTAACATAAAATATTTATTTAAAATTAAATAATTTAAATAATAAATTAATTTTTCGTTGTGGAAAAATATTAAATTTTTAAATAAAAAACATAATTAATTAAAATTATATTTTTCTATTAGTATCTTTTTTACAAATATTTGCAATTTTTTAACAAGTAATGCAAGAAGTCTATTGTTATTTTAAGGTAATAAGGCTTATTTTATGCTATACATTATTTTAATATTAATGTTATAATAAAATGAGCAAAATATGATGAAAGTTATGGTGATGAAAATGAAAACAAATTTTATTACGAAATATCAAAGATTTATTAATGCTTTCTTTGTTATTTTTTTAGGATATATTTTTTTCTCATCATCTTTTTCAATTATTAATCTTGAAGATAATTATAGTTTCTTAAATATTGCATTAAATTTATTGTATTTGTTTTTATCAAGTATTATTTTTCTTTTTTTCACGGGAATTCTCACGCAAATCTTAGTTAATTTTCAGCAAATTAAAAAAGAAACGCTTTCAACTTGAAAAGTAATTTTATATTCAAATTGGCAAATTATTATCTTATGATTAGGTAATATTTTCATAATTTCAAGTGTTTTATTTTTTGGTGAAACTTCATTAATGATGCAATTAAAAATAATAATTAGTTATAAAGCAATATATTTTTTTCTAGTTATTTTTTGTTATGTTTTTTATGCAATTTTTACTCTTAGTTTTATTGCAATGTTATTACTATTTCGTTTATATATTGGGTATTTAAAAAATATTAATGATGTTATTTTTTCTAGTTATCAAACATTTTGAGCGGTAACACTAACAAATGATGTTTTTTGTCAACAACAAAAATTATCATTTTCCCTTTTATTAATGTTATTATTAGGTTTTGCTAGAGATCGCTGATTTTTTAAATGTACTTGTCTTATTGATAATTTACGTAAAACCGAACTATTAACACAATTTAAAAAACAATCAACACCACCTTGTTTTATTTTTAATTAAATTCAAATATTAAAAAATAAGAGAAAGAGTGTGAAAAAATGCCTGGTTTTAAGTTATTATTTAAAAACAATTTTAAAAACACAGTTAAAAATAAAATTCAATTTGTTGGATTAGTTATTTTAGTGTTTTTAACTAGTTTTATTTTTACAATTATTGAAGTTTCAAAACAGCGTGTTGAGAATAATTATAATAATTTTATTTTAGAACAAGTAAGTAATCAACATGATTTTGTTATTAATTTTGCTCAAACTAATTATGTTAAAAACCCAAATGGGGGGATTGATCAGTTTGAAAATATTACTGATGGTAATTTACGACAAAATGCTATTTTAGAGTTTATTAAACAACAAGTTAATAATAATGATGAAAGTTTTTCTTATGATCGTGTTGAAGCACGAACATTTAGTTTGGGAAATAATAAAGTTATTAAAGCAGTAACATTAAATCCAAAACAAGTAATTGATCGGTTTATTGTTTCGGTTGGAATGCCAATTGCTTTTTATGAACAATATTGAGAATCAATTAATCGTGAAACAATGCACTGAATTTATTTAACGTCGCAATTTGCGCAAAAAAATCATATTAAAATTAATGATGTTATTCGATTACAAACAGACCGTTATGGAACAACAATTAAAGTTGCTGATAGTGAATTACAAAAAGTTAATTTAGTGTCATATGAACATCAAGATATCAATAAATGGTTACCAACATCACCATATAGTAATGAAAATTGATTTCGTGTAGTTGGGTTTGGTCAATCTGCTGATTATATTACACCAATTATTGATGCGTCACATCCATTTCCAAATATGAATAACGAAGGAATTGCGTATTTAGATCCACGTTTATTTGGATTAGTTGAAACAGAAGTTGCTGATACAACAGGACAACATTATCAAGTAACAGCCTTAGATTCAACAAGACAAGTGCTAATTCCAGAAAGTCAGTTAGATCGTGAAATTTATTATGTTGGAAAATTTAGTCAAACGAACAAGGATAATATTCGTATTGTTTATAGTCAAACGATTAATAATTATATTAATAGTGAACAAGGCCAACATATTGGGTTACATTCATATTATGTTAAAACATTATCGACTGGTTTACCAGTTGCTACTTTTCGAACCGATCATCGTTATGAATTTGCTAAGCGGATTACTTATTTTACAACAACATTAAATTCCTTTATTAGGGGGTCATATATTTTAATTACTGTTTTATTAATTATTTCCTTTTTTGTCCTAATCTTAGTGGTTCGTCGCCAAATTGATGCAACCGGACCACAAAACGGATTATTACGAGCATTAGGATATCATCGTCGTGTATTAACACTTAGTTATATTTCTTATCCCTTAATGATTGCATTAATTGGGGGTGTTATTGGTTACGCTAGTGGAATTAGTGGCCAATTTACGATTAAATACTTATTTGGGACATATTTTAATTTACCATATGGTAATTTTGTCTTTTCACCACTCGCATTATTAACTTGTGTTTTGTTTATTTTTGTTTTATTAACTTGAGTCACAATAATTAGTGGAACAATCATGATGGTATCACGAACACCACTGCAATTAATTCGAAAAGAAAAAACGTTTTCAAATGGACGTTTAAAAAAAGCGGTTTATAAAATGTTTGCAATTCGGAAAACATTTGATGCTCGTTTTCAAGCGGTGCAATTATCAAATTCATTAGGAAAAATGGTTGGAGTTTCCTTAACAATGATTATTAGTACGATTATGATTACAATGTCGACAACAATTCCAATTATTTTACAAAACAATATTCGTTATTCATATGAAGGAGATAATTATAAAACATTAGTTGAATATAATAGTCCGATTTATAATTTACCAATGACCTTTTTAAAAACTTATGATCCAACGCAAAAACCGTGAGATAGTAAGAATAGTTTTTTACCAAATACTAATATGACAAGTGATTCAAACCAATATCTACGCGATTTTGTAACAGGGCAAATTAATCCCGAGAATTATACACCAACATATAATGCTGAAGATATGCGCTCATTACCATATTCTAATATTTCAAAAGAATTTTCAGAAAGTAAAAAACTGCAATCAAAGGATGCTGTTTCATCAAAAGCAATTTGTACAACATTATGAGGTGATTACAAGGATTTTGGTTTAAGTAGTTTAACAAAAACAACAATTGAACAATATTTACGAACAACAGAAACAGCACGCGAAAATATTAGTGCTTTAGAAAATTACCGCTTATTTTATTGAAAATATCGTGACACACTTGCTTTAAATATTAAACGTTACAAGTATTTTGATAAAACCGGGAATATTAGTTTAAATGATAATTTAGAGCAAGAAATGTTCACGCAGAGTGATTATCAAAGAGATTTTGGACAAGGAAATGCTGTTATTGTGCTAGACAATAATCATTTTCGTCCAGCATTGGAACAACCATTGACAACATCGTTTTATGATGTCCTAGATTCAGGAACAGGAAGCGACTTTAATACTCGTTTAAAAAAACCAATGTATGATTTATATAATTGAATTTATGCTTATTTTGTTGATAATGTTAATCAATGTTTTATTCAAGGAGCTTATTCACGTTCACCACAAACAGTTCGTGTTAAAATGCAAGAAGCCTTTAAAACACCAAATAATAATTTTAATTTAACATTTGGGGTAATTCCTTTTAATCCGTTAACTGATGATCGTGGAACAATGGTTAATGCTGAAGTTAATAGTATTGATTTTAAAATGTATGGAATTAATCAAACCTTTAAAAATCAAGTATTAACTAATAAAAATAAAGAAGATTTAAAACAAAAATTATTTACATCAAATAATAACATTGTTCTAAATGAAACATTGGCCAAACGATTAGGAATTGCAGTTGGTGATACTATTGATCCACGCATTATTCAAAAAGCATTACTAGCAAGTGATTCTAGTGTTACGGCGGATAGTATTTTACAAGGGTGAGATGCAAGTGAGGTAACGGGTGCTAGTGGTGCTGTTGGCAATGTTGGAAAACTAATGTTTAATGGTGATAATAACTATAAAAATAGTGTTTTAAAAGAAAACACTAATGAATATGTTTTAAAAAGTGGGATTGATATTACTGACCCCACCTTTACAAGATTAACAATTTTAAACGATAAAATTGTTAATGGAAGTTATACAATTACTAATCAAACTAATTCTTCACAATTTAAAGTTGTCGGGATTACAAACCAATTTGGTGCTGCTCGGGCTTGAATTAATGAGGAACGTGCACAACAGTTGTTAGGATATGATAAAACACGAGATTATTTATTACGCTTATTCTTAAATGAATGAAGTAATTCTTTTATTAAAAATAATAACACGTTATCAGCAGCAAATAAAAATAGTTTAAATATGTTAGAAGCGTTTATTCAACAGCATCCTGCCACAGCAGGGAATAAGCATTTATGAGATGAATTTGTTAAGTACTGAATAACAGGACAAAGTAGTGTTGATTGAATTGCTGTGTTTCAAAATGAATATCCTATTTTTAACTATAAAATTTCAAATAGTAGTAAAGTTGATGATATTGAAGCAGGATTAGGAACAAGTCAATTATTTGGTGATTATAGTTTTTATGGATTAAATGGTGGTATTAAACCCGTAACAGGAATTTCTTATCCAGCATATTCAAATAGTACTTTTGGTACTTTAATGCCAATTGAACAAGCTAAAACAATTTTAGGAAACATTGCGAAAGCTGTTAATGGCGTTGTCTTCTTCATCATTGGAATTTCCTTTGTGTTAAGTTTTATGATTATTATTTTAACAAGTAATATTGTAATTGCTGAAAATCAAACAATTATTGCAACAATGAAAGTTCTGGGATATCGTAACCGGTATATTACAAAATTAGTTATTGGAATGTATATTCCGATTATTGTCATAATGACAATTGCCGGATTTGGTTTTGGTTGGCTCTTCTTAACGATTTCTAATATGATTTTAATTAGAATTGGATTAGTATTGCCATTATTTATCAATATAATGATTCCAATTGTTGCAATTGGCAGTGGCTTATTATTATACTTTATTGCTTATTTAATTAGTTGATTTAATATGAATCGCATTAATCCATTAATTGCGATTATGAATGCGGATTAAGGAGGGGATTAGGATGAAAAAACTGTTAGCGATTTTGACAACTAGTGTTTTAACAATAACACCAGTGACGACAATTATTAGTTGTAATAAAAGTGATGACTGAAATAATATTCCAGTTGATATACCAGTGTTACCATTAGAAGTAACTGGGTTTGAGGGGATTAATTTTAAAACAATTAATCCGCAAGATTCTAAACAAACAATTCCCAAATTATTAGAACAATTAGCACAATTGTTTCAAGGATCAAAATGAAATTTTAATCAATTAGTTAAAAATTATAAATTTAATAATCAATCAAAAGCACCAAGTGAAATTGATTTATATCGAAATGGTAATTATGAATTAAATTTTAATGATGGTACAACAGTTAATACGATAAAGATTAATAAGACAGTAATAACTTCAAATCATCTTGCTGATAAGATAAAAAGTATTGATTTAGGTGTTATTGATGATGCTCGGCCAAAAACAATTTTAATTGCAATTGTTTTTAACAATATGCAACTTATTTCAGAATTAGATAAATTTGGTGAATTTTTTATTGGTGAACAAACACCCAAAATTTGAAATCAACAAATTAGTCAGGTACCAAACATTGTAGTTAATAAAGACCAAACTGAAGCTATTTTAAAAACAGGAAAAGACCATTGAAGTGAACATGATGATCCAACGAAAGATTACTATGGTTCAATTACTATTCACTTTTCAGTTAAGACACCAGAACCTCCAGTGAAACAAGAAGATTTAGGAGCAATGAAATTAACGACAAATTTAGGAAAATTACCAAAAGTTACAATTTTGCAAACAATGATGATGTTTATTAGTGCTAACTTTGTTAGTCAGTTAAAACGCTTAAGTGCTTTATTAAATGATTTATATTTAACGATTAATGATGATCAAAAGGGTGGAACAATTGTTGCTTATGATCACTCTAAATATTATACTGGTGAAGTTGAATTAACTTTTAATTAATTACCAAAAATATTTTAAAAAAAACCTTAATTAAGGTTTTTTTTATTTTAAAAATATGATATAATATCTTTCCAAAAATTATGGTATAATGTATATAGAAAAAACTGTTGTATAAGAAAACACTATGATAGAAAAATATTAGGCTCTGGAATGGCAAGGGTTTTTTGGACAAATTTTATGTAGAGTAAAGATTTTTATATTCAATTGGTGTTAAATAATTTAATTTGCTGTGAATTCGTACATTATTGTATCAATTAACATAGTCAAATAATTCTAATTTAAATTGTTCAATATTTTTAAATTTTCTGTTTTTAATTAATTCTGTTTTTAAAATTTTATAGGTTGATTCAGAAACAGCATTATCATAAGGACAGCCTGGTTTACTATAAGATTTTGCAACATTGTTTTTAGCTAAAAGATTGTAAATGATATTGTTATTAAATTCGCTGCCTTGATCAGTATGAAATATTTTAATATTATCTAAAGAAAAACTAAGCTTTTTAAAAGTATTTTCAACTAATTTGGCATCTTTATGAGAACTAACATCATAACCAATAACTTCACGATTAAATAAATCAATTAGAAAGCACACATAATATCATTTGCTATTGATAGCAACTTATGTTAAATCACTGACAACAACTTCATGTAGTTTATAATTATTAAATTCTTGATTTAACAAATTATGATATTTGTATGTAGCGTTTTTGTTACTTTGATGTTTATATTTAAGTTTTGTATAATTGGAAATTAAGTTATATCTTTGCATTATTTTACTAATTTTTATTCGTGATAATAAAATATTTTGTTGTGCTAACATAACTTTAATTTTTCTTGTGCCATAATTTTTACGACTTTTTAAGAAAATACTGATAAAAGCATTATCAATAGTATGGTTTGATTTAGGATTATTTGATTTCAATTGATAATAAAACGTTGATCTAGGAACTTTTAGTGTTTTGCATAAATTAGTAATTGCATATTTTTTTTTGTTGTTTTTAATAATTACTATTTTTTGCCTATTATCAGTGTGGTTTGCTTTAAAATATCATTTTCCATTCGTAATTGTTTAATTTCTTTTCTTAGATGAATTAGTTCATTTTCTTCTGGGCTTCGATTATCTTTTGCTTTAAATGAACCAGAATTATTGAATTCATGAATTTATTTTCAAACTGTTGATTTACCGACCTGATAGTCACTGGACAATTGTTTTGCTGTTTTACCTGTTTTATAAAGACTAACAATTTGTTGTTTAAATTCATCGGTATAATGATTCTTTGCCATAATTACACCTCCATTTATTAATTTAATTATAATCCTTACTCCACATTATTGTTGTTCAATTTATCTTAACCCATCCAATACTAAAGAGGGTCAAGACCAAGATATCAAAAGATATTAAGGATGACCAAGATAGCAAAGACAGTAAAGATGAACAAAACCAAGATAATCAGGACGAAAAGGAATTTCAAAAACAAATTCAAGATATTGATATTTCAAAGTATAGTTTTGATTTTACCCAAAATAACAATAATTTGATTGAAGTAGATAAAATGGATGTTAATTTAATTAAAGCAAAATTATTAGAATTAAAAGATGTTTCTGATTCATTAAAAACCTTATTCAAAAATAATAACCTTAAAATAGTTTTAGAACAAGAATCATCAAATATTGTTAATTTACAATTAGATGCGATCGAAATAGAAGGTTATACTGGACAAGCAATTCTTCGTCTTGCTGTTAAAATTAAACAAGAAGTGCTTGATGATGCTATTCAAATTAATGGTGTTGCTAATTTAAATAAGGGGGCCAATAATGTTTATGAAACAACTACTTTTAAAAAACATTTTAAGCCATTATTAAAACTATATGATAAACCAGTTAAATTTAGCGTTGACACATGAACAGGATATTTACCAACATTGGGATTACCAATTGCTCTTTCCAAAAATCAAAAAAATATTTTAATGTCAGCTTTAAACGAAAGATATTTACCAACGCGTGAAATTGTTCAAATTCGTAAAAATGGAAATATTCAAAATTTACGTATTCATTGAATTTTTAGTAAAGAGAACAAGAAAGATAAAATTATTGACCTTTTCCCATGCGCTTGAGAACAACCCTTTGATCAATCGCACTTTCAATTAGATTTTAAATATAGTTTAAAAATTAAATATACAAATAATATTGCCTTTTAGGCAATAGACTTCTTGCATTACTTGTTAAAAAATTGCAAATATTTGTAAAAAAGATACTAATAGAAAAATATAATTTTAATTAATTATGTTTTTTATTTAAAAATTTAATATTTTTCCACAACGAAAAATTAATTTATTATTTAAATTATTTAATTTTAAATAAATATTTTATGTTAAATATAATAATTGTAAATTATAAATTGAGGCAATTAAATTAGACTTCTTGCGATACCCTTTTTTATTAAAATATTATTATAAAATATAATTTATGAGGACATAAAAATATGAACAATAATAAATTTAATACTCTTAATGATAGAGAATGGTTAAGATTAACAGGAATAAAAAAATCCACTTTTAATAAAATGTTAGATATTTTAAAAGTTGCTGAAATAGAAAAATTTAAAAAAGGTGGTAAAACTAATAAATTATCATTAGAAAATAGATTATTGATGACTTTATTATATTGACGAGAATATCAGACTTATTTTCATCTTGGTAAAAGTTTTGATATTAGTGAGGCTAATTGTTATCGTAATATTAAGTGAATTGAAGATATTTTAATTAAAAACTCTGATTTTCAACAACTTGCTGGTAAAAAAGCACTAATAGACTTCTTGCGATACCCTTTTTTATTAAAATATTATTATAAAATATAATTTATGAGGACATAAAAATATGAACAATAATAAATTTAATACTCTTAATGATAGAGAATGGTTAAGATTAACAGGAATAAAAAAATCCACTTTTAATAAAATGTTAGATATTTTAAAAGTTGCTGAAATAGAAAAATTTAAAAAAGGTGGTAAAACTAATAAATTATCATTAGAAAATAGATTATTGATGACTTTATTATATTGACGAGAATATCAGACTTATTTTCATCTTGGTAAAAGTTTTGATATTAGTGAGGCTAATTTTTATCGTAATATTAAGTGAATTGAAGATATTTTAATTAAAAACTCTGATTTTCAACAACTTGCTGGTAAAAAAGCACTAATAGACTTCTTGCGATACCCTTTTTTATTAAAATATTATTATAAAATATAATTTATGAGGACATAAAAATATGAACAATAATAAATTTAATACTCTTAATGATAGAGAATGGTTAAGATTAACAGGAATAAAAAAATCCACTTTTAATAAAATGTTAGATATTTTAAAAGTTGCTGAAATAGAAAAATTTAAAAAAGGTGGTAAAACTAATAAATTATCATTAGAAAATAGATTATTGATGACTTTATTATATTGACGAGAATATCAGACTTATTTTCATCTTGGTAAAAGTTTTGATATTAGTGAGGCTAATTGTTATCGTAATATTAAGTGAATTGAAGATATTTTAATTAAAAACTCTGATTTTCAACAACTTGCTGGTAAAAAAGCACTAATAGACTTCTTGCGATACCCTTTTTTATTAAAATATTATTATAAAATATAATTTATGAGGACATAAAAATATGAACAATAATAAATTTAATACTCTTAATGATAGAGAATGGTTAAGATTAACAGGAATAAAAAAATCCACTTTTAATAAAATGTTAGATATTTTAAAAGTTGCTGAAATAGAAAAATTTAAAAAAGGTGGTAAAACTAATAAATTATCATTAGAAAATAGATTATTGATGACTTTATTATATTGACGAGAATATCAGACTTATTTTCATCTTGGTAAAAGTTTTGATATTAGTGAGGCTAATTGTTATCGTAATATTAAGTGAATTGAAGATATTTTAATTAAAAACTCTGATTTTCAACAACTTGCTGGTAAAAAAGCACTAATAGACTTCTTGCGATACCCTTTTTTATTAAAATATTATTATAAAATATAATTTATGAGGACATAAAAATATGAACAATAATAAATTTAATACTCTTAATGATAGAGAATGGTTAAGATTAACAGGAATAAAAAAATCCACTTTTAATAAAATGTTAGATATTTTAAAAGTTGCTGAAATAGAAAAATTTAAAAAAGGTGGTAAAACTAATAAATTATCATTAGAAAATAGATTATTGATGACTTTATTATATTGACGAGAATATCAGACTTATTTTCATCTTGGTAAAAGTTTTGATATTAGTGAGGCTAATTGTTATCGTAATATTAAGTGAATTGAAGATATTTTAATTAAAAACTCTGATTTTCAACAACTTGCTGGTAAAAAAGCACTAATAGACTTCTTGCGATACCCTTTTTTATTAAAATATTATTATAAAATATAATTTATGAGGACATAAAAATATGAACAATAATAAATTTAATACTCTTAATGATAGAGAATGGTTAAGATTAACAGGAATAAAAAAATCCACTTTTAATAAAATGTTAGATATTTTAAAAGTTGCTGAAATAGAAAAATTTAAAAAAGGTGGTAAAACTAATAAATTATCATTAGAAAATAGATTATTGATGACTTTATTATATTGACGAGAATATCAGACTTATTTTCATCTTGGTAAAAGTTTTGATATTAGTGAGGCTAATTGTTATCGTAATATTAAGTGAATTGAAGATATTTTAATTAAAAACTCTGATTTTCAACAACTTGCTGGTAAAAAAGCACTAATAGACTTCTTGCGATACCCTTTTTTATTAAAATATTATTATAAAATATAATTTATGAGGACATAAAAATATGAACAATAATAAATTTAATACTCTTAATGATAGAGAATGGTTAAGATTAACAGGAATAAAAAAATCCACTTTTAATAAAATGTTAGATATTTTAAAAGTTGCTGAAATAGAAAAATTTAAAAAAGGTGGTAAAACTAATAAATTATCATTAGAAAATAGATTATTGATGACTTTATTATATTGACGAGAATATCAGACTTATTTTCATCTTGGTAAAAGTTTTGATATTAGTGAGGCTAATTGTTATCGTAATATTAAGTGAATTGAAGATATTTTAATTAAAAACTCTGATTTTCAACAACTTGCTGGTAAAAAAGCACTAATAAATGATTATTTTAATGATAAAACTATTATTATTGATGCTACCGAAACTCCAATCCAACGCCCAAAAAAAGACAAAAACAATCTTATTCTGGTAAAAAGAAAAAACACACGATCAAAACACAAGTAATTATCGAACAAGAAACCAAAAAAATTATTGCAACAAGTTTTTCGCTCGGAAAAAAACATGATTATGCTTTATTTAAAGAATCAAAAATCCCAATTTTAAAAAATACCAAATTAATAGTTGATAGTGGTTATCAAGGAATACAAAAAAATCACAATAATGTTCTAATACCTACAAAGAAAACAAAGAAAAACCCTTTAAACAAAGAACAAAAGCAATATAATAGACTAGTTTCAAAAATGAGAATTATTATTGAAAATATTTTTGTTATTCTTAAAAAATTTAAAATTATTACAGAAAAATATCGTAATCGAAGAAAAAGATTTGGTTTAAGATTTAATTTAATTGCCTCAATTTATAATTTACAATTATTATATTTAACATAAAATATTTATTTAAAATTAAATAATAAATTAATTTTTCGTTGTGGAAAAATATTAAATTTTTAAATAAAAAACATAATTAATTAAAATTATATTTTTCTATTAGTATCTTTTTTACAAATATTTGCAATTTTTTAACAAGTAATGCAAGAAGTCTAATAAATGATTATTTTAATGATAAAACTATTATTATTGATGCTACCGAAACTCCAATCCAACGCCCAAAAAAAGACAAAAACAATCTTATTCTGGTAAAAAGAAAAAACACACGATCAAAACACAAGTAATTATCGAACAAGAAACCAAAAAAATTATTGCAACAAGTTTTTCGCTCGGAAAAAAACATGATTATGCTTTATTTAAAGAATCAAAAATCCCAATTTTAAAAAATACCAAATTAATAGTTGATAGTGGTTATCAAGGAATACAAAAAAAATCACAATAATGTTCTAATACCTACAAAGAAAACAAAGAAAAACCCTTTAAACAAAGAACAAAAGCAATATAATAGACTAGTTTCAAAAATGAGAATTATTATTGAAAATATTTTTGCTATTCTTAAAAAATTTAAAATTATTACAGAAAAATATCGTAATCGAAGAAAAAGATTTGGTTTAAGATTTAATTTAATTGCCTCAATTTATAATTTACAATTATTATATTTAACATAAAATATTTATTTAAAATTAAATAATTTAAATAATAAATTAATTTTTCGTTGTGGAAAAATATTAAATTTTTAAATAAAAAACATAATTAATTAAAATTATATTTTTCTATTAGTATCTTTTTTACAAATATTTGCAATTTTTTAACAAGTAATGCAAGAAGTCTAATGAACAATTATTGCAATTGTATCAAACAAAGTTGACAAAGTTAAAGAGCCAAGCAGAAGGTATTAATCATCAGCAAAAACGGGATAATTATCAATTGTCAATTACTGCTTTAGAACATAAGATTCAAAACTTACAAGAGGAAATGGAATAAATTATGATGAAAAAAACAACACAAACTTCGCAGAATAAAATTAAACAATGATTTAAAAAACTTTTTCGGCGCTTAATAAATCAACATCAATATGACCTATTAAAAGTGCCAACTGTTTTACCAAAAAATGTAATTTTAGGAATTGAAAAGTTTAATTTTTATTATAATTTTGGGACAAAACAAGCGTTATTTGATATTAATTTAAACATTTTAAAAAACAAAGTTACTGCTTTAATTGGCCCTTCAGGTTGTGGAAAATCAACTTTATTACAAGCAATTAATCGAATGAATGATTTAATTGAAGGGACAAAGATGAGTGGAGCAATTATGTATAATGATAAAAACATTTATCAATATCGCCAAAATATTATTTCATTACGGACTAAAATTGGGATGGTGTTTCAAAAACCAAATCCTTTTCCAAAATCAATTTATGAAAATATTGCTTTTGGTTTAAAAAGTTTAGGAATTTTTGATAAAAGAATTCTTGACCAAACTGTTGAAGGATCATTACGACAAGCAGCATTATGAGATGAAGTTAAAGATAATTTGCGGGACTCAGCATTGAGTTTATCAGGGGGACAACAACAACGACTTTGCATTGCCCGCGCAATTGCTTTAAAACCAGAAATCTTACTAATGGATGAACCAACAAGTGCGTTAGATCCAATTGCAACTGCAAAGATTGAAGAGTTAATTTCTGATTTAAAAAAGGATTTTACGATTATTATTGTAACGCATTCATTACAACAAGCAGCTCGGATTTCGGATTATACTGCTTTCTTTTGAATGGGAGAGTTAATTGAATATAATAAAACAGCACTATTATTTTCACATCCGCACGAAACAAAAACAGAAGATTACATTACAGGACGTTTTGGTTAAAAGAAATAAAATATATGATAAAATATAATTGTCCGCAAGGACAGTTTTCTACGTTTATTATAACGTTAAGGTGTGTTTGGGGTTATTAACCGCTATATAAATCAATAACTCTACACCCAAGCACTTAAAGCGGTTCAGAGTTATTTAAAAGCAAAACGAAACTAACACTTGTTGTTAGTTTTTTCATTTGAAAAAGTAGATTATTCATTAAAAATTAGTTATATTTATAATGAGATTAGGGAGGTTTGACTGGTGAAAAAAAAGTTATTTTAATTGTTGGACCAACAGCAAGTGGTAAAACAGATTTATCAATTCAAGTTGCCCAACAATTTAAGGGAGAATGTGTTAATGCTGATGCAACGCAAATTTTCAATGGGTTGAATCTTGCAACAAATAAAATAACACCCGCTGAACAAGCAGGAATTCCCCATCATTTATTATCAACAATTGATTTAAATGATAATTATTCCATTAGTACTTACCAAGAACAAGGACAAGTTGTGTTAAAACAACTCTGAGCAAAAGACAAATTGCCAATTGTTGTTGGTGGTAGTGGCTTATATATTAATGCTTTATTAAAAAAATATAAATTTTCTAATCAAGGTCGTGATTTAACAAAAGCAAAAGAATATGAACAAGATTCAAATCAAGTCTTATGAGAAAAATTAGCAGCAATTGATCCACAAGAAAGTGCTAAAATTCATTCTAATAATCGGAAACGAGTTTGACGCGCATTAGAGTATTACTTTCAAACAGGAACTTTAAAATCAAGCAATGATCAAGCACATAATGATTGGTATGCTGAGCCATACATTATTGGGTTATTGCCCGATAAAGCAGAACTATATCAGCATCTTGCTGATCGTGTTTTAACCTTGACAGAACGAGGTTTATTTGCTGAGGTTAAAGCAGCATATGAATATTGTAATTATGATGTAACAAAACAAAGCATGAAAATTATTGGTTGTCCAGAAATTATCCAGTATTTAAAAGGAGAAATTTCTTATGAAGCAGCATTAGCAGCAATGGTACAATCTAATAAAATTTATGCAAAGAAACAAATAACATGATTTAAACATCAATTAACAAATGTTCATTGATACCCATTCCATTATGAACAATTTAAGGATGTTTGTCACCAAATTATTCTTGATTTACAAAATAGTCATTATTTAAAATAGGAGGCCCCCCATATGAAAATTCCGTCAGATTTGCAATCATTTGCAGAAATGGTTCAAACAAAACGTCATCACATAAAAACTAATAGACTTCTTGCATTACTTGTTAAAAAATTGCAAATATTTGTAAAAAAGATACTAATAGAAAAATATAATTTTAATTAATTATGTTTTTTATTTAAAAATTTAATATTTTTCCACAACGAAAAATTAATTTATTATTTAAATTATTTAATTTTAAATAAATATTTTATGTTAAATATAATAATTGTAAATTATAAATTGAGGCAATTAAATTAAATCTTAAACCAAATCTTTTTCTTCGATTACGATATTTTTCTGTAATAATTTTAAATTTTTTAAGAATAGCAAAAATATTTTCAATAATAATTCTCATTTTTGAAACTAGTCTATTATATTGCTTTTGTTCTTTGTTTAAAGGGTTTTTCTTTGTTTTCTTTGTAGGTATTAGAACATTATTGTGATTTTTTTGTATTCCTTGATAACCACTATCAACTATTAATTTGGTATTTTTTAAAATTGGGATTTTTGATTCTTTAAATAAAGCATAATCATGTTTTTTTCCGAGCGAAAAACTTGTTGCAATAATTTTTTTGGTTTCTTGTTCGATAATTACTTGTGTTTTGATCGTGTGTTTTTTCTTTTTACCAGAATAAGATTGTTTTTGTCTTTTTTTGGGCGTTGGATTGGAGTTTCGGTAGCATCAATAATAATAGTTTTATCATTAAAATAATCATTTATTAGTGCTTTTTTACCAGCAAGTTGTTGAAAATCAGAGTTTTTAATTAAAATATCTTCAATTCACTTAATATTACGATAACAATTATCCTCACTAATATCAAAACTTTTACCAAGATGAAAATAAGTCTGATATTCTCGTCAATATAATAAAGTCATCAATAATCTATTTTCTAATGATAATTTATTAGTTTTACCACCTTTTTTAAATTTTTCTATTTCAGCAACTTTTAAAATATCCAACATTTTATTAAAAGTGGATTTTTTTATTCCTGTTAATCTTAACCATTCTCTATCATTAAGAGTATTAAATTTATTATTGTTCATATTTTTATGTCCTCATAAATTATATTTTATAATAATATTTTAATAAAAAAGGGTATCGCAAGAAGTCTAATGAACAAATGCGAAAAGATTATTATGTTATCAAAAAAACAAAATTAATAGCAGCAAAAGAACAAGGGTGACGAAGAAAAAGAAAAAACCTTAATAAAGAGTATCAACAAGAACTTCATCGCTATTATTTAAATGCAAATCATTTTTTTACTGAACAGATTCTAGAAGTAAAAACAATAATTAATTTAAATCTTATGACAATAACAAACTTAAAAAAGAGTAC
This sequence comes from Spiroplasma poulsonii, assembly GCF_009866525.1. GTDB lineage: Bacteria > Bacillota_I > Bacilli_A > Mycoplasmatales > Mycoplasmataceae > Spiroplasma > Spiroplasma poulsonii. Next base: position 855,018 of record NZ_CM020866.1, read on the forward strand.
TACCAAGGCTAATAAAAGTGAAGTTAAAACACAAATTAAAACATTACAAAAGAATAATAAAGTTAACTATCAAAAGTTAAATATTTTACAACCACATTTATTTTGAACAATTGTTTTAATGTTTATTAAGATTGCTTTTATTGGTTTTGGTGGCGGGAATGCGATGCTACCAATTATTTTTTCTGAAATTGTTGAAAAGAAAGGATGAATTAGTGCAGAATATTTTGATAAAATTGTTATTTTATCAAATGCTTTGCCAGGACCAGCAACAATTCAAGTTCCTGCTGTGATTGGTTATCAACTTTACGGGTGATGGGGGGCATTAGCAGCTTCTTTGTGAGCTAATTTTCCTCTAATGTTATTAGTTGGAGTTTTGACTGTTATTTTGCAAAATGCTATTCCTGAGTTATATTTGGCATACGTATCATTAGCCATTATGCCCGTTATTTTAGCTTTAATTTTTGTTTTAATTATTAAAATGTTTCGTTCTTCGATGAAAGAAATTACATTATTTGTTTCTTTACCAATTATGATTTTTTGAATTATTTTTTTAGTGGCGGTTCCAGCTCCTTATAATATTCCAGCAATTGTTGTTATTGTAATGTTGATAATTAGTTTAATTAGACTTCTTGCGATACCCTTTTTTATTAAAATATTATTATAAAATATAATTTATGAGGACATAAAAATATGAACAATAATAAATTTAATACTCTTAATGATAGAGAATGGTTAAGATTAACAGGAATAAAAAAATCCACTTTTAATAAAATGTTAGATATTTTAAAAGTTGCTGAAATAGAAAAATTTAAAAAAGGTGGTAAAACTAATAAATTATCATTAGAAAATAGATTATTGATGACTTTATTATATTGACGAGAATATCAGACTTATTTTCATCTTGGTAAAAGTTTTGATATTAGTGAGGCTAATTGTTATCGTAATATTAAGTGAATTGAAGATATTTTAATTAAAAACTCTGATTTTCAACAACTTGCTGGTAAAAAAGCACTAATAAATGATTATTTTAATGATAAAACTATTATTATTGATGCTACCGAAACTCCAATCCAACGCCCAAAAAAAGACAAAAACAATCTTATTCTGGTAAAAAGAAAAAACACACGATCAAAACACAAGTAATTATCGAACAAGAAACCAAAAAAATTATTGCAACAAGTTTTTCGCTCGGAAAAAAACATGATTATGCTTTATTTAAAGAATCAAAAATCCCAATTTTAAAAAATACCAAATTAATAGTTGATAGTGGTTATCAAGGAATACAAAAAAATCACAATAATGTTCTAATACCTACAAAGAAAACAAAGAAAAACCCTTTAAACAAAGAACAAAAGCAATATAATAGACTAGTTTCAAAAATGAGAATTATTATTGAAAATATTTTTGCTATTCTTAAAAAATTTAAAATTATTACAGAAAAATATCGTAATCGAAGAAAAAGATTTGGTTTAAGATTTAATTTAATTGCCTCAATTTATAATTTACAATTATTATATTTAACATAAAATATTTATTTAAAATTAAATAATTTAAATAATAAATTAATTTTTCGTTGTGGAAAAATATTAAATTTTTAAATAAAAAACATAATTAATTAAAATTATATTTTTCTATTAGTATCTTTTTTACAAATATTTGCAATTTTTTAACAAGTAATGCAAGAAGTCTATTGTTTATAGTTATAAAAATAGACCACAAAGAGGACAAAAATAATGGTATTAAATATTATTCTTTATATTATTATTTGTTTTTTAGTCGGAATTACTACTTTTGGTGGTGGACAAGTTTTTTATGTTATTTTTAATTCGTTATTTACGCTAATTTTAACGCCAACAGTTGCAAATGAATTAGTTACTGTGCAAGACTGAAATTGAGGATTAATTTTTTCATCAGTAACTCCAGGACCAGTATCTACTCATTTAACGGCTTATTTATCAATTTTAGTTTCAAAACAAAACGTTGGGCTATCACTATTAGTAATGATTATATCTTATGTTGTGATTACCTTGCCAGCAACAATTATTATGGTTAGCGTTGATAAACATGTTTCAATGGAAAGCAAACAATTTGGGTACATTGCAAAATTATTAAAACCAGCTATTATTGTAATTCTATTTTATTTAATTATTGATTTGATTTTTTCAGTTGCTAATTTTAATTTATATGGGGGAACTGCAAAAACAGGACCCTATAGTTTTATTACAGGTAATTGGGTTGAAATTGTTAAAGTAAGTGTTTATTTTATTGTTGATTTTAGTTTAGCTGTTTTCATTTTTCTAAAGTATAAAAAAGTTAATCCGTTATGAGTAATTTTAGGATCGGGGGTTATTGGGTTCTGTATCTTTTATTTTATCCATTAATTTCAGGTATTTCTAGTAAATAACTATTAAATTATTAGAATTTTTTGATATAATATAAAATATCAAAACTTAAAAACTATTTTATATTTAACTAGATATGACTACAGTAATATTTTTTACTTACAAAAATTATATTTAATAATAATTTTATTAATAGACTATTTTTAATAAGAGGAAAATAATGAATAAGAATTATTATACGATATTAGAAATATCATCAACTGCTTCTGCTGAAGAAATAAAAGAAAATTTTCGTCGTTTAGCAAAAAAAAATATTATCCAGATATTTCGAAAGAGAAAAATGCTGAAAACAAGTTTCGCGAAATTACTGAAGCATATGAAATTTTATCAAATCATAAAACAAAACAAGAGTATGATGAAAGTTTATTTGTTCCTAGTTTTGATGATGTAAAACATCATTATTTTTTTGATTTTAATGATAAAGTTTGATTAAAAAAACGCTTTAAAAAACCAAAAAAAGGACCATTACTAGTTGGGAAAGTTGTTTTGAAAGCAGTTAATGTTATTAGTTCAGGGAAAGCTAATGTTACTTTATTAGTTGAAGAAAATTGCAAAATTTGTGATGGAACAGGGTATTACCTTGAAAATGATTTTGATTATTTCTGTTCGACTTGTAGTGGTTTTGGTCGGTATGAAGAACAAAAAATAATTGTTGTTTACTTACCAAGTTTATCAAAGCCAAAGCAAAAAGTAACAATTCACCGTGTTGGCCATGCTGGCTATGCTGGTGGTGAACGGGGGGGGGTTCGGTTAAAGTTGGTTCTTTACTAGCCTTTGTTCATAAAAAGCAAAAATAACAAAAAAACGAACAAATTGTTCGTTTTCTTTTAGTATAATGATAATAATGGATTTAAGAAAAGGAAGAACGATGAAATTTATTGATGTTGCAACAATTAAATTATTTGCAGGGAAAGGCGGCGATGGAGCGGTTGCTTTTCATCGTGAATTGTATGTTCCCAAAGGAGGACCATCGGGTGGTGATGGTGGTGATGGCGGTAGCATTATCTTTGTTGGGGATGAAGGAATGAACACCTTATTAGATTTAAAGTATCAACGTGAAATTAAAGCTCTTGATGGCGAAAATGGTACAATTAAAAATATGCATGGAAAAAATGCTACTAACAAATATATTAAAGTACCATTGGGAACATTAATCTATAATAATGAAACCAATGAAGTTATTAGCGATATTGTTGCTCATCAGCAAGAGCTTGTTCTTGCGAAAGGGGGACAAGGTGGTCGTGGTAATGCTCGTTTTGCGAATGCAAAAAATAAAGCACCAACCATTTTTGAAGCAGGTGATTTAGGGGAAACATTAGAAATTCGTTGTGAATTAAAAGTTTTAGCTGATGTTGGACTTGTTGGATTACCAAATGCTGGTAAGTCGACATTATTAGCTAAAATTTCAAAAGCAAAACCCCAAATTGCTGATTATCCCTTTACAACTTTAACACCGCAACTAGGAGTTGTTCGTGATCAAAATAATGATAGTTTTGTTGTTGCCGACTTACCAGGATTAATTGCGGACGCTGCGGAGGGAAAAGGGTTAGGACATGATTTTTTACGCCATATTGAGCGTTGTAAATTAATTGTGCATGTCTTAGATATGTCCGGAAATTATGGAACAGAAGATGTTTATCAAAATTATTTAAACATTAAAAGTGAATTAAAAGATTATAATTATAAATTAGAACTCCGCAAAGAAATTATTGTGGCAAATAAAATGGACCTTGAAATTTCTCCAGCAAATTTAGTAAAGTTTAAAGCGCAGATGCCAAGTGCTGAGATTATTGAGATTAGTGGTTTAAAAAATCAAAATTTAACATTGTTAGTAAATCAAATTGGTGCTACTTTAGCAACAATTAATGAAAATAAAGCTTTATGACAATTAGATGAACTACCCACAGAACAAGAAGATTATAAGGTATATACTTATAGGACACCAATTGAAACAGAAGTAGTTGTCGATAATCTTGGCAATGGTGTTTGAAAAGTGAGTGGTCCCGCTGTTCAAAAAGCATATCAAAAAACACCAATCACAACATATGATAATTTATTATTATTTAATAAAAAATTACAAGACTTAAAAGTTTTTGAAATGTTACGAGCAAAAGGAGCACAACAAGGGGATGTTGTTCGAATTTTTGATTACGAATTAGAATGGGATGGATAATGATGAAAGATTTAAAACAATATTTAACATATTTAACTGATTGAATCAAATCAGAAGTAACAAAAGCACATTGTGATGGGGTTGTTATTGGTCTATCTGGTGGAATTGATTCTGCTGTGGTTGGGTTATTAGGACAAAAAGCTTTTCCTGAACAACATTTAACGGTTATTATGCCTTGTCATTCTGATCAATTTGACCAAGAATGTGCAAATTTACTAATTAATAAACACCAGTTAAACCATCAAATTGTTGATTTATCATCAACATATGATCAATTAGTGACAACTTTAGCATTACCACCACACCAATTAGCATTAAGTAACATTAAACCACGATTACGAATGACAACCTTATATGCTTTAGCACAAAGTCATAACTACTTGGTGTTAGGAACGGATAATGCTGATGAATGACATGTTGGTTATTTTACCAAATATGGTGATGGGGGAGTTGATTTAGTGCCACTTATTCACTTGTTGAAAGGTGAAGTCCAACAAGCAGCACATTTATTGGAGGTTCCAACTGAAATTATTATGCGTCCCCCAACAGCGGGATTATGAACAGCACAAACAGATGAACAAGAAATGGGTGTTAGTTATCACCAGTTAGATGCTTATTTGCAAGGAAAACCAGTTCCAGCCGCGGCAGCAAACCGAATTCAACATTTGCATCAAGGTTCAGAACATAAACGGCAATTACCAAAAGCACCACCAGTTGTTTTTAGTTCTTTAATTAACGAATCAAAAAAGTAAAAATTATGAAAGCATAAACATAATGAAATATTTTTATTCCAACAGTTAAGATCATTTAACAGGTTAAGTTTGACTAAGTTAGAATAAAGCGTATAATTATACTAACTGGTAATCACACTTACGAGACTTTTTTGTCTTATAAGTGTGATTTTTCTATTTCAGTTAACAAAATAAGTAAGATAAATAATAATTTTATAGGTTATGGAAATATTAATGGAAAGATATGAGGAATAAAAATATGGAACAAAAAGAAAATAAATTAATGAATTTAGATTTACCAAAAACAAGTTTTCAAGGTTTTTTCACTAAAAAAGTTAGTGTTAATGGTAAAGAAACAGAGCAAGAATTTGCCAAAATTAAATACGCTTAGGATCAAACATTTAATGTTTTATCTTCATGTTTTAAAAAACATTTAGTAAATGATACACAAGAAGTAAGCACTGATGGCAAAATTCATTTATCAAATTGAGTTAATAAAAATGCCAAAGCTACTGAATATAACTTTATTCGAATTGCAATGAATCCTGAAAAAGATGTACAAATTTCAATTAAAACACCAGAATTTGACACATTAACAGGAAAATCAAAGTTTGTATACAATAAAGTATCATTTAAAAACTTGTGTACCCATTTACAACCGGAACGTGATAAAGTTGTTGAAATTAAAAACAATCCTAAATTATCACGTGAAAAATCAATTAATTTTAAAAATCAACAGGAAGCTGATCGTCAATTAGCTGCACAAAATAAAAAGCAATTACAGCCATAGATATTAATTATTTATCTTTACTTATTTTTATAAATATATATTTATGAAAGTGAGACAAATATTATGGACAGAAAACAATTAAATTTAAATGACTATATTGTCAACAATAATGGATCAGTTATTGGTAAACATGTATATGAATGAAATACAGATACTAAAGTAATTACTTTAAAACTAAATAATGGTAATTTTATAACTATTGGCAAAAGTAAAAAAAGTAATAAAGCGCAAGAAAAAGCTTTAAAAGTAGCCAAAAGAATTAAAAAATGAGATGACAAATATAATCAGGTTAAAAAACCATTTTTAATGAAGAAATGAAAATGGGATTTAAAAAAAGAGCAAATTAGCAAAGAAACTCTTAGAAATGTTTTAGCAGAAACAGTTGATGCAAAAAGACAAACTGAACTAATTACTTCAAATTTAAAAAACAAAATTGAAGATACTCAGCAAGAACAACAAACTAGTTTAAATGTTGAAAAGCCCTCAGCTAAAAAGGTTGAATTATCTGAAATTGAAATATTAGACTTCTTGCATTACTTGTTAAAAAATTGCAAATATTTGTAAAAAAGATACTAATAGAAAAATATAATTTTAATTAATTATGTTTTTTATTTAAAAATTTAATATTTTTCCACAACGAAAAATTAATTTATTATTTAAATTATTTAATTTTAAATAAATATTTTATGTTAAATATAATAATTGTAAATTATAAATTGAGGCAATTAAATTAAATCTTAAACCAAATCTTTTTCTTCGATTACGATATTTTTCTGTAATAATTTTAAATTTTTTAAGAATAGCAAAAATATTTTCAATAATAATTCTCATTTTTGAAACTAGTCTATTATATTGCTTTTGTTCTTTGTTTAAAGGGTTTTTCTTTGTTTTCTTTGTAGGTATTAGAACATTATTGTGATTTTTTTGTATTCCTTGATAACCACTATCAACTATTAATTTGGTATTTTTTAAAATTGGGATTTTTGATTCTTTAAATAAAGCATAATCATGTTTTTTTCCGAGCGAAAAACTTGTTGCAATAATTTTTTTGGTTTCTTGTTCGATAATTACTTGTGTTTTGATCGTGTGTTTTTTCTTTTTACCAGAATAAGATTGTTTTTGTCTTTTTTTGGGCGTTGGATTGGAGTTTCGGTAGCATCAATAATAATAGTTTTATCATTAAAATAATCATTTATTAGTGCTTTTTTACCAGCAAGTTGTTGAAAATCAGAGTTTTTAATTAAAATATCTTCAATTCACTTAATATTACGATAACAATTAGCCTCACTAATATCAAAACTTTTACCAAGATGAAAATAAGTCTGATATTCTCGTCAATATAATAAAGTCATCAATAATCTATTTTCTAATGATAATTTATTAGTTTTACCACCTTTTTTAAATTTTTCTATTTCAGCAACTTTTAAAATATCTAACATTTTATTAAAAGTGAATTTTTTTATTCCTGTTAATCTTAACCATTCTCTATCATTAAGAGTATTAAATTTATTATTGTTCATATTTTTATGTCCTCATAAATTATATTTTATAATAATATTTTAATAAAAAAGGGTATCGCAAGAAGTCTATTAAAAAATGAACTTCTTAATGAAAAGAAAAAATTAGCAGAAGCTAATGAAAAACTGAATCTTTTGTTAAAAGAAGTTGCAACATTACGTAAAGAAAATGCAAATTTAAAAACTGCAAATAAAAAATTAAAAAAACAAAAAGTAGTTAAACCTGCTTTAACAGTTTAGGAGAATAATCATGGAATTAACAGTCAATTACAGAGAATATAGTCATCCATATCGATTAAAGACGTTGCTAGAATTATGGAAAAAAATTGATAATGAATATTTTTATTCTCGAAATCAAAGAGTAAATTCATTAGATAGTAATATTTTTACAATAGATATCGGAAATCAAGAATTTCAAGCTATTTGCCAAAATTTAAATATTAGATTATTAATAAGTACTTTAAATGAGTACAAAGAATTTGATGAAGAAAGTTTTTATAAAAACATAGATGCTTTGCCAACAGATATTAGAGAATATAATGTAGTTAATTTTAATAAATTATTTCCTGCATCAGGTTTTATTGAAGAAGCTCTTGATCGAAAACAAGCAATAAAAGAAATTAAAGAAATTTATAGTAAAAATCCAGAATATACATTTTCAGCTAATGGCTATTGTCCAACTGATGATATTGAAGATGATTTAACTGGTGATGGTCATTATTGAACCGATTGAGTGGATATTGATGCTGAAGAATTAATTGCCAAACTTGATGATCCAAATTATCAAATTGAAACTTGAATTTGTAATGAGTTATATCAAGATCAAGTTTTTAGTCAAGAAAAAATTCAAGAGAATTTACGCACTATTGAAAATGAAAAGCAGTATGTTACTAAACTTGAATCTATTGGAATTGAAGTTCAGAAAGAAAACGAAGTATTTAAAAAAGTAGTCATTGAAAATAAAGCTACAATCGCAAATTTAACAGAAAAATTAAATCGATTAAGTTCTCAAGTAATAAATTTAAATAAAGAGAACAAAAATTTAATTAAAACTAATAATGATTTGGAATGGCAAGGGTTTTTTGGACAAATTTTATGTAGAGTAAAGATTTTTATATTCAATTGGTGTTAAATAATTTAATTTGCTGTGAATTCGTACATTATTGTATCAATTAACATAGTCAAATAATTCTAATTTAAATTGTTCAATATTTTTAAATTTTCTGTTTTTAATTAATTCTGTTTTTAAAATTTTATAGGTTGATTCAGAAACAGCATTATCATAAGGACGGCCTGGTTTACTATAAGATTTTGCAACATTGTTTTTAGCTAAAAGATTGTAAATGATATTGTTATTAAATTCGCTGCCTTGATCAGTATGAAATATTTTAATATTATCTAAAGAAAAACTAAGCTTTTTAAAAGTATTTTCAACTAATTTGGCATCTTTATGAGAACTAACATCATAACCAATAACTTCACGATTAAATAAATCAATTAGAAAGCACACATAATATCATTTGCTATTGATAGCAACTTGTGTTAAATCACTGACAACAACTTCATGTAGTTTATAATTATTAAATTCTTGATTTAACAAATTATGATATTTGTATATAGCGTTTTTGTTACTTTGATGTTTATATTTAAGTTTTGTATAATTGGAAATTAAGTTATATCTTTGCATTATTTTACTAATTTTTATTCGTGATAATAAAATATTTTGTTGTGCTAACATAACTTTAATTTTTCTTGTGCCATAATTTTTACGACTTTTTAAGAAAATACTGATAACAGCATTATCAATAGTATGGTTTGATTTAGGATTATTTGATTTCAATTGATAATAAAACGTTGATCTAGGAACTTTTAGTGTTTTGCATAAATTAGTAATTGCATATTTTTCTTTGTTGTTTTTAATAATTACTATTTTTTGCCTATTATCAGTGTGGCTTGCTTTAAAATATCATTTTCCATTCGTAATTGTTTAATTTCTTTTCTTAGATGAATTAGTTCATTTTCTTCTGGGCTTCGATTATCTTTTGCTTTAAATGAACCAGAATTATTGAATTCATAAATTCATTTTCAAACTGTTGATTTACCGACCTGATAGTCACTGGACAATTGTTTTGCTGTTTTACCTGTTTTATAAAGACTAACAATTTGTTGTTTAAATTCATCGGTATAATGATTCTTTGCCATAATTACACCCCCATTTATTAATTTAATTATAATCCTTACTCCACATTATTGTTGTCCAATTTATCTTAACCCATCCAATTTAAAAACTAAATTACATAATGTAGAAAAAAGTTATCAAGAATTTGGTGAACTTTTATAGGAGGTGACTTAAATGTCAGAAACAACAAATTGAGAAACAATATTAATTAATAAAAGTAGAATTGAAAAAGAATTAGAGAAAAATCTAGTTATTAATTATGATGAAAGTAAAAACTTTATTTATCCAAAAAAACTTGTTTTTCCAAAAAGTAAAACAATGGAAGATTTAGCAAGCTTAGACGATGCTAAATATGTTAATTTATCATTTCCGGTTGACGGTGATTTTAAAACGGTTACTGTTAAAGAAAAAAGGGAATTAAAAATGAAGATGGTAATTGAGTAAATAAAGAAGAAATTCTAGACTTAAAAGATTTAAAAGAGCATTTTAAATCTGAAAGTATAGAAATTTGAAAAACAGTTAAGGAGTTAAAAGAAAATTCATAATCTTTTTCTTTCAATTTTGGCAACAATTCATATTCCGTTTCTAGCAGATGGTGGAGATATTCCTAATCCACCAGATTGAATGAGTTTAGCAGATGCCTTTGGAGCATGAATGAAACCATTTTTTATTGCAGTAGCTGTGGTTGCTGGAATAGCTAGTGTTGGAACCTTAATTACTTGAGGATGGCGCTTTAAAAAGGCAAAAACAGCTGCTGAACGAAGCGAGTGTTGAGAAGGCCTATCAGGGTTATTTATTGGATTACTTATAATTTGTTTGGCATCTTCAATTGTAGCAATTATTGTATCTGTAGTTAAAACTAAAACATAGTTTTAACTAGTACTATCAAATAGAAAATAGAAAGGAGTTGATAGTTTGATTCATTTATATTTAGATTCAGTAATTGGTGATGCAATTTTAAAAGCAATTTATACTGCAGTTTGAGGAATGTTTATTCAAGGTCCATTACAATTAATTAGTCAATTTAATCAAATTTTAGTTTGATTAGCTAGTGGAGTAATTTTTGCGCTTATTTTTGGTAATAAAAAACTTGATGTAACTGATACATTAGACTTCTTGCATTACTTGTTAAAAAATTGCAAATATTTGTAAAAAAGATACTAATATAAAAATATAATTTTAATTAATTATGTTTTTTATTTAAAAATTTAATATTTTTCCACAACGAAAAATTAATTTATTATTTAAATTATTTAATTTTAAATAAATATTTTATGTTAAATATAATAATTGTAAATTATAAATTGAGGCAATTAAATTAAATCTTAAACCAAATCTTTTTCTTCGATTACGATATTTTTCTGTAATAATTTTAAATTTTTTAAGAATAGCAAAAATATTTTCAATAATAATTCTCATTTTTGAAACTAGTCTATTATATTGCTTTTGTTCTTTGTTTAAAGGATTTTTCTTTGTTTTCTTTGTAGGTATTAGAACATTATTGTGATTTTTTTGTATTCCTTGATAACCACTATCAACTATTAATTTGGTATTTTTTAAAATTGGGATTTTTGATTCTTTAAATAAAGCATAATCATGTTTTTTTCCGAGCGAAAAACTTGTTGCAATAATTTTTTTGGTTTCTTGTTCGATAATTACTTGTGTTTTGATCGTGTGTTTTTTCTTTTTACCAGAATAAGATTGTTTTTTTCTTTTTTTGGGCGTTGGATTGGAGTTTCGGTAGCATCAATAATAATAGTTTTATCATTAAAATAATCATTTATTAGTGCTTTTTTACCAGCAAGTTGTTGAAAATCAGAGTTTTTAATTAAAATATCTTCAATTCACTTAATATTACGATAACAATTAGCCTCACTAATATCAAAACTTTTACCAAGATGAAAATAAGTCTGATATTCTCGTCAATATAATAAAGTCATCAATAATCTATTTTCTAATGATAATTTATTAGTTTTACCACCTTTTTTAAATTTTTCTATTTCAGCAACTTTTAAAATATCTAACATTTTATTAAAAGTGGATTTTTTTATTCCTGTTAATCTTAACCATTCTCTATCATTAAGAGTATTAAATTTATTATTGTTCATATTTTTATGTCCTCATAAATTATATTTTATAATAATATTTTAATAAAAAAGGGTATCGCAAGAAGTCTATTTACTTTTTCGGGAATTCCATCAGTTTTTTGAGGATTTTGTATTCTAGCATTCTTTGTTTTAGTAGTAATATTTATGATTCAGTATTTTAAAATTATTTATAGTGATGTTGTTAAAATGAAACCAGCCCTTTTTGAAGCACTCAAAGGATCTGGTAAAGCTTTATTATTTATTTTTATTATTCCATTTGCCTTTTTCGTTGCAAATGAATTAATTGTATTTTTAAATAATGGAACTCAAATGATTTCTGGCGCACAAAATGTAAATATTGCTGATGTACTATATCATTTGGGAGATGCTTAATGAGATGAAACATCAGGGGCACCAAGCAATTATGGAGTGCCTGGTAATGTTTTAAAGTACAATATGTTTATTCAAATAATAGGAAAATACTTTTTTGTATATGCCTTAATAATGACTGGATTAGCTTTAACCGGGAAAGTAATTGAATTATTTATTTTATTTATTACTGGCCCAATTGTTTTTGCTAAAATGCCAAACGATGGTGGACAAGCAGCGGGAGTATGGAAAAACTTGTGTATTACTAAATTAATTGCTTCATGAGGGACGTTAACTTCATATTCATGCTTTACAATGGCAATATCATTATTACTAAAAAATGGGTTGAGTGATTTCTCAGAAATTGGTAGAATTGTTGCAATGTTGTTCTTTGTTTGTGGTGGTGCTGTGTCAATTTTAGGTGTTTCAGCGATGATTGCAAACTTTGTAGGTGAATCAGTTGGTGCAATGGAAGGCGCCGCGTCATTGCGTTCAACAATAGCCGCTGGAGGGATAATGTTTGCAGCAAGTCGAAAAGCAGGCCAAATTCTAGGATTTGGGAAGAATGCTGTTAATGCCGGTGGACAAAAACGTGGATTTTTCAGTAAAATGTTTGGAAAACCAGGTGGAGGGCCATATGATTCTCAAGACTTTTCTAGAGCAGATAGTGGTGGAATTAGTGAATTTGTTATTCCAAGAAATTCATTTCAAAATCGAACAGGACTAATGGCCGCTGTTGGTAGCACAATTGGTGGTATTTCAAGCATCTGAGCTGCTCGAAATGCAGCTGCATCATTACCAAAAGAAAAAGGTTCTGCTGAATGAAAAGCAGCTAAACAAGCAAGAAATAAAGCTGGTTGAAGTGTATTTGGTAAAGGTTTTGGAAATGTTGTTGGAAATGTTACTGGAGTTAATAAGGTGAAAGATGGTATTCGCAATATTAAGGAAAGTACAAAGCAACAATATGATTCACATTCTAAGAAATATGATGACAAAGATAACAATAAAAAATTATAGAAGCAGAATTGCTTCTTTTATTGTATAATTTTTGTAAGTATTAAGAGTTTTTATAGAAAGGAATATATTTAATGGGAATTATTGGGAGAATTATAGGTATCGGTGAAGATTCTAAACAAAAGGCTGCTGAAAAAAATTATCAGAAAGATTTAAAATGGCAAAGAGAGCAACAAGAAATTAAAAAAGAAAGACTTGAAAAAGTTAAACAAAGAATTTTAGAAGGTAAAGAACAATATGTTGTTGCTGTTTTAATGGAAGGAAAATATGGAATGGAACGTTTAACAAACTTTGTTAATGAAAATCCAGGTGTTATTCCGTCATATGTTTTGCCAACAGAAGAGTTAAAAAAATTAAATGGTGATAATATAATATAGTACAAAATGATTTAGAATTACAAAAACAAATTTTAGAATTAGAAAAAGAAAAATTAGCAATGCAGTTAGAAATTGAAAGGTTAAAACAATCTTCAAATAATGATGAAAATAATTCAAATGATTTTAAAATTAATAAATTGATGTCATGAGGTTATACTAAAGAAAAAGCAAATAAAGTTAGTGATGAAGATTTTGAAAGACTTGAATATTGATATAATAGACTTCTTGCATTACTTGTTAAAAAATTGCAAATATTTGTAAAAAAGATACTAATAGAAAAATATAATTTTAATTAATTATGTTTTTTATTTAAAAATTTAATATTTTTCCACAACGAAAAATTAATTTATTATTTAAATTATTTAATTTTAAATAAATATTTTATGTTAAATATAATAATTGTAAATTATAAATTGAGGCAATTAAATTAAATCTTAAACCAAATCTTTTTCTTCGATTACGATATTTTTCTGTAATAATTTTAAATTTTTTAAGAATAGCAAAAATATTTTCAATAATAATTCTCATTTTTGAAACTAGTCTATTATATTGCTTTTGTTCTTTGTTTAAAGGGTTTTTCTTTGTTTTCTTTGTAGGTATTAGAACATTATTGTGATTTTTTTGTATTCCTTGATAACCACTATCAACTATTAATTTGGTATTTTTTAAAATTGGGATTTTTGATTCTTTAAATAAAGCATAATCATGTTTTTTTCCGAGCGAAAAACTTGTTGCAATAATTTTTTTGGTTTCTTGTTCGATAATTACTTGTGTTTTGATCGTGTGTTTTTTCTTTTTACCAGAATAAGATTGTTTTTGTCTTTTTTTGGGCGTTGGATTGGAGTTTCGGTAGCATCAATAATAATAGTTTTATCATTAAAATAATCATTTATTAGTGCTTTTTTACCAGTAAGTTGTTGAAAATCAGAGTTTTTAATTAAAATATCTTCAATTCACTTAATATTACGATAACAATTAGCCTCACTAATATCAAAACTTTTACCAAGATGAAAATAAGTCTGATATTCTCGTCAATATAATAAAGTCATCAATAATCTATTTTCTAATGATAATTTATTAGTTTTACCACCTTTTTTAAATTTTTCTATTTCAGCAACTTTTAAAATATCTAACATTTTATTAAAAGTGGATTTTTTTATTCCTGTTAATCTTAACCATTCTCTATCATTAAGAGTATTAAATTTATTATTGTTCATATTTTTATGTCCTCATAAATTATATTTTATAATAATATTTTAATAAAAAAGGGTATCGCAAGAAGTCTAATAAAGATAGAAAGTTTTTTAATGATTTATTAGAGATTGAACTAGGAACAATAATGGTTAAAAATGAACAAATTAGTGAATAATCAAGTTAATTGCTTATCTGGTGAAATTTGGCTTTGTAAAATAGACAATAATAATGACATAAATCCTCATCCCGTTATTATTCTGAAGAATATTTATAACTATTGATATGATGCATTGCAATTATCAACATCATATTATAAAATAAAAAAATCCAAGTGGTTAATTAAACTTAATAAAAGTAATGGTCTACGAAAAGAAAGTTATGCGTGTGTTTCAGAACTAATCACTATAAACAGCAGAAATGGATGGGTTAAGATAAATTGGACAACAATAATGTGGAGTAAGGATTATAATTAAATTAATAAATGGAGGTGTAATTATGGCAAAGAATCATTATACCGATGAATTTAAACAACAAATTGTTAGTCTTTATAAAACAGGTAAAACAGCAAAACAATTGTCCAGTGACTATCAGGTCGGTAAATCAACAGTTTGAAAATGAATTCATGAATTCAATAATTCTGGTTCATTTAAAGCAAAAGATAATCGAAGCCCAGAAGAAAATGAACTAATTCAGCTAAGAAAAGAAATTAAACAATTACGAATGGAAAATGATATTTTAAAGCAAGCCACACTGATAATAGGCAAAAAATAGTAATTATTAAAAACAACAAAGAAAAATATGCAATTATTAATTTATGCAAAACACTAAAAGTTCCTAGATCAACGTTTTATTATCAATTGAAATCAAATAATCCTAAATCAAACCATACTATTGATAATGCTGTTATCAGTATTTTCTTAAAAAGTCGTAAAAATTATGGCACAAGAAAAATTAAAGTTATGTTAGCACAACAAAATATTTTATTATCACGAATAAAAATTAGTAAAATAATGCAAAGATATAACTTAATTTCCAATTATACAAAACTTAAATATAAACATCAAAGTAACAAAAACGCTACATACAAATATCATAATTTGTTAAATCAAGAATTTAATAATTATAAACTACATGAAGTTGTTGTCAGTGATTTAACACAAGTTGCTATCAATAGCAAATGATATTATGTGTGCTTTCTAATTGATTTATTTAATCGTGAAGTTATTGGTTATGATGTTAGTTCTCATAAAGATGCCAAATTAGTTGAAAATACTTTTAAAAAGCTTAGTTTTTCTTTAGATAATATTAAAATATTTCATACTGATCAAGGCAGCGAATTTAATAACAATATCATTTACAATCTTTTAGCTAAAAACAATGTTGCAAAATCTTATAGTAAACCAGGCTGTCCTTATGATAATGCTGTTTCTGAATCAACCTATAAAATTTTAAAAACAGAATTAATTAAAAACAGAAAATTTAAAAATATTGAACAATTTAAATTAGAATTATTTGACTATGTTAATTGATACAGTAGACTTCTTGCGATACCCTTTTTTATTAAAATATTATTATAAAATATAATTTATGAGGACATAAAAATATGAACAATAATAAATTTAATACTCTTAATGATAGAGAATGGTTAAGATTAACAGGAATAAAAAAATCCAATTTTAATAAAATGTTAGATATTTTAAAAGTTGCTGAAATAGAAAAATTTAAAAAAGGTGGTAAAACTAATAAATTATCATTAGAAAATAGATTATTGATGACTTTATTATATTGACGAGAATATCAGACTTATTTTCATCTTGGTAAAAGTTTTGATATTAGTGAGGCTAATTGTTATCGTAATATTAAGTGAATTGAAGATATTTTAATTAAAAACTCTGATTTTCAACAACTTGCTGGTAAAAAAGCACTAATAAATGATTATTTTAATGATAAAACTATTATTATTGATGTTACCGAAACTCCAATCCAACGCCCAAAAAAAGACAAAAACAATCTTATTCTGGTAAAAAGAAAAAACACACGATCAAAACACAAGTAATTATCGAACAAGAAACCAAAAAAAATTATTGCAACAAGTTTTTCGCTCGGAAAAAAACATGATTATGCTTTATTTAAAGAATCAAAAATCCCAATTTTAAAAAATACCAAATTAATAGTTGATAGTGGTTATCAAGGAATACAAAAAAATCACAATAATGTTCTAATACCTACAAAGAAAACAAAGAAAAACCCTTTAAACAAAGAACAAAAGCAATATAATAGACTAGTTTCAAAAATGAGAATTATTATTGAAAATATTTTTGCTATTCTTAAAAAATTTAAAATTATTACAGAAAAATATCGTAATCGAAGAAAAAGATTTGGTTTAAGATTTAATTTAATTGCCTCAATTTATAATTTACAATTATTATATTTAACATAAAATATTTATTTAAAATTAAATAATTTAAATAATAAATTAATTTTTCGTTGTGGAAAAATATTAAATTTTTAAATAAAAAACATAATTAATTAAAATTATATTTTTCTATTAGTATCTTTTTTACAAATATTTGCAATTTTTTAACAAGTAAGTAATGCAAGAAGTCTAGTAATGTACGAATTCACAGCAAATTAAATTATTTAACACCAATTGAATATAAAAATCTTTACTCTACATAAAATTTGTCCAAAAAACCCTTGCCATTCCAGTTTGATGTTTTTGATGGATAAAAGCATCAAATTTATGTCCCTTAAACAACCACATAATTTATTCGATCGATAAATAATAAAAATTTGTTTTGTTTCAAAAAATATGATAATATGATATTATTAATTTATATAGTTTTAGGAGTTGAAATATTATGGCTACTGTTGTTGTCAAAGCAGGAGAACCGCTAGACAAAGTTTTAAAGCGTTTTAACAAGGTTTCTTCGGTAAAACGAAAAGAAGCCCGTAAACGAGAGCATTGAATGAGCAAAAAGGAAAAAAGACGCTATAAACAAGAGCAATCTCGTAGTTTTCGTTAAAAAAATCCCATAACTGGGATTTTTTTATTTTTTTTAAAAATTACTATCTTTTAAAATAACATAATCAACTTTTTTAATTGCGTCCAAATCTTTACCACCGGCATAAGAAATTGATGATTGTAAATCTTCTGTCATTTCTCGAAGAGTTTCAAAGATGCTTCCACGAATTTCAATTAATTCTTTTTTTCCTTCCACATAGCGTTTTTCGCCCTTATTGTACTCACTAGCTGATCCAAAGTATTCTTTATATTTTACACCATCAATTTCAACTTGTTTTCCTGGTGATTCTTGGTGGGCATCAAATAAACTACCAACCATACACATTGTGGCCCCCATTCGGATTGATTTTTCAATGTCACCATTAACTCGCAATCCACCATCAGCAATAATTGGTTTTGAACTTCCTTTACTACATCATTTCACAGCTGATAATTGTCAGCCACCATTTCCAAATCCTGTTTTTAATTTGGTAATACATACTTTTCCTGGCCCAATTCCAACTTTGGTTGCATCTGCCCCTCAATGTTCTAAATCACGAACGGCTTTTGGTGTTCCAACATTTCCGGCAATAATAAAGGTTTCTTCACCTAAATTAGTACGAATATGTTCAATCATTTTTTTAACACTAAAGGCATGGCCATTGGCAATATCAATTGTAATATAGTCTGGAACTAACTGTTCTTTCTTTAATGTTTCAATTAATTCAAAATCATTTGGTTTAACGCCAACAGAAATTGAAGTAATTAAGTTTTTACTTTTAATATGTTTAATAAATTTAACTTGATCAACATTAAAACGATGCATAATATAAAAATAGTTTTTTTCGGCTAATTTTTCACATAATTCTTCATTAACGACTGTTGCCATATTTGATGGGACAACAGGTAAATTAAAAGTATGTTTACCTAATTTAACGGTTGTATCACATTCTTTTCGCGAATCAACAACACATAATTCTGGAATCAATTGAATGTCTTCATAATCAAATGCTTTCACTATATATTTCACCTCACTATTTAAATGTATCATAAAAACAAGGGAAAAAGGGCAGTTTTATTTTTAAAATGTTTAGAAAAATATCTTGTAATGAGGGTTAGAAAGGCATATAGTTATTTACATAATTCAAGAAAGGAACAGGGATTATATTAATGATGACAAGAAATTTTGGATTTACTCGTTTTTGAATTGTATTGTCAAGTATTGTTGGAATTGTTGGAATTACCATTGCAGCAGGGGCTTATTTTTATTTATTAGGCCAATATAACAATGGTACTTTTAATGGCGATATCAACACAGCCAATAGTTGGTTAATGAATTCATATGCAGATTTAGCAAGTTATAAAGTAGTAATTTTACTAGTCGTAATTTTCTCTTTCTTTACAACAATTATCTGTAATATTGGGTTAATCCGTTATGCAATCGGCAGTAATGATGCCGAATTATGTGCCAATAAATGAAGTTTAGCGGTTTTATCATTATCACTTGGTGGGTTTTTGGCACCGTTTGCCTTAACATGACTACCAGATACTGATGTTAAAGCAACAAAAAATGCTCGTGTTGTAATTGTCCGCTATTTAGGAACTTCCTGATTAGTATCGGGTCTTGTTAGTATTGCTGTTATTATGATTTTTTATAACAAAGCAACAACTAAAGTTTGAGTAGGCGACTCACAACGAAATTTTGCGATTATGATGGGGGTATTAGCTGCCGTTAGTGTCATAAGCTTAATTTTGGTTCCTGGATTCTACAATAGTCGTGCTATTGCAAATATGATGGCAGAAACTTCTTTTGGAAAATGATTACGCTTTGTGTCAACCGTTTATACTGTTATCTTAACAATGATGTTAATAATTCAAATTATTACCGCATTACTAAAACTAATTGAAGCATTTGGCCGTCTGTTTCAAAAAGGACAAGATGGTTTATCAATTTTTGCCAACATCTTAAACTTTACGTCAACCTTAATTGGAACAATCTTTATGGTTTACTTAATAACAAAAGTAATTAAAGGATTGTGACGTCGTGAAGATGGGTATATGATTAATATTCCACAATATAAAACCGAAGATCGTGCACAACGTCAATATTAGTTGAACTTTAAAAAATGGATTTTATTAATTAATAAAATCCATTTTTCGTTAAAATAAAAAACATTCCCGTCAATTAAATTTAAATTTATGAATAATAAAGAAAAAGAATGTATTTATGAAATACATTAGACTTCTTGCGATACCCTTTTTTATTAAAATATTATTATAAAATATAATTTATGAGGACATAAAAATATGAACAATAATAAATTTAATACTCTTAATGATAGAGAATGGTTAAGATTAACAGGAATAAAAAAATCCACTTTTAATAAAATGTTAGATATTTTAAAAGTTGCTGAAATAGAAAAATTTAAAAAAGGTGGTAAAACTAATAAATTATCATTAGAAAATAGATTATTGATGACTTTATTATATTGACGAGAATATCAGACTTATTTTCATCTTGGTAAAAGTTTTGATATTAGTGAGGCTAATTGTTATCGTAATATTAAGTGAATTGAAGATATTTTAATTAAAAACTCTGATTTTCAACAACTTGCTGGTAAAAAAGCACTAATAAATGATTATTTTAATGATAAAACTATTATTATTGATGCTACCGAAACTCCAATCCAACGCCCAAAAAAAGACAAAAACAATCTTATTCTGGTAAAAAGAAAAAACACACGATCAAAACACAAGTAATTATCGAACAAGAAACCAAAAAAATTATTGCAACAAGTTTTTCGCTCGGAAAAAAACATGATTATGCTTTATTTAAAGAATCAAAAATCCCAATTTTAAAAAATACCAAATTAATAGTTGATAGTGGTTATCAAGGAATACAAAAAAATCACAATAATGTTCTAATACCTACAAAGAAAACAAAGAAAAACCCTTTAAACAAAGAACAAAAGCAATATAATAGACTAGTTTCAAAAATGAGAATTATTATTGAAAATATTTTTGCTATTCTTAAAAAATTTAAAATTATTAGACTTCTTGCATTACTTGTTAAAAAATTGCAAATATTTGTAAAAAAGATACTAATAGAAAAATATAATTTTAATTAATTATGTTTTTTATTTAAAAATTTAATATTTTTCCACAACGAAAAATTAATTTATTATTTAAATTATTTAATTTTAAATAAATATTTTATGTTAAATATAATAATTGTAAATTATAAATTGAGGCAATTAAATTAAATCTTAAACCAAATCTTTTTCTTCGATTACGATATTTTTCTGTAATAATTTTAAATTTTTTAAGAATAGCAAAAATATTTTCAATAATAATTCTCATTTTTGAAACTAGTCTATTATATTGCTTTTGTTCTTTGTTTAAAGGGTTTTTCTTTGTTTTCTTTGTAGGTATTAGAACATTATTGTGATTTTTTTGTATTCCTTGATAACCACTATCAACTATTAATTTGGTATTTTTTAAAATTGGGATTTTTGATTCTTTAAATAAAGCATAATCATGTTTTTTTCCGAGCGAAAAACTTGTTGCAATAATTTTTTTGGTTTCTTGTTCGATAATTACTTGTGTTTTGATCGTGTGTTTTTTCTTTTTACCAGAATAAGATTGTTTTTGTCTTTTTTTGGGCGTTGGATTGGAGTTTCGGTAGCATCAATAATAATAGTTTTATCATTAAAATAATCATTTATTAGTGCTTTTTTACCAGTAAGTTGTTGAAAATCAGAGTTTTTAATTAAAATATCTTCAATTCACTTAATATTACGATAACAATTAGCCTCACTAATATCAAAACTTTTACCAAGATGAAAATAAGTCTGATATTCTCGTCAATATAATAAAGTCATCAATAATCTATTTTCTAATGATAATTTATTAGTTTTACCACCTTTTTTAAATTTTTCTATTTCAGCAACTTTTAAAATATCTAACATTTTATTAAAAGTGGATTTTTTTATTCCTGTTAATCTTAACCATTCTCTATCATTAAGAGTATTAAATTTAGGTCGTATAAAAAATATTGGGGTTTTGGAAAAAAACTCGGAAATTGAATAAGAATAATAAATTAAACCATTTACTAAAATGGTTTTTTTATTTGTAAAACCAAAATTATTAATTGATTCAGAGAAAGGACAGCATCTTAAATTCTTAAAATAGAAACTTTTTACACAACTTTCTGATACCCTCTTTAAGTTGTTTACACATTTATAAATATCTTAGAAATTTTTACAAAGTGTACCTGTTTTTTCTCCTAATTTAAGGTGTTGTCTTTTCTTTGTTTCAGTTAATTAGTTTGTTAATAAATAAAAAAACTTAATAAAAGAAGGAGTAAGTAATGGAAATTAATAAACAACAAAAAATATGTGATGTTATTGATTGCTATAAATCAATATCATTCATTACCAAAGAATTTTTATCAAATAAAGTTTTATGAACTTGTGAAAAACATAAAAATTTATTAAATCATACAAAAGATAAAAACCAAGAGTGGTTTTATAAACGTTTAGAAAATTCAAAAATTATCTTTGATTATAAAACTGGTTTTTTAAAACTTTGATTTTATAAAACAACTTAATGCAGAGTGGAACGGTTATTTTAAATAACTAAGTGTTTTTATTCCACAGGAGGCGGTCTAGCACAGCGGTAATCAGTCCGGAAATAATAGACGCTTTAACAAGCGATAGTGGTGATAAGTGCGCGGTCAACATCGAACCACAATAAACAAAAGAGATGGTCACTTTATAAATAAATTTGCGATAGATATTACTTCTTAGAAGTGACAGCGGTTTAAAAACCACAAAGTCAGCATTAGGCTCTTCAAGGTGCAAGTAGATTTATTTTAAAAACTGAACGCTTTGACCTGAAATGGTGCGGGTGAAGAGAGAGAAAACTCTCTGGCTACAAAAACAAAAAACAACTGTCGATTATTTAACTAACAACATACCGCCACCGCTCACCCACAGCGAAGCGGATGGCGTAGTAAATAAAATAGATAAATACAATACTTATATAACTAATTCTCGCTTTGGCACTTTCACTTGGTAGTGAGTGCCAGCGAGTTAAAAAATAGGAAAAATAATTTAGGAGGTAAATATGAAAAATTTAAATAAAATTTGTCTTAAACAAAAATATTGAGGATATTGCTCAAAATGCAATCAAGAAAACAAATTACAAGAATTAATGTTTAAAAGTTATTCAGTATCATTTTAAGATATGACTGATGAACATTGAGCATTGGGGAAACAAAATTAGGAGGAATTAAATTATGAATAAAAGATACGTATTAATAATGAAATATAATAATTTGTTTGATAAAACAACTATTTTTAAAACAGATTTTTTTTATACATTAGAAGAAGCGAGGATTACTGCTAATGTTGAAAATGAAAATCATTGATTAACAACTATTATTGATTTAGAAGATAGCAATATTAAATGACAAGGAGATAAATAATTATGTGAAAAGATGAAAATGGTTATGTTTATACAGAAGAAGATTTATTTAATTTAGCATTAGATGAATGTTATTCAGAAGAAAGTGCTTATGAATATATTGATAATTTAATTAATGAAATGGAATTAGAGGAAATTTAATTATGGAAGATTTAAAATTAAATAATGAAGTTAAAAATATTACTTATCCGTTTTATTTAAAAGGAAATAATTTTAAAGAATTAAGCTTAAAAGCATTAACAATTAAAAAGTGAATTGATGAAAATGGACAAGAATTAGCAGAATTTATATATCGACAACAAGCTTGATTAATAAATGGAGAATATAAATCACAATCACTAAAAGATTTAAAATTAGTAGTTTCAAAAATTGATTATATTTTTAGAGAACCATTAGAAATAATAAAATCTTTTAAAGATGAATTAAATTTTATTAGAAAAGATATTTTAAATTTAGAAAATAATATTAAGAATAATCATGATTCTTTAAAAAATAGTGTCATTAATATTCAATTTCAAAAACAAAATAAAATTATTGAAACTCATAAAAAAGAGCAATTTTTAGAAATTAAAAGTATAGCAAAACAAGAACAAGAATTAAAAATTATTACTAGTAATTTTCGGAAAGAAAAATTATTAATTAAAGATATTGAGGTTATTGGTATTAATGATGATTTTTTACAAAATGCTGATAAATTAGAACTTATTAATCTTATTAAAAATTATTTAACTGTTGATGAACAAATTGTTAAAAATGAAATTAAAGATCAATGAGATAGTAATAAAGATATTAATTTAATTGGGGTTAAAGGTATTAATTTTAAAATAAATAAAGGAGAAAAATAACATGACAAATATTGTAGAATTTTTAAGAACAGATAAGGTAACTGATTGAATAAAAAGTAAATTTTCTAATGAAAATGAAATTGCAAGATTTAAAAGTAATATAATTGCAATATCAAATAGTAATGAATTATTACAAAAAGCAGATCCAAAAACAATTATGACTGCTTGTTATCAAGGTGTTTTATTAAATTTACCAATGGAAAAACAATTCGGTTATGCTTATGTAGTACCATATAATACAAAAATAACAAGAATTATTAATGGTCGTGAAATCCAAGAATGAATTAATCAAGCCCAATTTCAAATGGGTTATAAAGGTTATATTCAATTAGCCCAAAGAAGTGGCCAATATTTAGATATGTCAGTATCAGATGTTAGAGCAAATGAATTAATAAATTATGATCGTTTAAAAGGTACTGCTTTTAATTGAAATCAAAATGAAGATGAACGAGAAAAATTATCAATTATAGGTTATGTAGCATATTTTAAAATGGTTAATGGTTTTGAAAAAACTTTATATATGACAAAAGAGCAAATGGAAAATCATTTTATGAAATATTCTAAAACTTATGCTAAAAATAAATCATTTTATATTGCTAGTTTTGATGAAATGGCCCTTAAAACAGTATTAACATCATTATTAAGAAAATGAGGTATTATGTCAGTTGAATTACAACAAGCATATAAATCAGATCAAGCAGTTATTACAACTAATGATGAAAAGATTTATATTGATAATGATGCTACTTTCATCCAAAATAATGGGCATATTAACGATGAAACTTTATCAAATAATATAAATTTAAATTATAATACCCCACCTAATGATGAAATAGTGTACATAAACGATAATGTAGTTAAAGAAGAAGATATATCAAATGTAGTACCAGTAGTTAATAATAACAATGATGAAGAATGAGCCAATTGATAAAAATAGGTATTGACCCATCAGGAACTGGTACTACGGCTATTGTTGTTTATAAAAATAATAAATTAATAGATAAACAAGAATTTACAAATAAAGGCTGAAAAGAACATTATGAATTTATTATAAATTATTTGAAAAATGAAAAACTATTTGGGAAAATATTATCAAATAATCATAAACTAGAATATTTAATTTTTATAGAAAATTGTTTATATACAAATGCCAATGGCTCAAAAGATAGAGATGATTTATTGAAATTATTAGGTTCATTAGAAACGCAAGGATATATTGCTACTATTTCACCAAAACATACAAAATCAGTTGTTAAAAATATGGAAAATTTAAGTAAATATAATGATGGTTATATATGAAAATATGAAAAAGATGTTAATTTAACTTATCAATATGGTAAAAGTTGAAAATATAATAATGAAAAAATAAGTAATCATTTACGAGATGCAATTATTATTGCTAATTATGAAAGTTAATTTATGAAACATTCATATAATCAAAAAACAGGAAAATATTATTCTTGTAAAATTCGGAATATAAATGTTTACTTAAATGAAAATGAAGAACAAGTTTGAAATGAATTAAATTTTAATACTTATTCGCAACGAATTGAATATCTTATAAACTTTTATATAACACACAATAAAGAAAAATAAAAAATAACCAATTAAGGTTATTTTTTTAAATATTATTTGTTAATTGTCTAATGGCATCTTTTTGTGCTTGTTTTTTATCATTAACTTTAACTTGTTTTTTAACATTTTTAATTTGACCTGTTTTTAATGCTAATTCTGTTGCATAATCAGGTCCTCGTAAATGTTTTTCGTGGGCAATAACAGCAGTTCTTAATTCTCTGATTTCTGCTTTATATTTTTTAATTTTTTTAGCAGATAATCCTAGAATACCAAGACTACCCATTCCACCCGCACCCGCTAACACAAGTAAAGCAATCATTAATGTTTCATTCATTTTATTTAATTCCTTTCTTATTCTTACTCAAACAGTGGCCATCTATCCTTTCAGAACAAAATAATTTATAAATTAAACTATATAACCACCCAAAAATATCAACCGCCCCTATATATAGTCTATTTTAAATTTAATTCTTTGTTATTTTCTTCTTGTTTTTGTTTTTTAATATTTTCATTTTGTATATTTTTAAATATTTCTTCTGTTATGCCATCTAAATTATTTCATTGTTTTGCTAATCTTGGTTGAATAACACGCGGATTAATCCGACAATCTAAACAATGTCTTAAATGGTCTTTTTTTCATTTTGATTTATCAATTCAAATGATAATTAAAGAAATTATTAAAGTAATTAAAGGTAATATTGTAAATACTAATCCCATTTTAGATATTTTTAATCTTGGTATATCAATTTTCATATCTACTTTTGGTTTACTACTAGCAACAAATATGCCCTGAATTCCATACGTAAATAAAGGTGTTAATAAAATAGCAATGCCATTACCTCAATATTGACCATAATTATATCAATTAATATCATCTTTAATTGCATTAATCATTCCATATTCTAACCAACAATTTAATGCTAAAAATATCAATGTATAAAAACTAACTACTCAACTACGAATTTTATATTTTCTTTCTCATTCTCTAATATCTTTATGAGTTCAATTATAAGTTGGAATAGGGTCTTTTTTAAATCAATTTCAAGGTAACGCCCCCTTTAATCAAGTTGTTTTATCTTGCTTCATAATTAACTCACCAATTTTCTTTCAATTTTTAAATTAACTATATTTACATTATCATAAGAACTAATAAGACCATTTGTGTCAATATACCAACCTGAAACACCTTTACTATATGATACAACAATTCCACAACCAATATCAAAATCTTTAAAAGTTTCTACAAACATATATGGTAAAATTGAAAATTGACATCATATTTTATATTTAAATTTAGAACTATCAAAATCTTTAATTTGATATTCAGTTGCTGGTTTAAAATCACTAGTATCTACAAATTCTCAATCATTACCAACACTAATAGAAATATCACCATTACCTAATAATGAATTACCATTAATAGTTTTAATATTTTCCCCACTTACTAATTTATCTTGTTTAAGAATAATATCTTGTGATGTTTTTACAATATATTTATCATCTTGCTTATCAATATAATCTTTATTTAAATCACTATCTTTAATACCATATGATGGAATATCACCACTTTGTTTTGCTTTTCAGACATTATCTTCATAATAAATCGTGTTATTATCAAATGGAACTATTAATTTAATATATTCATTATAATCAATTTTAGAAAAATCATTAATAATTGGATAAGTAATATTTATTGAACCATCTGTTTGCAATCGCTCTTTTAATCAAAATAATAATGTTGGATAAAATGTTTTTTTAGTAATATATTTATATTCTTCTTCTCATGGATGAGAATAGTTTCCTAAATGATAATTATACGGTCTAGATACCGTTTTACTAGATATAATATCAATTATTTCACCTGCTAATTTTAAAGCATTTTTAACATCACGAGTAATATTTTCATTTGCTTCTGGGTCATTAGTTTGTGAATATGCTACACCACCTTGTGAAAATGAAGCACTACCAGTTAAATCATTAACTCCTTTTGGTAAATATCAATTTATAACTGCTAATAAACAAGCCGATTGAATATAACTTAATCATTTATCATATTCAATTAAACCAGTATTATCTTTTTTTACTCAAGGAAACAAATCTTTTTTATTAATTTTATCTGAAATTGTCCCACCTGATAATCTATCCATTCATAAACTAGTTTTTAAAATAGCATTATAAATTAAGTTATCATTACAAGCAGATTGCTTTCTATCATTAATAGGTTGTCAAAGTTTACTTTCTTTCACATCTTCAACTGTTATAAATAACAAATTACTTAAATTATTTTCCATATAAAACACCTCTTAATTGATTACGATATTTATTTTTTAAATTACTTGGCTTATAACTATTAACTCTTGTTTTTGTTTTCTTAATTGTTTTGATAGTTTGATTAGTTTTGTAAAACATATTTTTAACTGGTGATTTATATAAATTCTTAATATTTTTAACATCACTTTTTCGTTCTCGATACCATTTTTTATTATTAATTTCACCAGCAAAATTAAAATTAAAATGGCCAATCTTTAAATTATTAATAAACTTTTTAATTTGTTGTAATTTTTGAACTGTTGGTAATGTTAATTTAGTAGTTCCTTTGGGATATTTTTCTTTTAATCCTCTTGGCAGTCTTTTTTTAATATAATTTCTTAAATGACTAGGTAATCATTTTCTTAATCAATAACGTCAAAATAAAGTACCCGCATTAGAAACGGCATTACTTAATAATTTTCAAATTTCAACTGGAACACTAGGATAAACATAGGGACCATAAAACTTCGGGTGTTTTGCTGTTTTTGTATATATTAAAATAGTTAAATTACCTGTTAAAGTTAATTTATTTGTAATATTAAACATACCACTATCAAGTCAACTACTATTTAAA
>NZ_CM020866.1:883745-991352 GCF_009866525.1 Spiroplasma poulsonii
AAAAAATTACTAAGTTTATTAAGCTTATTAACAATTAGTGGAAGTGCTGTACCAACAACAATTGCCGCTAGTCCTTATCAAAAAGAACAAACTATAAGAGTAAAAAGACAAACACAAAGTCCTATTTTTAAAACTAATGGAGCTGACATTCCAACAGAACAACAAATCAAAGATAAATTAATTAATAAATATCCACACATAGCGGCTGAACAAATTAAAGTCAAAAATATTACTAGTAATTATGTAAATATTACTATAGATGGATTTTCTGGAGAAACAACACTTACTTTTATAGTTGATAAATCTATACCTTTAAACAATGTTATTGCAAACCATAATTTAGGAGAAATAGATTTTTCAAAATTAGTTAATAGTTATGAAGAACAAATTAAGTTTAGATTATTAGAATTAAACCCACAATTAGACACAACAAAAATTAATGTTACAAGTATTACAACAAGTAATGCTAAAGTTAGTTCAAATGATATAAATATTTATAATGGTGAATTAAATATTAAATATAGTAGACCAGTAAAATCAATTATTAGAAACATTGAATTAGGTTCAATTAGAACTAGTGGTTTAAATTTACCAACAGAACAACAAATTAAAGATAAATTAAAAGAAAAAAATACAGATTTAAAAAATAATATAAATGATTTTGAAGTTAAAAATATAACTTCTACATATGCAAAAATAAGTTTTAATAGAAAAGATATTTTAAGTGGTGAAGTAGTTGTTAATTTTACATCTAATATTAATTTAAATAAAATTATTAATAATAATAATTTAGGTGAATTTAAAACTGAAAATTTATCTAATCCAACAAAAGAACAAATTAAAAATAAACTAAAAGAAATGTATACCGACTTAGATATTACAAAAATCAACGTTGAGAATATTAGTAACAGTAGCGCAAAAATCATTTCCGCTGATGAAAATGTTTATACTAATAATGTAAATGTTAACTATACTGTTTCAATAGATTCACTTAATTGATAATAAAATAGGAAATAATCAAATGAAAAAATATTAAGCCTTTTAGGAACAATCACTTTAATTGGAACAAGTACAACAAGTTTAGTTGCTTGTAATACAACACAAAAATATACACCTGAAGAATTAGCAAAAATAAAACAAGAAAACAAAATTAAAACAAACAACCAAGAAATTAGAGATAATTTAGAATGAATAGCACCACAAGAAAAACCATTTAATAAAGTTGATAACAAATGATATTATGTGGTTTGAAAAGGTAAAACACAATGATATATAACAAATTTTTTAAATAATGAAAAAATAAATGAACGTGGCAAAAAAAACTTAAAAGAAGAAGAAGGATGTGAAATTGGTTTATATCGTTATAGTTTAAATTATGAAGTTGATTTGTTTAATTATGAGCCATCTAAAATGACAAACTGACCTTGAAGAATAGACAAAGGAACTCATTTTAAATCTGTTTATCGTTGAAATTTAACTACAACAGAACCAAAATTAGTTATTGATAATGATGGTAATGTGAAAGTTAAAGGAGAATAAAAAAGAGATATTAAATCTCTTTTTCTTTTATCTTGGTGTAAATGTAATTTTAACAGGATTATTACTATTATTTATCATATTTAAAACACCTAAGGCATTTACATCTATTGTTATATCTTTATCATTACCTAATGAAGTATTATTTGTTAAACAATATCCTAATAATTTAGCAAGTAATACTTTTGAAAATCTAATTTTTAATTTCATATCATTTGTATAATATGCTTGTAAATATGTTTCTGTAATTTTATTATTATCATTATCAGATAATTTTGTTATTTGAAGTAAAAAGTTAATATCTCAGTTTCTTCATGAAATAGTATATTCACTTTGATAATTTCCACTAGATAATCCATTAGTATATGCAGTCACATATATTGTTTCAGTATCATTTACTTTTATATTCTCTGTATACAAAGTTTTTGTACTTTCAAAATTAACATTATCTTTTTGTGGCAATCCCTTTTTGTGTAAAGTTGCATCAGATAGTGGTCCAAAATTATATTCACAAGTAGAATAACCTCCTAAAATATTAACATTTCTATCACGAATAAAATGTTTTATATCAGGTTCAATACAACTAACTTGTAAATTGTCAAGATTACTTATTTCAATTGTTTTATAAGAATCTTGAAATTTACTTATACTTTGAATTGTTGGGTCAATTTGTCTTAAATCAATTTCTATTTCATAATATCCTTTATATTCTGTTGTATTATCAAATAAATTAATAAAACTTTTAGGATTATTTGAGTGTTTACATTGTGGTGGTGCTGTAATTTTAGTTTTTAATGCTTGTCCTGTTTTAGCATCTCAGATATCTTTTGTATAAGGTTTATAGTTATATGGTACTGGTGGCAAGACATATTCTGGGTAATTAAATGTTGGTATTTCATAGTCATGTGGTAATAAGAAACTAGTTTTATAATTAGTTGTCATATCGCGTAAATAATTATTTAATGTACTTTTTGTTTTACCTCTAAAACTCCATACTGATAATTTTAAGTAATCTTCTTCATTATTAGTATATGGATTATCTGCATAAAAGATGATTTCAAAATTACCTTTATATAATGCTTGAATTGAAAACATATCAATAATATAACTACAATTTGTTCCATCTGGTGTTTGTAAGAATTCGCAATCATTATCTTTTTCACTATCACTAACTGGTGTTTGAGCGTCAACTGATTTGGTTTTTTCATTAATTAAATAAACTCGGTTAGTTTTTTCATTTAATTGTTTTAAATTATAAGTTGAATAAACTAATTCTTTTGTTGGTTTACCATCCTTAGTTAAAACAATACCTTGTACTTTATCAGTTAATAAAGTAGTAAAACCTAAACTATTAGCATTTGCACCAAATATAGCACCAACTTTGTCGTTCCCTTGTTCTCTAAATATTTCAAATGGTAAATAACCCTTACCTTTTGATTTTTCAGACCAAAAGGCATCATTATAAAAACTATAAATATTAGCACTCATAAAACCATTAAGTCATTGAAAATTAGGTCATGATTTTTCGTCTTGGTTAATTACTCAACCTCATGGAATACCAAATGAAATAAAGTTTAAGAACTTACCAACTCCGCCCGGTATCGTAAAAGGATTAAATACTAATTTTTGAGTATAGTTTAAAGGTAATACGGTAACTTGGCGATTAATAAAATTATTCATATTTAAAATATCTCAAACATTACATGAACCCATTTTGCTATATTCAATTTGAACTTGACCTACTGTATTACCAAATTCATCTTTTCTTCTAAAATATGATGATGCTTGAGTACTAATAATATTATCAACATTACCGCCATTTACTTTTATTTTGTTTGGTGGTGTTATTTTTCAATCTTTAGATCAATAAAATTTAGAGTTTTTATCTTCTTTATGAATATTTCTACCAACACTAGAATTAGTTGCTGATGTAGTAGTGGGGTCGGTTATAACAATGCCCTCACTATTTTTCTGTTTTCAAAAATCATATCTACTTTCCATATCTTTTTTTCAATCTTCATAACCAGTTATCATTGTTGGTTGAATACCTTGAATGTTATATCAGCTTACTTCTGGTGATGCATAATTATTAACTTTGTCGGGTGGACAAGGATACATGTTATACATTAATAAATCTCTTGAATTCATAACTTTTTTATTAAATTGACCTTTAATAATTGGCCGACCAATTACAGGCATATCAAAAAAGATAGGATTACCATAAAATTTAACTGCCATTGCTCTAACCCCCGGGTCTTTTAATAAAACTTCATCTAATTCAACAATACCTTTATTTAGTTTTTCATCATAAGTTATTTTAGGAAAACAATAACCTTCACCTGGGGCACTTGTTTGTATAAATTGTCTTACTGATAAACCACTATTACTAATTTTGTCATTAATACTTGAAAATGTAATTTCTTGTCATAAAAAACTACCATCATAAGGTGAATAATAATTAATAACATTAGATGGATATAATCATTGTCTATCTTGTGGTGCAGAATTAATATTACCCCCACCAATATTTAAACCACGGTCATTAAATACAGTATAAAAATTATAATAATCATTAATATTTAATTTATTGACATCTTCATCTAAAATTAATAAAGTATATTGTCTTTCAGTTGATTGTTGAGTAAATACTTGTTCAAATTTAGCTTCACCAAATTGAATTGAACTTCTATCATCAATCATATAAGCATCTCAATATTTCCCAACCTTAACTTCTTTAGTATAAAAATTATCTGCTTTATTATCATTATTCATAAAATAACTTAATTTATATTGCTTTAAGTATTCTAGCATTCTATTAATATCATAAATATTTTCACCATCAATTAATTTTCAATAAACATTATTATTTTCATCTTTTAATTTTATAGCAAAAGGTGTTTCATTATTGGCTCATATAGTTGAATTAATTGGCTGTTTATTAAAATCATCAATCGTTAATATATTAATTTCTTCACCTTTATATTTTTGTACTATTTTTAAACTATTTTGTCATTGAGCAATAGTACTTTCCATATTATCAAATATGCGTGAATAACTACCATAATCACTTGGTTTTGCATTATTAGGTTTTCATCCTGTTTCAGTATCAGGGATATATGAACTATAAACATTAAAAGGAAATACCATTCAATGACGATTGTCTTTTATGTTTTCTCTGATATCTATTAAAGTATCGTGGGCTTGTCTTCTTAATTCTTCGATAACTCCGGGATTAATTCTACTCATTTGTTAATTCTCCTTAATTTCTGTTCTACCTTGTAAGGCATTTTGATTATTACCAGTTTCATCATATTCTAGTAATTTATTATTATGTTCAATTTCTTTGGTTTGCATTTTATCTTGTCATTTTTCTATTTTTTCAAAATATTTGTTTGCTTCTAATTCATCAATATTATCATATTCAGTAATTGCTCTTATTGGTTCCATTGTGCCATTATCTAATCTAGCAGTAATTAATTCATTTTGTCGCATTTGGTCAACTAAACTAGCACTAACAAAATCAAAACCATAAGGTCGTTCACCAACACCATCTCATAAACCATAATATTTTAAAACAGTATCAAACATCTTTGTATAATATTGTTTACGATATGCTTGTAAATATGCTTGTTTTTCTAAATCTTTGGTTTTAGTTAATAAAGATTGTGTTTTATTTTGGTCATTATCTGATTTATCACCAAAAGGACTAGAAAAATGACATACTAAGTATACTTGTTCAATAATTGATTTTTGGTCTTCGGTATATGTTTCTAAGGTTGGTGTACCTTGTACCACTTGTAAAGATTGTGATAATTGACCATCTACGGCTGATTGACCTGATTGAATAAAAATATCATCAAATACATCTTGCAATACTTTTTTATTGCCTTTGTTATAAGCAGTCATTAAATCATCATCTAATATTCCATATCAA
The DNA here is from genome assembly GCF_009866525.1 of Spiroplasma poulsonii. Lineage (GTDB taxonomy): Bacteria > Bacillota_I > Bacilli_A > Mycoplasmatales > Mycoplasmataceae > Spiroplasma > Spiroplasma poulsonii. The sequence goes on from NZ_CM020866.1 coordinate 889,216, forward strand.
TGCGTACGATTTGCTCATCTTTCTTTTGATTTAATATTAAAACTATCTTCTAAATCAAATTGTAATTTATAACAATTTGTCATAGTAGGTCAAGGGTTTAATGTTGTTGAAGTTGATAAAAATAATGGATTAGGTTCATTAATCATTTCTCAAAAAGGGACAATACCTAATTTGTTTTTAAATTCTTGTACTAAAACAGGTCTAACATCATCTTTAATTTGTGTTTTACTTTGTCCAACAACTACTTCATTATTTTTTGGTCAACCTTTAATAACTATTTTATCTTTGGTACAAATTAAATTTAATATAAATCCACTATCACTTTGATGATAATTTAATCAAATATCAGCACCTTGTTCAATTTCATTTATTTTACTTACTCGTGATGTAAAGTTAAAAGGGTTAATTCATAAATCAATATTGCCGTCATTAGTCTCTAATAAACCAAAGATTGTTTTACCCATTAAACTTGCTGTTAATTCATTTTTATCTAATTTTTCTTTTATTTTATAAGTTTCATATCATCAGTTTAATTTTTCTAAAATGTCTTTACGATGAGATTTAAATAAAATATCTTTACCATTTACTAATCGCATTTGATGACGAGCAATAATATTTGCTAAATTAATAGTTCAATCATAATTATAAAATTTTAAAACACTATTAATATCATTTAAATTTGGTAAACTAGGGAAAGTATTATTCATTATTATTTTTCTCCTTTAATTTTAAAATAAGTGCATAATTAATAATATTTACTGTTAATAAATTTGGTTCATTTGCTAAAACTTGTACACATACTTTAACTTTTTGATATTTCTTAATATATTCGTTATATAAATTTAATTTACATATTGCGATATTATCTTTTTTTAATTCTTTACAAAGTCTTTTTTTAACTTGTCCACAAACAGACATATAAGGTCTTTTTGCATTTATTACACGCTCATCATGTATTACATAAATATCTTTTTTCATTAAGTTAATCACTCCCTTTGTTGTCATAATTTATAATCTGCTGAACTATTATGTTTAACCATTGGTATTAATTCAAAGTGTAAAGCATAAAAATCACTATCAAATGTATCATCATATAAATCTAACATTCGTTCTTCTCTGCATCTGGTTTATCTTCTCATTGAATTAATTCATATTGGGTTTTACTTACAGGACATTTTTCTCATAATCATTTTAATTGATTAGTATTTATTAACATTGTAATTGCCTCATACGATGCTTTATTTTAAACTTCTGCTTTTGTGCTGGTTTAAAATTCATGTATTGACCAAAAGTATAATTATATTTTTCTCTATTTAAACTTTCTAATGTTGCATAAGCACTATCATCAACATTAATTGATATACCTTGTTGTATTAAATAAAATATTGGTTTAATTGATTGTTGTAAAATCTAAAATATCTTTTACTTGTTCTAATGGTCCTTTAAATTGTTGAGTAGCATTTGAGTGTGTATATTCTGCTACTTTATATGCTTTTTTATCAAATGAATTATATATTCAAAAACTCGCTGCTGTTGTATGTCCTTTGGGACTAGTAGAGTTTGCTAAATCAACACCACCTAATAATTTCGTTGGTTGAATAATATCTGTTGCTTGCATAATATCAATATATCTTGCAAAGATTGAACCACTAGTATTACCGGGCAATCCTCAACTTCATACTCTTGCTCTTTCAATATCTAATTGTTCTAATCTTAATTGTTCATTAACTTTATCTTGTGGTAATTCGTAATTAAGTCTTCAACTAGAATAATGAATAATAATCTTCATATTTCATTTTTCAATATATTTAATTTGTTCATATTTACTACGCATTATTTGTTCATCAAAAGGCATTAATTCATTACAATAACCAACAATATATCTTTTTAAACTCTCAGGATTACATGTATTAATTGTTATTTTATTTTGATAACCACGAATAGCAAACTCTAAATCACTTAAATCTTTTTGTTGAAATTGGTCACATTCTTCTCTTCAATCAATAACTAATTTATATTTATTCAAATCAGCAAAAGCTTTTAATTTTTCTTTCCGACTTGGTGAATGTAAACCTTTACAATATATTTTGCTCCCATTTGATAAAGTAAAAGTAAAATTAGATAAATTAATAGTATAAGGAATATTATTTTCATCTAACATATTTCATATATTTTGAAATACACTATCTTTTAAATCTTTACTCCAATACATACTAGCAATGATACAAATTGGTTCTTTAATCAATAAACTAATTTTTAATAATTCACCAAACATTTTAATATTTGAAATAGTCTTACCACTATATCGTGTCCCAATTTGATTAATTTCATTAACTAACTCATATTTCTTTGCAAAGGGATATTTATTACCAACATTACTATTTTGTAATAACCAATAAGGTGTTTCTAACAAATAAGTAAAATGATTAAGCATTATTATCACTTTCTTTTTTAATATCTCTAATATCCGTTTGTAAATTAACAATTATTGGCTGTTGATTATTTAAGTTTAATTCTTGTTCTAACTGTTTTTCTTGCAGTGAATATTTATAATTAAATGCTCGTTGTCAATATAATTTAGCACCATCAGGTGATTTCATCATAAAATTAATTATTTCACTTTCAATTCTATCAACTTGTTTTTCAAGCAAAGGAACTATCTTTTCGCTCGCATAAGTATCATATCTTCACTTGCGAGAAAGATTGAATTCATTGGTTAAATCATTCAAAGTATATGGTTTATTAGGTGATTTATTTTCTCAAAATTGCTCTATTTTACGATAAAAAGTCGCCAAACTTGCTGTTTTTGGATTAAATTCTTTCATTTTTACTCCTTTTATATGGTTAAATATAAGTAGAGAAAAACATGTACAGAAGAACTTAACAGGGTTCTTTTTTTTTATTATCTATATTTTACATCAAAATAAAAAAAAGTAAATTACTTTACTTTTTTCAGTTAAATTAATTTGCTAATAATTAACACTTAAATTATAACATAATAAATAAAAAATAATATCTTTTTTTGCATTTTTATTATTTTTGTGTTAATGTGTAGAACTAAGGAAAGAGGGTAAAAAATGATGAATGTTGATAACAATTTTTTTAATAATTTTATTAATTTATTATATATACAGAGTATTGAAATTATTCAACAAAGTTCAGAAGATTATGATGAATGAATTTTTAAAAATTACAAAATTGATAAAACTTTAAAAGAATTTAAATATTATAAAGTAAAAGATAAAATTGAAAGAACATTAGTAATTTTAAATGGAAAAATAACTTTTAAAAGAAGAAGATATTATAAAATTAATCCAGAAACAGGTAAAGAAGAATATATTTTTCCTTTGGATAAACTTTTAGGAATTGAAAAATGACAAAGAATAGATAATTCTGTTAAAGAAAAAATATTATCATTTATTACTGAGAACAAAAGATATAAAGATATTTTAGATACTATGGAGCATGTAAAAATTAGTTTAATGACAGTATCTAATATTATGAAAAATGCAAAAACTGACGAAGAATATTACTTTAATAAAAGTAATAAAAAAATAGATATTCCACACACTTTATATATTCAAATGGATGGTACTTATTTGAAAATGTTAGATTCAACAAAGCAAGGAAGAAAAAAGATAAAAAAACATACGATAGCATGTACTGTACATACTGGGTATGATGAAGAAAAATATACTGTAAAAAGACCTGTAATCGCAAATAAATTAGGTGTTTTTGAAATGGATAATATTCCAGATTATCTTAAAAAAGAAGCAAATTTAAAACCAGTTCTTATAAAATTATTTACTTTAATTGAAACTCATTTCAAATTGACACCTAATATTGAAATTATGATTTTAGGTGATGGTGCATTATGGATTAAAAATACTAAAAATTTTATGCGTCAATATTTTCCTAAAAATAAAATTCACTATACAATAGATAAATTTCATCTTACAAGTAGATTTAAAAAACTATATCCATATCAAAGTAAAAACAAAGAAAATAGAGAAATATATCATAAAGCAGTTGATAATTTTTATAATGGTAAATATGAGGGATTATTACAGTGTTTAGAAGATAGTAAATCTTTTATAAGCGATGCTAAATTAATTTTTTTGAATAAAACTATTAGATTAATTAAAAATAATAAAGAAGGAATTGAAAACCAAACACTATGGAATAATATTGGTTGTGATATTGAAGGTGATATTTCTCATTATTGAAAAGGCACTATAATTAAAAAAGCTATTTATAGTGAAAAAACTATTAGAAATAAATTAAATGCTAGTATGATGGGATTAAAAAATAAAATTAATTTATTTAATACTAATGAACAATTGTTAGAAGAAAATAAATTTAATTATTCAGTTAATAATTTTGTAAATAATAATTTACAAAAAAACTTATATTTTTATTAGTTTTATCTAAGAAATTAAATAACTTTAATAAAAATGTATTTTTTTTGTGGAAAAATTTAAAAAAATAGAAAAATATATTGACAATAAAATTAAAAGTAATACAATCTAAATAAGTAAGTGGTATATTATTCCACAATTTCTAAGATATTAATTTAAGACCCCAAAATAATTTATACGACCTAAATTTATTATTGTTCATATTTTTATGTCCTCATAAATTATATTTTATAATAATATTTTAATAAAAAAGGGTATCGCAAAAAGTCTAATATTAAAATTTATGAAACGCTTGTGAATACTGTTTTAAAATCATCATATGAAGCGGATATTTTGTCTTCATTAAATTTTTATGAAAATCCAAATCAAAATGAAGCAATTAAAAAAGAGTATTTAGCTTTTGCTGATGATTGGTTTAATAATCGTTGAGGAACAACAATTAGTAATCGAAAAAATATTGATTTATATGATGTTGGTCTTGATTTAATTGAATTTGATAAGAGTGTTGCTGTTAAGTTTCATTCTTATGGTTATGTTAACACAGGAATTCAATGAATGTTTAAGAGTGGGGGTATTAACCAAATGTTTAGTTCTGCGCTCCATCATCATGCGCTTGTGCAACAAACAATTAATAATCAAGATAATTATAATCAAATGGTTGACAGTACGGGACCAGACATTAATGGCTTAGTTGTTAATAAATCAGTTGGAACATATCTTGTTAATAATAAGGTTTGATTGGATGGGTTAAAATAAATTGGACAACAATAATGTGGAGTAAGGATTATAATTAAATTAATAAATGGAGGTGTAATTATGGCAAAGAATCATTATACCGATGAATTTAAACAACAAATTGTTAGTCTTTATAAAACAGGTAAAACAGCAAAACAATTGTCCAGTGACTATCAGGTCGGTAAATCAACAGTTTGAAAATGAATTCATGAATTCAATAATTCTGGTTCATTTAAAGCAAAAGATAATCGAAGCCCAGAAGAAAATGAACTAATTCAGCTAAGAAAAGAAATTAAACAATTACGAATGGAAAATGATATTTTAAAGCAAGCCACACTGATAATAGGCAAAAAATAGTAATTATTAAAAACAACAAAGAAAAATATGCAATTACTAATTTATGCAAAACACTAAAAGTTCCTAGATCAACGTTTTATTATCAATTGAAATCAAATAATCCTAAATCAAACTATACTATTGATAATGCTGTTATCAGTATTTTCTTAAAAAGTCGTAAAAATTATGGCACAAGAAAAATTAAAGTTATGTTAGCACAACAAAATATTTTATTATCACGAATAAAAATTAGTAAAATAATGCAAAGATATAACTTAATTTCCAATTATACAAAACTTAAATATAAACATCAAAGTAACAAAAACGCTACATACAAATATCATAATTTGTTAAATCAAGAATTTAATAATTATAAACTATATGAAGTTGTTGTCAGTGATTTAACACAAGTTGCTATCAATAGCAAATGATATTATGTGTGCTTTCTAATTGATTTATTTAATCGTGAAGTTATTGGTTATGATGTTAGTTCTCATAAAGATGCCAAATTAGTTGAAAATACTTTTAAAAAGCTTAGTTTTTCTTTAGATAATATTAAAATATTTCATACTGATCAAGGCAGCGAATTTAATAACAATATCATTTACAATCTTTTAACTAAAAACAATGTTGCAAAATCTTATAGTAAACCAGGCTGTCCTTATGATAATGCTGTTTCTGAATCAACCTATAAAATTTTAAAAACAGAATTAATTAAAAACAGAAAATTTAAAAATATTGAACAATTTAAATTAGAATTATTTGACTATGTTAATTGATACAATAATGTAATAATTCACAGCAAATTAAATTATTTAACACCAATTGAATATAAAAATCTTTACTCTACATAAAATTTGTCCAAAAAACCCTTGCCATTCCAGATTTTTAAATATGCAGTTAAAAAATTTAGCCTATGCTATGACAGCAATGGGTGGGGATAGTGTTTTTGTTAATACCGCATGAACAGAAAAAGATATTATTGCTCCGATTACGGTTAATGATTTGTATCATCCAAATTTTGTTAGTGCGTTAGATACGACCAGAACGGGAACGATTTTTGTGCTAATGTGACCATTTTTGTTAGTGGCAATATTACCAGTGATTGTGCTCATCATTATTAAAAAATAATAAAGGAGAAAATATAAATGAAAAAAATGTTTACATTGTTAACGGTCTTTAGTTTAACAACAGTTAGTACCGTTACGGTAATTAGTTGTACAATTGTTCAAGATCAGCATCTTGGTCCAACTGATGCATTATTATCAATTGGAAAAGATATTGATACATCAAAAGTGGTTGATGATGCCAAAAGTAATTTACAATTTACAAATTATTATATTTTAGGAGATAGTTTAAGTGATTCACATGGAATTGAAAAATTAGTAAAAGATAATTTTAATGTTGATCTTAAACTAGGAACTGATGATGAAACCAAGTTAGAAGATTATCAACATGGTAGTTTTAGCAATGGCAAAACAGCGGCTGTTTTGTTAAATGATAAACTTGGTTTTAACGATATTAAACCAGGAATTCCAAATGATAATGATCCTAACTTTGGTCGTAATTATGCGATTGGTGGTGCTACTGCGGCTGATGTTGCTGGAGTAGGAGGGTTATTATTAAATAAAGTTACAATTGAAAAGCAAACTCTCGCTTTAGTTAGTCAACATAAATTACGAGGAACTGATTTAGTTTTTATGGAAATTGGTGGAAATGATTTATTTCAACTAGTTGATACTACTGATCCGCAAGCAGAGTTAGCGTTAATGGAACAAAGCGTTGAGCGAATTCAGGAAGCATTATTTACGTTATTAAATAATGGAATTCGAAAAATTATCTTTTCTGATGCCCCAAATGTTAGTTTAGTACCACGATATGTTAATAGTGTTGCTAAGTTAAAACAACGCGCCAATGATCTTTCAACAGAATTTCATTTTCGAGTTAAAAATATGATTGAGGAAGCTAATAATTATTATAATCATGCTGTTCGTGAATGAGGATTATATGAGAATTTACCAGTTTTAATGGAAGAATTTAAAACGAAGTATGCAACCGCAGAACTTAAAGTTAATTTTAATACTTTAGATATGGATTTTATGAAAATTTTAGAAACAGGTGTTTTGAATGCAAAACGAAATGTTAATATTCCTGCAAATGCAAAAATTAATGATTATTTCTTTTTTGATGATGTTCATCCAACCCATGAAGTTCATCAGTTAGCAGCAGAGCATTATTATGATGCGGTAAAGGGGTGAACATAAAATGAAAAAGTTATTATCATATTTAGGAACAATTTCATTATTAACAATGTCAGCGGGCTCAGTTGTTGCTTGTACCGATCATGAACCTATTAATTCAAGTGTTCAACATTCACAAACTAGTTTATTAGCTTTAAATAGCCAAATTGCTAAAATTGCTTATATTAGTAATGAAAATAAGTATGATCTTAATTATTTAATAGACTTCTTGCGATACCCTTTTTTATTAAAATATTATTATAAAATATAATTTATGAGGACATAAAAATATGAACAATAATAAATTTAATACTCTTAATGATAGAGAATGGTTAAGATTAACAGGAATAAAAAAATCCACTTTTAATAAAATGTTAGATATTTTAAAAGTTGCTGAAATAGAAAAATTTAAAAAAGGTGGTAAAACTAATAAATTATCATTAGAAAATAGATTATTGATGACTTTATTATATTGACGAGAATATCAGACTTATTTTCATCTTGGTAAAAGTTTTGATATTAGTGAGGCTAATTGTTATCGTAATATTAAGTGAATTGAAGATATTTTAATTAAAAACTCTGATTTTCAACAACTTGCTGGTAAAAAAGCACTAATAAATGATTATTTTAATGATAAAACTATTATTATTGATGCTACCGAAACTCCAATCCAACGCCCAAAAAAAGACAAAAACAATCTTATTCTGGTAAAAAGAAAAAACACACGATCAAAACACAAGTAATTATCGAACAAGAAACCAAAAAAATTATTGCAACAAGTTTTTCGCTCGGAAAAAAACATGATTATGCTTTATTTAAAGAATCAAAAATCCCAATTTTAAAAAATACCAAATTAATAGTTGATAGTGGTTATCAAGGAATACAAAAAAATCACAATAATGTTCTAATACCTACAAAGAAAACAAAGAAAAACCCTTTAAACAAAGAACAAAAGCAATATAATAGACTAGTTTCAAAAATGAGAATTATTATTGAAAATATTTTTGTTATTCTTAAAAAATTTAAAATTATTACAGAAAAATATCGTAATCGAAGAAAAAGATTTGGTTTAAGATTTAATTTAATTGCCTCAATTTATAATTTACAATTATTATATTTAACATAAAATATTTATTTAAAATTAAATAATTTAAATAATAAATTAATTTTTCGTTGTGGAAAAATATTAAATTTTTAAATAAAAAACATAATTAATTAAAATTATATTTTTCTATTAGTATCTTTTTTACAAATATTTGCAATTTTTTAACAAGTAATGCAAGAAGTCTAATGAATAATTTTGTTCAACCAATGTATTTAAAAGATTTACCACAACAACCTGATAAAAATGAAAATCTGCATGATTACAATCGTTATACTGAATTATTTAATCGTTATTATGATGAAAGTTACTTAAAACATGATTTAACTACTAATTTAGTTTTAACAAACACTGTTAAACCAGAAACGGCAAATAGTACGATTAATCAAATTGCAACAATGGGTTCAACAGCGTTAGATATGATTGCAAACCAAGGATTAGCTGGTGTCTTATCATTTGTTGCTGACGGAAATTTATTATCAGAGTTTTTATCACCAACAATCTTAAGATTTGCTAATGATTTATTAAATCAAAATACATTACTTGCTTTTCGTGATGCTTTTGATGATTCAATTTATAAAAATATGAGTTATCAAGAAGTTTTAACTTCCGGGGTAATTGGTCTTGTTAATGCCGTTAATGAATTGACTGGTCAAAGCCAACGTTTTGATTATAAAGATAAAGCAAATCTGCAAGGAGATGCTAAAAATTATCTTGATGCAATGCATCAATTTGGAACAACAATTGTTGATGTCATGAATAACAAAATCGCTTTTAAATTTAATATTTTGAATAATTTAACAGCAATTAATGAAGTTATTCGTTTTGTTCGGATTATTTTAACTTATCTTGATCAATTTGATGCGACAAAAAGTTCAACTTGAGCAGAAATTAATACTGTTCGTACAACAACTTATAAGTTAAATTCAAAACTTGATTTTAAAAAAATGGTTAATGATTTATCAGTTCGGTTAACTAGTACGAATGGTGAAGGAATCCGTAGTTTAATTGCAATTTTATTTCAAAGTTCGGAACATCATCAAATTAAGGCAAATCCTTTAGCTAATCTTGGTTTTTTATCAAAAGAAGATTTAACGCCAGTCGGATTGTCAGCTCTTGGAAAAGTTTTTATTAATAAATATATGCCTCTTGAAATATTAGGATCAATTAAGATTTATCTTGGCAATGTGGTATGAGACTTGATAAACACCATTTCAGCAAAAGAGACATTAGATGATATGGTTGCATTTTTAAGTAACCAGTTAATAGCTGGCCAGCTTCCAGAAAATATTAAACCAGTGATTGATAAAATCAAAGCGGATCCTGCTGCAATTAACGATTTATTTGCAGCATTATATCAAGGTGATCTTTTGGGTGATGTTTTAAAAATTATATTACCAGACTCACCATTAGCAAAGATTAAAAATCTAGAAACAATGTTAAATAAACCATTAAAAAACTGAATCCCAGCAAATCAGTTTACAAATATTATTGGTGAAAAAAGTATCGTTGATGTTGTAGGAGATTTAAAACAAGCAATTACCAAACCAACATTTGTTAATGCGTAAGATGTTTATCAATTATTTGATAGTTTTCTAACACCAACAACTAATAACTCGTATCTGTTACAAGATGCATTGTTAAATCCGGATGATTTTTTTGCTATTCTAGGATTTAAAAATAATGTAATTGTTGATAAATCCCCGTTATCTTATTTAAAAAGTATTTTAGAAAATATGATGGGTATTGAAGGCGGGTTTAAAACAATCAATAAATATATTACTGATTTTAATGTTACCCAACAAAAATTAGCAGCAACAATGCAACAAACTTTTAATGCTTTACAAGTCGGGGTCGGTTCACAAACAGTTGATAATGTTTTTGAATATAAAATTAATGATAAGGTTATTAAAATTGTTGTTGAATTACAACATAATAAATATCTTATTAATGAAATTACAATCCATTAAACAATTTGAAAAGTTATTCTTTCAAGGAAAAGAATAACTTTTTTATTTAATCTTGGTATAATGATAAAAGAAAGAAGTAAGGGTTTTTAATAATGGCTAAAACAATTTTTGGAAAAAAAAAGAATCGTAATTTATTATTAAATTATTTTAAACCATCAATTTATGTTCAAAATGTTAACAAGATTAATCTTGAATCATTAAAAAAACATGGGATTAAGGTTTTTATTTGTGATTTAGATAATACTTTAATCCCATTTTATCGTGGCATTCCAAATGCAGATAATCTAAATTTAATTCAAAAGGTGCAGGACTTAGGAATGACATTTGTCCTAGTTTCAAATAATGCCCGTAAACGAGTGGAACGATTTGCATTAAAAGCAGGAATTAAACATTATTATTGAAATGCTAAAAAACCATTATTAAAATACTTTCGTATTATTTCACGGCAATTTAATGTTAATCCCCATGAAATGATTATGGTTGGTGACCAATTAATTACTGATGTTTTATTTGCAAACCGTGCTCATATGGAAAGTATTTTGGTGGTTCCTGTAACTGGTGTTGATGAGTCAAATCGTTTTATACGGTTATTAGAAAGTGTTGTTTACAAAAGATTAGCACAAAAAAATATTTTACATAAGGGATTCTTTGATGAAGGAGAATATGGGTTAGACTATGACATCTTATAAGCACTGCCAAGGTTGTGGTGTTACTTTACAAAACACCAAGCAAAACAAAATTGGTTATGTTGAAAATTTAACACAAGATTATTGTTATCGTTGTTTTCGCTTAACACATTATAATGAATTAATTGATTATGATTTAAATGAGAATTCCTTTTTAGCAAATCTTAGTAATAATTATGGTTTAGGATACCATTATTTTTATGTTTTGGATGCTTATGATTTAGATGGTTCACGAAACTTACCATTAGAGCAAATCTTACAAAATAATAAAGTGACAATAATTATTAATAAAGTTGATTTAGTTCAAAAGTTAATTAATAATAACAAAATTCTTACTTTTGTTGAAGAACTTTTTATTAATTCAGCGTTGTTTGCAAAGATTGAAAACATTATTTTAGTTAGTGCTTTAAAAAATTATGCATTAGATGAATTATATCGCTATATAAAACATCAAACTGAAGATATTGTTTTTGTTGGTAGTTCAAATACCGGAAAGAGTACTTTGTTAAATAGTTTAATTAAGTTAACAAATTATCAACAAAAAATAACAGTTTCCAATAATGTTTCAACAACCCTTGGCAATATTGAAGTTAAGTTGGGAACTAAGCATAAAATTTATGATAGCCCAGGAGTTGTTAATAACCATACCATTATTTCTTATTTAGATCATAATGACAAAAAAATGATTACTAATAAATTGCTTAAACCAATTACATTTCAATTAGAGTCTGAACAAACAATTTTTTATGAAGGGCTAGCAAGTTTTTCTTTTGTAAAAGGATTAAAAACAAGTTTTCACTTTTATAAAAATAATAATATAATGTTACATCGAACAAAACTAACAAATAAAGATTATTATTTTAAGCACCACTTAATGCAAGCTTCGCTAAGATTAAAAGATTATAATCCTTGAAAAGAACAAACAATCATTATTGCAGAACCAGGAGATTATTCTTTATTTATTGCCGGATTAGGGTGAATTACTTTTAAAGGAAGCCCAGGACAAGAACTAATGGTTGGAACAAATGAAAACATTAAAATTAATTTACGAAAACGGTTCATTTAGTTTTATACTTAAAAGTAGATAGTTAGAAAGGAAGAAGGTTATATGAATCTTTTTAAAAAATATCCTTATGTTATTAACGATTTAGATGGAACAATAACCGGTGAAGGTTATGTAATTAATGAAGAAACTTATGAAGCCTTACAAACGTATCAGTTAGTGAGTGACTATCATTTGTTGTTAGCATCGGGACGGTTAGATTTAATGGCAAAAGAATATTTTGCAAAGTTAAAAATTAAGACATCAATTATTTCTTGTAATGGTGCTTTAATTCGAGATCCCGTTAGTAATGAAGTTTTATACCAGCAAACCTTACCGCAAGATTTAGCGATTGAAATTATTACATTAGCATTAGAACATGATGTTGATCATATTGTTTATACTGCAAGTATGATTTATGGTCATCCTCATTCAAAACGAATTGCATTAATGATAAAATATAATGAACAATTAGGTGATAATAATTATCAAATTCCATTAGATATTGAAACAAATTATTTAGCATTATTAAAAAATAATAATATTCAAGTCTTAAAAATTTTATTTCCATTTAACTCAACAGCTGAATTAGAGCGTGTCCAGTTTATTAATGAACCATTTAAAGATCAAGTTGAAGGGGTCTTTTCACAAAAAGACTTGTTTGATATTCAAGCGTTAGATATTGACAAAGGAAATGTTTTTAAAAAATTATGTGAATTAAAAGGGTATAATCCACAGCAGTTTATTTTTTATGGCGATAATTTTAATGACGTTGAACTTGCAAAAAGTGTTGGTTATTCTGTCGCAATGGGGAATAGTGTTTTAGAACTAAAAAAAATTGCTAATGCAACAACTACTTCTGTTTTTGATAATGGTGTTCGTGAACATATCTTTTTACCGAAGTATTATCAAAAGAACAAATTGCTGAGTTTTTACCACAAGTTAAAAATGTTTTTGAATAAACATTTTTTTATGAGTATAACTTTGTTTTCAAAATTACCTTTGATATAAAAAATAGGTCTCTGTAAAGACCTATTTTTTATATCAAAGGTAATTTTTTATAAAACATGAATCAGTGTTATTTTTTAATACACTTCAACTTTATCAATTTGTAAATTTGATCAAACGTGATATACAGCTAAGAGAGAAAAAGTATATGACGTTATTTGCATTTTTAAGTATTCTCCTTCAAGTCATAAGTTTTTAATATATAACACTGCTTTTTGTTCTACATAAAAAATAGGCATAAAGATACAATAGGCATAATTTACTAGCGATAAATGATTTTGATCAGAATATCAATCTTCATTAATGTCTTTTGTCTTAAATTTAATATTTTTTTTGTATTAGATATTGTTGTACCTTGACCACCAGCAGCAGAAGTAATATTATTAATTTTAATATATTAATATTTTGTTCTAAATTCTTGTCAATTGTTAGCATAATCTGATCATTTAATTAATGGATGGGTTAAGATAAATTGGACAACAATAATGTGGAGTAAGGATTATAATTAAATTAATAAATGGAGGTGTAATTATGGCAAAGAATCATTATACCGATGAATTTAAACAACAAATTGTTAGTCTTTATAAAACAGGTAAAACAGCAAAACAATTGTCCAGTGACTATCAGGTCGGTAAATCAACAGTTTGAAAATGAATTCATGAATTCAATAATTCTGGTTCATTTAAAGCAAAAGATAATCGAAGCCCAGAAGAAAATGAACTAATTCATCTAAGAAAAGAAATTAAACAATTACGAATGGAAAATGATATTTTAAAGCAAGCCACACTGATAATAGGCAAAAAATAGTAATTATTAAAAACAACAAAGAAAAATATGCAATTATTAATTTATGCAAAACACTAAAAGTTCCTAGATCAACGTTTTATTATCAATTGAAATCAAATAATCCTAAATCAAACCATACTATTGATAATGCTGTTATCAGTATTTTCTTAAAAAGTCGTAAAAATTATGGCACAAGAAAAATTAAAGTTATGTTAGCACAACAAAATATTTTATTATCACGAATAAAAATTAGTAAAATAATGCAAAGATATAACTTAATTTCCAATTATACAAAACTTAAATATAAACATCAAAGTAACAAAAACGCTATATACAAATATCATAATTTGTTAAATCAAGAATTTAATAATTATAAACTACATGAAGTTGTTGTCAGTGATTTAACACAAGTTGCTATCAATAGCAAATGATATTATGTGTGCTTTCTAATTGATTTATTTAATCGTGAAGTTATTGGTTATGATGTTAGTTCTCATAAAGATGCCAAATTAGTTGAAAATACTTTTAAAAAGCTTAGTTTTTCTTTAGATAATATTAAAATATTTCATACTGATCAAGGCAGCGAATTTAATAACAATATCATTTACAATCTTTTAACTAAAAACAATGTTGCAAAATCTTATAGTAAACCAGGCTGTCCTTATGATAATGCTGTTTCTGAATCAACCTATAAAATTTTAAAAACAGAATTAATTAAAAACAGAAAATTTAAAAATATTGAACAATTTAAATTAGAATTATTTGACTATGTTAATTGATACAATAATGTACGAATTCACAGCAAATTAAATTATTTAACACCAATTGAATATAAAAATCTTTACTCTAAATAAAATTTGTCCAAAAAACCCTTGCCATTCCACCGTTATTATCTAATTCGATTGCGATGATTGGAAAAGCTAAACCATCAAATTTGTCAATTTGTCCATATTCATGTTTTAAATAAACACCATTGTTTGTCCCAAGATAAGTATCACCAGCTTGCAAACGTCCACCACGGGTAGTTTCAGTTAAAACTTTTTTAGGATTTAAATTATTAGCTTCATCATTTGAACATAATCTATTAAATTTACTAACTAATTTATTAATACCATTACTATTATCTGAATCAGAGTTTGAATCTGGTTTATTTTCTTCTTTTTTAATAGTTTTTGTTTCAGTATTATTTAGAGTAAATTCAACGATAACTCTGCCATAATATCTATTGCTATTTTGATTACTGCTAATTATTGCTAAATTATGTGTAATATCATGAAGAGTTACTTCATCTAAATTTATATCAGTGTTTAGCAATATTACTCTTTCTAAAATTGTTTCTGGTAAGTTATCAGATAATTCCCCTAAGTGGGTATTTGGTACAAGAAGACTTAATTTTTTGAGTGGGCGGGGTGGGGGAACGTTATTTTGTTTATTTCGTTGACTTTTAGGTAAAACTGTTGCATAAATTGGTTCCTTGTTTTGATCTTTATCATCTTCTGATGTTATTTCTGGATTTGGAATAGTGGGTAAGGGGTTTTGACATCCCAAACTTGGATTGTCATTATAAAATACTGAAGTGCTTAAATTATAAATTGTAAAATAAACGTCAATAAAATTTGTTGTACTATCAGTATATTCGTCTCAAATTATTCTAGCAATGTTTTCCCTAACATTGATTATTCTTAAACTGTTTTTTTTAATATTTTTATTTAATTTATATATTCGTTTTAAAATTGTTTCTGGTCGTTATCGGATAATTCACCTAATATTCACTTGTATACTGTAAAACTAAACGATAAAAAGTTATAATTATATTAACATATTAATTATGAAATACAATAGACTTCTTGCGATACCCTTTTTTATTAAAATATTATTATAAAATATAATTTATGAGGACATAAAAATATGAACAATAATAAATTTAATACTCTTAATGATAGAGAATGGTTAAAATTAACAGGAATAAAAAAATCCACTTTTAATAAAATGTTAGATATTTTAAAAGTTGCTGAAATAGAAAAATTTAAAAAAGGTGGTAAAACTAATAAATTATCATTAGAAAATAGATTATTGATGACTTTATTATATTGACGAGAATATCAGACTTATTTTCATCTTGGTAAAAGTTTTGATATTAGTGAGGCTAATTGTTATCGTAATATTAAGTTAATTGAAGATATTTTAATTAAAAACTCTGATTTTCAACAACTTGCTGGTAAAAAAGCACTAATAAATGATTATTTTAATGATAAAACTATTATTATTGATGCTACCGAAACTCCAATCCAACGCCCAAAAAAAGACAAAAACAATCTTATTCTGGTAAAAAGAAAAAACACACGATCAAAACACAAGTAATTATCGAACAAGAAACCAAAAAAATTATTGCAACAAGTTTTTCGCTCGGAAAAAAACATGATTATGCTTTATTAGACTTCTTGCGATACCCTTTTTTATTAAAATATTATTATAAAATATAATTTATGAGGACATAAAAATATGAACAATAATAAATTTAATACTCTTAATGATAGAGAATGGTTAAGATTAACAGGAATAAAAAAATTCACTTTTAATAAAATGTTAGATATTTTAAAAGTTGCTGAAATAGAAAAATTTAAAAAAGGTGGTAAAACTAATAAATTATCATTAGAAAATAGATTATTGATGACTTTATTATATTGACGAGAATATCAGACTTATTTTCATCTTGGTAAAAGTTTTGATATTAGTGAGGCTAATTGTTATCGTAATATTAAGTGAATTGAAGATATTTTAATTAAAAACTCTGATTTTCAACAACTTGCTGGTAAAAAAGCACTAATAAATGATTATTTTAATGATAAAACTATTATTATTGATGCTACCGAAACTCCAATCCAACGCCCAAAAAAAGACAAAAACAATCTTATTCTGGTAAAAAGAAAAAACACACGATCAAAACACAAGTAATTATCGAACAAGAAACCAAAAAAATTATTGCAACAAGTTTTTCGCTCGGAAAAAAACATGATTATGCTTTATTTAAAGAATCAAAAATCCCAATTTTAAAAAATACCAAATTAATAGTTGATAGTGGTTATCAAGGAATACAAAAAAATCACAATAATGTTCTAATACCTACAAAGAAAACAAAGAAAAACCCTTTAAACAAAGAACAAAAGCAATATAATAGACTAGTTTCAAAAATGAGAATTATTATTGAAAATATTTTTGCTATTCTTAAAAAATTTAAAATTATTACAGAAAAATATCGTAATCGAAGAAAAAGATTTGGTTTAAGATTTAATTTAATTGCCTCAATTTATAATTTACAATTATTATATTTAACATAAAATATTTATTTAAAATTAAATAATTTAAATAATAAATTAATTTTTCGTTGTGGAAAAATATTAAATTTTTAAATAAAAAACATAATTAATTAAAATTATATTTTTCTATTAGTATCTTTTTTACAAATATTTGCAATTTTTTAACAAGTAATGCAAGAAGTCTAATATTAAAAAAATGAATTTATCTACACCTGGTCGTGAAGACGAAGCCGCTATGATTGCAAAATCATTAGGAAAAAGTGTTGAAAAACACGCGAAGAAAAAAGCATTGCAAGAACAACAAACAGCAAACGGTACAGTTGCAACAACAAGTGGCAATGTTAATGTTCTTTTACAAACCAATGGGGGAGTGTTGCAAATAAACGGGTATTATTTAATTTATTTAAAAACAAGAAACTTTTTTCTTTTATAAAAAAATAATAACACAAAAAAAATAAAAATACAAATAATAATTTCATATTTTTACACACTAAAAAATATTTTAAAAACTAAGATTATATTATTTTAAATTAACTAAAATTAAATTTCATAATTTTTAAATCTAAAATTTTTTTAAATGTTGAAAACGAAAATGTTTTATTCCCATATCCTAAACAAGATTTTACAACTCTTGAAACATCGCTTTCAGCAGATACGCCAATATTTCACTCTTTATTTTGATTTAAAATACCATTTTTTAAATTAATAAAATACCTTAATTTAATTCTTTCATTCTGTAATGATTTTAAAAAAGTTATAAATTCGTCGTATTTTCCTTGTAAAAATAACTCTTTTGCGTGTAAATAATTTTTAAAGGATTCTTTACTACGATTACCACAATATATATTATTCTTTAATTCTCTTATTGCATGAAATCTATCAAATATAAACATACCATCTAAAATTTTAGCAGTTTTTTTAATTCATTTAGCACTATCTCCACCAATAATTAATTTAATATTTTCATAATTTTTAAAAAATTTCTGAATTTGTTTTTTAATAAAGAACGCATTAAATTCTGCACCCCGAGTTTTCTTATTAAGAAAAAAATAACAATATTTTTTATTTAAAGATTTATTATTTTCTTTTACAGTATTAAATGAAATTATTCTAACAGTTTGCAAATAAGATTTATTATTTTTATTTTTTAAAGTTACATATGCATCATCTAAATTAATATATAAATTTTTACAATTTTTCAAATCTATTTTTTTATCTTTTCTTTTTATTAATGCTTTTCGTAAAATACGCGAAACAGACGAACAATGTAATTTGCAATTAAACATATCTAATATATCACTATATCTTTTATTTTTTACTATTTCAACAGTTATTTTTAGTTTTAAATTATTAATTATTCTTTGCCATTTTTTAACTCCAAATTGTTTATCAACAAGAGGAACATATTTTCACTTACCCTTATAAAAATATTTGTAAATTCTTCGCTTATAAATCAATATTCCAAATTCTGTTTTAATTTTTCTAGTTTTTATTTCTTTTACAAAATATTTTGTTTTATCTCGTTTTTTAAAAATTATATTATCAATTCTTTCTATTTTTTCTATTAACTGATTTAAAGCATTTTCATAAATATTTACGCTAAATTTATTAAAATTAAACATTTTATTATTTCCTTTCGTTGTTAAATTAAAATTATTAATTAATATATTTCATAAATTTACACCTACTTTAAAAAATGTATAGTATAATTAAAAAAATTATAGCATTTCACAGAAAGGAATAAAAATATGAAAAAATGACTAAGTATTTTAGGAACAATCGGATTAACTACAGCAAGTACAACAACATTAATTAGTTGTGAAAAACCAAATAACAATGAAAACGGGGGGGGGTAATAAACCAGAACCTAATAAACCACAACAACCGCCAGTTGGAAGTAAATGAAAGTTTATTCCTAGCGGTACAGAAGTAGAAGAAGATAATAAAGAATATATAGTAATTTATGGAGATCAAGTACAAAAATGAAGAATTATTAAAACAAATGCAAAAGACATTAATCATAGATGAATGTGAAGTACACATGCTAAAATTTATTGTTGAGATGGTTTAAATGAACTTGAAATACCAGAAATTAATAAAGATACAGGACTAATAATTGATTGAAAAGAATAAAAGGACCTATAAGTCCTTTTTTAAATTAATCGTACAAATTTCATAAATATAATTAATAAGAATATATTTGTTATTGTGTTATATAATGCTGGACTAAATTTTCACACCTCGAATGTTTGATTAAAAAAACTATATATTGTTTGAAATATTTTACCAACACCACTTGCTAATTCATTAACTTGTTTTACACCAGGGATATTATTAACAACTCAAATTGCAGAATTTCTGATATAACACGATAATTCATATCATTTACAACTTTCAGGTTGTGCTTGTCATCATTGCCCATCAGGAAATAATCCATCTTTATTTATTTCTTGTCAGTTATAAATTCCAAAATTAAAATCATAATAACGGTACATATCATTTTCTTTTTGGGCTTGTAATTCAAAAACATTATAACCGATTTTTTGTTATTCAATTTTTTTATATTTTAAACCATATTTATCTTTTAAAGTCCCTTCAAAAATATAACCCTCATTTTGATTAATATTATAATCATTTGCAACTGAAAAATCGTAATTAAATACATTACCATAGTTTGTATTATAAAACCGATTTTTAAATGCTGAATACAATTTAATATCCAACTGATTATATTTATCTGAAAAATAAAAATATCGTGGGTAAATTTTAAAACCATTATTTGCTAATAAACCATATTTTTTATTATAACCTTGCACATAAGTATTATTTTCTAAATCAAAAATGGTACGTAAATAATCTTTATAAAAGTTTTGCGAAATCGTGAACATACTATTTAATAACTTTTCAAATTGACTTTTATTAGTATTATTTTCTTCAATTAATACATCTCTAAAATTAACTAATTTTAAGCCAAAAAAATTAATTAAAACAGTATCATATTGTAAATTATCAATATAACCACTTTCAATAAAATTACTACGATTTTGAAAAACAGGTACCAAAGCATAGGCAAAAAAGGCTTTTAAAAATTTATTAATATCAATTTGACCTTTCATCTGTTCAAAAACATTTTTACCAGTATTGGGAGAATTACCTTGATTATAATTATATGTTTCAGCACTAAAATTAAAAATATTATCTTTATCTTTCATAAAAGTAAACAAAAAACCTAAATCATCAGTATACCGATAACTATTTGCATTATTACCATCCCAATATTGTTTAAAATGTGTTAATTCTAAACTACCTGCAACAATATTTTGGATGGGTTAAGATAAATTGGACAACAATAATGTGGAGTAAGGATTATAATTAAATTAATAAATGGAGGTGTAATTATGGCAAAGAATCATTATACCGATGAATTTAAACAACAAATTGTTAGTCTTTATAAAACAGGTAAAACAGGTAAAACAGGTAAAACAGCAAAACAATTGTCCAGTGACTATCAGGTCGGTAAATCAACAGTTTGAAAATGAATTCATGAATTCAATAATTCTGGTTCATTTAAAGCAAAAGATAATCGAAGCCCAGAAGAAAATGAACTAATTCATCTAAGAAAAGAAATTAAACAATTACGAATGGAAAATGATATTTTAAAGCAAGCCACACTGATAATACGCAAAAAATAGTAATTATTAAAAACAACAAAGAAAAATATGCAATTACTAATTTATGCAAAACACTAAAAGTTCCTAGATCAACGTTTTATTATCAATTGAAATCAAATAATCCTAAATCAAACCATACTATTGATAATGCTGTTATCAGTATTTTCTTAAAAAGTCGTAAAAATTATGGCACAAGAAAAATTAAAGTTATGTTAGCACAACAAAATATTTTATTATCACGAATAAAAATTAGTAAAATAATGCAAAGATATAACTTAATTTCCAATTATACAAAACTTAAATATAAACATCAAAGTAACAAAAACGCTATATACAAATATCATAATTTGTTAAATCAAGAATTTAATAATTATAAACTACATGAAGTTGTTGTCAGTGATTTAACACAAGTTGCTATCAATAGCAAATGATATTATGTGTGCTTTCTAATTGATTTATTTAATCGTGAAGTTATTGGTTATGATGTTAGTTCTCATAAAGATGCCAAATTAGTTGAAAATACTTTTAAAAAGCTTAGTTTTTCTTTAGATAATATTAAAATATTTCATACTGATCAAGGCAGCGAATTTAATAACAATATCATTTACAATCTTTTAGCTAAAAACAATGTTGCAAAATCTTATAGTAAACCAGGCTGTCCTTATGATAATGCTGTTTCTGAATCAACCTATAAAATTTTAAAAACAGAATTAATTAAAAACAGAAAATTTAAAAATATTGAACAATTTAAATTAGAATTATTTGACTATGTTAATTGATACAATAATGTACGAATTCACAGCAAATTAAATTATTTAACACCAATTGAATATAAAAATCTTTACTCTACATAAAATTTGTCCAAAAAACCCTTGCCATTCCACTAAAAAAATATTTTTCATAATAGACTCAATATTATGAATAATAAACAATATAAATTTATCCACCATAGAAAATATAGTTAAAATTATATGTATAATAGAAATTTTTATAATTCCAACATTAACAATAATAATAAACTTTATTAAAAAATAAATTTGTAAACAGTGTATAGTGTAAAAATAAACAATAAAATTATTTAATAAAATCACATATAAAAACTAGTGTGCCACAGCTAAGATATATGAATTAAAATCCTTTAACCATAACACGGAAAAAGTTTAAAATCTTAATGATAACAAAAATACCAAATGGAATTAAAATAATTCACGCATCACCTAAAAAGGTCATTAATTGTGGTAATACAGCATAAATTGCTTCTTTAACTTTCATCATTGCTTGTCCTAATCCACTTCAAATAGAACCCATTCCATCTGAAATAGTAGGTTTATCACCAACTGCTAAAAAATTAATTACTGTTGTTAAATACATACCTAACATTATTTCTTATCCTCCTTATTTTCAATTTCTTTTTTATATTTTTTCTTTCCTCGAATTTGGCGAATTTTTTGATAAATTGATAAACCAATTCACGCAAAAATACCTAATATAATAACAACACTAAAAATTGTCGTTAATCAAACTGGCATAATATATCTCCTTTCAATAAATTAAAAAATTGAAATTTGCAAACTCGCTCCGCTCGTTGTCGCTTTGCTCCATTAAAAAACATTATTGAATAAATTATCCGCTAATAAATTACGCGGAATAATTTATTCTTTACTTTTTAATTTCAATATCATTTGCAATCTTATTGACAGTATTAATAACATTATCTTTACCATATTTTTTCACTAACGACCGCAAAATAAAATATTGCTTTGTTTGAATAATTCCAACTCCTTAAAATTTTTAAAAAATAATAACTTTAATATTAATAATTTCTATATATAAAAGAAAAAACAAGATTATATCTTGTTTTTAACTAAAATCCGTATCTTTGCAACACTCCCACCAATGTTGCTAATAAACGAATTGACATTCAAAAAGATCCAGACGGACCATTAAAATTAGCACAAGTTATTTATGATGCAATTGGCCATGACAATTTAGTTAAAGTTGACAACTGTATGACCAGATTACGATTAACCGTTGAAGACAACACTAAAATTAATCAACAACCAATTAAAGAGGCTGGGGTCGCCGGAATGGTTTTAGTTTCAAAAACAAAAGGAATTCAAATCATTATTGGCTTAAATGTTGAAGCGGTTGCAACAAAACTATCAGAAATTTCTGGTAAATAACTTTAATTTAATATTTCTTAAGAAAAATGTTTATCTTTGATAAACATTTTTTAGTTCCAAGCAAAAAAACAAAGGATTATCATCCCTTAATTTTAGTTTTTTAAGATATAATAAACTTATCTTTATAACAAAATGTTTTAAATTAGTTCTAACCGTTAACCGCGGAATCATAATATCAACTTAACAATCATCACTAAAATAAAATGTAATAATATTTTAATTATAATTCCGTTTTTTATTTATCAAAAATTATTAATTTTGGTAGGGTGGTAGGGTTGTTAAGAAGAGAGGCCTTAGGTTATGAAAAAACTATTAAGTGCTTTAGGCGTAATAACAATCTTGGGTAGTAGTATTCCAAATGTTATTGCTAATGATTGCTACCATAAAACAGTAGCACAAAATAAAAGAAGTATTAAATTATGAATTATTCGTAGAATTCAAGAAACCAATTGGTTTTGTGTTTCAACTAGTATGCAAATGATTTTTGGATATTTTAATATTACCCGAAGGCAAACAGTAATTTATAATGATTTAAATAGTGTTGGTGAAAACGGATTAGTTATTAACCAAAATTTAGTTAACTATTTAAATAAGAATATTCGACCCGTAAATCAAACCATCAATTATGGTCTTGTGCAAATGCCTGCTAATTTTGGACATACTAGCGCTGAACAATTGTTATTTGAAAATTATGTATATCAATCATTATTTAACAATTACCTCGTTCTCTTTGGTTATACTGATCAGAACGATGGCCATGCCATTCTGATTACAGGAATTAATATTAACGAAAATAACCCTGGCGAAACACAATATACTTATCTTGATCCAACAGATGGGGCCCAAATGACATTTTTAGGTCGTGAAATTAGTAATTATATTCATATTGATGGCGAACTAGTTGGTTTTGGTGCAGAACCTGACTTTCAGAAAGATGTGTTAAAAGTTGTTGTTGAAAATGAAGAAATTGATAAAAATGACATTAATGATAATGAAAATCATGAAGTAATACGAATGCAATTAGATTTAACCGCAACAACCGGGGCAACAAAAACTGGCCAAATCCATGATACATATCAAAAACTAACATTAAATGAATTTAATGGCGAGATATATTTATTTACTCGAAAAAAATCTGTTACTGATTTTTCGGTTAATTTTAACCACCTCCCTAATAATGCTGACAAATGAGTTAGTCCAATTATTGAAATTGAAAGAGCAATTGAGGAAATTGGTGGTGCTCATATTGATGGTCACATTTCAGTGCAAGTAATATTTTCGCATTCTAGGATAAATCATTTAATTTTAACTTTAATAATTTATGTTGGTGGGCAAAGTTGATCAACAAGGAATTGACCACACATTTGATTTATGACTGGCCAAATTTTAAGTTTTTATAAAAAATAAGAAAAAGGCAAGGAGAAAACAGAATGAAACTACCAGTTGTTTTATCAAAGAAAATCTTGTTACAAAACAAAATAAGATTGCAATTAACATCCAACCAATTGAAAAATACAATAAAAATTTAGCAAGTGAAGGTGAGGAAATTAAATGATTAATTTCAACAAAATGAATGGATTTAACTGCTTATACTGGCATAAAATCATTAGCTGTCTTTAAATATCTTTACAAAGCTGTTGAATTACCTAATTTATCTGCCGGAATTGGAATGTTTACGCATGCAAAAGGTAAACATAGTTTACAATAGACTTCTTGCGATACCCTTTTTTATTAAAATATTATTATAAAATATAATTTATGAGGACATAAAAATATGAACAATAATAAATTTAATACTCTTAATGATAGAGAATGGTTAAGATTAACAGGAATAAAAAAATCCACTTTTAATAAAATGTTAGATATTTTAAAAGTTGCTGAAATAGAAAAATTTAAAAAAGGTGGTAAAACTAATAAATTATCATTAGAAAATAGATTATTGATGACTTTATTATATTGACGAGAATATCAGACTTATTTTCATCTTGGTAAAAGTTTTGATATTAGTGAGGCTAATTGTTATCGTAATATTAAGTGAATTGAAGATATTTTAATTAAAAACTCTGATTTTCAACAACTTGCTGGTAAAAAAGCACTAATAAATGATTATTTTAATGATAAAACCATTATTATTGATGCTACCGAAACTCCAATCCAACGCCCAAAAAAAGACAAAAACAATCTTATTCTGGTAAAAAGAAAAAACACACGATCAAAACACAAGTAATTATCGAACAAGAAACCAAAAAAATTATTGCAACAAGTTTTTCGCTCGGAAAAAAACATGATTATGCTTTATTTAAAGAATCAAAAATCCCAATTTTAAAAAATACCAAATTAATAGTTGATAGTGGTTATCAAGGAATACAAAAAAATCACAATAATGTTCTAATACCTACAAAGAAAACAAAGAAAAACCCTTTAAACAAAGAACAAAAGCAATATAATAGACTAGTTTCAAAAATGAGAATTATTATTGAAAATATTTTTGCTATTCTTAAAAAATTTAAAATTATTACAGAAAAATATCGTAATCGAAGAAAAAGATTTGGTTTAAGATTTAATTTAATTGCCTCAATTTATAATTTACAATTATTATATTTAACATAAAATATTTATTTAAAATTAAATAATTTAAATAATAAATTAATTTTTCG
Source organism: Spiroplasma poulsonii (assembly GCF_009866525.1). Classification (GTDB taxonomy): domain Bacteria; phylum Bacillota_I; class Bacilli_A; order Mycoplasmatales; family Mycoplasmataceae; genus Spiroplasma; species Spiroplasma poulsonii. The sequence continues at coordinate 915,367 of NZ_CM020866.1, forward strand.
TTGTGGAAAAATATTAAATTTTTAAATAAAAAACATAATTAATTAAAATTATATTTTTCTATTAGTATCTTTTTTACAAATATTTGCAATTTTTTAACAAGTAATGCAAGAAGTCTATTATATGCTTGAATTGGGGGAAAAGTTGAAACAATGACAAACAAAAAATTAAAACATTTAATGATGCGAATTCATTTTTATGGTTCTGGAAATTATGCTGCCACTGGTAGTAGACCATGAGGGAGAATAGTTTCTGGTGATATCTTAAACATTATATGATGATAAAAAAATAAAAGTTGAAGTTAACTTCAACTTTTATTTTCGGTTTTTTTGATAATTATAAACTGATGTTAAAACACAACTTTGTGGTGCGTATCTGGTTAATGCTTTAACCATCTTATTCACACTTCCTGTGATAATGTAATTTTTTCGTTTTGTTTTTAAACCACGCATTAAACTTTTTCGAGCATATGTTGCTGTTTTCATTACTTTTACTGTTGAATGATATTTTGCCTCTTTTTGATTACTGCTTCGATTTCAAAAATCTGTTTTCAACGGACCTGGACACAAGGTAATTACCCGAACAGGGGATTTTGTTTTCTTTAACTCAGTATTAATTGCAACCCCTAAACTTCAGACATAAGCTTTTGAAGCATAATAACTGGCAAAAACAGGAGCAGGAGTAAAGGCTGCTAAACTACCAATATTTAACACACGACCCTTATTTTGATCAATAAAACGCTGCACAAATAATTTTGTTAAAATATGTAACGCCTTGATGTTTAAATCAACCATATTCATTTCTTGTTCTAGACTTGATTCATTAAAATAACCTCATACCCCATAACCAGCATTATTAATTAACAACGTAACATTTTCTGCTTTTACATCAGCAAAAAACTGATAAGGATTATCTAAATTACTTAAATCATAATTTATCATTTTGATTCCTTGGTCGGGGTACTTTTCATGCAAAATAGCAAGAGATGTTGTATCACGAGCAACAGCAATAACATTATAACCAAGTTTTAATAACTCTTCACAATAACAATATCCCAAACCTTTACTAGCTCCTGTTACAACCGCTCATTCTGAATTATTTATTATTTTTTTAGCCATTTTGATTTTGGTCACTTTCTAATTTTGGTTTTTTAATCACGGTCATATCAAATAATGCTTTTCGATTTAAGTAAATGTAATTTCCAGATGCTAATAATGATAAAACTGTTGCTAAATACATTGGAATCATAATAATTTGATTTACTCACCCAAATTCATCTCATTGTCCCGTTTTTAAACTTTGCCCACCAAACATACGAAAACCAATAAAGAATAAGATTATCATTCCAAACATTTCAACTGCTGCTCGAACACGCCCTAATTGATTAGCTGCCATTATTACTTTTTGTGACGCTAAAATTTGACGAACAACATCAATTACAAAGTCACGAGCAATTAAAACCACTGTCATTCAAACAGGAATAATATTTGCACAAGCAAAAACAATTAAAACAGTATTTGTTAATAATTTATCGGCAATTGAATCAAAAAACTTTCCAAAAGTAGTAACTTGATTATAACGACGAGCAACATAACCATCTAATAAATCAGTTAAACTAGCAACAATAAATAATATTCCAGCAATTAAATAACTAGTTGGTAACGAATAGGTCACATTAGGTCCATTAATTGTTAACCATTGGTCTCAACTATGATATAGTGATGTTCCTGGAAACGGAACAATTCCCATGAGCACAATAATAATTGGCATTAAAAAAATTCGAATTAATGTAATACGATTAGCTCAATTCATTTTAAGTCCTCTTTTCTAACGATATTCTTTCTCTGACAATTTAATATTACTTACATATTATATTATATTATATAAATGTATAATATTAAAGAAAGTTTTTGAGGTGAACAATGAAAATGACACAAAAATTAATTCAATTATTACAACAAAAACAATTAACAATCGCAGCATATGAATCAATAACGGGTGGTCTTTTTAGTCATCTGTTAACAAATATTCCTAATGCTAGTCAAGTTTTCCTAGGAAGTATTGTTACTTATACCAATGATGTTAAAGTTAACATTGGTCATGTCTCAGCAGCGATTATCACTCAATATGGGGTTGTATCAAAACAAACCGCAGAAGCAATGGCAATTGCTTGTCAAAACCAATTTAACAGCGATCTTGCTGTTAGTTTTACTGGTAATGCTGGTCCTGGTAAATTAGAACAATTACCAATTGGAACCATCTTTGCCACAATTGTCTATCAAAATCAACCAACGACAGTTGAATTATCATTAAATCCAACTTGACCACGAGAAAAAATAAAACTTATTGCCGCTGAAACAATTATTAACCATCTTTTACAAATTATTTTAAAATAAAAAAGGAATCATTAATTAAAATAGATAAAACTAAGTAGGAAGGAGCGTTACAAATGGAAGAAGATAATAAAACAAATTCTGATAATACCAAGACTATTGATCAAGATGAAATCTTACAAAATGTAATGAAAGAAATTGAAAAAGCATATGGTAAAGGTGCCATTATGAAATTGGGAGATAAAAGTAACTTAACCATTGAAGCAATTTCAACAGGTAGTTTATTACTTGATGAAGCAATTGGTGTTGGTGGATATCCAAAAGGACGAATTATTGAGATTTTTGGACCAGAATCATCTGGAAAAACAACATTATCATTACATGCCATTGCTGAAACACAAAAAGGGGGGGAAGAGGGGCTTTTATTGATGCCGAACATGCTTTAGATCCAAATTATGCAAAAAAATTAGGTGTTAACATTGATGAATTAATTATTGCCCAACCTGATTCTGGTGAACAAGCATTAGATATTCTAGAAACCCTTGTTAAATCAAATGCAATTGATTTAGTTGTGATTGATTCAGTTGCAGCATTAGTCCCAAAAGTAGAATTAGATGGGGAAATGAGTGATGTTACCATTGGGGCACAAGCTCGTCTAATGAGTAAAGCGTTACGAAAATTAAATGGTGTAATTAATAAAACAAATTCCATTGTTATTTTTATTAATCAAATTCGTGAAAAGATTGGCGTTTTCTTTGGAAGTCCCGAAACAACAGCCGGTGGTCGTGCCTTACGATTTTATGCTTCCGTTCGCTTAGATGTTCGCCGAACAGAAACGTTAACTACCGCTGGAATCGCCACTGCGAATAAAGTCAAAATTAAAGTTGTAAAAAATAAAGTTTCACCACCCTTTAAAACAGCAATCGTTGATATTAACTATAATGAAGGAATTGATAAATATTATGAATTAATTGATTTAGCAGTGAAATATGATATTTTAGAAAAAACAGGAGTATGATATGCTTATCAAAATAATAAATTAGGACAAGGTCGCGAACAAGTAAAAGAATATCTTAAAATGAATCCACCTGTTTTTGATGAAATTTATCACCAAATTATAAATAATTTTACAATTAAAACTGAACAAAATTAGATAATAACATATTTTTCAAATAAACAATTGTATTTTTAATAAAAATATTAATAAATTTGGAATGGCAAGGGTTTTTTGGACAAATTTTATGTAGAGTAAAGATTTTTATATTCAATTGGTGTTAAATAATTTAATTTGCTGTGAATTCGTACATTATTGTATCAATTAACATAGTCAAATAATTCTAATTTAAATTGTTCAATATTTTTAAATTTTCTGTTTTTAATTAATTCTGTTTTTAAAATTTTATAGGTTGATTCAGAAACGGCATTATCATAAGGACAGCCTGGTTTACTATAAGATTTTGCAACATTGTTTTTAGTTAAAAGATTGTAAATGATATTGTTATTAAATTCGCTGCCTTGATCAGTATGAAATATTTTAATATTATCTAAAGAAAAACTAAGCTTTTTAAAAGTATTTTCAACTAATTTGGCATCTTTATGAGAATTAACATCATAACCAATAACTTCACGATTAAATAAATCAATTAGAAAGCACACATAATATCATTTGCTATTGATAGCAACTTGTGTTAAATCACTGACAACAACTTCATGTAGTTTATAATTATTAAATTCTTGATTTAACAAATTATGATATTTGTATGTAGCGTTTTTGTTACTTTGATGTTTATATTTAAGTTTTGTATAATTGGAAATTAAGTTATATCTTTGCATTATTTTACTAATTTTTATTCGTGATAATAAAATATTTTGTTGTGCTAACATAACTTTAATTTTTCTTGTGCCATAATTTTTACGACTTTTTAAGAAAATACTGATAACAGCATTATCAATAGTATAGTTTGATTTAGGATTATTTGATTTCAATTGATAATAAAACGTTGATCTAGGAACTTTTAGTGTTTTGCATAAATTAGTAATTGCATATTTTTCTTTGTTGTTTTTAATAATTACTATTTTTTGCCTATTATCAGTGTGGCTTGCTTTAAAATATAATTTTCCATTCGTAATTGTTTAATTTCTTTTCTTATCTGAATTAGTTCATTTTCTTCTGGGCTTCGATTATCTTTTGCTTTAAATGAACCAGAATTATTGAATTTATGAATTCATTTTCAAACTGTTGATTTACCGACCTGATAGTCACTGGACAATTGTTTTGCTGTTTTACCTGTTTTATAAAGACTAACAATTTGTTGTTTAAATTCATCGGTATAATGATTCTTTGCCATAATTACACCTCCATTTATTAATTTAATTATAATCCTTACTCCACATTATTGTTGTCCAATTTATTTTAACCCATCCAAAGATGGAGATATACCTTTAAAAAGACGAAGATATGTTAAATATGATGAAGAAAAAAATGAATATATAAACCGCTATCCTTTGGATGAAGAATTAGGTTTAAAAAAATACCAAAGAAATGAACAAAATTTAATAAATAAAATTAATTCATTTTTAGGCGATGGAAAAAGATATAAAGATATTTTAGATACTGTCGAAAACGCTAATCTTAGTGAAAGAATAATAGACTTCTTGCATTACTTGTTAAAAAATTGCAAATATTTGTAAAAAAGATACTAATAGAAAAATATAATTTTAATTAATTATGTTTTTTATTTAAAAATTTAATATTTTTCCACAACGAAAAATTAATTTATTATTTAAATTATTTAATTTTAAATAAATATTTTATGTTAAATATAATAATTGTAAATTATAAATTGAGGCAATTAAATTAAATCTTAAACCAAATCTTTTTCTTCGATTACGATATTTTTCTGTAATAATTTTAAATTTTTTAAGAATAGCAAAAATATTTTCAATAATAATTCTCATTTTTGAAACTAGTCTATTATATTGCTTTTGTTCTTTGTTTAAAGGGTTTTTATTTGTTTTCTTTGTAGGTATTAGAACATTATTGTGATTTTTTTGTATTCCTTGATAACCACTATCAACTATTAATTTGGTATTTTTTAAAATTGGGATTTTTGATTCTTTAAATAAAGCATAATCATGTTTTTTTCCGAGCGAAAAACTTGTTGCAATAATTTTTTTGGTTTCTTGTTCGATAATTACTTGTGTTTTGATCGTGTGTTTTTTCTTTTTACCAGAATAAGATTGTTTTTGTCTTTTTTTGGGCGTTGGATTGGAGTTTCGGTAGCATCAATAATAATAGTTTTATCATTAAAATAATCATTTATTAGTGCTTTTTTACCAGCAAGTTGTTGAAAATCAGAGTTTTTAATTAAAATATCTTCAATTCACTTAATATTACGATAACAATTAGCCTCACTAATATCAAAACTTTTACCAAGATGAAAATAAGTCTGATATTCTCGTCAATATAATAAAGTCATCAATAATCTATTTTCTAATGATAATTTATTAGTTTTACCACCTTTTTTAAATTTTTCTATTTCAGCAACTTTTAAAATATCTAACATTTTATTAAAAGTGGATTTTTTTATTCCTGTTAATCTTAACCATTCTCTATCATTAAGAGTATTAAATTTATTATTGTTCATATTTTTATGTCCTCATAAATTATATTTTATAATAATATTTTAATAAAAAAGGGTATCGCAAGAAGTCTAATATTATTTACCGTATTAATAACATTATCTTTTCCATACTTAGTTACTAAGGACCGTAAAATAAAATAATATTTTCTTTCCATTAAAAAATCAACTCCTTTCTGAGTTGATTTGTTGCACTTCACTTACACGATGCCTAATAAGGTTTGTTGCACTTCATTTTACATAATTCCAAGCATTAAATTTATGTCTATTAAACAAACACTTACTTTATTCCACCCTTTATCGGTTAACAGATGGTTTTATTCCTAAGTTTATGGTATAATTCATTTATAAGTTAAATTAAATAGATAGGTTATCTTTATAGGGGAGGGGAGTAATCGTATGAAAAAAGATATGATAATTTTATCAGCTGAAGAGTTCTTGGACTTAGAACCTGATGAAAACATTCGCAAGGTCCGTCATGATGCAGAATATCAATTTGATTATGAAAGTTGAAAAACAGTTCTTTATTCATCGGGAAAATTAAAATTTATTCTTCGTTATGTTCAAGCAATTTTTCGTTGAATGAATGATGTAACTGATTTGTCAGGTCTAACAATTAGTATTAGTGCCATTATTGTTGATAAATTTAATTTTTCATTATTTAAAAATCAACAACATTTATTTAATTGTAGTTTATCAACTAACTTTTATTTAATTTCGGAATCAGAGTGAGCTGAAAGAATTACTGAAGCACATGCTTCAAATTATAATTTAGTTAAAAACCAATTAGTACATGATCCATTAGAAATGGATCATTGAGTTGGTGAAGAAGGTTTTGGAAAGTTCATTAATATGTTATTAATGTTGATTCGTAATTCGAAAAAAATTGATCCATTAACATTGCCAATTCAATGAATTATTGAATTTAAAGATAATAATCTAACAATGTCACGAATGAGAATGCAGATTTCATCATTACAAAATCGAACTGCACCAGAAAATGATTTCATTGTTGACCGCACTAAAGAAACTGTTGAAGAAAAAAATCTTGATCGCGAAAGTGAAGCAGCATTAGAAGGAACTAAAAAAGAAGATAGTGATGATATTGCTTCATGAAATAAATATTATAATGAAGATGCTTAATAATTAAAACAGGTTTAAGTTTATTATAACTTAAACCTGTTTTTTGTTTTTCTAGATTAGACTTCTTGCATTACTTGTTAAAAAATTGCAAATATTTGTAAAAAAGATACTAATAGAAAAATATAATTTTAATTAATTATGTTTTTTATTTAAAAATTTAATATTTTTCCACAACGAAAAATTAATTTATTATTTAAATTATTTAATTTTAAATAAATATTTTATGTTAAATATAATAATTGTAAATTGAGGCAATTAAATTAAATCTTAAACCAAATCTTTTTCTTCGATTACGATATTTTTCTGTAATAATTTTAAATTTTTTAAGAATAGCAAAAATATTTTCAATAATAATTCTCATTTTTGAAACTAGTCTATTATATTGCTTTTGTTCTTTGTTTAAAGGGTTTTTCTTTGTTTTCTTTGTAGGTATTAGAACATTATTGTGATTTTTTTGTATTCCTTGATAACCACTATCAACTATTAATTTGGTATTTTTTAAAATTGGGATTTTTGATTCTTTAAATAAAGCATAATCATGTTTTTTTCCGAGCGAAAAACTTGTTGCAATAATTTTTTTGGTTTCTTGTTCGATAATTACTTGTGTTTTGATCGTGTGTTTTTTCTTTTTACCAGAATAAGATTGTTTTTGTCTTTTTTTGGGCGTTGGATTGGAGTTTCGGTAGCATCAATAATAATAGTTTTATCATTAAAATAATCATTTATTAGTGCTTTTTTACCAGCAAGTTGTTGAAAATCAGAGTTTTTAATTAAAATATCTTCAATTCACTTAATATTACGATAACAATTAGCCTCACTAATATCAAAACTTTTACCAAGATGAAAATAAGTCTGATATTCTCGTCAATATAATAAAGTCATCAATAATCTATTTTCTAATGATAATTTATTAGTTTTACCACCTTTTTTAAATTTTTCTATTTCAGCAACTTTTAAAATATCTAACATTTTATTAAAAGTGGATTTTTTTATTCCTGTTAATCTTAACCATTCTCTATCATTAAGAGTATTAAATTTATTATTGTTCATATTTTTATGTCCTCATAAATTATATTTTATAATAATATTTTAATAAAAAAGGGTATCGCAAGAAGTCTATTTTAGTATTCCCTTTTTAAAGAAATGTGTTTTAATAAATGTGTAAATAAGATACTTTTAAATTAAGCGGTTTAATGATTAACTATTTTTAAAAATAGTCTAAAATTGTTGTAAAACTGGTACCTAAAATAATATTCGAACTCTTTTTTTAATAATTATGTCGTTATCCTATATAATGTTATAATATTAATATAATGGTTTCATACTGGAGGGATATAATGGCAGAAAAAACAATGGCTGAAATTTTAGCAACAGCTAAAAAAGCAAAAGCAGCAATTGATGGTGATCAATATGCGACTGAAGGTGAATATTTTAATCCTAGTAATTTAACATTAGAACAAAAGTTGAAATTACGAAAAGCAGCAAATAATCCAAACGATCCAAATTATCATATTTGATTGCAAATGAATCAAAAAAAGCAAACTTCTGGTTGAGTTAAAATTGATAAAAAGAAAATAAAAGATTTATCAGAAGATGATGACGATAATAATTAGTATTTTTCTTTACTAGAAAATAGTTTTTTGTATTCAAATGCTAGAATCAAAATGGTTATTAGAGAACTCTAATAGCCACTATCATCTTGTTTATATTAATGTTTTAACATCCGTTTTGTTTCGGATGTTTTTTTATATTAAACTTTTTTAAGAACCCTATGGTACTATCCATATGGCGTAAACCTTTTAATTTAAGGCGTTTTTTGGTATAATTATAAAAAATGGGACGTAATATTTTATCAATTTTTAATTATAACAAAACTAATCTTGTTAAAGGGGAATGGTTATGAAGAAAACAAAAAATATTACAATGATTACAATTTTAATTGTGAGTTTAGGGCTAGCGGTGTTGTTTGCCTGAATGTTTTGAAGTGTTTTAAAAGGCGATAATGAAATTAATTATGCTGAATATAGTAAATGTTTATTATATGCTGATCATAGTAACCAAAAAATAGATTTAACCCGCCAAAATAATAACCAATTAGTAAGTGCCACCTTTAAAAACTTTGCGCATGCAAATGGTAAAATAAGACAACTTAGTACCAATGACTGAGCTTTTATTAAACGTTGTGAAAATAATATGCTTTATCAAGCAAACCCTAAAGTTGTAGCAGCATTTAATCAAAAAAAGCATTGTCGCATTTTAAAACAATTACTGATGTTGTTAATGGTTTAACAAATAATAATATTTATCCATATCAATTAGAAAAAATGGTATTAACGTTATATTAGACTTCTTGCGATACCCTTTTTTATTAAAATATTATTATAAAATATAATTTATGAGGACATAAAAATATGAACAATAATAAATTTAATACTCTTAATGATAGAGAATGGTTAAGATTAACAGGAATAAAAAAATCCACTTTTAATAAAATGTTAGATATTTTAAAAGTTGCTGAAATAGAAAAATTTAAAAAAGGTGGTAAAACTAATAAATTATCATTAGAAAATAGATTATTGATGACTTTATTATATTGACGAGAATATCAGACTTATTTTCATCTTGGTAAAAGTTTTGATATTAGTGAGGCTAATTGTTATCGTAATATTAAGTGAATTGAAGATATTTTAATTAAAAACTCTGATTTTCAACAACTTGCTGGTAAAAAAGCACTAATAAATGATTATTTTAATGATAAAACTATTATTATTGATGCTACCGAAACTCCAATCCAACGCCCAAAAAAAGACAAAAACAATCTTATTCTGGTAAAAAGAAAAAACACACGATCAAAACACAAGTAATTATCGAACAAGAAACCAAAAAAATTATTGCAACAAGTTTTTCGCTCGGAAAAAAACATGATTATGCTTTATTTAAAGAATCAAAAATCCCAATTTTAAAAAATACCAAATTAATAGTTGATAGTGGTTATCAAGGAATACAAAAAAATCACAATAATGTTCTAATACCTACAAAGAAAACAAAGAAAAACCCTTTAAACAAAGAACAAAAGCAATATAATAGACTAGTTTCAAAAATGAGAATTATTATTGAAAATATTTTTGCTATTCTTAAAAAATTTAAAATTATTACAGAAAAATATCGTAATCGAAGAAAAAGATTTGGTTTAAGATTTAATTTAATTGCCTCAATTTATAATTTACAATTATTATATTTAACATAAAATATTTATTTAAAATTAAATAATTTAAATAATAAATTAATTTTTCGTTGTGGAAAAATATTAAATTTTTAAATAAAAAACATAATTAATTAAAATTATATTTTTCTATTAGTATCTTTTTTACAAATATTTGCAATTTTTTAACAAGTAATGCAAGAAGTCTAATCTATTTTCTAATGATAATTTATTAGTTTTACCACCTTTTTTAAATTTTTCTATTTCAGCAACTTTTAAAATATCTAACATTTTATTAAAAGTGGATTTTTTTATTCCTGTTAATCTTAACCATTCTCTATCATTAAGAGTATTAAATTTATTATTGTTCATATTTTTATGTCCTCATAAATTATATTTTATAATAATATTTTAATAAAAAATGGTATCGCAAGAAGTCTATTGTAAATGCAAGCAAGATAAAATACATATAATGGGAAAAAGAATTAAAGATGCTAAGACAATTAAATGATGATTAAACTAAATTAAGTTTTTCAAGGTTAAATTAAAATATTGTTCTAAAAAAAATAATTTTTTGTATGTTTTATCAAATAATTTGCAAATTATTTGATAAAACATATTTATTGAATTCTTTTTATATATATTTTTTTCTTTTTGTTAGAATTAAAAACATAGAATTATAGAACAATCTAATTATTGATTTTTTATAATTTTTGTTTTAAATACATTATATTGAAAAATATTTCACACGTACTATATAAATTATTTAGAAAGGAAAATAACATATATGAAAAAACTATTAAATATTTTAAGTGTAGTAACTTTAACTGGTGTAGGGACAAGCGGTGTTACCGCTTGTAAAGATAATGTTATTGATAAGAAGGATAAAAATAACGAAGAAAATAAAAATTAGGAAGAAAAGGCAGTAAAAAATTTTAATGATATTTCTTTAGCTCAAGATGAAATTGATGAAGGTTTCTGACAATACATTGCTCATCAGGTGAAAGATATTTTTAATTATGAGGAAAATGAATATTATGATATTGCAAGAAATTATATCCAACAAACACTTAACCTTAATGGGATAATGGATTCTTTATATGCCATCGTAACGCAGAAAGTAATAGAGGACCTAGATTCAGCGGGGGAATAAATTAATGGTCTTCTTCCTGGCGATAGTTATCTAAACAATGAATTAATTACGGCAAAAGCGTTTTATGTTGTTTTTGAATCATTTGAGTTATCGGGGCAATTTAAAATGTTAGTTCAAATATATGGTTAGAAATACTAATTTAAGCAAAGTAAAAAAACAAACTATTTTTTAAATAGTTTGTTTTTTATCATATAATTTAATTAATATAGCAAATGCAACTAAAACTTGCATTTGTTTTTTTGATGATGTTAAAATTGTTTGTTTTAGAATAATTAATTTGATATAAATTTGCAGAAAATTTCCAAATTTAATATAAATTACAAAATGTGCAAAGAAAATTGTAAAGTTTTATCAAAAAAATAGAATGAAGTTATAACATATTAGAAATATGTTAAGTTGATTTAATGTTTTAGTTTAATTGGTAAAAAGGTGTTTTTAACACAAAAATTTTTAAATAAATAAGAGACTTGTAATTCAAATAATGAACTAATGAAAATACAATAATTAGCAGGGAGGGGTAAAATGAATAATGTTTTATCTTTAAATACAGGAGATTATATTTTAAATTTTTTTAAAGAATTTATTGGAACTTCGGCAATCTTAATTGGATTATTTGCGCTTATTGGTTGTTTATTACAACGAAAGAAATTTACAGAAACTATTTCAGCAACAATTAAAACAATAATTGGATTTTTAATTATCGGTGGTGGTGCCGGTATTTTAGCAGGAGCAGTTGGTAAACTAGGGAACGCTTTTAATTTATTATTTAGTATTAATGGAATTATTGCTAATAATGATGTTATTCCAGGGTTATTCTTAAATGTCTTACCAAGAATTGTTTTAGCGGGATCATTAATTATGATTTGTGCAATGCTGTTAAATATCTTATTAGCTCGCATTACATTACATAAATATATTTATTTAACAGGTCATGTTTTATTTTATTTATCAGTAATGTTTGCTAGTGCTTTAAATTTAGCTGGATTAAATTTACAAGAAGATTTACCAATTATTGTTATTACGGGGTCATTATTTGTTTCATTATGAATGATTATTTCACCAGCGTTTTTAAATAAACATGTTATCAAAATTACAAAATCAAATACATTAGCAGTTGGTCATACTGGTTCATTGTCATATTTGTTTTCAGCATGAGTTGATATTTTAATTGCAAAAATAAGTAAAAAACCACTTAAATCAACAGAGGAAATTAATTTTCCAAAAGGACTAAGTTTTCTACGCAATACTAATATTGCAATTGCAATGTTCTTTTTATATTTAATTATTTACTTTACGGCCTGAGGGGTTAAAGGTTATGATGCTTTAGTTAACGCCAATGTTATTGCTAATAACCAAGATGTTTTTGTGCAAGGGTTATTACAATCATTTTTGTTTGCTGCTGGGGTTGAAGTGTTACTAATTGGAGTTAGAATGTTTATTGCTGAAATTGTTTCTTCGTTTAAAGGAATTTCTCAGAAGTTAGTCCCTAATGCCAAAGCGGCCTTGGATTGTCCAACAATGTTTCCTTATGCGCAAAATGCTGTTTTAATTGGTTTTATTGCGTCATTTATTGGTGGAATTTTTGGAATGGCAATTACAATTGGGATTGTCCATAGTATTGGTCTTCAAGATTCAAGGATTATTGGATGAGCAATTGTAATCCCAAGTATTGTTCCGCATTTTTTTGTTGGCGCAACAGCCGGGGTTTTTGGTAATGCACATGGTGGAATTTTAGGAGCTATCTTTGGTCCATTTATTAATGGGATTTTAATGAGTTTCATTCCATTTTTATTCTTTGGGTTAAGATATATGCAAACATTACCTAATGTTGATGGTAGTTTAAATGTCTTAACGTAAGGAAATAGTGATTTCTTATTGGAATTACCAATTGCTGCGTTAGGGCAACTAGTTGGGCGAAAAACGAGTTTATGATTATTACCATTAATTGCTATTATGCTTTAAATGTTATTTCCAATTATTAATTTAGTTACTTTTTTATCTCGTAAAAAATGGTAATAAAAATTTAACTTCAATAACAACAAACAAAAAAGTTTCAGCAAACAATTCAGAAAGTTTATTATCGATAAATAAAACAGTTAACTTACAGCAACGCAATAAACTTGTTGCTGTTTGTTGGTAAGGTTTAGGATCGTCCCTGATAATTGAAATGAATATTAAAAATGTTATTGAAGAATTAAAATTAGAAAATATCGAAGTTAGTCACACGAATATTAATGCGTTTGATCCAAATGATCAGAACATTCTGGCTGTTATTTGTGGTTCGGATTTAGTTAATTCGATTTCTTATCAAGATAAAATTGTTTTAGATAATTTATTAGATGATAATGAATTAAAAACTAAGTTAATTGAATTTTTAAAAGCTTATGAATAAGAAGTTTTTATTAACCCCATCAATTTATTGTGCCGATACCACTAATTTTTATACAGAAATTAAAAAATTACAAACAATAGGTATTAATTGAATTCATTTTGATGTTATGGATGGTGTTTTTGTTCAAAACTATGGTTTAGGTCCAAAACAACTTAATGATATTAAAAAACATTATCCAAATTTAACAATTGATGTTCATATAATGGGGATTAATTTATTCAACAAACTCCCATTATTTGTTCAAGCTGATTATATTACTTTTCATTGAGCAAGTGTTAAAGATTACCAAGAAGCTAATGAATTAATTACAATAATTAAACAACAACACTGCAAAGTGGGGATTGCGTTAGATTTACTAAATGATATTTTTGAAATTAGTGATCTTTTGCCAAGAATTGATTTAATTACCATTATGGCAATTAAACCGGGCTTTGTTGGTCAAAGTTTTGAACCAATCGTATGACAAAAAATTAAGAAGATTAAAATCCTAAAACAGTAGCAGCCACATTTATTATTTCAAATCGATGGGGGAGTACGCTGAAATAATATTCAGCAATTAATTACAAATGCGGTTGATTTAATTGTTGTTGGGTCTTTATTATTTGGAGAACAAGAATATCAAAATGTTATTGATAAAATTAATAAATTAAAAATTTTGTAAAATAGGATTAACATTAATCCTATTTTTTTAAAATAATATTAAATTCACTAACAGTTGTAAAGTAATAATATTTTCGTAAATTATTATATCAAAAGACAAACCTTATTAATCTATTTGTTATGGAAATAAAATTATTTTATTATTTTAAAACTAATAATATTTGTTTTGCAATTTAATTAAGAAAAAGAAAGGAAATAAAAAATGCGCAAAATATTAGTAATATTAGGAACTCTTGCAATGTCAGGTTCTACAATTTTACCTAGCATTGTTACTAATCTTACTTTAAAACAAAATAAATTAGCAATAAATCAATTAGCAATAAATAAAAATCCATCATCAGAAATACCTTCATTGCTTGGCAAAGTCAAATATTTGTCAGATTTGAAAATAAGACTAAATTTTGATCGTGAAAATATTCTATATTTTAAGGATCGCCTTGGGAATGTTTTCTATGAAGAAGGGAATAGTATTTATAACTTGAAACGTGATTGATTATCTTGACCAAAAAAACTTGATCAAATTAGATCAAAAGTAAACATAATAAAAGCAGATAGTGACGACAATGTTTACTTTGGAACAGAAAATGGGATATATAAACTAAGTGCTATTTTTAAAACAATAACTAAAATTAAAGAAATAACGCAATCGGTTAAGTCCCTTGCATTTGATAAAAGTGATAACATTTATATTGGAACAGAACAAAATGTGTATTATTTTAATCAAATAACAAAAACAATGACAAATCTTTTTGAAGGTTGAGTTGATACGATATCAGTTGATAAAAATGATAATTTGTATATTGCTGCTAAAAACGGCGTTTATAAATTAGCCGCTAGAGCAATGAATATTGTGGAATTGCCATATCCTAGTTATTATAACGAAAATGAATTATCATTAAATTTTTCTAATAATAAGGCTTTTAATGAAAATTGAACTTCGGAATATTCAAGATTACTTAATTATCCTGCTGGTATATATCAGTCTTATAAAAATAAAAAAATAACATTAAAAGTATTATATACTTTTAATCTTGGAACAATTAATCCATTAAATTATGAAAAACTTGAACTTATAGGAAATAATTCTGAATTTTATTCAAAAATAAGTTGAGGGAATGATCCATTTAAGGGGAAAAATCCAAATGAATTTAATGGTTCATTATTAAAAGAAAAAATTTTAAATAAAAATTTATCTTCTAATAATTTTATTGTTTTGAACAATAACAATTTAAAAAAATGTTTTGAAATTCAAAATTTTAATCTTAATTATACATTATGAGGAAATAAAATTTGAGGAAAACAATTTATTATTTTAAGTTATTATTTTGAAAATGGGAATTATTATTTGCAATTTTCAGTTGTATATAATGTCTTAACAAAAGGAATGTACCGTGGCGGCGGTGGAATCTGAATGGGCTTTGGCCATGGCCTTAGATTATATAATGATTAAAAAGGAGGAAAGATAGAAACAATTATTGAATGTTATTACATAATATGAATTTAATAAAGTTAATATTGCTTTTCGTCGAAGGACTTGAAATTTCACAAGAAAATTCAGGATAATTTTACGATAGAATATTTAATTTAATAAATATTATAACTTAAAAGTATAAGAATTATAAATTAATTCTTATACTTTTAATATTGCAAAATCTGGATTTGGAATAAGTTTATAGGTCCCCAAACTTTTATGCTAACTTTGCTTTTAATTAATTTACTTTTTTTAAAAAATAGGTATAATTTTAATTGAAAGAAATTATTGATAAAAATAATTGCTCAGAGAAATAGTGATCGGTGGAAACTATTACCCTTTTAAACAGTGTTGACAACTTCATTATAAAAATTTAATAGATTTTGACAAAATAAAGCGCATTAACTAAAAGATAATGAAATAGGATGGCACCGCGATTTTTCGTTCCTAAGAAATCTTTTAGTTTTTTTTAGAGAGGAAAGAAAGTTATGAATATTCAAAAACCACGGGGAACCGAAGACATCTATTATGAAAAAGCTAGTGAATTAAGTGCATTAGAATTAATTTTACGAGATATTGTGATGCAGTATAATTACCATGAAATTAGAACACCAATCTTTGAAGCAAAAGATTTATTTGTTCGTGCTGTTGGCAATGAAACTGATATTGTGACTAAAGAAATGTTTGAATTATTAGATAAAAAAGAACGTGAATTTGTGTTGCGCCCAGAAGCAACCGTGCCTGTGATTCGTAGTATTTTAGAAGATAAATTATATGGGAAATATGAATTACCATTAAAATTATTTTATCTTGGGAGTATGTTTCGTTATGAACGACCACAACATGGGCGATTACGACAATTTAATCAGTTTGGTGTTGAAGTTGTTGGGGTAAAAAATTACTTATTAGATGTTGAAGTAATCTTACTTGGTTATAATCTTTTAAAAGCGCTTGGTTTATCAAATCTTACTTTAAAATTAAATTACTTAGCAGTTGGGGCAGAACGGACAAAATACATTGCAGTTTTAAAAACGTTTTTAAAAACACAAGATTTATGTGCTGATTGTGCTATTCGGGTGAAAAAAAATCCATTGCGAGTATTAGATTGTAAAATTGATAATAAAAAATTTGATCAAGCTCCCAAAATTTATGATTATTTAACAGAAAGTGATCAAACCGAATTTAATAATTTACAAAATATTTTAACAAAATTAGCAATTCCATTTGTATTAGATCATAAATTAGTCCGCGGGTTAGATTATTATACGTCACTTGTCTTTGAAGTTGTTGTTGATAAACAAGAACGAGAATTAACGTTATTAGGCGGGGGGCGATATGACCAATTAGTAAATAGTTTTGAACCTAGTTTAGATTATCCAGCAGTTGGTTTTGCGCTAGGATTAGAACGATTATTATTAACGTTAACAGAAAATGAAATTAAGTTAGCAGATGAACCTTATTTAGATGTTTATTTAATTTGTTTATCTGATCATGCCCGTTATTTTGCATCATCATTGTTATTACTATTACGCGGAAGTGGTTTTCGTGCTGATTGTGATTATTTATCACGTAGTGTTAAAGCACAGTTTAAATCATTAGAACGGTTAAAAGCAAAGAATGCAATTATTATTGGTGATGAAGAATTGAAAAAGAATGTTGTTAAAATTAAAAACCAAACAACTGGTAAAGAGCAAGAAGTTAAGTTTGAAAAAATTATTACATTTTTAAGTAAGGAGAATAAATAATGAAGAGAACACACACCTGTGGGGAATTAACATTAAAGAATGTTCAAACAAAAGTTGTTTTAGAAGGATGAGTGGCAAAAAATCGCCGTATGGGAGGCATTATTTTTTTAGATTTACGTGATTGGGAAGGTATTACTCAAATTGTGGTTGAACCGAAACATCCTCAGTATGAGATGATAAACAGTATTCGTAATGAATTTGTTATTCGTGTTGAAGGAGTTGTTGTTGAACGAAAAAATAAGAACTCAGAGTTAAAAACAGGTGAAATTGAAATTAGTGTAACAACAGTAACAATTTTATCAAAAGCACAAACGACCCCTTTAATTATTAATGATGTTACTGATGCTTTAGAAGATGTCCGAATGAAATATCGTTACTTAGATTTACGCCGCCCAGTAATGCAACAAAAAATTATGTTACGAAATCATTTAATCAATATAATTCGCCAGTTTTTACAAGAACAAAAATTTATTGATATTGAAACACCAATTTTAAATAAATCAACCCCAGAAGGAGCGCGTGATTTTTTAGTGCCATCACGACAAAGTTTACATAATTTTTATGCCTTACCACAATCACCACAGTTATTTAAACAATTGTTAATGTTAGCTGGCTTTGATAAGTACTTTCAAATTGCAAAATGCTTTCGTGATGAAGACTTACGAAGTGATCGCCAACCAGAATTTACCCAATTAGATTTGGAAATGAGTTTTGTTGAACGAGAAGATATTTTTGTGTTAGTTGAAGCATTATTTAAAGTTGTGATGGCTGAAGTAATGAACGTTAAAATTAAAACGCCATTTATGCAAATGAATTATGATTATGTAATTGAAAAATATGGAACAGATAAACCAGATATGCGTTATGATTTACAATTGTTTGATGCAACAACTATTTTTGCTCAAACAACTTTTAGTATTTTTGCTAATGCCTTACAAAATAATCTTAGTTTAAAAGGGATTTTTATTCCACATTTAGTAACAAAAAAACAAGTAGAAGAATTAACTCGCATTGCGCAACAGAATAAAGCAAAAGGATTAGCATGAGTTAAACAAGAAAATAATGTATGAGAAGGGTCAATTGCAAAATTTATTAGTGATGCTGAAAAAACAGCATTATTAAAAATTAGTAATAATCAAACGGGAACGTTCTTTTTTGTTAGTGATGAAAAGAGTGTTACTTGCCAAGCATTAGGAGCGGTTCGGGTTGAATTGGCAAAGATGTTTGCTTTAATTCCACCGAATGAATATCATTTCTTATGAATTGTTAATTGGCCATTGTATGAATGATCGGATGAAACAAATCGTTATGAAGCAGCTCATCACCCTTTTACAGCACCAACAACAGAATATTTAAATAATTTTGAACAAAATTTAGCAACTGCCCGTGCTAATGCTTATGATTTAGTCTTAAATGGTTATGAAATTGGTGGGGGAAGTATTCGAATTCATCAAAGTGAGATTCAACAAAAAATGTTTCAATCATTACAATTAAGTGCTAAAGAAATTGAAAGTAAATTTGGATGATTCTTAAATGCTTTTAATTATGGCGTACCACCACATGGGGGGATTGCCTTTGGTCTTGATCGATTAGCAATGATTTTAACAAATAGTGATTCAATTCGTGATGTAATTGCTTTTCCGAAGAATGCTTCGGGAAGTGATCCAATGACAGAAGCACCAAGTTCAGTTGATTCAAAACAATTAGATGAATTAGGAATTAAGTTAAAATAGAAAGATTTAAAATAAAGAAGGAATTAAAATGTCAACGTATGAGGAAATGTTGTTAATAACAAATAACAGCATATATCAGTTTGCACCAAATGTGATAGCTAAACTTGGTAATTTAACAAAGAATAGTTATCGTAAAAAAATTAAGTTTAAAGAAGAACTTTATTTTTTTGAGTATTTTGACCAAAAGATTATTTTTTATAAAATGAATGACTTAACAATAACAAAAATTAAGCAAATTTCATTGCCACAAGCATTAATAATAAAGTGTGTTAATTTTTCACAATCAACAACAGAAGAACTTTTGGTATATTATTTGTATCAAAAAAAAGACCAAGTAGGAATTTATTTATCTTATTATAATTTATCGACAAATCAACAAACCGTTATTTTTGATGAGAAATTACAACTTAATGAAATTTTTGCTAGTTGCTCATTATTTGAAAGTGAATATTTAGTGGTTACTTTTCCAGAAGATAATACTAAAAAATTAATTCGGTTCCATAATTACCAATGAGATATTATTGCTTCGTTTCG
Source organism: Spiroplasma poulsonii (assembly GCF_009866525.1). Taxonomy (GTDB): domain Bacteria; phylum Bacillota_I; class Bacilli_A; order Mycoplasmatales; family Mycoplasmataceae; genus Spiroplasma; species Spiroplasma poulsonii. Next base: position 935,372 of record NZ_CM020866.1, read on the forward strand.
AGATGATGAAACTAAAAATGTGCTAATGATGGTTATTAATAACTATTTATATATTGCAATTGATTTGGTTTTATATCGGATGACAAACTCTTTAAAACCAACATTAGTTGTTGAAACGCTTTTTGAAAAGCAGAGCATTATCGGTTTAACGGCTAGTCCGACATGGGATAATAACCGTTATTTTTATTTACTTTTAAATGATGGTAGTTTATATCGTAATAATATTTTAACTAATGATTTAACATTAATAACAAAGCTTACTATTAATAATAATGTTGTTTTAACTGTTCAGTTAATTACCTTTTGGAAGAGCAATCTTCTTATTGCTGGCCAACAAACACAAGGTGATTTAAAAACTGATATTTTATTTTTTATTACACAAAATAAAAATATTACTATTCAAAAATTAGAAACTAACCTTAATATTACCGAAATATGAGGATAATGTTCTATTTTTTTGTCTTTTGAGATGAAATATGAAGATAATATTTAACTAATATCTTAAAATATGTTAAAATATTATAGGAATTATAGGGTAATTAATAGAATATAAAAGGAGGAGTTTCAAATGCCGTGATGAGCAGGACTTATTATAGGAATTGGTTGTTTAGTTATTGGTGGGGTATTAGGATTTTTAATTACAAAAAAAATTGTACAAAAACAATTACGTGATAATCCTCCAATTACTGAAAAACAAATTCGGGCAATGTATATGCAAATGGGAAGAAAACCTTCTGAAGCAGACATTAAAAAAGTAATGAATTCAATGAAACGAGCTAAATAATTTTGTTGAAGAACTTTATTAATTTTTTGCAAATGTAATCTTAAACATCAATTAATAAAACAAATCTTTGTAATAAGAGATTATAAATTTTATTAATTGATGTTTTTTAATTTTGCAAAAGTTATTGTAAAAATTATTTTCATAATAAAAGATATATAATAGTTGTAATAGTTGATGGTTAGGGATTAAACAAAACAACAGGAGAGAAAGAAATAGTTATGAAAAAAATTTTAAGTTTAGTAAGTGTATTAATAATTAGTGAGACAAGTATGCCAACGTTTATTACCGTTAGCAAATATGAAAAACAAAATAATGGTACTAATACAAAAAATTATACTATTAATGGTAATGATGAACGTATTAAAACTGATGAAGAGGATAATTTTAGTTATTTTGAGCTTTTGTTAAAACCAGAAACTTTTGAAAATTTAGCACACATTTATTATTCAAATAAGAACGATAAACGGTTATTTAGTAACGCTTTTCTAGAATTTGCTAAAAAAAATATAACCGGAATATATGGGAATTCGCCTGACTATGCTCTTGGGGAAGCTATATGAGATCATTGAAATGAAATTATTGAGGTATATAAGAACAGTTCTAAAGACAAAAGAATAAAAATTAATTATAGATTATATACTTCTGTGATTTCTATGAATATTGATCATTTTAATGCTTCCATTGCCCCTAATGACACAATATTATATCCAAATTCATATGTTAAAAAATTAAATGATGATTTTAAAAGTGATTTAATAAAGTGAGAAAAAGTTGGTCTAGGAATCATTGAAGATAACAATAATAATTATATTTTTGATAGAATTAAAGTTCAATATCCTAATTTAAATATTAATGATATTGAAATTATAAAAAAAGAAGAACTTTTGAGTTTTAGTGAAGGTTTTTTATTAAAATTAAAAATAAAAGATAATTCTAAAATTTATTCAATAGGAAATATAAAAAATGATTTTATTTTTAATACTAAAGTTAATTTGAAAAAAATCAATGATATTCTTGTTAATGATCCAAAAGTACAATTATGATTATATAATTTAAAAGATTGAAAAAAGAGAATAAAACGTGAAATTATAGAAGATGTTCATAAACTTTCTGAGTCTCAAAAGAATATATGAAGAGATAACGTTGCAGAACAAATGAAAAGCTATATTAGAGATTGAGGCTATATTTTAAATCTAATAGAAATTGATTTAAAAATAGAAAAATTAAATAATTCAATAAATAATTTAAAAAAAGATATTGACAATCTTAAACGAGAAATTAATAGAATAAATAAAAAGATTGATTCAATTTTAAACCCTTCTGATAAATACTATAGTACTACAATGGAATGGCAAGGGTTTTTTGGACAAATTTTATGTAGAGTAAAGATTTTTATATTCAATTGGTGTTAAATAATTTAATTTGCTGTGAATTCGTACATTATTGTATCAATTAACATAGTCAAATAATTCTAATTTAAATTGTTCAATATTTTTAAATTTTCTGTTTTTAATTAATTCTGTTTTTAAAATTTTATAGGTTGATTCAGAAACAGCATTATCATAAGGACAGCCTGGTTTACTATAAGATTTTGCAACATTGTTTTTAGCTAAAAGATTGTAAATGATATTGTTATTAAATTCGCTTCCTTGATCAGTATGAAATATTTTAATATTATCTAAAGAAAAACTAAGCTTTTTAAAAGTATTTTCAACTAATTTGGCATCTTTATGAGAACTAACATCATAACCAATAACTTCACGATTAAATAAATCAATTAGAAAGCACACATAATATCATTTGCTATTGATAGCAACTTGTGTTAAATCACTGACAACAACTTCATGTAGTTTATAATTATTAAATTCTTGATTTAACAAATTATGATATTTGTATATAGCGTTTTTGTTACTTTGATGTTTATATTTAAGTTTTGTATAATTGGAAATTAAGTTATATCTTTGCATTATTTTACTAATTTTTATTCGTGATAATAAAATATTTTGTTGTGCTAACATAACTTTAATTTTTCTTGTGCCATAATTTTTACGACTTTTTAAGAAAATACTGATAACAGCATTATCAATAGTATGGTTTGATTTAGGATTATTTGATTTCAATTGATAATAAAACGTTGATCTAGGAACTTTTAGTGTTTTGCATAAATTAGTAATTGCATATTTTTCTTTGTTGTTTTTAATAATTACTATTTTTTGCCTATTATCAGTGTGGCTTGCTTTAAAATATCATTTTCCATTCGTAATTGTTTAATTTCTTTTCTTAGATGAATTAGTTCATTTTCTTCTGGGCTTCGATTATCTTTTGCTTTAAATGAACCAGAATTATTGAATTCATAAATTCATTTTCAAACTGTTGATTTACCGACCTGATAGTCACTGGACAATTGTTTTGCTGTTTTACCTGTTTTATAAAGACTAACAATTTGTTGTTTAAATTCATCGGTATAATGATTCTTTGCCATAATTACACCTCCATTTATTAATTTAATTATAATCCTTACTCCACATTATTGTTGTCCAATTTATCTTAACCCATCCACAACAAAAGTTGCTAGTCAAATAACTAAATATATTCCTCATTTTGGGGAAATTTTAAGTGAAGTATTTGGAGTAATGTCTGTTTTGTGTCAAGTTTAAAAAGATTTAGTTTACTTAGGTTTATCGTTTACAATTTGTTATACAGAGTAATAAGTGTAGTTTGATATTAAATAAAATAAATGTTTAGTATAAATGAATTTTTTAAAAAGACTGATTAGAACTCAGTCTTTTTAAATGATAAAAATAGTTTTAATTATGGGGTATTTTTTTCAAGTTAAAATTGTAGTATAATATATAAGTAAAAACATATGGGGGTTTTAATAATGGGGGATATGAAAAAAGTCATTGATTATTGAGATGATTATGATCCAAATGAATTTGATCCAGCAAAACGTCCAACTTCAATTGTTAAAACAAATGCTGATGAAATTCGTTTGGAACGAAACATTGTTAACAATGTTGAGACCACGGATGACTATGAAACATTTTCATATTATAATAATAAATTTAATGTTAATCAAAACCAGGATGATGAGGTTTTTAATGAAAGTAATAGTTATGATGAATTAGCAACCGATGAGGAACTTGAAAGTTTATCAAATCGATCAGAAAAAATAGTTGAAATTGATCAATCAGAAGAACTAAATGATTTAGATGAATTAAATTTAAATAATGAAAACCGTTTTGTCCCTCTTGACGAAAACGATACCCTTGAACCAGTTTTAAATGTTAACCAAATTTATGATCGTTGACAAAAATCAAAAACTAATTTGGTTACACGAAAATTAGATGTTCTTCGTAATCGAGTACAAGAGCCGCGTGTTGAAGGCCGTCGAAAATATAGTTTTCTTGTTCCTGAGACATTAGAAGAATTACTTAATAAACCAGCAAAAGTTGTGTTGGATGCAACACCTCGTGCTGGTGGGGATGAAATTTATTCTGAAAAAAAATACTTTAATAATGCTGATTTATTGTTAAAAGTGCAAGGAGAAGATGCTGTTAAACCAAAATGTAATGATTTAGGAACTAATCCAAATCATGAAAATTTAACTTTTACAGAAGAAAATATCACAACTATTCTTGATGAAAATGCAATAAATCATAATCCTGCGTTGAGTGATATCTTAAAGAATGCAAAGAAAAACATTGCAATTAGTAAAGAAGAAGCAATTTTTATTGATGAAAATGATGTTTTAGACCCTGACCATTTAAGTTATGAACAACGATTACGATTATTAAAATTAGCAGCTGATCCAAATAATGAGGAACGAAAAAAACTGTTACAAATGAAGCTAAACAATGGTAGTTTAAGTTCATTATCAGAAATTGTTAAAAAGCAACTACAAAGAATTAATGCAGGTGAAATTGAATTAACCGAAGAAAAAAACCAAAAGTAAAGCTGATGGGCAAAATAACCTTTGATCGCCTAGACAAATCAGTTTTTATTTTATGAAAAAAACTAATTTTTATTAATAGACTCTATTAATGTTGTTATTTTCAAGTTATAATAGGATAAATGAGTACAAGCAAAGGATGATTGAAACGATGTTAGGAAATAGTGAAATTGCCTTTATTTTAATTGGATTTTTTGTTGCAATTAATATTATTGTGTTAATTTTTTTAATTGTTTCTTATCGAAATATTTTAGTACCAATTCCAAATTTAAATAATACTCCTAGTCAAACAATGACATCTTTAGAAGTAATTGATCGTTATTTAACCAAAAAGAAAATTAGTGGGTTAAAAGTAGTACGAAAACCACATCAAGTGTTAATTACTAATTCTTATAAAAAGAAAACGTTTTATATTAATGATTTACAATTATTTAATCAGTCTTATTTTTTATCAGGGATAGGGTTAGATTATGTTTTAGGACGTACTTTTTTTGCTACACAGTTACACTTAAAAAATCGTCATATACGAACAATGAATTTTTTATTATATGTGGCACCGCCATTATTATTGTTTTTATTTTTCATATTATCAATTCTTATTATTATTTTTTATGTTTTAATAAAAGTGGATACAAGTTTACTAGATTTTAATTTTTTTATTTCATTGAACATTATGGCATTTTAAATTTAATCTTAATTTTTATTATTGCAGCTTATTTAATTTTATTAGGTTTTAATGGCCATTTTAAACAAAACTTAGAAAATTTGTATGAAACAGAAATGCGTCCATTTGTTAAGAAAGAATTTCCCGAATTATATGATGATTGAATTATTGCTCGTAGTTATGCTCGTGGAATTCAATTTACCTATTTATTTGGTTATAATTTTATTTTTAAACAGATTTATAAATATACTGGTCCATTTGGTTTATAAGAAGAGGGTAGGGGAGTTTTGTTATGAAAGTTATTTTTCATATTGATATGAATAGTTTTTTTGCTAGTTGTCACCAAGCATTAGATCCCCAGCGGAAATTAAAACCATTAGTGGTATCTTCACCCTCACGAAGAGCGATTGTGACAACAGCAAATTATGCGGCACGAAAATTAGGAATTAATAATCCAATGCCCCTTTATAAGGAAAAAGAAATTTATCCTAATTTAGAAGTTGTTAATCATGATTTTTGGTTATATGTTGAATTTGCCCAAAAATTATTTGATTTTATTAGTTCGCATTATACTAATCAAATTGAAGTTGCTTCAATTGATGAATGTTATATTGATGTAACAGATATTTATTTAAAGTATGGTTCAGCAATGCAATTAGCAGTTGACATGCAACAAAATGTTTTTCAACAGTTAGGGTTACCAAATAGTATTGGTATCTCATATAATAAATCTTTAGCAAAAATTGCTAGTGATTTAAAAAAACCAATGGGAATTACGTTAATTCGTCCAGAAGATGTTTCAAATCTTGTTCATCCGTTACCGGTTAATAAACTATTTGGAATTGGTCAACAAACAACAAAACGGTTAAATGCGCTTGGAATTATGACAATTAAAGATTTAGCAGAGTTTCCTGATTTTGCCTTATTAGAGACAATCTTGGGTAAACCGGCAAGTAGGTTTGTAGAACGAGCAAAGGGTGGGGGAAGTGATGAATTATTATTGGAGCATAATCAGTTAAAACAAATTGGCAATGAAACAACGGTATAATATGATTTGGTTAACTTTGAAGAAATTAAAAATAAAATTTATTTATTAGCAAAGCATGTAAGTCAACGTGCACAAAAAAGAACAATGGTTGGTAATGTTGTTTATGTTACTTTAAAAAATAGTAATCGAAAACGTTTTACCAAGCAGCAAAGAATCCAAAACTATACTAATCTGCTAGATGAGATTTATTCAACTGCCTATTAGATTGTTTGACCAATTTTGAACAGGTGAACCAATTCGATTAATTGGGGTTGGGTTACGAGGAATTATTAGTAAATATGATATTAAAGAGCAAATTTCTCTTGATGCATTACCCAACTTGCAAGTTGAAAGTTCAACAGTTAAGTTAATTAAAGAAATTAATAAAAAATATCGCAAAGATATTTTATTAACTGGTCAAAAATTAGAGGAATTAAAGTATGTTTTACAGGCACAAACAAAATATATTCAAGCAGATCAACGAATTTTAGATGAAACAAAGGTAAGGAACAAGGATAATGAGTAAGAAAGCTATGATAATTCCACCAACCAGTAAGAAAAACCCTAAAATTAGTGGTTTCTATTTAATTAAAAATTATATTACTAATCCAAATATTGAAATTGGTGATTATACTTATTATCATTGTGATCAAGAACAAGAAGCAATTGAATTTCAAAATAAAAGCATTTTATATCATTTTCCATATTTAAATGATCAAATTATTATTGGGAAGTTTTGTTCAATTGCTAAAAATGTTAAATTTCTAATGAATGGTGCTAATCATAATTACCAGAATTTTTTAAGTTATCCATTAGCATTTTTAACTGACAAAATTTAATTACAACGCTTCGGGAAAATACCCCACAAAAAGGAAATACAGTTATTGGTCATGATGTTTGAATTGGTTATAATGCCATTATTTTACCTGGTGTTAACATTGGCACTGGTGCTGTAATTGGGGCCAGCCAAGGTAATTAAATATTGCTTTACAGAACAAATCTTAACAGAAATAATGAAATCAGAAAAATAAAAGTTATAAAAAAGAAAAAGATAATAAAAAGAAAAGGGGAGTACAGTAATTTAATCTGTTAAGAACCCCTTTTCTTTTTATTATCTTTTTCTTTTGCCATTGCCTTAATAACTGCTTTTTCAATTAAATCTTCAATTTCATCAGTTGTTAAGACAACAGTTTTATTATTTGTTTTATTGGTGGAATTAGCATTAGTAGTTTTTGGTTTCGGTTTTTTGGTATTAGAAATAGTTTTCTTAGAACCATTTTTAGTTGTTTTTGTCCTATTGGTTGCTGTTTTTGTTTTCGATGTGCCTGAGACGACTTTTTTTTCTTGTTCTTCTTGCATTACTTCATTCAATTGTTTTAAATCAATATCATCAAAATTAGCTGCTGTTAATTTTTCTTTTTCTGGACTTTTAATCCGTTCAATTCCACGATTAACACGATAAGCATGGTCAATTATTTCTTGTAAACCAGATCCTTGTTGATTGGGAGTAGGGGAAGTGGATTCAGAATTTGTTGTACTTTGTGTCCCATTAACAGAAACACGTAAACGTGCCATTTTAGCTTTAATGTCGTTTTCATCAATACCAACACTTCTCCCCTCTTCACTTTCAATGCCCAGTTTATTTTTAATAGTACTATTATTTTTTTTCGCATTTTCTAAAATATATTGAATTGTGCCTTTTTCCGCCTGTTGTGTTTTTTCTGACTCAGTGGTAGTTGTTGGATTTAGCATTCGAGCCATCTTTGCTTTAATTTTTGTTTCATTTGCACTTGAAATAGCTTTATTACTGTTTTCTGGACATTCATGAATTTTCATGTGAATTGGACAAAATGTTGGTACTCCCATTGTAAACTCCCCTATTCTCTTTATTGTTATTATTATAACTTAAAACAGTACCATTTAAAATAGTGTATAGTGTAAAAATAAACAATAAAATTATTTAATAAAATCACATATAAAAACTAGTGTGCCACAGCTAAGATATATGATCAATTATAATAAATATTAAAATCCTTTAATCATAATTCTAAAGAAATTCAAAATCTTAATAATAACAAAAATTCCAAATGGAATTAAAATAATTCAAGCATCACCTAAAAAGGTCATTAATTGTGGTAATACAGCATAAATTGCTTCTTTAACTTTCATCATTGCTTGCCCTAAACCACTTCAAATAGAACCCATTCCATCTGAAATAGTAGGCAAAATCAAATATTGCTTTGTTTGCATAATTCCAACCTCCTATAATTAACTTAAAAAAGTTAACTAAATTAATAGTTAACTTTTTATCGGTTGGCATTTGCAATTTACATAGGAAAGGATTTTGTTAATATTGCGTAAACGTGTATAATAACTTAAAAATGGGAGAACTTTTAAAATGAAAAATAACAAAATCGATTGAACTAAACCTGATCAAGAAGTCGTAACATTTATTAACACAACACCAAAAGCATATACCCTTTTAGATGACAAAAAGTGATATATTAGCAAGGCTCGAGTACTATTTCCAGATGAAACATTTGTGATGGTTATGAAAATCTTTTTTCCGGGAGAAGTTATTAATAGTGATGAAGAAGGCATTTATGTTCAAACGGGAACTGGGATGATTAAAATTTTAGTTTTACAACCACCAGGTCAAGAAATGGCACCAGCAGGTACGTTTTATTTGACAGACCAAGGATTAAGATTAGGAAAATGATTTGATTGCACTAGTTTTGAAAAAAAATAATATGTTATATAAAATAAGAAATTAAAAATTAGTTTTAAAATATCAATCTTATGGTAAAATGTATTCACTAAATCAAACTAGATTTAGGTTATTTTTATGATATGTTAATAAATTTTAAAAAATATTAATTATATCAAAGATTAATAACCTGTATTAATGAAAATATTAAAAATTTAAAAAATAGTAAAATCAATTTTGAAAAAAATAAATTAGAAAAACCAAATCGAATAAAAAGACAAATAACCCCACTACCATTATATTGACATTCAAATCCAGGCCCTTCTCGAATTAATATTTCAAATGTAATTGCTAGTGTTAATTTAGGAATATTATCAAATAATGATCAAGCAACTATTTTAGAACGAATTTCAGAACAAAAACCTAACCTAGATACAACACAAATTCAAATTAATTTTACTAGATTTAATGAAGATGGTACGCAATTATGAACAATTAGCGTTAGAGAAAATAGTCAAATGTATTTTGTAGAACAAAATGTCCGTTTTTCTATTAGCTCTAATTTATGTGATTTTTTATCACAGCAAGATTTGACTAATATTTTGTTAATTCCTTTATGTACGGTTATTAAAAATACTGATTTAGGAGTATTACCGAATGAGGATCAAACAACTATTTTATCACGGTTGGCAAACTTAAATCCCAACCTAGATATAACACAAGTAGTTGCTCATTTCATAAGAATTGATGATAATGAAACTTTTATTTGAATAATTGCCCCCTCTGAAAATTCTATTTATACATCAGTGATTCAAGTTTACTTTAGAATTAATCCTACCTTAATGATAAATCATATACAAATTCCAGAAATAAATATTAATGTAGAAAAACAGAAAAAATTAAATAAAATAAATTTTGAACCCTTATCTGAAAATGAAAAAAGAAGTTTTAAAGAAACATTACAACGGATTGGTACAGCAGCAATTAGGGCTGGCATCATTCTTGATAAAGCAAAAATAACGGCTAATGTAATGCCACCTGTAAATGCTAACCATGAACTTGGAGCAAAGGAAATTATTACTTCAAGTTTAATTTCTACTGCTGGGTTGGCTGCTGTTTCCAAAACAACAGGTTTATCACCAATCAATGGTTTAAAAACAATTGCTAATTATTTTAGATATAATTTAGTTTCGCCGCCGCTTGAAACAACAGCAGAAACCGCCCAAACAGCGGAACTAGCACCGTTATTGTCATCAGGTGAAACAGCAATGCTAACCACTGCTGGAGAAGAAGCAATCATTGGCGCTGAAACAACAGTTAGTGCAACATTAGCTCCCGAAACATTAGGATTATCAGTTTTAATAGGATTAATCATTGTTGGTACTACCTCATTAATTTGATGATTAAATGATTCTAGTTCACAATTAATTAGAAATAACCACATAGTCAATATAATGAAATTGAGAAATATTATAAAGTTTTCCACGATCAATTAAAAATAGGAATTAATTTATCTAAATGAAAGAAAATAAGTCAAATTTATTATCAATATTATAATAATTATCAAAAATTTTCACATATGGTTAAAAAAGAAATTATTGATTTTTTTATAGAGAAGATCATAGTGGTTGGGGTGGAAGTATTAACGAAAATGATATTGATATTTTAATTAAAGCATTATTTAATAATTTTAATGAAATAAATAATAAATTTGTTGTAAATTCTGTCGGTGGTTGAAAAATTGTTACAGATACAAATGGTAGTTATTTTTTAATGGAATAAAAATAATTTTGGTAAAATACCCCCCTTTTGACTTAAATTTACTTTTTACACCAAAAAATAATAAAAATTTATTTTGGAAAAATATTTTATTTTATTAAAAAATAAAAAAATATTGTATTATTTTTAGATTAATAGTATACTATGAGTAAGGAAAAATATTTTTCCTAAATCTCTAAAGTAAACAGAATAATTATATTTTTAAGGGTTTATTATTACACTACTATCTCTCCCCTTTAGGTTATCTCTTATCTTTTCTTTTTATATAAGTTACCATAAAATAATTTAAAATATAAACCCTTATTTTCGCCAATATAATTATTCTTGTTTTCCAAAAAGAAAAAAAGAGATTACTTGTTTTCCCGACAGGTAATCTCTTTTAATTTGTAATATTAATTTGTTCAAAAAATTGAAATGTTTTTTTACCAATAATTACCTTTTTTTCCGTTTCACCATCAAGCGTATAAAGCACTTTATTAAAAAAACCATTAATATCAATCCCAATAATTTGTGTTAAGGCAATTGCTTCATCTAAAAATAAGATTGTGTGATCATTAACTTTAATTCATAAACTATTATTAACTAACGTTTGAATAATTAAATAGCTAAGAATTAAAACGTAATTACAAATTGCAATAATAACATATAAATAAACTAAAATATTTGGAATGTTTGTTAAGGTCATTAACAAAATATAATTAATAATAATAAACACATTAATTGGTGTTAAAACAAAATAAATTGTCACAAAAATAAAAATTAACATTTGTTTTCAGCGGTATTCTTTGTTAAACTGGTTGTTTTCCTTTTGTTTTTGATAATGTAAAAAAAATAAAATATGAAAGCTGTATAATGCAAGCATTAGAATTAAACTAAAAATTAAAATAATATGTATTGTCATTTGTTATATCCCCTTCTGTTGTCATACTTTAAAAATTGTCATTGATATTTTAACATCATTTGTAATAAAACGATAAATTTTTTCATTTGTACTAATAAAAAAACCAATTTGATATAAGCAATTAAGATTAAAAACACTAGGTAAAGCAAAATTAATATCTTTTAATCAAATTATTAACTTTTGTTGTTTTGCCGTAATTACTAATCGATAGTTAGTAATATAAATATCACCACTAATTGTTTCACTTCCGGTGGCGGAAGTAAGATTCAGATAGCCTGGAAGATTTTCAATATGATATTGCAGGTCAACTGCTGGTCTTAAATAATATGCGTTTTGATTAAGTTCTTTTTTCTTTATAATTTCATAGCTCGTAACTTTTGCATAATAATAACATCTTTCATTTTTAGGTAATTCATAGCTAATTGTAATTTCAGTTAATGAATTATTTAAAAATGAAAGATTATGATCAATATCATTTTGTAATACTTGGTTTTTTTGCTTAAATTGTTTGATTTTTTGTTGTTGAAATAATGCTAGAATTAAAACAATAATAATTGCCAATCCTAAAATACTTCCAAATAAAATGATTCCAATTCAATAACTATTCATTATTTTTTCACACCTTATAGATTGAATATGGGATTTCAAAACCCTTTACAATAATCATAAAACGTTTTTGTTCGATATATAGATAAAACCTTTGTAATAAAGTATTATTGATGCGAAAAATGCTTAATTCGATATTATCAATCTTGTTTAAATCTCATATTGTTATAATTTCATTATTAATAATTAATATTCGTTGGTTAGTAAGGAAAAGATGACCTGTTTGAAAGGGAACTTGTTCAATTAGCTTGATTTTTTTGCCATCACCATAACCAACAGTGATTCCATTATCAAAAGGAATTTGATATTTTGATTGTGGTTGATAAGAAACTTTTGGTGATTGCCGATGAAGATAAATTGTAACTGGGGTATTACTAAATCCTTTTTCACCAGGTTGTAATTTAAATTTAACGTCAATTTCTTGTAATTGTAACATTGCAAGGTTATTGTTAATGTATTCTTGATTATCTACTTCTAACTGTTTATAAATTTCATAGAACAAATGTTGTTTTTTACGATAAAACCATATAAAAAAACTAATAAAAATAATTAATAAAACAAGAAAAATACTAATTATAATTCATCCTAATGTTGTCATTGTCATTCACTTTCTATTTTAAAATATTAATTCCATTATTAAAATTATTAATAAAGGTTTGTAACATTAATTCTTCCGCTGAATTTCGTGGTTGTTCAAACCGATTATAATAATAAATATTAATTAATTCTTTTGTTTTTTGGTTTAATTTATAATAGTATTTTTTATCAATTAAAAAATGGGTTCCTTGATTAATAATAAGACTAGAGATAAAATTTTGTCATTGTTTTTCATTTTTAATTTTTTCTTCTCATTCAGTAAAATAAGTATTAAAAATGCGATTATTTTTATGATAAATAAAATGAACCTCGCCATTTTTGTCATGGTTAACTAACCGACTATATAAGATTTTATTTGGTAAAAATGGATTATTAGGTGAGTTAATCGCTTGGAAGGTAATTGGGGTTAGTTGTGCTAATAAAATATCATTTCAAGTAAGAGTATGAATTTCTTTTGGTAAGATGATTTTTTTAACTACATAATTACGATTTTTATTATCAAGATCATTAATTAAACGATATAATTCTAACTCATAAATTAAATGTAATTTCATAATTCGTCGTAATTTAAGAGTTAAAATAACTTGTTCCGCAACACTTAAATGGTGATAAAAGGCTAAATAAGTTTGATATACTTCTTGGTGATCAATTAAGTTATCATTAATATTTATTAAGAGAGCTGCTAATTGAGGTGAAAGCTCTTTTTCTTGTACTAGATATTCATTAAGATGGTTTTGACAAAAAACATTAAATGCATAAGGCACTTGGCCTTCGCCTGTTATGTCTAAAAACGGTGTTTTAATGTTTTTAAAAAAGTGTTTTGAATAATAACGATCTAAAAAATAGCAATTTTTACTTGTATTAAGTGGATAAAGGTGGTGTTCAGCGACTTTATTGTTGCAGTCTTGTAAAATACAAGTTTGGTTTGCACATTCTTGCAAAACACGTTGATAATGGGTTGTTTCTTGTTGAAGATACGCTTCTTTTAATGTTGGATCCCCTACTGCTTGTAAAATTGAAATATATTCTTCCCGTTTCTTTTGTGAATTTAATACTTTTGGTTTACAACAAGTTTCATATTTTTGTTTACTTAAACAAATACAATCTTCATCATTAGCAAAAGTAAAAATTGGGCGGTAATATTTATGCAAGTAATCTAATTGATCATCATCCAAATAATAACTTTTTAGTAATGCATCAAACATTGCTTGTTCTGACCCTTTTAAATTATGATCTAATTGTTTTTCTAATCCATCTTGCATTTATGAATCCCCTTCTTAGTTAATGTTCTTTAAAATAATTATAAACTTATCTCTTTAATTTTACTATAAAAAAAGCGCTTTAACTAAAGTAAAGCGCTCAAAGGCAACATATAGATTTTTCTGCAATAATTTCAATTATATTTTATTATTTTGATAATTTTATAAACAAACTACTTTTACGAATAAAAGCAACATTTTGGACCGTTAAATGATTATACAATTATAAAGTGCATTAATTGAAATTACCGCATAGTTTTGTAGTCTTTTACAAGGGAAACATATAATTAAAAACATAATTAATTATTAAGATTTGACCATATTAATAACTAATTAGTCTTTATGTAACTTGTTTAACTACGCAAATATTATATTTTATTTGCAAAATTTTTGCAAGTATTTTTTAATTTAACAAATAATTTTATGTAAAAAATAATAAAAAAATATTAAACTTTTTTAAAAAATAATAATTCTTAATTTTTTATGAATTATTTTGGTATATTAATCATATTAATTTTTCAATTTTGACCATCTTCAACAAAAAGGCCAATTAAAGGTTGGGGAATTGTCAATTTCTTAATGCTTGCTAAGTCAAGCACAGTATTAATCGTTTGTTCGGCACTTGTTGCTACTTTTGTTAGCCATTGGGGTTCAATAATTAATTGACGGCCAATTGCAACTAATGATAACCCGCTTTCTAGCCCTTTTAAAGCATCTTCTGGGGTACAAACACCTCCAACTCCAATCAAAGGAATTTTACCTTGATAACGCTGTAAAATGCTAGTGATTGTTGGAGTGGGATTTTCTTTATTACGCATACTTTTTCGTCATAAATATGATAATGAAATGTGAATGTAGTCTAAAGGGAATTTAATTAACTGATCCATTAGACTTCTTGCATTACTTGTTAAAAAATTGCAAATATTTGTAAAAAAGATACTAATAGAAAAATATAATTTTAATTAATTATGTTTTTTATTTAAAAATTTAATATTTTTCCACAACGAAAAATTAATTTATTATTTAAATTATTTAATTTTAAATAAATATTTTATGTTAAATATAATAATTGTAAATTATAAATTGAGGCAATTAAATTAAATCTTAAACCAAATCTTTTTCTTCGATTACGATATTTTTCTGTAATAATTTTAAATTTTTTAAGAATAGCAAAAATATTTTCAATAATAATTCTCATTTTTGAAACTAGTCTATTATATTGCTTTTGTTCTTTGTTTAAAGGGTTTTTCTTTGTTTTCTTTGTAGGTATTAGAACATTATTGTGATTTTTTTGTATTCCTTGATAACCACTATCAACTATTAATTTGGTATTTTTTAAAATTGGGATTTTTGATTCTTTAAATAAAGCATAATCATGTTTTTTTCCGAGCGAAAAACTTGTTGCAATAATTTTTTTGGTTTCTTGTTCGATAATTACTTGTGTTTTGATCGTGTGTTTTTTCTTTTTACCAGAATAAGATTGTTTTTGTCTTTTTTTGGGCGTTGGATTGGAGTTTCGGTAGCATCAATAATAATAGTTTTATCATTAAAATAATCATTTATTAGTGCTTTTTTACCAGCAAGTTGTTGAAAATCAGAGTTTTTAATTAAAATATCTTCAATTCACTTAATATTACGATAACAATTAGCCTCACTAATATCAAAACTTTTACCAAGATGAAAATAAGTCTGATATTCTCGTCAATATAATAAATTCATCAATAATCTATTTTCTAATGATAATTTATTAGTTTTACCACCTTTTTTAAATTTTTCTATTTCAGCAACTTTTAAAATATCTAACATTTTATTAAAAGTGGATTTTTTTATTCCTGTTAATCTTAACCATTCTCTATCATTAAGAGTATTAAATTTATTATTGTTCATATTTTTATGTCCTCATAAATTATATTTTATAATAATATTTTAATAAAAAAGGGTATCGCAAGAAGTCTAATGTATTTAAAACTAAAGAAGTATGCCTCTCCTTCAAGGACTCCGATTGGAATAATCATTAATGGATTTCCTAATACTTTATAAACTCCTGATTGTAAGTTTGATGAAATTGCGGCCATATCTCATAATGTTTTCATTGAAACAGCTCAATCGATGAATCCAGCTGAAAAGCCAAATCCAACCCTAATTCCAAATCCAACTGTTAATGTGGCAAAGACCCCAGTTAGTAAAGCATATAATCCTAATAAGATTGGTGCTAAGAAAACAAATGAGAATTCAATTGGTTCTGTAATTCCTGTTAAGAATGATACTCCAGCAGCTGATCCTAGAATTCCAGCATATTCAGCACGACGAGTTTTATCTTTAATTGATAAAATCATTGCGGCACAGGCAGCTGGTAATCCAAACATCATCATTGGGAAGAATCCTGCTTGGAACATTCCACTCCCCCCAGCTAAACCAAATTTAGCATCAGCATATAATTTACCTAAAAAGGCAGTAATATCTCCGTTCATTGTTGTAATAACACCAGTTGAAGTTCAACCGTTAATTGTTAAAACACCATCTTTACTGATTGAATAATCAGCTCATTGTAAAACCCCATTAACAACTTGTCATAAGTTCGTTCCTTGGTAGTTCATTAAATGCCCAATAATTGGTTGTTGGAACCATAAATAAGTGTTCAATACTTGGTGTAAACCAAATGGTAACAATAACCGGTTAAAAATCCCATAGAAAAATGCTCCTAATGGTGGGATTGCTCCTAAACCATAACCTAGATTAGATACTGTAATCCCAATTGAAATCAAGGTCAAATTGCTGCTAAAGCAAATGCTTCAACCAAGAAGAAAGCAGCAGTCACCATTGGGACAAAACGACGTCCTGAGAAAAATCCTAATGCTGCTGGTAATTTTACATTTGAATATTTATTGTAAATTAAAGCAACAAGACATCCTGCTAAAATTCCACCAAAGACCCCTCATACTAATGTTATATTTGGCACCATAACCTTTGATTGTGTCTCCGACACTAAAATCAAAGACATATAAAATTTGTGAATGTGGAACTGCTCAAAATTGATTATCTTGGAAATTACCAATTGGGGTGTGTCCTAATAATGCGTTATTGTAATATAATTGGGGAACAATTCCCATTAATCCTTCAATTACAGCTCATCCAAAAAATGCCACCAAAGCAGCTTTCCCCACGAAAGTCTTTGGCCATTCCAAATCCTAATCCAATTGCAAATAATGGCGCTAAGTTACTAATTGCTGCGTTTCCAACTGCCTGAAAAATCGAGCCAATGTATCAAATTGCTGATAATAATCCGGTTTGGGATAGGTCAGGGTTGATTGATACATCGTTCATTACCCCTCCTAACCTTAGTAACAAGGCGGCAACGGGCAACACAACAATTGGAAATTGAAGCGCTTTTCCTAATTTTTGCAAATATTGCATTACGTTTCCTCTCTTTCTGTTAAAAAGTAATTTTGTGTTTTATTAGTTTTGTTAATAGTTAAAAATTACACATTTATCTTAATAATAGTGAAAATACCAACAGCTAAGGAAATTGCAAATAATGAAGTTAGAATTAAGAAAATACTTCGTCTAATTTCAAATAAAACACCACGCTCACGCGTTACCCCTAATCGTTGTGTGTGGCGTTGATTATTCTTATTTCGTCAGTAAAAAAAATGAATTGATAAAAAAACAACAATAAAAATAATACTAACTGCAATTACTCCCCCTCAAATTAAGGTTTGAGTATGGTTATCTAATTTTTCAAGGTTGCTAGTATTACTTAATAAAATATAATGCTGTAACAATAATTTAATATCCATCTTGTTATGCTTTCTATTTTAACTATCTGTTTTAATAATATTTTTTTATTTTTAAAACTGTTGATCTTGATACCTTTTTGTTTTAGTACTGTTTTTACCAATAAAAACAAAGTTATGTTTTGATTTAATACATTCTGGATTGGTACAATGCAATTTATACTCACAAGGTTTTGAGCGACAGAAAAACACCGGTTGTTCACACATTTGACATGTTAAAATTGACTTTTGTGATTCTTGCATTGCCGCACATTTTGGGCAGTCATTAGCATGTTGTTCACAACCAATGAAGACACTGTCTGGCATTGCTAATCTCTTTTTAGTTTCGTTTGTATTGTTATTTTCGAAAGCCATGGTTTTTGTGTTCTCCTTTCATAAAATACTTGTAATAAACACCTCTCTTATCAAAAAAAATATCTGTTAATGGATAAATTTGCCATATATGATGGATGATAAAAATTATAATTAGGGTTAATACAACAAATAGTATATATTTTTTAGAAAAAATTAACAATGTTATTTTTTTAATAATAATGATAATTATTTTCTTAATGAAATAATTTGGAAAGTTTTAATTTAAAATAATAGGTGCCCCTTTTTAAGGGGTACCTATTATTTTATCAAAGTATCTAAGAAATGATAAGTGTCTTGATAATTTGGTTCAGAACTAACTGGTGATACTATTTGGAGATAAATAACTTGGTTATTTTGATCAAGTACCATCACACTACGGGCTAGTAAATTATTAAATTCAAAGTATAACTTTGTTTTGTGACCAAACTCACGATAGTTTGTATCTGATAATAAAATATGTTCGGGATTAACAAATGATTCACATGCCCGTTGTAAGGCAAATGGTAAATCACGGGAAATTGTTATTAATTGGACAGCGGGATATTTATTAAGAATTGTTTCATTAAATTGTTTTGTTTGTAATAAACAAACACTAGTATCAATGCTAGGAATTGAGGAAATAACTTTATATTCTTTCTTAAGATTTGTTAATTCAAAGTCCTCTCATTTAACAGTGTCTGCTTTGAATGTTAATGTATCACCAACTTTAAGATGATTTGATGCAATTAATGTTGCGACATCGCCACTCATTGTTCCTTTAGCCATAAATTCTGACCCTCCATTCTTGTTCCGATAATATTATATCCTAAAAGTTAATTAAGATAGTAAAGAATTTCAAGCATTTTCAACAATTTCCATAATTTTGCAATCAGACAAATGATTAACCGGAGTTGTTGTTCGTTGTAATAAACAAATAAATTCAATATTTTTTTTCTTATTACCTAAGATTGGTGAATAATCTAGGTTAATAATACTAAAACCGTTTGTGAGAACTAAATTAATTACTTTTTCAATGACCCTTTGATGAGCTTCCTTACTATTTATTTTTCCCTTATGAACTGTTTCTCTTGTACTTTCAAATTGGGGTTTAATTAAGAAAAAGGCATAATGATCTAATAATAAAATATCTTTTAACGGTGGAATAATTTTATCTAACGAAATAAAAGAAACATCACAACAAGCAAATTCAATTTGATCGGGTTCAAATAATTGTTTTGTAACATAACGAAAGTTAGTTTTTTCCAACGAGACTACTTGGGGATTATTTCGTAATTTTCATGCTAATTGATTAGTACCAACATCAACAGCATAAACTTTTTTTGCATTATTTTGTAATAAACAATCAGTAAAACCACCAGTTGATGAACCAATATCAAGACAAATCATATTATCAACGTTGATTTGAAAGGCTTCTAATCCCTTTGCTAATTTTTCACCAGCACGAGAAACATACTTTAATGGTTCTCCTCGTAAGGTAATAAGACTATCAACATCGACTAATTCACCAGCTTTTAAAGCTGGAACATTATTAACTAAAACATTATTAGCTAAAATCATTGCTTTTGCCTTTTCACGTGAAGGTGCTAACTTATGATTAACTAATAATTGGTCTAAGCGCATTTTCATTAAAGTTTATTCTTCCTTTCATTTTGTTTTGTTAAAAGCATGTTGGTTTTTATGACGAAATAGCAATCGTTGTTTTCGGGTTTTTGTTGCACGATATGTTTCTAAAATGGTATCTTGATCTAAAATATAATTGGTAATTTTCTTAAAGAAATAAGCACCATATGATAATGATCATTGTAAGGAAATAACCTTTTGATCAATTTTAGCTTCAATAATAGTTGAATAATTACTAATAATATAATTACATTCTAGCATTAGATTATTAATATTATGATATTTAAAAAGATAATACGATGTTTGTGGTAATTGATATTTTTGCATTAAAAATGCTAAATTTTTTGGAACAATTAACTGATGATTATCAAGATCAACTGTTATTTCTGCTGGTTTTCACAATGGGACAAAATGAATTTTTCCCTTCAGGGTCAATAATCGTTGTTTAACCTCATTCGACATTCGTCATTTCTTTGCTCACTTATTGTTTGCTCAATTGTAATAATTAAATTTGTTATTTTGCATTTTATCACCTTTTAGTTAACATAATTATACCAAATTTCAAAGTAAGAACAAAGAACTCTTTGTTCTTACCCCTCTTCTTTTTTGCAAATTATTTACGTTATTTTTTTAAAAGTTTGAAACAAAGTTGATATTTAGAAAATTATAATTAAAGACATTGTTACCAGAATAGAAAAGAATATAATGAAACTGTAAATAATATTTGTGGAAATATGTATAAATATTTTTACCAGGAGATGATATATTTAGTATTGTCAAAGTCATCAAATATTCATAGTAAATATAATAACATTGAAAAAAATATTGGTCAACTTAAAAAACAAGTATTGAAAAATCAAACATTCTATCAAAATAATAAATTAAATAATACATCAGGAATTATTAAAAATTTAAAAGATGGTATTGATGAATGAGATTATTACTTCGTTTATTCACATTTGTATTTAAATCATAGTTTAACAACAACCATTCAAAATGATTTAGGTTCAGTTGGTGGTGTTATTGCTTCCTTATTAGGTGCCATCCCCGAAATTGCTGCTGTTGCTGGCATTGTTGCTGCAATTCTAATTGCCCAATGATATATTTGAAATATTCCATCATATGATAACGGAAATGGTGTTGGAATTAATTTAATTGGGATTGTTCCAAATACTATCACATCAGTATGAGCACAATAATTAGTTTTTATTAAAATAACAATTAACTCCATATTTATTATTTGTATTACTACTAGTTTTATGAACCACAACGAACAAAAGTTTATGAAACAAAAATGGTCACAAAACAAGAAAATCAGTTAACTTATCGAATTAAAGAAGACCAGTTAGATTGTGGTGATTGTCTTAAAGAATTAACAGCTGTTAAAGCACAATTATCTAATTTAGACCAAGAAAAAACCAATTTAGAAAAAAATCTAACGGATAAAACGGTGGAAGTTGATAAATTCAAAGAAGAACTAAAACAGTTACAAGGTAAAAATGAAGAGTTAATAAAGAATCATGAGAAAGCATTAAATGATTTAAATACAATAATAAATGATTTAAAAGCTAAATTAGATCAAGCAAATCGAGTTAGAGAAAAAAGTAACAGCGCTTACAACAGCGTTAACAAAGATGACACAAGAAAAAGAAGCAACGCAAAACGAATTAAATAAAACGATTGAAGAAAAAAATAAGTTGGAATATGATTTACAAAATAAAACAAAAGAACTTAATAAACTGAAGGCTGATTTAGATAAAATTAAAAATGAAAAACGTAGCCTTTGAGATAAAATATTTAATTCATTTGCGATATAATAAAAAACTCAATTTAAAATTGAGTTTTTTATTATGTTATTTTATTTAAAATGTTTTAACAACTTTTTGAATTTCTTCATCATATTGATCAATTAATTCATCTGGTGCTAATGAACTTGTTGGAGGTACTTTTGTTCCCGCCACTAAAATTGGTTTATTAACTGTTGCTCCCACGAATTCTCAAGTTCCTTTTAAATATTCAGTATGGTTTCCTCATGGATATCATCCAAAAGGTGCTCCCTGGGTTGTTAAGATTTGAACTTTTAAATGTGATAGTAATCCAATCGAATCCCCTTTTTTTAAATATTTATATGAAAATGTTTTGTTAGCAACTAAGACATGATCTAAATAATTTTTCATTAACCCAGAAACATTAAAGTTATTCATTGGACAAACAACAATAACCTTTTGTACTTCTTTTAATTGGTTAATATAAACATCGGCATCTTCGACATTAAAATAACTATCAAAGTTATCACGCGTTAATGTTTTTAAAGCCATTGCGGTATTATTTAAATCTAAATGAATAATTTCATCATTTGCATTTAATGCTTGATAATGTTTAATAAAACGAGCTGCTAACGCTTTTGAATATGATTTATCATTAGGACTAACAGTTCCATAAATTACTAATACTTTATTTGACATCGTTATCTTTCCTTTCTGGTATTATTTTATCATAATTCAGGATTTGGTTTGATATTGATTATCTTTTTAAATAAACCACGATGATAATTGTTGATAATTTGGATATAACGGATCATTTTCACCAGGATTAATAATTGTCATACCAATAACATATTTGTTAATAATAGTATTAAAACTTTGAATGGTAGTTGCATTTGGGGTGATTTTTCCTAGGAAATAAATGTTTTTTAAGGTTGTATAAAACTTATTGCCATTAGTTAAAATTACGGAAAATTCACTATTTGTTGTCGTTGTTTCACCATATTCACGAAGCTTAACAAAATAATAATATGGATTACTTTCATCATTTGGTGTTGAAGTCATCATTGTTTCAATCGAAGTTCCCTTAAATTGTTGGTCAGGGTTGTTATTTTTTCAACTAATAACAGCTTGATTAATGTTACTTCAATTAATACTTGTTGCTGGTAACCCATTAGTATTATCATCAATTTTATCAACAATTTGACTAACAATATCATTAACAACATCATTTTTTTCATTATCACTAAGACCATTTAAGGCGTTATCAATATTGTCAATAAAATCATTAGAATTAGAAATTGAATCAATAATATCGGATAATGATGAATCATTTTTTAACCCAATTGCCATTCAGAATCAATAGGCAATAGCATCACCAGATTTTTGAACTTGTCATGATGGTAATCAATTAAACATTTTATTCGTTGGACTATGGCGAAATTGATTTGGATATTTACTAGCATCCTTTCTTGTTGCATTAATCATTGTTGGTAAATCTTGGGAGAAATTATTTTTGTTATAAAAAACGTTTGTTGAAAGTAAATTTGTTAAAAAATAACTAAATATCATCATTGTACAAAAACCAAACACAGCCCCAAAAAGATAATTAATGGGACGATTAATTTCTACTTTTTTAAATTGTTTCCGCAGAACTGGGACATAAACAGAAAACAAAATGGTGTTTGTTCCAATAATTTATGCTCCATATAAAATGATAATTGCCAACCAATTTGCCACAATAATAGATGCCCTATTTAATTGGGGAATATTGTTAAGAACTGGCTTAAGAACATTATTTAAACTGGCTGCTAAACTTGGAATAATTAATGGCGCGATAAAAAAGAGCATGCCTAACAAAATAACATTTGCCCCCATAAAATATAAGCTACCAAGCGTTTTAACGAAAAGACCAATTATTATACCAAGGTTTAATAAGACAAAAATTATAACTTGTCATAATACAACGGGAACAATATTAATCATCGCTTTCTCCACTCTTTTGTTGATTAAATTATACTATAATTTTTAATTAAAAAAGAAATCTTATTTTTAAGATAAGATTCTTGTGATTTTATTTCTAAATGGATCACTAGCAGGTCTTTTAACTCACTCTTGTCAGTCACCATTAAAAGCACGCATAAAGTCTCATTCACGCAGATAATTTAAACCATGAGAAGTGAATGTTTTAGCACTTGGTTGTTGGCCAATAAATCCTTTATCATCATTAACTGACCACATACTAATAAATGCTAAGTTTTCTTCATGGGATCAATTATAAAGTTCTTTTGCATCTTCTAAGTTGAAAACCCCTTCAACGGTATCATTAACCCCAATCATTGGTGTTACGCCTAAGAAACGGTTTAATGTTTTATCATTAACATTAACATCATAGACTTTATGAATAATTTATTTTAAGTTATGACGAGTCCTTACGGTTGTTGCTTTTGCTAAATCAAAATTTGTTTGACCACGATTACGAGCTTGGGTATAAATCACATTGCCATAATCCATTGCCATAATGATTACTATTAATATTATTTTGATTAACATTGCGATTAATTACGGTTTTGTTTTTATTATACTGAAGAAAAACATTATTGGTAATAACTATATTAGATTAGGAAAAATTATTGTTGTACAAAAAATTAAACTTAAAATAATTGATTTTAGTTTCATCTGTTTCTTATAGACAATTTAAATACCCTTATTATTTTTTTTCATACAACAATTTCTACTTTCCTTTTTTTATTACTACCATTTAATATCAATCTAGTACAAAATGAAATTATTAACTTTGATTTGCTCATTTTATATCTACTTCCTTTTTTCTATAATTATATTTATTAATGTTTATTAATTTAATTCATATATCAAAAGCATTGTTAAATTTTTTATTTTAAGACTTTGAAGTGATCAATTTTTATTATCATTATTTAATAAAACATAATGATTTTTGACTTGACATAAAAAATTATTTAATATTTTTTGCATAAAATAAACTCCTTAAAATAACAAGATTCATTTCATTAATATTATCCTTAAAAAAAGTATATTCATACTTTTAACAAATTGTTATTATAATTTTAATTTTAATGCAAATAATTTGATATAAGAAAAACTTAATTATCATCTAAGTTTCACCTTCATTTTCTTTAATTATAATGCGTTCTCAATTGCTGCTAATAAATATTGTTTTAATGTTGTTTGATTTTCATAAGTATTTTGAAGGGTACTAAAGAAAGCATTCATTCCAATTGGCGAATGATTATCAATTCCATCTTTATAAGCATGTTGTAATACTTTTACCATCCTATCAAACGGCGTATTTTTACTTTGATTATCAGATACATTGTGTAAAAAATTAACTAAGTTTGTTTTAACTCACTTTGTTGTTTCAATCCCCGTTCATGATGGATGATCAATTGAGGTTTGGTTGGTGTTAATTCAACATTTTTTTGTGCTATTATTTTCATTTCAACTATTATTTTTTGCATCATAACCACATTCTGATGAATAAATGTTATTTAAAGCATCAAAAGTTGATGTTAAAATTTGTTTTAAGGCACTTGTTACAACAATATCTTCACCATAAATTTTTGATTGTTCAGTATCAACACCAACAATCTTTGCATTAACTTTATTAATTCTAATTTGATTAACAGTATCTTGTACTTGTGCTCCAGCAACAGGAAAAATAATTTTAGCACCACGAGATAATAATTCATCACTAATAATTTTTCCATCAACAGCTTGAAACGATTGTGAAAATCATGATTCATTTTTGTTTAAAACATTTTGCACTTTAGCAACTGGTTGCAAAGTACTGATGTTACTATTAATAACTTGAACTTGTTTTAGAATTTCATCTTTTAAATAATTCATTTTTTGTCCAGGTAATGAATTAATGATTGCATTAAAAACATCAGTCCCAACTAAAAACCCTCACATATAATTTGAAACAGCAATTGGATTATCCATTCCACCATAACTTCCAATTTTTAATTGATTATCATATTCTTGCTGATGTGCATTTAAATAAATGCTTGCCGCTAAACTTGCATAGAATCCTGATGCCTCTGCTTGATAAGTAATACCAATAATATTTTTTGCTAATGGTCCACTTGGATTCATATTGATATGTATCCCTTGCCCACTGCCATCAATATAAATAATATTATCAACTAAACCTGCTGCTCACCCAATTGTATTACCATGGTTAAAACCAGGTAGTACAAATGTTTTTGCGCCAGAAATAGATGAGGTAATATAAGCACTTTTAAAATCACCTGGTGTTTGACTAACTGGTTCAAAATAACTTGCTCTTAAGTTTGATTGCTTTCATTGTGATAATGGTAAGGTTGGGTTTGCTCTTGCCACAGCATACTTACTAGCCCCTTCTCATGTTAATTGGTTAAAAGCAAGATCACTTGTTGTTCCACCATCGGTAATAACTCAAATACTACTATCAAAAAGATATTTCTTTCCACAAGCAACAACACTAGCAGCAGAAGCGCCAACAACAGTAATTGTTGTAAAAATTTGTAAAAGACTTTTCATTTCTTTGCTCCTTTTTTAAATTTAATATTTCTAAAAATAAAAAACATTAGCCCGTTACTTTCAATTAAAATATGAAGGGTTAATGTCTGAAAAGCAAAATCATTAACCTATAGAGTCTTTTTCCCATGGTAAGACGTAGAAACGCTAGACCATATTACTAGCATATACAGGTATATTATTTATTTTTATGTTTATATCATAACTCTTTTTTTATAAAAAGCAATTTAAAAAATTAAAATAAAAATAAAAATGAAAAAAACAATCCGGGTGAGATTGTTTTTTTAGGGTATCCATGAAGTATAAGATAAATATAATACAAAGTATGGTCATATTGATAGGGCTAAACTTGTGTTATTTATTATAATTAATAAATGTACAATTCTTATACTTCCCTAGACATTTATAATTATATAGTTCAAAAAATAAAATTCAACAATATTCAATTAACTTTTTATATTTTTTTTCGTATTTGGAACAATAATGGAATGTAATTGGAATTAAATTGGAACAATATAAAAACTCTTGATTTTACTGCGTTTTAGTGATATTTAAAATAGTTAATAAAAGCTTAATTTCCGTTAATATTTCAATTAGTTCCTTCAACATGTGATCATAAATAACCAAGAAAACACAAAAATTAACTTTAATGTTGAATTTATCTGCTTTTAGTCGTATGATTATTGTGAAATTATCTAAAGGATAATCCAATAATTATAATTTATGTGAAACTAAAAAACCCTTGATTTTACTGGGTTTTTTCAACTCCCCTACCGGTATCCCCAACTCCCCTACCGCTCTTCTTTTACATAAACAAAATTATTGCAAAGATAAGGAATGTTTGAACAATGAATAAACGAAATAACACAAGAAAAATAATGGTTGGTGACATCCAAATTGGTGGTCAAAACAAAGTTGTTATTCAATCAATGACTAATACAAAAACTCACTATATTAAAGCTACTTTAGCCCAAATTAATCAATTATATCAAGAAGGATGTGAAATTGTCCGAGTAGCAGTATTAGGCAAAGATGATGCAGCAGCTTTGAAAACGATTGTTGAACATGCGCCCTGTCCTTTAGTGGCTGATATTCACTTTAACCATAAATTTGCTCTAATTGCCGCTGATGTTGGAATTAGTAAAATTCGAATTAATCCCGGCAATATTGGTAGTATTGAAAATACCAAAAAAGTTGTCGCAAAATGTCAAGAGAAAAAAATCCCAATTCGAATTGGGGTTAATTCAGGAAGTCTCCCTTTAGATCTAGTCAATAAATACGGTTGAACACCAAAAGCAATGATTGAAAGTGCTCGACGTCATATTGAAATATTAGAAAATCTAGGATTCTATGATATTATTTTATCGTTAAAAGCAACCGAAGCATTAATGGCCATTGAAGCTTATACCTTAGCTAGTCAAGAATGAAACTATCCCCTTCATTTGGGAATCACTGAAGCTGGTAGTCATCATACCGGAACAATCAAATCATGTAGTGGCTTAGCACCCCTTCTTTTCAATGGGATTGGTGATACCATCCGGATTAGTTTATCAACTGATCCAATTGCCGAAGTTGAAGTTGCAAAACGAATGTTAAATGCCCTTGGGCTTTATGATAATGTTGTTGATGTTATTGCTTGTCCAACTTGCGGTCGGCTTGAATATAATCTCTTCCCAGTAGTCAAAGAAATTGAGGAATATACCAAGGACATGAAATTTCCATTAAAAATTGCCATCTTAGGTTGTGTTGTTAATGGTCCTGGTGAAGCAAAACAAGCTGACCTCGGAATTGCTGGGGGAAAAAATGGCGGCATTATTTTTAAAAAAGGTAAAATTTATAAATCATGTAAACAAGAAGAACTTGTGCCTGAACTAAAATTACTGATTGATGAATATCATCGTGACTGACAAGAAAAAAATCGCGCTAATAAAACTACATTATAATTTATGATACAATTAAAAAGTGGTAAAGAAAATAGAGGTGAAGAGTAATGGATGTATGTTGTCCCGCAAAAAACCATAATTGTATGTCATGTCGTACCTGTAGTAAACCAAAAGTAGGATGTCGTTCTTGTTTAATTTGTATTTCTTGCACAGATTGTATTAACAAGAAGTGTGAATGTCGTAAAGGAAAACGTTAATAAAATAAAAATCTAAGTAATCATTACTTAGATTTTTATTTTATTAATTTGATATTAAATGTGTATAAGGAAATTCATTAATTAAAAAATCAAATCATCCTGGGTTTGGATTAATATACGGATAAATTCGTTCAAACTGTTCTAAAGCACTATCAAAATCATCATCATTAATATATCCTTTAGCAACTAAATACATAAAAACAATTGAAGCACTACGATTAACACCTCAAATACAATGAACATAAATTTTTTTAGTTTTAATATTATTTTCAATAACTTTTAATGCTTGAATGACAACATTAACATCTAACTCTTGTAAAGTTGAATAATCTTTAAAATTAAAATAAATATGTTGATCATCAGTTCAAATAAACTCTTGATTATCATTTTTAATGTTGTGCTTTTGAATTTGTTCACGATAAATTTCAGCCGCACAACTGATGACTAAGTTAGCATCGGTTGGAATACTATGATGGTCACCAAGATATAAATTAGTGATAATTTTTTTTGCTGGCATTTTTTATTCTCCTAGATCTATTTTTACTTTACCATTCTCTTGAAACGGGTCTGTAAATTGTTTTAATTTTATCATTGCAATTTCAGTTTTATATGGAGCAAAATCTTTTCCTTTTTCACCAACATATGGTGTTTCTAAAATTTTTATCATTCCATCTAACTTTGGATGATAAATAATTTTCAAAAGGGTCTCAAATCCTAAATAACCATAACCAATATTTTCATGACGGTCTTTATGTGCATTCAAAGGATTTTTACTATCATTAATATGTAAACATAACAAACGGTCTAAACCAATTAATTGATCAAATTCATTAATAATATCTTCTAAGTTTTCTTTAAATTGATAACCAGCATCATGCATATGACAAGTATCCCAACAAACCCCTACTTTGTCCTTCAACAATACATTATCAATAATATATTTTAATTGTGCAAAGTTAGTTCCTAATTCGCTGCCCTTTCCAGCCATTGTTTCCAAAGCAATTTTTGCCTTTTGTTCTGAAGTTAATACTAAGTTTAAACCTTCAACAATTCGATCTAACCCAACTTGCTCAGGAGCACCAACAGCACTGCCTGGGTGTAAAACAATTGTTTTAATTCCAATCTCATCAGCACGAATAATTTCTTTTCTTAGAAATTCAACAGCAATTTCAAATGTACTAGGATTTGTTGTATTAGCTAAATTAATAATATAAGGGGCATGAATAATAACATTGTCAATTGAAAAATGTTGGACAGGTAACTGTTGATAAAATTCTGAAATAAAAAAATGGTCAGTACTAACTCGAATTGTATTTTGTGGTGGCCCAGTATAAATCATCATTGCATTAGCATCATTATTTAAACTTTCTGTTAATGCTCCTAACAAATAATTTTGTTGTTTGTTCATACTAACATGACTTCCAATAATTAAATTATAATCTTTCATTTTTTAATTTCTCCCTTTCTTTCTCATTAATTTTATAATATCATATATAAAGACAAGAAAAAATAATTTATTAATAATGAAAGGATTATTATGATTAACGAAGAAAATAGTAAACAAATTGAAATAGCGATTGATAATGTTTATCAAAAAGTAATTATAAAAAAGAAAGATAGAATTGTTGCTTGACAATGAATTAACTTATTTTTTTATCTTTTCATTATGGTTAGTTTATTCCTAACGATTTTTAGTTTTGTTGTTACATATGATCTTCATTTTCAACTAAATAAAACAATTTTTTTACCAGTAGGAATTGTGGCATTCCTTTGTTTTATAACAACTACTACTCTTATTATTTTTATTAAAAAGCACCAAAAGGATTTAACACAACAAATTAAAAATAATTTTGACATTACGTCATTAATTGATTTATATAATACTATTTTTGCTAACATAATGCCTGACGTAACGATTACTGACATTACAACCAAATGAACCATTACGCCAACTAATCATTACCCAATTAACGAATTTAAAGTTAATGATAAAATTATCGTTGGAAAATATCAAAATATAGCTTTTAATATTGGTTCGATTAGCCAAGCAACAACAACTGTTGTTGATAATTTAGAACCAAATTTAATGCCAAAACCATACAACACACAATACTACCGTTATTTATTTTTAACAGTTACAACATCAAATTTTCAAAATAATGCTTTTGAAATTAATCGAAAAAATAAGTATCCTAAAAATAATTTAACCTTTGATAATTTTTTTTGATACGATCAAACTAATCCAAATATTACCCCAACACTCAAAACTCTTATCCTAGATAATATGGTTACAACTACCTTAATCCCAAATATTAAAGTTACACCTAAAGCATTATCCCTCCAACTAGCAACAATTTCAACAAATAGTTGAATTGATAACTGCGACAGTCTTTTCAACTTTAATATTAGTTTAAATAAAAACGTCATGCTTGATAATATGATTGAAACTATTAAGCATGACTATCAAACTCTTCAAAAGAGTTTTGTCTGATTAAATTTAATTTTAAAACATAATTAATATTTATCAACCTTATAATTTGCAATAATCTTATCTAATTTATGGGATAAGATTTTAGCATCTGGATCAGAAACAACAATTGCGGCTTTAATCCATTTATATTCTAACAAGGATGTTGAAACAATAATTACTTCGTTATTAATATCATTTCCTTCATAATGATCACGAGCAGGAAGACGAACAATATCATTTGGATAATGAACATATTGTAGTCCTGAAACAACAGCATCGCCTTTTGAAGTAATAATCATTAAACTACGATATTTAAATTTTGGGAAAATAATATCAATTGTAATTGATTGAACTACCACAAATAAATATGATGCAAATAAGACGGGACCAAAGAAGTATTTCGCTTTATGACTTGCAAAATCAATTCCATTTAAACCGTTTTCATCAATATTAAAACCAAGTTTTTTAATTGCGTCAAGATGGTTTGCTCAATCTCTTCCAAAATAGACACTAGTAATTTCACTACGTGTTAATAATGCCGTATGAATTGCTAACATTATAATAACAATAATATAATTAACAATTCGATTATAATTAGCAATTGATGTTTTCTTTTTAACCGAATAATAAGCTAAAACAAAGTCAGTTCCAGCCGTCGAAGCACCACCCTTATAAACTAATCCATAAGCGATTCCGTTTAAAATTCCTGCTACCGCCGCAAAGACAAATAATCAAATTTGATACATTCCACCATAATTACTAAAAACATTTAAACTATTATAGTTAGTAATAAAAAATAGTTCTTGGGGATTAATAAGTGGAATATAAGCAAAAGCAAAGTGGAAACCATTTTGTAATGTAATATAAACAATTGTCCGAACTGAAAACCGAATCCCAATTTTAATTACACCAAAAATAAATAGTGGTAAATTAAGAATAAAGAAAAAAACTCAATACATACTTGTTTGAAATGCCAGTTGATCTTGGTGTGGTCAAATTGCAGCCGCAACTCCCCTTGCAATCGCTCCAATTCCACTCGGCATAATTCCGTAACTTGTTGTTGCGGCAATAAAGTAATCATAACTAACCATTGCTAGAAATGCCGCAAAAGTAATATACCCATAATCACGAAATAATCGTGATTTAAAATAACTCTTAAATCGTAAATTAAATTCTTTGCGAGAAATTCGTTCACGACTTCTTGTTTTCCGATGCCCTTCTTTATAAGCATCAATTGTTTTACTTTCAACATCCTCTGCGCCAACTCCCGAGGCATTATTATTTTGTGCTACGTGTGTTTCTTCATCATATGTCATACTTTAGATTTCCTTGCCCTTTCTTAAACCTTAATTACAAATAAGTATAACACTATCTTACAAAATAAAAACAACCCAAGGGTTGTTTTTATAATAAAATTAATAATTATTCACTTTTTAAACGAATTGTAACTTTGAATGAACCAACTTTAATTGGGTCATAATCGTTTCTTGTAATATCCACAACTGTATAATCTTTTTGTAATTTTTGGTTTAAGTTTCCAAATTTAACCCCTCTGTTTGCTCCTTTATTTGAAGGAATAAACACTGGGATTTTACGATAGTCTAAAGCTGGGATTGTCATATAAACAACAATTTGTTGATATGGTGAGTCAACATCTTTTAATGATTCATTTAAATACTTAATAAATTCATTGCTTACTAATTGTGCACCAAAGTTTTTATCTTCAACAAATTCATGTGATTGGTTGTGTGTGATGTAAAATGAAATTCTAGCATCAACATTTACTAATAAGTATTTTTCTGGTACTGTTGCACCATTATATGTGTATGATGATTTGTCTTGACATTTTTCAGCAATTGCTGCTGCAATTTCATTAGCAACTGTTTCAATTTTATATAATTTTTCATTATTTAAATCATATTTTGCTGATTTATTTCATAATAATTCATCATCATTAACACGAACTTGTTCTAAGAATAATAATTTACGTAATCATTTTTTAGGAGCATTTTTTCATTCATCTTCTCCTAAGATTACTTTACCTGGTCCTTCGTTTTCCTTTGTTTTTGATCACATTACTTGAATGATATCTAAGGCAACAGGCGTTCTTTCTTGTTTATCAACTAGCATTAATGAAGGTCCAAATCCTGATAATACTTTATGAGTATTTGGTTTAAATAATTTAACTCATTGGTCATGTTTGATTTCAAATAATTCATTGATTGAATCTAAATCATCTTGTGATGATTGTGATAAATCAATAATATAATTTGAACTTAATAAGTTAAATAATCTTCTTAATAAGTATTTTAAAGTATTTACTGTTTCATACATTTTAAATTTATGAATTGGATCATTATCTCATGGTGATAATGCATTATTGTAAATAATTTTTAAAGCAATATAATTAATGCTTGATTTTTTAGCAACTTGGGCAATTGCACCAGCTTCAGTATCAATAACATCAATTGTGTGACCATATTTGTCAACCATCTCTTTAAATTGTTTTGAGTTATAAATCAACATATCTGCTGTTCCAGTAACTCCTTCAGTCAATCCTAATTTAAAGTCTTTAACAACTTTCGCAAATTCACCATCGAATTGGAATGACTCAGGTTCATTAACAATTTGTCCATATTTAATATCTTTGAAAACTGTTAAGTCTGCATCACGATAAATAAATTTTGTTGAAATTGTTGTATCTCCTGTGTCATGTTTGTCATTTGTTGACAAGGCTAAATCTATGTTCAAGATTGTTTGTAAACCAGGATATTTTTCTAATAAGTAAGTAATAGCCATTGCTGCATTTGCTTTACCATAACCTACTGTTGCAATAATGAAAGTTTTTCCATGGTACTTAACATGTTGGATAACACAGTTTTTTCATCAATATTTTTTTACTGTTTTGATATTGTGCTTATCTTTCATTGTAAAATATGCCGTTGAAATAACACCGATCATTTATTTTCCACCTCTATTTTCTTAATAATTAATTTCCAAAATTGATTATTTTTAGTGCATCTTACTATAACTAATATTTGATTATATGCAAAATACAACTAAAATTATTGTATCGTATTTTTAATAAATTATCAATGGATAATGTTAAAATGTTAAAAATTATTGAAATAATAAAAATTATTTTGTTTTTTATTTTTAAAATAAATAAAAATTATTTTCTATAATTATTATTAAAAACACAATTATTTTTATTTAATGTTTAACATTAAACATAGAAAATTGCATATTCTTGTGATGAATTTTCCCCTGTTGTTTTCTCATTTGGCTTTGTTATTTTGTTTTGATTTGTTTGTCTTGAATGATGCGCAATTTGATAACTATCTAAACTAATTTTAACAATATCAAAAAAATTAATTAAAGCAAATGCACCAATAAATCAAGCCGCCCCACCCGTAATTTCCTTTTGTTCTTTTATTGTTAATAATTTCATTTTCAGTTAAACAAATAAAATTTGGGAATAATTAGCATAATTTAAATTACTATATTTATCTGATCAAGTTAAATGTGCCCCATTTGTTGTTTTATAACCACCTTCGGTGCGATTCATTTGTTGCGCTGCGAAATAAGTTGAAAAACCAGTTGAAATTAAATTTGTTAATGAGTTACTACAAGCATTAATAATAGCAACAATCCCAGTTAAAAAAACCCCCGACATTTTTCCCCCAGATAGTTGCTTTGTCTGTTCTATTGTTAATTTTGTCACTTTATTTTTCCCCCCTTGTTAATTATTTAACCTTTTCTTTTATAAATTCCTTGAAAAAAAAGTAATTATTTAATTACTTTCTATTATTTATTCAACACTTACAATTTTAACTTTATATGGAACTTGAATTCCTTTAATTTCAACTAAATCGCCCATTTTTTGACCAATAATAGCTTTAGCAATTGGAGATTCATTTGAAATCGTATTTTCAAAGGGATTTGCTTCAACAGCCCCCACAATTTTAATTTCAAAATTTTTGTTAATTAATAAATTAGTAAAAGTAACTTTACTTCCTAATTTAATAATTCCCGTTTTTGATTTTACTTCTTTAATTTCTTTTGCTTTTGTTAACAACGATTCAATTTCTTTAATGCGACCTTCAACTTCCGCTTGACGATTTCGTGCCGCATCATAATCCGCGTTTTCTGATAAGTCCCCTTGTGCACGGGCTTCTTTTAATTCTTCAATAACTTCTGGTCGAATGACGTTAATTAAATTATCTAATTCCTCTTGTAAATCCTTAATTCCCTCTTTGGTCAATAAAATTTCTTCATTCATTTAATATTCCCGTTCCTCTCCATTTTTAATTACAACAATGATTATTATACCTTAAAAAATAAGATAGTTAAGATTTTTTTAACTTTTTTTAGTTTTTATTGCCTTGCTCTGTTAATAGCGTTTTAATTTTAGTGGCAATCATATCAATTGCAATTTCGTTGCCTTCATAATATGGGACAATAATATCAGCATACTTAATACTTGGTTCAACAAAATATTCATACATTGGTTTAACCGTCGTTAAGTATTGACTAACAATACTATCAATTGTTCGCCCTCGTTCATTTAAATCGCGGTTTAAGCGGCGAATAAAACGAATGTCATCTTCGGTTTTAATAAAAATCTTAATATCTGATAATTGGCGAATTTCTTCTAATGCCAACCCTAAAATCCCATCTAAAATAATAACATCACCAGCCATAACGTGATTTGTTGTTTCTGACCGATTATAAACCGTAAAATCATAAATTGGAGTTTCAATTGCTTGGCCTTGTTTTAATAATGTCAAATGTTCTACTAATAAGTCTAAATCAAGCGCATTAGGGTGATCAAAGTTAATTTGCTTGCGTTCTGCTAATGTTAAATGATCTAACTTTTTATAGTAATGATCCATTTTTAAGTAAACAATTTTTTTACCTTGCAAGATTTTTGCAATTTTAGTTGCAACTGTCGTCTTCCCACTTGCTGTGCCTCCGGCAATTGTTACTAACTGAACGTTATTTTCCTTTTTTAACTTCATTATGTAAACCCTCCACTGGTGCTCTAATGTTAGTATATCACAAAGAAAAACAACTTAACTGTTGTTAAATTGTTTTATTGATCATGTTCTTCGGCGTCCTCATCAACTTCAAGTTGCTTATATTTGTCAAAAACAAGGTCTAATTCACTAAGCATATGCTTAGCATCATGATAGTTAGCATTCGTTTGATCCCGATATAACGCTTGATTCCGTTTTAAATAATACTTGATTTCGTTACGAATTTCTAATGAAACGTATTTTCAATCATCTGTTATTTCAAATTCAGCATCTAATTTTGCTTGTAATTCGGGACATTCTTTCATCCGACGTAAATATTTTTGACGATAATAAGTAAAATATCAAATTGTAGCAAAACTAACTGAGAATCCAACAAAGGCTAATTCAATTGCTGTTCCAATAATTGCACTTTGATGTTTAGTTCCTGTTGTTGAAACAATATTATCAATTAAACTATAATAATGTCACACAAAAACAAAGCATAAAATAATAAATACAATTGAAAAGGCAATATGTTCTCATAACAGCATTTTAATTTTACGTTGATACCCTAGTTTTAATGTAACGGCAATGACCATCGCATAAATAAAAATTGTAATTGCTGATGACGCTTCTGTTAAAGATCAAATATCAAACGGTTGTTGATATGTCATTGCTTGCGCTGGAGTTGCCATAAACCCAAATTCTTTTGTTAAACTAACTCCTTTAATAATATCGGGAATTGCTAATCAAATAAAAATCATTAAACTAGTAATTACCAAGTTTAAAATCGAAGCACGCGCTGGTAAACCATCTTTGTTTAGTTTTCGTAAACGATCAGGTAAATATCCTTCAGTTGATAATGGTTGTAACGAAGTTCCACCATACAGCGCATTTTGCATTGCAACATTAACCTTTAAGGACAACGCACTAATAATCATAATAATCGGACCACCATATAAAATAAGGTTATTGTTAAACCCTAACTCCATGTCCCCATGTTCATATTTTGAACAAAGTGATTAAAAGCTGCAAAGAAAATAATTGAAATAACAATATAGAAAATGGTACTAATTAACATAATTAAAATAATTCCACGGCCAATATTTTTTTCTGGATTACTAATATTTCTCCCCGCGGTTGAGAATACTTCAAAACCAGCAAAGAAGAAAAAGCAAGAGTTAAAAGCTTTAATAAATCCTGGTAATGAAAATTTAGTATTGTGCCCCCAATAACTTAAATTTTCCCCACCATATTGAACCGCTAAAACTAACCCGGCAAGAATTAAAAAACCAGCGGTAACTCATTTAATAATTCCTGTTCCATTTGCTAATTTTTTATATAATTTAATCCCCCCAAAGATGATTGCTGCAGCTGACATATAAATGGCAATTCCAATAAAATCTAACCATAAATCCCCAAATGAGCCTCAATCAGCAGCATACCACGGAACGGTAACGCTTCCATCAGGATTAACTTGTGAGATTCAATCAGCTCCAAATGAACCACGAATTAACATCATTACTTGAATCGTAATTAAGAATGGTAATGAGACATATTGCATAAAAGCAACAAAAATTCCTCAAAACTTTCCGAAAGTTGTTCGCACATAAATATATGAAGCTCCATTATTGTTTGAATGGTGAACTCGTGCCATTTTAGCAAATGCTCATGCACATATTCCAGCAATTAGTCCTTCCACTGCAAATAACCACACAGTATGAATTCCAATTGAGTTAGATTCTGAAATATTTGCTAAAATAGCAAAATTACCGATAAAACTAATTCCAACAGTATAATTAAAGCCTAATCAAACAAAATCCGCCAAACTAAATTTTTTGTTCTGTTCTTTTTTAAGCATAAAATAGTTTTTTCCTTCCTAGTTAAAAAACAGTGTTAATATTTAATTGATGATATTTACATAAAAATTAAATTATAACATTCAAATTATTTAAATTTTTTCTAAATAATTTATTTATAATTATAACAATCTGAAGTGAAAAAGCAAGCACGAAAAAGAAAAAAACTAGACCTTTTAGGTTCCTGTGAAAAGATTGTTTTACCAATAAAAAAGAAAATCCAAAGATTTTCATAAATAATGCTATTATTTTGTTAATTTGTTATTTTTTTATTCAGAATTCCATCATTAATTACTTTATGTTAATGACGATAAGCAATACTAATATTTTTTGGTTTAATTTGTAATGAGTAACTTAGTTCCTTCATGATTGCTTCATTAATTTCTTCTGTTAACTCAGTTAATTCTTCTTCACGTAAGATCTTTCCACTAATATAAATATGTAAAATTGAATTATCAATCATACGGCATTCAATTTTATCAATAAAATATTGGTGAGTAATATCACGAATTGCATATAAAATAATTTTTTTAATTGTTAATAAACTCACAATAATACTACCACGGTGATTACTATCAATTGTTAACTCAGTAAAATTATTAGCCATTTTCGATCACCCCTTACATTTATTTTATTTTTTATGCACGGCCAGAATATTTACCATCACTTGTTGAGACCGTAATTAATTCCCCTTCTTTAATAAATAATGGTACTTGTAATTCTAACCCAGTTTCTAAAACTGCCTTTTTCATCGCGCCAGAACTAGCATCACCTTTAACAGCCGCTTCCGCTGTGGTAATTGTTAAATCAACTTTATCTGGTAAAATGATACCCAAAACTTCACCTTCATATTTTGTTACCGAAGCCATTACTCCTTCTTTCAAAAAGTTTTTTTCTCATATTAATCTACTTGACGGAACTTCTAATTGTTCATAACTTTGGGTATCCATAAAAATAACATTCGCCCCATCATCATATAAATATTGCATTTCAACCTTATCAATCATTGCTTTTTCAACTTTATCACCGCCAGTAAAAGTAATTGATGTTGTCGCGTTGCTACGAAGATTTTTTACTTTTGTCTTAACGTGAGCTTGCCCCCGCCCCGACTTTGAGTGTTGTGCTTCAACTACAGCATAAATATTACCTTCATATTGAAATGTTAATCCCGGACGGAAATCATTTACACTAATCATTTTCTTCTTCCTTTTCTATCTTATCTTTTTTATGATTATAACCTAATTTTAATAATAAATAAAGACACAAAGAAAACTTGTTAAATTTTTTGCGCTTTTTTTGCCTCTTAATGTTTTAAAAAAGAAAAATGCGCTAATTCTTCTTTTGAACTACACCCCGGTTCTGTTAACTCCAAGTAATAACATTTTTACCAATATAACGTTCTGAATTTTTCGCTGCGATAATTTCAACCTCAGTTGCCGTCTTTTGAATTTCAAAATGACGCGGTGTAAAATAAAAGGTTGGATTTAAAACCGCAAAATATTCCATCATTTCACTAACTAGTAACGTTGCTAAAACCTTTGTTTCATAATTAAACTTAATTGTTTCTAAATCAGCTTGTTGTGTTCGGTACAATGCGATTGCAATAATTTCTGTTGTATCAGCAAAATGAACACTCGTCGCATTTGCCTTAATTTTTACATTAATAAAAGTTGTCTTTTCGTTCCCACTAGGGATTTGCTGTCAAGTTAAATCAGTTCAACTAGTTGGAGTTGTTCCTTGCTGATAATACGTGAACTCCAGTTCATTACTAGCAACTTCACCGCGATATTGATTGGTTTCTAGTGCCTCATAAATTGCATTTTGAAAAATTGATTCCGTTACAGTGGCAATTGTGTTTTGGTGATCAAAAACAGGAACTAATGCTAATTGGGTTTTAAATAACGCTAAGGAAATTTTACTACGATCACGTGTTGCAAAATTATTACAACTAACAGCTGTTACGGGAGCACTAAATACGGTCAAAGCACTAAACATTGTCAATAGTCTTTTCATTTTAATAATCCTCCCTAAAAGCCGCATAATCAGTTTGAATAATTCCTAATTGTTGTTGATAACGAGCCTCAATAATTTGACGTTCACTAGCAGTTAATAAGTACGGATTTAATTCCATTCCTCAGTGTTTATATTTTGAACTTCCATAACCAACGGTAATTTGTGTTCGAGGGGTAAAATATGAAATTCGAATTTGATATGAACCATTGGGAACATAAATTGGAATAAAAATAAAATCAGTATAAATTGAATTAAATTCTGCTTTAGCAAAACCTTTATAACGATTAGTTAATAATTTTGGATCAGTAATATGATCAGCATCAGTAACTTGATTAGTATAATTTTTAAAAACATTATAGAAATTTTCAATTGCCGAAGTTTCTTTTAACCGATTTCAATATGGATTATTCAATTTATTTTCAATATCAGCAAAATCAGGAGCACGATTATTTACTAATTTTAAATCACTAAAAATGCGTGATGTTCCTGAATAATATTGTAAATCACCACCAAGGGAAAAGGTATGTAAATAAGTATATGGGTCAGCATAATCTGGTGATCATCCACTAACCAACAGATCTCAATCAGCTTTTTTCGTACGACTAGTATATTCTGTTGCATCAACAGTAATGTCTGGAATAATTTTAATAACATTATTTTCCGCATTAAACGAATCAATCATATTTAATAAGAAGCGATTACTTATTAATGTTGATGCCCCATTCATTAAAAAGATAATTTTAACATTTGATGAACCTGTGTTTTGTTGTAACCAAGTTCGAATATCATTCAAAATATCTTTATCGTTTTTTAATAAATCTTCATTCAGATACAAGGCATCACTACCATCTTTTAATAACTGACTGCTTGCTTGCACATCATTGTTTCGAAATTTCGCCGCATATTCTACTTCAACATAGTACGGATAATCAACCTCCGCATTATTAATAAAATCACGAGCAGTATAAACATTTCGTAAAAATTTTGATGTTTGTGAATCATCTAAGGCTTCTGAATAATATTTTACAAACTTACTACGATCTAAATGAGTTGCTAAGTATTTTCGAATTTTATCATATTGTAGTGCCTTGCTCGCATTTAAACTTTTTTGAGCCAAACTACTGTTACTACTTAAAATATTTGCATTAGCATAATTAAGCATTAGCGTATAAGTGGTTGGATCAGGATTAATAATACTTGAGGCCCCACTAAAAACGGGATTGGCAGGATTAGGCCCAACATATTTCCCCCAACCATTGGTATCAGTTGGTTGAACAACAAAGTCATTAACATCCCCCGATTCAAATAATACTCGTTCCCGCGAAACATCATTGTTTG
The DNA here is from genome assembly GCF_009866525.1 of Spiroplasma poulsonii. Classification (GTDB taxonomy): domain Bacteria; phylum Bacillota_I; class Bacilli_A; order Mycoplasmatales; family Mycoplasmataceae; genus Spiroplasma; species Spiroplasma poulsonii. Next base: position 976,574 of record NZ_CM020866.1, read on the forward strand.
CTAAATAGGTATAATTCAATTTATCAATATAAGTTAATTTAGCATGACGATAGGCAGCATTTTTTCGTAATAAAACTTGCGAGGTTGAACTATATTTTTCAACTAAATATGCCCCCGAATACCAAATATTTTTATAATTTGTCCCATAATTATAACCTTGTAATACTGCTTTTTCTGGCATTGGTGCAAACGCTAAATAAGTCATTAAGGTATCAAAATACTCTGCTGGCTTTGCTAATTTAATTGTAATTTCATCATCTGCCGCGTTAACACTCATTCCTAATTTTGTTCAAATTGGGTTATTATAATAATCCGATTGATATTTACCAGCTTGAAAATACTCTCAAATTTCTTGTGCTCCAGCAATAAAAGTTCGTCAAATCCCAGCGGTTGCTGATAAGTTTTTTGGAAATAACACAAACTTAGCCGTGTTAATCATATCACTTGCTTTAATTTGTCGTTGAAAGGTACCTTGATAATTAAATCATTTTGCTGCTGAAGAAATTTTATATTTTCATTCACTTGCATCAGAATTTGGTTGCCCAACATATTTTGATGTTTTATCGGCTTGCACCGCAAGATCACCAAAACTACGATTATATTTATCGGTTGCCACTAATGTTCCAACTAAGTCCGCTAAAATCTTATTATCCTCTACTTGCATTGTTGTTCCGCTTGATCATGATGTTAACGGATATTTAAACATTGAACGAAAAACATTATCATAATTTAAACGGTTAGCTAATCGCTCTAAACTAATTCCGCACGATACTACCAAGGGCGTCACCGTTGTAATGGTCGTTAAACTTGCAAAAAGCGCTAATTTCTTCTTTAACATCGTTATGCCTCCTTACCTTTTGGGCCAGCAATTTTAGTTTGTGCTGCCACAATTTCGCGGGAATTACCAAATAAATAATGTCCAGTTTTAATTTCAGTAAACTCTGGTAAATCAAATAAATAATCTCAATGTTCTTTCTCTGGTTCATAAATAAAATGAACTTTTTCCTTTTCATAATTTGGGTTCGGTAATGGAATTGCTGATAATAATGCCCGCGTATAAGGATGCAACGGATATGCAAATAATTCTTCGGCAGGTGCTAATTCAACAACCTGACCATGATAAATTACAGCAATTCGATCCGCAATAAAGCGCACAACCGACAAATCATGGGCAACAAAAATATAAGTTAAATTATATTTTTGTTGAAATTTTTTTAATAAATTTAAAACTTGCGCACGAATTGAAACATCTAACGCTGAAATTGGTTCATCGGCAATAATAAATTGTGGTTTCATAATTAAAGCGCGGGCAATCCCAATTCGTTGGCGTTGACCACCTGAAAACTCATGTGAATAACGTGATAAATGTTCTGGTAGTAAACCAACTTCTTTTAAAATATTTAGAATTAAAAAATTCTTCACATTCTTGTCATTAACAGCCTCCAATGTTAGTTGTTTTTCATTTGTACCTAAATTATTATTATAATAATCTAAATATAATTTTCGGGCTTCATCATTTTTATATAACTCGGGAAAATTATTTAACCCTTCGCCAACAATTTCTGCAACAGAAATACGGTCATTTAGTGACGAAGATGGATCTTGAAAAATCATTTGAATCTTTTTCTTTTGGGCACGATTTTCCCGATGCGTTGGTAATTTAAAAAGTGCCGATTCCTTTACAATTTCATCAATTAATGGTAAATCTAATAAATCTAACAACCGATTTGAATCGTTAATTTCAGCTCTTGAATACTTGTATTCCTTGTGAATTCATGAATAATATAATTTAATTGTTTCTTGGTCGCGAAAAACCCCATGTCTTGCTAAGTAAGATAAGTCTCTTAATGTTACTTGTAACTGGTCCTTATCTTTTATCGCCGCTAAAATATCTTTTAATGAATTACTACTACACTCATCAGCAGATAACGCCGCTAATGTTGCTGTAAAATCAGTTGTTGTTAATAAATTACCACTAGCAGTTGGTGAAATTGATGTTTTTAGCAAAGAATTAGCATATTTTTCTTGTAAATTACTAATTGCTTGCGCATTTGCAACTGGCTCTAATTGTAACTTCTTTAACTGTTTAAAATATTCTTTTTCAAAATCTTTTTTAAAGACATTATAACGTTTGTTATAAGCAGAAATATATTTCATTCGTTTTGATATTGGTACAAAAAGAATAAAAGCTTTTCGTTGGTTTTTTGTAATATTTTTAACCTTATCTAATAACTCATTATGAACTGGTAATAATTTTTCTAATTCTGAAAAAGATTGATCATAATATTTTTTTGCTTGCATTAGAACAAAGTTATCTTTTAATTCATTGCGAATTTGTTCTAATTTTAATAAAGTCTTATAAATTCGATGACCCAATAAAATACATCCTTCAATAATGGCAATATTTTCTTGTACCCGCATTGTAATTTCTGCTTCTAACTCTAACGATAAAGTTGGAATTCATTCGTGTAAATTATGAGCAAAACGATAAATCCGTTGGTAATTTTTTAAAATTTCCTTTAATAAAATTAAATTATTTTCATACATTTCTTTTACTAACGCAAAATTATTTTTACTATGATTGAAGTTTAACAAATCAACTTTGTTTAAAGCAACATCACTAGTAATTAAATAACGCTCTGTTCCATATGAAAGTAATTCCTTTGTACTAATCACATAGTTTTTATTTTCAAAATAACGATAATAACTAATTTTTAAATTATTAATATAATTACTTAAGTTTTTATTTAGTAACATATTATTATTTTTTAAAAGGCGAAATTGTTCATTAATATGTAAATTAATTTTATATAATTGTGGTGGTTTTCCACGTAGTACCCGACGGTCCATATAAACAGTTCCATCTTTAATTGCTTGCACTCCCGCAATGGCACGACCAATTGTTGTTTTACCACTACCAGATTCTCCCACGATACTAAAAATTTCTCCCCGATAAATATCAAAATTTGCTCTTTTAACCGCATTTACTTTTTTATTTTTTTGGCGAAATTGAATTAACAAATCGCGAACCATAATAAATTGTTCTTGTTCGTTCTTGTTCATCTTATTCACCTACCTTTGCATCATTTTCAAGTTTTGCCAACTGTCGTAATTGTTTTGGTTTTTCCACTTTTGCTGCACGTGGATCTAATAATCATGTTTTCGAATAATGTGTTTCTGTTACTTTAAACATTGGTGGTTCTAACAAATAATCAATTTTCATTGCATATTGATTTCGAGGAGCAAACGGATCCCCATAAACTTTAGCATATAATGATGGTGGTGAACCAGGAATTGAATAAAGTTCTTCACCTTTTTCACCAAATTGTGGTAACGAAGATAATAATGCTCATGTATATGGATGTTTTGGGTTAAAAAAGATTTCATTAACTGTTCCATATTCAATAATTTGACCAGCATACATTACAGCTACTCGATCCGCAATATTTGCAACAACTCCTAAGTCGTGAGTAATAAAAATAATTGTAAATTTGTATTCTTTTTGCAATTCTTTAATTAAATCTAAAATTTGAGCTTGAATTGTTACATCCAAAGCGGTTGTTGGTTCATCACAAATTAATACTTTTGGTTGACAAGCTAACGCAATTGCAATAACCACCCGTTGGCGCATTCCGCCAGAATACATCCCAGGAATATCATGATAACGTTTTTTTGCCTTTGGAATTCCAACTTTTTCTAATAATTCAATTGCCATTTTTTTTGCTGCTGAACGAGAAAACTTACGATGTTTTCGTAATACTTCTGAAATTTGAAATCCAACGGATAATAATGGATTCAATGATGTCATGGGATCTTGAAAAATCGTTGCAATTGTTTGTCCACGTAGTTTACTAATTTGTTTTGCTGCTTTTAGTTTATTAATAAAACCAAAATTTTTAATTAAATTTCATTCTTCTCACAAATTATTAAAATCACGAACATTTAATGTCTCTTTTTTCAACATTAAAAGATTCATTTTATTAATCCGATAACGAACTCCATCAGTAAAAGTTTTTTTATTAAAATAAGTTGTAATCTTTTTAAATTCTTCAACGGTTGGAACGATTTGTTCATCAAAATATTTTTTTAAAAACAACATATTTTTATTTAATAAATGCTTTTCTGGTCATGTTAAATTTTTTATCTTACTAATTTCATTAGTATAATCAATAATTTGGTTTTGTAATAATTCAATGTTTTTTGCTTTAAGATTATCATCTAATAACATTGCTTCGTTTTTTTCCATTTTTTTAATTAAAGTACTAACTTTTACTAACTTATTATTTAGGCGATTTGAATGCGTAAAACTAATTTGTTTTTTTAATTCTTGTTCTTTTGCCTTTAATTGGGTAATTTCTGCTTTAACTGGTTCTAATTGTAAACTATTAATTATCTTAATTTTTTGTTCTGTTTTTGTAATTAATTTTTTATTATATTTCATAATACTTTTTCGTAAACTACTATCTAATAAAATTTTATGGAAATCAACTAAGTGCACTGGTTTTTTAAAGTACGCTAGCTCATCCGCTAAAATATTAGTTGATGGTGAATAAACAATTGAGCCATTACTAATTCACCCATTATTTTCTAACATATTTGTAAAAGTTTTTGTCATTACTGACTTTCCGCTCCCTGATTCACCAACAATCGCTAATGTTTCACCATCATAAATATCAAATGAAATATTCCGAATTGCTGTTAAAACATTCGACCTCGTTTTAAACTTTATAACTAATTTTTTAATTGAAATTACAATTTCTTTCCTCATAACACGATGTCTCCTTTAATACTTTTTTATTTATAATGGTTTTTTGGATCTAGGGAATCAGCAAATACTTTCCCAAATAGGAAAAATAAAACAGATGTTCCGGCAATGAAACAAACGGGAATAATTAATAAATGTGGAAAATCTTGTCATTTACTTGACCCTAACACTTCATTTAAAATAAATCCTAATGTTGTATTTTCTCGTCCTTGAATAAAGCCAAAATTAAAGTAATTTAAAGTTGAATCAATTGCAATCGCCATTGGTACGGCAAATGATGCAGTTTGAATAATTAATGGCAAAATACGAGGCATAATATTTTTTGTAACAATTTTTGGTCCTGATGTTCCTAACATTTTTGACGCAAGATTGTATTCTGTATTACGAACTAGAATAATTTGAACACGAATAACTTCCGCTAAAGTAATCCAACTCGTCAAGGATACAGCAAAGATAATTACAATAATCGATTTCCCTAAAGAAAAGATAATAATTAATCATAAAATTAAAGTTGGTACCAAATTTAAAAATCTAGTAATTTCAATAAATAAAATATCAAATTTTTTATAAAATCCTCAAATTGAACCAATAATAACTCCTAATAAAATTTGAATTACGGCAATAATTAAAGTAAATAATAATGTAGTCCGCATTCCAATCCAAATTTTATCTCAATAATTTTCCCCATTCATTCCTAATCCAAATAAATAAGTTGCATTTGGTGCTAACGGTTGTTGATAATTCGGAATTGGTAAATTAGCTGGTAATGGATTAGAAACTTTTCCAATTGGAACAATTGCGGTTAATAACACAATTGCAACTAATAATAGTAAACAAATAATAAATGTTTTTTTAGCAATTAAAATTCTCCCGACAACTTTTCAATAACTATATGATTTTGTTGAAATTCGTTCATTTTCTTCGATTTGAGGACCGACAATTTCAAATAAACTTGGATCTAAATTATCAACATCATAGTTTTGAAAATCAAATAACTCTTCATCTGTAATTCTTTTCATCATCTTGTTCCTCCTTTATTTTGTTAATTTAACACGGGGGTCTAAGACCGCCATAATAATATCTGCTAATAAACTAGTAATAATTCCAGAAGTTGCTGTTAAGAGAATATATCCCATTACAACAAAAGAGTCTTTATTTCCAACTCCAGAAACAATAAATTTACTCATCCCCGGAATTGATCAGTTTTGTTCGGCAAAAATACTGGCCCCAAAAATAGTTGTGACAAAAGCAGTTGGCAATAATCGAAAAATTTGAATTCCAGCATTACGGAAAATATGAATATAAAAAATGTAACGATTAGTCATCCCTTTTGATAAGGCAAAATTATTATAGTCAGCGGTCATTTCATCAATAACATACCGTCTTGTGTTAATCACAATTGGCGGGGTAATCATTAGAAAAATCGCAAAAACTGGCCAAAACTTAGTATAAAAGGTTCCAGAACTAAATAACCCATGAGCATAAAAAGCATTAATTGAAATCAAATAAACGCCCACCACTAAAACAACGGGAGGAATTGCTAAAAAGATAATTGAAGCGGCATTAATCGTATTATCAACACTACGTTCTTTATTTTTAGCAGAAATAATTCCTAGGGGAACACCAATTAAATAAGCTAATAACACAGCAACTGAACCAAAAGCAAATGAATACGGAATTGCTTTGGCAAAAATTTCTGATACTAATTCCCCTGGTTGGGCAACAGCCGTTGAAAAAACAACCCCTAAATAAAAGAATGTTGTAATTTTATCTCCAACTAATTGTCCCGTTACGGGATCAAAAGCACTGTTAACAATAATTGTCTTTTTAAAAAACGGTATAATATTATATAAATATGTCCCTAATTGGGTTCAAATTGAACCATATACACCAAAGATTTTCATTCTTTGTTCTAATAAATTATTATATTCTGGTGTTCCAGGAAGAATATTTAATTTATTAATATCAATATCAGAAATATAAATATCATCTGATGTTACTAATCGTAATAAAATAAAAATAACACAAATTGCTAATAATAATGTAATTATGGCAAAAAAGATTCGTTTTAACGAATAACCTAATAATGGAAAACGATCAAAAAATTCACGACGATGATGATTAAAGATACTAGTTCGATATTTCATCTCCGCCAGTCATGATGTTCGTTTATCTGCTGCCCCTTGATAATCTAACTCAACATTATTAAACTTTTGGTCATACTCTTTTGCAACTAAAATATTGTTTTCGGAAATATTTTTCCTCTTGTTAATCCCTTTCATATATTTTTTCCCCTCCTTATATTAAGGAAAAATAAAATGTCCCTTTTTTAAATTTTTAATAAAATAATGTACTTAAAATAATTCGTTCAAATAATGTGCTTGATACAAAATATAATTTTATATTATGTTATTATATTTTACTTTTGTAAAAAATACAATATAATTTAATAATAAATTTAAAAATATTAATAAAAGGGATCCAATGGCAAAAAAGAAGAATGTTTTTAAACAATTACATGAATTAAAACAAGAGCAAAAAAAAACCCACCAAAAAGAGGTGGCAGAAATTGTTGATGAGACATATCAAAATCACACTTTAAAATTAGAAACTTATCAAAAACTAAAAAAAATTACTTGATTTCATTGTTTGATTGCGGTGTTAATTACTGCAATTATTATTGGTTTTAGTTTTTTGCTCGGTATTTTTGCATTTAAAGACATTAAAAAAACCGAATGAATTGTTGTTAGTTTTTTAGTTGTTATTCTATTAATTTGATTTATCTTGGGATGATATAAAAATAAAACGGCTGCTGCTTATTTTAATGATTACCGTCGCCGTTATCAACCAACGTTAACTGATGAAGAAGCAAACATTAAAAAAATTCGTAATATTTTACTAATTATTGGCGCCATCTTATTAATTTCTTCCCTAATTATTTTCTTTACTGTCTAATTTTTTTTTAAAAAGAAAAAGCCTTGCTATTACAAGTAAGGCTTTTAAAACTAAATTTATAATTAAAAAGCTAATCCATAATTCTTAAAAGTTGGTTTTTAAGTTAATATTAATGATTTAACATTACATATCTTCATTTTTGACTGTTCTTTTAAGATATCATCAGTATGCATTCAACTAATACTGACCATTTTTTCGAGAAGCATTTCATTAAATTGCTCTTTATATTTCTGATAATAATTTTCGGTTTGCGCCTTACTTACGTTAACATTTTCTTTCCGTAAAGCTAAGTATTTCTTAAATAACATAAATGCCGCATAGTACATTACCCCAACGGCAAATCATTTTAAGTAATAGGTAAAATCATTCATTAGACTTCTTGCATTACTTGTTAAAAAATTGCAAATATTTGTAAAAAAGATACTAATAGAAAAATATAATTTTAATTAATTATGTTTTTTATTTAAAAATTTAATATTTTTCCACAACGAAAAATTAATTTATTATTTAAATTATTTAATTTTAAATAAATATTTTATGTTAAATATAATAATTGTAAATTATAAATTGAGGCAATTAAATTAAATCTTAAACCAAATCTTTTTCTTCGATTACGATATTTTTCTGTAATAATTTTAAATTTTTTAAGAATAGCAAAAATATTTTCAATAATAATTCTCATTTTTGAAACTAGTCTATTATATTGCTTTTGTTCTTTGTTTAAAGGGTTTTTCTTTGTTTTCTTTGTAGGTATTAGAACATTATTGTGATTTTTTTGTATTCCTTGATAACCACTATCAACTATTAATTTGGTATTTTTTAAAATTGGGATTTTTGATTCTTTAAATAAAGCATAATCATGTTTTTTTCCGAGCGAAAAACTTGTTGCAATAATTTTTTTGGTTTCTTGTTCGATAATTACTTGTGTTTTGATCGTGTGTTTTTTCTTTTTACCAGAATAAGATTGTTTTTGTCTTTTTTTGGGCGTTGGATTGGAGTTTCGGTAACATCAATAATAATAGTTTTATCATTAAAATAATCATTTATTAGTGCTTTTTTACCAGCAAGTTGTTGAAAATCAGAGTTTTTAATTAAAATATCTTCAATTCACTTAATATTACGATAACAATTAGCCTCACTAATATCAAAAATTTTACCAAGATGAAAATAAGTCTGATATTCTCGTCAATATAATAAAGTCATCAATAATCTATTTTCTAATGATAATTTATTAGTTTTACCACCTTTTTTAAATTTTTCTATTTCAGCAACTTTTAAAATATCTAACATTTTATTAAAAGTGGATTTTTTTATTCCTGTTAATCTTAACCATTCTCTATCATTAATAGTATTAAATTTATTATTGTTCATATTTTTATGTCCTCATAAATTATATTTTATAATAATATTTTAATAAAAAAGGGTATCGCAAGAAGTCTATTTTAACCCCTAGTCCACCTTGAATTCCAACAAAAACAACAAAGAAAGCAGTAACAGTTCCCACAACACCACCGATTAAAAGACCATAGGTCACTTTAGGACTATAATTATTATCACGATGAAATGTTCATGCGGTTGTTGGCAAGGCAAAACCAGCAGCACACGTCATAATTGGAAAAGCAATAATTGTTTCCATTCCTAATAATGACACGATCGCTAAAGCTGGCGCATACAATCCAACGCCAAAACTTTGTAATCCTCCAATGATAAAGAACGCAATAATCCCAACAGCTAATTTTCAACCACTAAGTCCTTTTGTTCCAACAGTATTAAATAGTCCAACTTGGCCTAAAATCATTAAAATTCCAGCCGCCGCTAAGGACACTGCCACGAATAAAGCGACAAATTTTTTATTAACTTTATTAACAATCTTTGCGGCACAAAAAGCCCCAATCATAGCGACAATCACTAAAGTTACTAAGGTTACTAGTTCAACTTGAGTTGCACTAACAAACAAGGTTCCAGCTAATAAATTTGGAATTGTTAAACCAACATTTAATGTTCCTGGTAACTTTTTAACATCTGGAACACTATTTGTTGCATTCAAAGCAGCAACCTTTACCACAAAGCTACCAACCCCAATCGTATCAGTAAAACTACCCAGAAAACCAATTGTTGAAATTTTGAAAAGGTTTTCTTGTTTATCTAAAAAAATTCGTTTTGTTGTATTATAAATAATAAAAACTAAAAATCCTAAAATTAAAATAATACCAACACACATAAAAATAAAGGCTGTTAAATGGTTTTTATTAGTAAAAGTGAAGTTTTGGCCATCATTAGCAATTTTAAAATAAAATAAGTAATTTACTAATAAACTAGCTAATAATAACAATAATGTTAAGGTCACGGCAATTATAGCAATTGTGCGCCCACTTAAACTTCGTTTCATCATATTATGTTCTGTTTTAATATTTTTTAATTGTTGTTTTTTAACTTGACTTGTTTCAGTTTCATCGTGCAAAACACTAGCAATTTTTGTTTTAAATTCTTGGTGTAATGCTTGATGGTCTAAATCACTTTTTAATTTATTTGTTTCTTGATATTCTCACATTGCCAATGAATAATTTAAATTTAAATATTCTTGAATCTTTTGGCAATATTCATGATAAGCTTCTTTAATATATTTTTCTTTTAATTCAAAATCAGCTTTGGTAAGATTATTTTTTTTAAGTGCTTGTTTTAAAAACGAAAGTTGTTGTTTATAAAAAGCTTTTAATTCCCCTTGCCGATCAGTTCATTGATAAATTTTTTCTGTGTGATGAAGTAAATCATTCTCATTCTTAATAATTTTTTCTACTTGAGTTTGATTTTCCATATGTTATTTAAAGGCAATAACTTCAATTTCAACAAGGCCAGAGGTCGTATAAATTATTTTGGGGTCTTAAATTAATATCTTAGAAATTGTGGAATAATATACCACTTACTTATTTAGATTGTATTACTTTTAATTTTATTGTCAATATATTTTTCTATTTTTTTAAATTTTTCCACAAAAAAAATACATTTTTATTAAAGTTATTTAATTTCTTAGATAAAACTAATAAAAATATAAGTTTTTTTGTAAATTATTATTTACAAAATTATTAACTGAATAATTAAATTTATTTTCTTCTAACAATTGTTCATTAGTATTAAATAAATTAATTTTATTTTTTAATCCCATCATACTAGCATTTAATTTATTTCTAATAGTTTTTTCACTATAAATAGCTTTTTTAATTATAGTGCCTTTTCAATAATGAGAAATATCACCTTCAATATCACAACCAATATTATTCCATAGTGTTTGGTTTTCAATTCCTTCTTTATTATTTTTAATTAATCTAATAGTTTTATTCAAAAAAATTAATTTAGCATCGCTTATAAAAGATTTACTATCTTCTAAACACTGTAATAATCCCTCATATTTACCATTATAAAAATTATCAACTGCTTTATGATATATTTCTCTATTTTCTTTGTTTTTACTTTGATATGGATATAGTTTTTTAAATCTACTTGTAAGATGAAATTTATCTATTGTATAGTGAATTTTATTTTTAGGAAAATATTGACGCATAAAATTTTTAGTATTTTTAATCCATAATGCACCATCACCTAAAATCATAATTTCAATATTAGGTGTCAATTTGAAATGAGTTTCAATTAAAGTAAATAATTTTATAAGAACTGGTTTTAAATTTGCTTCTTTTTTAAGATAATCTGGAATATTATCCATTTCAAAAACACCTAATTTATTTGCGATTACAGGTCTTTTTACAGTATATTTTTCTTCATCATACCCAGTATGTACAGTACATGCTATCGTATGTTTTTTTATCTTTTTTCTTCCTTGCTTTGTTGAATCTAACATTTTCAAATAAGTACCATCCATTTGAATATATAAAGTGTGTGGAATATCTATTTTTTTATTACTTTTATTAAAGTAATATTCTTCGTCAGTTTTTGCATTTTTCATAATATTAGATACTGTCATTAAACTAATTTTTACATGCTCCATAGTATCTAAAATATCTTTATATCTTTTGTTCTCAGTAATAAATGATAATATTTTTTCTTTAACAGAATTATCTATTCTTTGTCATTTTTCAATTCCTAAAAGTTTATCCAAAGGAAAAATATATTCTTCTTTACCTGTTTCTGGATTAATTTTATAATATCTTCTTCTTTTAAAAGTTATTTTTCCATTTAAAATTACTAATGTTCTTTCAATTTTATCTTTTACTTTATAATATTTAAATTCTTTTAAAGTTTTATCAATTTTGTAATTTTTAAAAATTCATTCATCATAATCTTCTGAACTTTGTTGAATAATTTCAATACTCTGTATATATAATAAATTAATAAAATTATTAAAAAAATTGTTATCAACATTCATCATTTTTTACCCTCTTTCCTTAGTTCTACACATTAACACAAAAATAATAAAAATGCAAAAAAAGATATTATTTTTTATTTATTATGTTATAATTTAAGTGTTAATTATTAGCAAATTAATTTAACTGAAAAAAGTAAAGTAATTTACTTTTTTTATTTTGATGTAAAATATAGATAATAAAAAAAAAGAACCCTGTTAAGTTCTTCTGTACATGTTTTTCTCTACTTATATTTAACCATATAAAAGGAGTAAAAATGAAAGAATTTAATCCAAAAACAGCAAGTTTGGCGACTTTTTATCGTAAAATAGAGCAATTTTGAGAAAATAAATCACCTAATAAACCATATACTTTGAATGATTTAACCAATGAATTCAATCTTTCTCGCAAGTGAAGATATGATACTTATGCGAGCGAAAAGATAGTTCCTTTGCTTGAAAAACAAGTTGATAGAATTGAAAGTGAAATAATTAATTTTATGATGAAATCACCTGATGGTGCTAAATTATATTGACAACGAGCATTTAATTATAAATATTCACTGCAAGAAAAACAGTTAGAACAAGAATTAAACTTAAATAATCAACAGCCAATAATTGTTAATTTACAAACGGATATTAGAGATATTAAAAAAGAAAGTGATAATAATGCTTAATCATTTTACTTATTTGTTAGAAACACCTTATTGGTTATTACAAAATAGTAATGTTGGTAATAAATATCCCTTTGCAAAGAAATATGAGTTAGTTAATGAAATTAATCAAATTGGGACACGATATAGTGGTAAGACTATTTCAAATATTAAAATGTTTGGTGAATTATTAAAAATTAGTTTATTGATTAAAGAACCAATTTGTATCATTGCTAGTATGTATTGGAGTAAAGATTTAAAAGATAGTGTATTTCAAAATATATGAAATATGTTAGATGAAAATAATATTCCTTATACTATTAATTTATCTAATTTTACTTTTACTTTATCAAATGGGAGCAAAATATATTGTAAAGGTTTACATTCACCAAGTCGGAAAGAAAAATTAAAAGCTTTTGCTGATTTGAATAAATATAAATTAGTTATTGATTGAAGAGAAGAATGTGACCAATTTCAACAAAAAGATTTAAGTGATTTAGAGTTTGCTATTCGTGGTTATCAAAATAAAATAACAATTAATACATGTAATCCTGAGAGTTTAAAAAGATATATTGTTGGTTATTGTAATGAATTAATGCCTTTTGATGAACAAATAATGCGTAGTAAATATGAACAAATTAAATATATTGAAAAATGAAATATGAAGATTATTATTCATTATTCTAGTTGAAGACTTAATTACGAATTACCACAAGATAAAGTTAATGAACAATTAAGATTAGAACAATTAGATATTGAAAGAGCAAGAGTATGAAGTTGAGGATTGCCCGGTAATACTAGTGGTTCAATCTTTGCAAGATATATTGATATTATGCAAGCAACAGATATTATTCAACCAACGAAATTATTAGGTGGTGTTGACTTAGCAAACTCTACTAGTCCCAAAGGACATACAACAGCATCGAGCTTTTGAATATATAATTCATTTGATAAAAAAGCCTATAAAGTTGCTGAATATACACACTCAAATGCTACGCAACAATTTAAAGGACCATTAGAACAAGTAAAAGATATTTTAGAGTTTTACAACAATCAATTAAACCAATATTTTAATTTAATACAACAAGGAATATCAATTAATGTTGATGATAGTGCTTATGCAACATTAGAAAGTTTAAATAGAGAAAAATATAATTATACTTTTGGTCAATACATGAATTTTAAACCAGCACAAAAGCAGAAGTTTAAAATAAAACATCGTGTAGAAGCATTTACAATGTTAATAAATACTAATCAATTAAAATGATTATGAGAAAAATGTCCTGTAAGTAAAACCCAATATGAATTAATTCAATGAGAAGATAAACCCGATGTAAGAGAAGAACGAATGTTAGATTTATATGATGATACATTTGATAGTGATTTTTATGCTTTACACTTTGAATTAATACCAATGGTTAAACATAATAGTTCATCCGATTATAAATTATGACAACAAAGGGAGTGATTAACTTAATGAAAAAAGATATTTATGTAATACATGATGAACGTGTAATAAATGCAAAAAGACCTTATATGTCTGTTTGTGGACAAGTTAAAAAAAGACTTTGTCAAGAATTAAAAAAGATAATATAGCAATATGTAAATTAAATTTATATAACGAATATATTAAGAAATATCAAAAATTAAAGTATGTGTACAAGTTTTATCAAATGAACCAAATTTATTAACAGTAAATATTATTAATTATGCACTTATTTTAAAATTAAAGGAGCAAAATAACAATGAATAATACTTTCCCTAGTTTACCAAACTTAAATGATATTAATAGTGTTTTAAAATTTTATAATTATGATTGAACTATTAATTTAGCAAATATTATTGCTCGCCATCAAATGCGACTAGTAAATGGTAAAGATATTTTATTTAAGTCTCATCGTAAAGACATTTTAGAAAAATTAAATTGATGATATGAAACTTATAAAATAAAAGAAAAATTAGATAAAAATGAATTAACAGCCAGTTTAATGGGTAAAACTATCTTTGGTTTATTAGAAACTAGTGATGGCAATATTGATTTATGAATTAACC